>CAZFPK010000010.1:0-92376 GCA_964521025.1 uncultured Candidatus Cloacimonadota bacterium | reverse complement strand
GCAAGGAGTTACCGTAACGCACAGCTCCTGCTTTGCGACCGAATGCTTCTCAATGTGGAGCAATGAGTTACCGTAACGCACAGCTCCTGCTTTGCGACCAAATTCATCTCAATACAGAGCAATGAGTTACCGTAACGCACAGCTCCTGCTTTGCGACCGAATGCTTCTCAATGCAGAGCAATGAGTTACAGTAGCTCCTGCTTTGAGACAAATTAAGAAAATATCCCTATTCTCATATCCGGTTCACAAACAGGAATGTTTATGAAACTTTTTTATGAAATAGTAAGAAAATATTACGGAAACAAAAAAAATAAAAAAAACATTTGACAGCATTATGAATTCTTTTTTTTAAACTCTAGAAAAAAATGTATTTTATGAATGATCTTTAACAGTCGCAAATATGGTTTTCTACTTTGTGTAGAATTTGAAAACAGCTAAAGTTGTTTTAGGAAGAAAATATGTCCAAACTCGATAAAACAAAGGAAGAGATTGGTTGGATAAAAGTATTTTTTAGTGTTCTGGTAGCAATAGATATTTCGTTAGCTGCATGGTTGATTCAAAACTTCAATCGAACGAATATACTGTTACTTATCTTTTCTTTTATTGGTATTGTTGTCATATCTTTTTTTATTGTGCGGATTAATAAAAATGTTTACAAAAAAATCGATGAATTGGAGGACATGTAAAATGGAGTGGTTTGTAATTACAGCCTTTATAGTTTTTTTAGGTGGATTTGTTTTAATATCATTAAAAGTGATTAAACATGCTCAAAAGGACAATTAAAAGTTTTATACCAAAACTTCAGAACTGAAGATGGAATTTGTCGTTATAATGACTCTTGTATTCGTTATTTTTGGCACAATCATCGGAATCATCAGTCTCAAAGACCAAAAAAAACATAAGAAAAAATAATTGAAATTAAATCAATAACCCACTCCTTTAGGTGTGGGAAAAAACTTAATAAAAACTGATCTTTAACAGTCGCAAATATGGTTTTCTACTTCCCGTAGAATTTTTGAAAATAAAATATCATAAATAAAAAAATGAAAAACAAAAACAAAAACAAAAAAAGGAGAGGTTATTATGAAAAAATTTGTCGTATTTTTTGTCGTTATTGTGTTAACAGTATCTGTTCTTTTTTCTTTAAACGAAAAAGTTAAAACAGAACATAACAAACAAGTTATGCCACTTTTAAAGGTTCAGGAAAATCCAAATCCTCCCACATCGCCTTTAAGCAGAGCTTATGCAACAGTTGGTGCCGGTGGAAGTACATTAACAGCTACAGGAGATACACCATACGGAACTTATTATGAAGATGGGCAAAACCAGTTTTTATTTACTGCTGCCGAACTTACTACTGCAGGTCTTCCCGCAGGAGATATTACAGGCATAGGTTGGAATGTCGCCTCAGCTTCAGGTGATGTATGTAATGGATTTGAAATTGGTTTAAAACATACAACAGCTACTTCACCTTTAACAGGATTTGAGACAGGTTTTACATCATGCTATACTGGTGCACCAACACCGGTTGCTAATTGGAATTATTATAATTTTTCAACCGACTTTACCTGGGATGGAACCAGCAATGTCCTGGTCATGGTTTGTTTTGATAATACTTCCTGGGGCTCAAATTCATCTGTTTACGGAGATGCTGAAACAGGAATGAATGCCTGGGCTTATAATGATGGAACTGCTGGATGTACAGATCCTTATGAAGGAACATCTGACAATCGTCCTCAAACCAGGTTTCAATATACATCAGGAGATCCTCCTGCATGTACAACTGAAACAGATCCTTTAGATGGAGACGTTTGTGTCCCAACATCAGGAAATTTAACATGGGCTGTTCAAGGTGATGCAACCGGATATTATATTTACTTTGGTACTGATGGTGGTGGTGTATCAGATCCAACCAATATTGAAAACGGAACTGACCTGGGAAATGTTACTACTTATGCTTATGCAGGTTTAGCTAATGCAACAATTCATTATTGGAAAATTGTTCCTTATAATACTTATGGTTCTGCTACCGGTTGCCCAATCTGGGATTTTACTACCGGAGACCAATACTTACAATGGACAGAGACATTTAATACCGGTGTCGAGCATCCACCAGGATGGACGGAAACTACAAATTCAGCAATTGGTTGGTTTGTAACTTTAGATGGCAGTAGTTCATATTTTACAATCCCGGCAGGTCCGGATAGTTATTATGAATGCTCCAATGATGATGCTGCTAATGATGACGGTAGTGTAGATTACCTGATCACACCATCTCAAGACTTTTCAGGTTATAATTGTGCCAGATTAGACTTTGATAGCTTCTATACCGGTGCTTACGGACAAATAGCAACTATTGAAGTAAGAGTAAGTGGAGGTGGATGGACTATTCTGGGATATGCACCTACAAATGTTGCCTGGATTTCTCTTAGCGCAGATTTATCTGCCTATTGCGGTCCCGGATTTACCGATGTAGAAATTGCTTTCCATTCAGATGATGCCGCCACCTGGGCTTCCGGTTGGGCAATTGATAATGTTGAATTATGGGGTGATCCAGAACCTCCCTTACCTGTCACTCTAACCAATTTCACCGCCGAATACACTGCCGAAGGTTTGACCCTTTTCTGGACGACTCAATCGGAAATCGATAATATGGGCTGGAATATTTATCGAGGTGAAGATAAAAATGCATTCTTGAACGACGAAACCATCACAGTCAATCCGGCACTTATCGAGGGTCAGGGTACAACTACCGAACCAACAGAATATTCTTTTGAAGACGAAAATGAAGTCGAGGAAAATCAAACTTACTGGTATTGGATCGAAAGTGTCGATTTCTCCGGAACAACAGATCTGCACGATCCTATTTCTTTGACTATTCCTGAATCCGGTGAAGATCCCGTAAATCCTTATGAAGGAAGATACGGTCTGTTCCAGAATGTTCCCAATCCGTTAAACAACACCACCAAGATCGGATTTAGCCTGAAAGAAGTAGCAAATTGTGAACTTACTATCTATAACACCAAAGGTCAGGTAGTAAAAAGATTTGTTAAGAACAATACTGAATTCGGAGATTTTATTTGGAATGGAAAAGATGAAACCGGTAGAAATGTCAAAACCGGAATTTATTTCTACAAACTAAATGCCGGAGATGAAAGCTTCATCAAGAAAATGATCCTGGCAAGATAGGGATCCGTTTAATAATTTAAAGCCCCGACAACTCGGGGCTTTTTTTGTATTGTAACACAAAGCTCCTGCTTTGTGACCAAATGCTTCTCAATGCGGAGCAATGAGTTACCGTAACGCACAGCTCCTGCTTTGCGACAGATTTCTCAATGCGGAGCAATGAGTTACCGTAACACAAAGCTCCTGCTTTGTGACCAAGCATTCTCAATGCAGAGCAATGAGTTACCGTAACACAAAGCTCCTGCTTTGCGACCGAATGCTTCTCAATGCGGAGCAATGAGTTACCGTAACGCACAGCTCCTGCTTTGCGACAGATTTCTCAATGCGGAGCAATGAGTTACAACCAAACCTGATCGGATAATCTCGAATGAGCAATAAATTAGATTTCAGAATATTCTACAAAAGAAACCTGCCGCATATCCAGCCGGAAAACGCCGTTCTCTTTATAACTTACAGACTGGCTTTTTCCCTTCCAAAAGAGATTTTGTCGATCCTGCTCGAAAAACGGAAAGTGTTTGATAAACAGTTAGTAAAAGTTGATCCAATTGAAAGAAAGAAATTAGAAAATATATATAACAAGGTTTTGTTTCAAAAGGAAGATGAATTTCTTGATAAATACATAAGTGAACCTTTATGGTTAAAGAATAAAGAAATTACACGGTTAATAATCGATAGTTTCCTTTATAATCATCAAAAGTTATATGAACTTCATTTTGCTTTGATAATGCCCAATCATGTTCATACAGTCCTGAAACCTTTACAAAATTCAAATAAACAGTACTTTTCGATAGCAAAAATAATGAAAGAACACAAGAGTTACACAGCAATAGGATCCAATAAAATTCTAAAAAGAAATGGACAATTCTGGCATCATGAAAGTTATGATCATTATATCAGAGATGATGAAGAGTATTATCGGATCAAGAACTATGTATTTAACAATCCTGTGAACGCGGGATTAGTTGAACGGATTGAAGAGTGGAAAGATTATATTGTGGATGTAACACAAAGCTCTGCTTTGTGACCTTATCTCAATGCGGAGCAATGAGTTACCGTAACGCACAGCTCCTGCTTTGCGACAGATTTCTCAATGCGGAGCAATGAGTTACCGTAACGCACAGCTCCTGCTTTGCGACAGTTTCTCAATGCAGAGCAATGAGTTACATACTGAAGTGATTAAGTAAAAAATGGAAATACTTTCAAATATCCCGTTAAAATATTTAGCGGTTATTTTAGTATTATTTGTTATCTGTATTGTTATATTAATTGTACGGTTTTACAGGAAAACACTGAACGATCCTTATTCCGAGCAATATTTTAAAAAGATGCACAGAAAAGATTTACGCAAGCATTTTCGTAATCGGAAGAGAAGGGGTTATTTGGAAAACTATGATAAAAAGAAACAAAATGAACATTCTAAATGAACATTCTAAATGAACATTCTAAATGAACATTCTTATTAAACATTCTTAATAATATATTAGGAAGAATATCAGAACAAGTTCTGAACTACTAATGAAAAAAACACAAATCTTAATTGTTGAAGACGAAATTATCATAGCCAGAGATATTGCCTTAAGTATAGAAAAATTAGGCTTTAATGTCTGTGGAAATGTAACAACAGGTGAAGAAGCAATAGAAATCGTGAAAAGATCGAAACCGGATTTGATCTTAATGGATATTGTTCTGAACGGAAAAAAAATAGGTATTAATACAGCAAAATATATTTATGAAAATTATGATATTCCTATAATATTCGTAACTTCTTATTCAGAACAGAACATAATCCTGGATGCAATCAGTTCAAATCCTTTTGGTTATATTATCAAACTTTTTAAAGAAAAAGATTTATATGTGAATATTAAAATCGCTTTACATAAACATCGTAAAGAAAAGGAAAACAAACTTAAATATAAGCAAACTGTTAAAGAATTCCAACAGATCAAGAAATCTCATTCTTTAATATCCCGGGAACTTGAAAGATTGATCCAGAATGAAGTTGTCGGTAAAAGTAAGAAAATAGAGAAAGTATTACAATCGGCTATGATCGCGGCTAACCACGAAAATACAAATGTTCTGATTACAGGTGAAAGTGGAACCGGAAAAGAAATTGTTGCTCGAATAATTCACCATGCCAGTAAAAGAAAAAATAATTTTTTCTGCGTGGTAAATAGTTGTGCTATTCCGGGTTCTCTTATCGAAAGTGAATTCTTCGGGCATGTAAAAGGAGCATTTACCGGTGCGATCTCTAATAAAAAAGGATATCTTGAACTTGCGGATAAAGGAACATTGTTTCTCGACGAGATTGCCGATATGCCGATCAATATTCAGGCAAAATTGCTGCGCGTCATCGAAGAAAAAAAAATAACCAGAATAGGCGGAAATAAACAAGAATTAGTAGATTTCAGGATCATCTCAGCCACAAATAAAGACATATATAAATTGGTTAATGAGAACAAATTCAGGATGGATCTTCTTTATCGATTAAATACAATGACAATCGACATTCCTCCTTTGCGGGAAAGAACTGAAGATATAGAACCATTACTTGAATATTACCTGAAAAAATTCTCTTATGAACTAAAAAAAATAGAACCCGGATTTGTTCCTGAAATTATCGAGGAATTGAAAAAATATCCTTTTCCGGGTAATGTCCGTGAATTAAAAAATTTTGTGGAAAACTCTCTCATACATTGTAATAATCCAATCCTGACTTTAGAGGATTTTTCTTTTCTGGAAAATATAAAATTGCAGGATTCTCTTAACGAAAAAGAATTAATTGAAGATTTGAATCTTGAAAAAATTCAGATCAAACTAATTAAAAAAGCATTGGAAATATCAAATTTCAATCAAACCAAAGCTGCAAAAAAATTGAATATTTCGCGAGATTCGTTAATCAGAAGATTAAAAAAATATAATATAAAAAGTACGAAAATTCTAATTTGACAACTGTGCTTTATCGCACAACTGTTTGTTTTCACATCATCGATATCGCATAATTAAAATACCATCTACAAATATTTCCCTCTTCGTTTATTAAATCCTTTCAGGATTCTGATCTGTATTTTTTGTATCCGCAGGTTTCACTGAGGCAATTCATATTAAATCCTACGGGATTTCATTGATTTCTAACAGAGTATTAAATACTACCTGAGTGTAAAATCATTTTTAAAAGAGTATAAAAAATTACTCCAAAGGAGTTAAATATTATTAACTGCGGGTGAAACCCGTAGAATAGACGGAAATGAAGATCAAGACTGAAAGGCTTGAATAATAACATTAGATGTATAATAAAATATAACGGACAGATTTTACGAAGTTGGAAATGTTAGTCATCTAATTTTACTGCGATTATTAATTTTTTTTCAATTAGTTCTAAGTGTGTACTTTCGTCAGGTCGCTTTTTTCGACTTGTAATCCTGCTGTTGCCGTAGATAAGTTTAAAAAAAGCCATTAGAAGTGGTTTCGAGTCGGCATCTTGTTCCGAGATGATGTCGATCATCAAACGCAGTTTAACGCCTTCTAACAACTCGAATCCTTTGTTTACGGATGGACACTAATTAAATCCTTTAAAATAAGACAGTTATCCTTAATTTAAGATCTTATAATCATAACTTACAAATAATATCTATAATAATCATCATTTCATTTTCTCATCCACTATTGACTAATAAATGAAACTTGGAACGATTTATGTTATAAATACTCATATGGAAAATATAAGAAGGATTATAAAGAAAGATTTTTTACAATTACCGAACGGTGAAAGCATACATTTATCGCAAATCACTAATATTGGACACATTGTTAATTTGACACGGGTCAACAGACCCGGAAAATGTTTTATCGGATTTACAATCAATCTTCAAAATAATATGATCAAAAATATTTTTTTTGACTATAATTCGGAAAATAAAGAAAAAATCAAGCAAGAGTTGCTGCGATTGTGCATCAGGATGAAATCATTTCTTCACAACAATAATGTTTAAGGAGTCAAAATGACCAAGAGAATAACTATAATACTTTCTACTCTCATATTTTTCCCGTATTTATTTTCCCATATTTCAGATATTGTATTTGATGATACTCAAATCCATGAATTTTATCTGACTTTTCACCAGGAAAATTTCTGGGATCTCCTTTGGGAAGAATATGATACTGACAGAGACTATATTCAAGCTGATTTTGAATTTAACGAGCAGGTTTACGAGAATGTCGGAGTCAGATTCAAAGGTCTGAAATCTATGAGTTATCCAACCGATAAAAAGCCGTTCAAGATCAAATTTGATAAATTCAACCTTGACCAAGAATTCTATGGTCTAAAAAAAATAAGTCTTAGTAACAATTATTATGATCCTACATTTATTAGAGAAAAGCTCAGTTATGATTTGATCAATAAATATCTACCATCATCGAGGACAAATTTTATTAAACTCTTTATTAACGGAGATTATTGGGGATTATATACGAATGTAGAACAGATAGATAAAAAGTTTTTGAAAAAGAATTTTAGTAATAACGAAGACGGTAATCTTTTCAAAGGTGATCCTTCCGGAACACTGGAATGGTGGGGAAGTAATCCGGAAAATTATTATCAAATGTATGAACTAAAAACAAATGAGGAAGCTAACGACTGGGCTGATCTGGTTAATATGATCAATGTTTTAAATAATACTTCAGATAGAGATTTTATAGAACTTTTTGAACAGGTTTTCCACACTCATAACTATCTTTTTTTTCATGCTATTAACAATTTTTTAGTTAATCTCGATAGTTATTTTTGCAGTGGTCATAATTATTATATATATCACCGCACGGATTCTGATAAATTCATTCATATTCCCTGGGATTTCAATACTGCTTTCGGCACTCAAACAGGTAACCTTGATTATGAGGAAGTTCTAAATTTTCCCATACTCTGGGTATCTCCGCCTAATATACCCAGACCACTTAGTCAAAGAATATTTGATTTCCAGGAATATATTGATATTTATCTAAGAAACTTCCGATTCCTTCGTGATACTTTGATCCGGGAAGATATCCTTTTTTCCCGTATAGATTCTCTGATAAATTTAATTAGACCTGCAGTTTATGCTGATACTTTGAAAATGTTTTCAAATCAAGAATTTGAGCAGAATCAAGATCAGGATATTATTCTTGAAGGTGGTCATTTGATTTTCGGTCTTAAACCTTTTATTTCAAGCAGAATAATTAGTATTGAACAAGAATTAATTAATTATGAAATACCAGAACCTTCAACAGAAATTTTCATCAATGAATTTTTAGCGAATAATGATCTGATTTTAGCAGATGAGTTCGGCGAATATGATGATTGGCTGGAAATCTACAATACAAATGAGGAAACAATAGACCTTTCCGGTATGTTTCTTTCGGATAATCCTACTTATCCGGATAAATGGAAATTTCCGGAAAATACGGAGATAAATGCCGGTGACTTTCTGATCGTCTGGCTCGATAATGATCCTGAACAGGGAGATCTTCATACGAATTTCAAAATGAATGAAGACGGCGAATTTATTGGATTATATCATCAAGATGGAGTATTAGCTCTCGACAGTCTCAGTTTCGGAAATCAATTATCAGATATTTCCTTTGGTCGTTATCCTGATGGTTCGGACTTCTGGCAGTTTATGCCTGAACCGACTCCGGGAACATATAATACTCAAGGGAACGACCCTCCGGAATTATCAAATTTCCAACAAGTTCCTCTAACACCGACAAGCAGTGAAAATGTGAATGTAACGATTCAGGCGACCGATGATAATTATATTTATTTAGTAACTTTATACTACAGCAACGGAGGTGATTTTTTCCCGATTTATATGCTCGATAATGGATTGTATAATGATGGATCTGTGGGAGATGGTATTTACGGTTGTTTTATTCCGCAACAATCACCCGGAACAATAATATCATATTATATTGAAGCGGAAGATAACCAGGAAATGATAACCGGATATCCCGGAAACGATGTTTTGATAGAATATGAAGTAGATTATATTCGTCCTTCTTTATATATAAATGAGTTTCTTGCTATAAATCGAACAACAAATCAAGATCCTCAAGGCAGTTATGCAGATTGGCTTGAAATCTATAATGCGGGTGCAAATGCGATCGATATTGGTGGTTTATATATAACTGATGATTTAACGGATTATTCTCAATGGTATAAAATACCGGAAACACATCCTGATTCAACAACTATCCCGCCGGGAGATTTTTTGTTACTCTGGGCAGATGATGATGAGGAAGATGGCATTCTGCATTTGAATTTCAACCTGAATGGAGACGGCGAACAAATCGGTTTATTTGCTTACTATGGCACAACTCCGATCGATACATTAAGTTATGATATGCAGACTGCGGATATTTCTTATGGCAGAAATACCGATGGCAGTCCGAACTGGGAATATTTCACAGAACCAACTCCAGGTTTTTCAAATTCAGGCTTAGAATCTCCGGAAAATATCATTATTTATTATGATAACGGAAGTATTTTCCTGGAATGGGATGAAGTTACAGGAGCGACTTTTTATACAGTTTATTCATCCTCAACTCCTGACGGTATTTTTTCTTTAGAACAAACAGGGATCGAAGAAACATTTTGGGAGGATCAAGTGCTAGAAGGGAAGAAATTTTATTATGTAACTGCTGGAAATTAAATTAGAGTTTTATCTGTAATAGAATTTTATAGGTATCTTCATGAAAAAAAAAAGATATATCATTCTTTCTTTGCTTTTATTCTTCCGCTTTTTATTATCACATATTTCTGATTTTGTTTTTGATGATACTCAGATACCTGAATTCTATTTGACTTTCGAACAAGAAAATTATCTGGAATTACTCTGGCAAAATTACCAAGCTGGTGAAAATGAATATATCCCGGCTACATTTGAGTTTAATGGTGATATATATCCAAATGTAGGAGTTAGATATAAAGGCAATGCATCTTGTTTTAATCAACCTAATCAAAAAAAACCGTTTAAAATAAAATTCAATGAATATAATGAGAATCAAGAATTCTACGGTTTAACAAAATTGAGTTTAAGCAATCAGTATATGGATCCTTCTTTTTTAAGGGAAAAAATTTTATACGATATTTTTAATAAATATTTAATAAGTTCAAGAGCAAATTTTATTAAACTATATACTAATGATAATTGTTTAGGTATATACACCAATGTCGAACAGGTAAATAAAAAATTCCTGAGAAGAAATTTTGAATCGAACGATAATGGAAATTTATTCAAGGGTGAAGAACTTAGTACTCTTGAATGGTTGGGATCGAATCAGGAAAATTATTATCCTTATTATGATCTAAAAACTAATGAAGAAGAAAACGATTGGTCTGATCTAATTTATTTTATCGATATTTTGGATAATATTCCTATATATGATTTTCAGGAATCAATAGAAAATGTATTCCATATACATAACTGGATTTTCTTTTTTGCTTTAAACAATCTATTTGTGAATTTAGACAGTTATGTCGGTAAGTGTCATAATTATTATGTTTATCACAGGACAGATTCGGATAAATTTATTCATATTCCCTGGGATTTGAATTTATCATTTGGTACTTTTGGAGGTGGAGTATATACTAATTCAGTAAGTTTGTCAATATTCTATAAAGGACCAATGCCAGGTATAAGACCTTTAGCAGAAAGGTTTTTTGAAATAGAAGAATATGAGGATTTATATTTAATGATCTATCAATATGTAATGGAAGAGGAGCTTGATCCTGATGTAATATATCCCAGGATAGAGGAATTGGCGGATTTAATAAGATCGGATGTTTATGCAGATACACTTAAATTGTATTCAAATGAAGAATTTGAAAACAGTTTGGTAGATGATATAGATAATATATACGGATTGGAGTCATTTATAGAACAAAGAAGAACAAGTATAGAAATGCAGTTTGAAGGATTAGAAATCCCTACGAGAATAGACAATATTTTCATCAATGAATTTTTAGCGAATAATGATCTGATTTTAGCAGATGAGTTCGGCGAATATGATGATTGGCTGGAAATCTACAATACAAATGAGGAAACAATAGACCTTTCCGGTATGTTTCTTTCGGATAATCCTACTTATCCGGATAAATGGAAATTTCCGGAAAATACGGAGATAAATGCCGGTGACTTTCTGATCGTCTGGCTCGATAATGATCCTGAACAGGGAGATCTTCATACGAATTTCAAAATGAATGAAGACGGCGAATTTATTGGATTATATCATCAAGATGGAGTATTAGCTCTCGACAGTCTCAGTTTCGGAAATCAATTATCAGATATTTCCTTTGGTCGTTATCCTGATGGTTCGGACTTCTGGCAGTTTATGCCTGAACCGACTCCGGGAACATATAATACTCAAGGGAACGACCCTCCGGAATTATCAAATTTCCAACAAGTTCCTCTAACACCGACAAGCAGTGAAAATGTGAATGTAACGATTCAGGCGACCGATGATAATTATATTTATTTAGTAACTTTATACTACAGCAACGGAGGTGATTTTTTCCCGATTTATATGCTCGATAATGGATTGTATAATGATGGATCTGTGGGAGATGGTATTTACGGTTGTTTTATTCCGCAACAATCACCCGGAACAATAATATCATATTATATTGAAGCGGAAGATAACCAGGAAATGATAACCGGATATCCCGGAAACGATGTTTTGATAGAATATGAAGTAGATTATATTCGTCCTTCTTTATATATAAATGAGTTTCTTGCTATAAATCGAACAACAAATCAAGATCCTCAAGGCAGTTATGCAGATTGGCTTGAAATCTATAATGCGGGTGCAAATGCGATCGATATTGGTGGTTTATATATAACTGATGATTTAACGGATTATTCTCAATGGTATAAAATACCGGAAACACATCCTGATTCAACAACTATCCCGCCGGGAGATTTTTTGTTACTCTGGGCAGATGATGATGAGGAAGATGGCATTCTGCATTTGAATTTCAACCTGAATGGAGACGGCGAACAAATCGGTTTATTTGCTTACTATGGCACAACTCCGATCGATACATTAAGTTATGATATGCAGACTGCGGATATTTCTTATGGCAGAAATACCGATGGCAGTCCGAACTGGGAATATTTCACAGAACCAACTCCAGGTTTTTCAAATTCAGGCTTAGAATCTCCGGAAAATATCATTATTTATTATGATAACGGAAGTATTTTCCTGGAATGGGATGAAGTTACAGGAGCGACTTTTTATACAGTTTATTCATCCTCAACTCCTGACGGTATTTTTTCTTTAGAACAAACCGGGATCGAAGAAACATCTTGGGAGGATAGAGATACTGTAAATATGAAAAAATTTTATATTGTGACTGCTGGATATTAATTTTAATAATTTTCTTTTTACCTGGTAATCAGTATATCCTCTTTCCTTTGTTTGATCACAATTGAGAGCTCATTAGGTACACAGATAATGGGAAAAGTATCATTCCAACCTTGTTGAACACATACTTGTTTTTTACAGTTCGATTCTTTCATTCGTATTTTTTGATTTTTAATTTCAATGGTAATTCCGCCCTCGATTTCGATTAACTTATCCTGAATTAAACTCTCTGAGCGAAGCAAAATATTGTGATGATAAATTTCGACTATTTTTTCTGAGTTATGATTTTTGATCATCATGAGAAAAATTCCGGAAAATAAAATCAGGAATACGATCAGGATGAAATCTGCTTTGGTGAATATTTTCTTCAAATCTGCTAAATTTTTTAAATTCGACAAATTTTGTTTTTTAAAATTCTCCATAGATCTCAAAACTGCAGAAGGGACATTTACCATTCTTTACCAGATGCTTTGAAGCAAATCCTCTTTTGATCAGGGTTGCATTACAATCAGGACAATTTGTATCGGAATCGGATATGACATTTCCCAGATAAACATAAGACAGTTTTCGGCGAGCAATTTCCCGTGCTCTATAAAGAGTCGATTCCGGGGTGGCTGGATTGGACATTTTAAAATGTGGAAAATAACGGGAAAAATGAACCGGAATCTGAGGATCGATATCAGCGATAAAATCGACAAGCTTCAAAATATTATCGGGTGAATCATTTTCTCCAGTGATCAAAAGGTTAGTGATCTCAATATGACATTTAGTTGCTGCTCTTTTGATAGTATCCAGAACGGGCTGTAATCTACCCTTACAATACTTTCGATAAAATTCATCATCCATAGATTTCAGATCGATATTCATTGCATCGATGTAGGGGAGAAGCTCGTGTAATGGTTCCGGATTCATAAAACCATTTGTAACCATGACAATTTTATAATCTCTCTCTTTCAATAAGCGAGATGAATCTAAAATATATTCGAACCAGGTTATTGGTTCTGTGTACGTATAAGCTACAAATATTGTCTTGTTTTTAAGGCAGAGAGTGATCAGTTCTTCCGGTTCGAGATGATAAGTCGGGACTTCAAACTGGCTGATGGAAAAATTCTGACAGAAATCACAAGCAAAATTGCAGGAATTCGGACCGATGGAAAGAATGCTTTTTCCGGGATAAAAATGATAAAGTGGTTTTTTCTCGATCGGATCCATACTAATGGAAATCGATTCTGCGTAATTGGAAGTGTATAATTCGCCATTTGTATTGAACCGGATGCGGCATTTTCCTTCTTCATCGTGTGCCAGAACACAAAAGTGCGGACAAAGAATACACTGTACTTTTTGGTTGGAGAGTTTTTTATAATGCTTTGCTTGTATCATCGTTTTTCCTCATATCACATAAATCTTGAGTTAAGTTTACTTTAATAATCTTGACTTAAGATTGAATAATTGACTATGTTTCAATTTTCACAAAATAATCTAAATCCTTGAAAATTGATTCATCCGGCAGTTGAGGATAAATCAAGTTTTTAAATAAATTCAGAACAAGTTCTGAACTACTGTGTCAAGGTTCTTTTCCAGACTATCAGAATTTTCCTGTAAAGTTTTTTTTGCATTTGATCCCAGATTTTTCCTGATTTCCGGATTTTTATACAGGAATATAATATTCGATAACAATTTTTCATTTGAGGATATCAGAATTCCATTATTTTCTATCATTTTCATAACTGAATCCCGGCAGGATGAGAAGTCCTCTCCCATAATAATAGGAATTTTGTAAAAAGCAGGTTCGAGCGGATTATGTCCTCCAAAGTTGAAAAAACTTCCTCCCACGATCACTAAATCAGCAAGAGCATATATTTTGTTTAGAATTCCCATTTGATCGACTATTAGAATTTCGTATTGCTGTTTTAATTTTGAAAATACTTGATAGTCAGAATCAGCAAAAATAGACTCGATCTCCGGCATGCACTCCAAATGTCGTGGTACAATGACAATTTTCAAATTCTTAATTACTTTTTTCAAATCGTGATAAATTGATTTCAGCAGTTTTTCTTCTCCCGGACGACTGCTTCCCCAAACGATCACAAAATCGTTTTTGGATGTTTTGATCTCCTTCCTGGAAATGTCGCGTTCAAATTCAGGAAGTTCTACACAGAATTTCAAATTATGAGCATTGACAACATTATTGAAGTCTAGCGACAAAAATCTTTTTTTATCTTCTTCAGATTGGGCATTAACAGCAGAAATCGTTTTCCATAAAGGTTTCCAAAAAAATAAAAACCTCTTATAATGCGGGAAAGATCTATCTGAAAGACGACCATTCACAACAATAACCGGAATTTTGTTTTTATTCGCCAGCCAGAGCAATGTGGGCCAAAATTCTGTTTCAACCAGGATGATCAATTGCGGATTTACTTTTTTTATAAACCTTTTCATCATCGTAAAACAATCGAAAGGTAAGAACGATGTAGCGATATTAGGATCTATTTTCTTGGCGGTTTCCTGACCGGTTCCGGTCATTGTCGTTAGCACAAAATTACTTTCCGGATATTTTTTGAGAAGTACATGGAGTAATGGCTTAACTGCATTTACTTCACCAACAGAAGCAGCATGGAACCAGATGGATTTTTTTAGTTTTTTTGAAAAAAATCCTGTTCGCTGTTTCTTCTCAATACCCTTGAATCTGAAAAAAATATAGGGATATCCTAGGAAGAAAATTAACTGGATCAGGAATATGAAAATGATCATGTGTAATTATTTATTTTTTTATATTGTTTTGTTTATCTATAAATCTGAAATAGATATCATCGGTTACGGTTATCACCTGCACTATTACTTTATCCAGCAATTTATAAATTTTCCCCTTTCGCTTCCCGATCAAGCAGTTTTTCCTTTCATAAAAATCGTAATAATCGTCAGTGAGTGAACTCAACTCGATTAGCCCAATGATCGGTAATGCATCGAGTTCAACTAAGATAACTGCAGATTTTATACTGCAAATTATCCCTTTAAAAACTTCCCCAATTTTCTTCTTCATAAAAATTTTCTTGTTTTTCAGGTCAACTTCTCTTTCTGCTTCATCTGCAATAATTTCTTTTTCAGAAGCTATTTTGGCAAGTTCTATCAATTCTTTTTTGGAAAATGGATTCGCAAACGAGTGAAGAATGCTCTTAATTTGATGATGAACTGTTAGATCGCAAATCCTTCTGATCGGTGAAGTAAAATGCGTATAATTCGAAAGTGCCAGACCGAAATGTCCCGAATTTCTGATTTCATATTTTGCTTTTTTCAAATATCGCAGGATGATCCGATCAAAAACACGATGATAAGTATCATCCGGCATCGAATCGAGAAGCATTTGCAGAGATCTGTTCAGATTCTTTTTTCTTTTGAAATTCAGATCAAATCTTTCGGCAATCTCCTTGATCTGTCCAATTTCCTGTTCATCAGGTTTTTCATGGATCCTGTAGATAGTATTTTTTGAAGACAGGAATTTTGCAACAAATTCATTCGCCAGCAGCATAAAATTCTCGATCAAAACATGTGATTCGGTTTCTTGACTTCTTTTCAGATCGGTGATATATCCTTCTTCATCAAAAATATATTCTGTTTCAGGAAGATCAAAAAAGAGATAACCTTTCTTCTTTTTTCCTGCAGATAGGGAAGAGGAGAGTCTTTTCATCCGGAATAAAATTTCTGCAATTGCAGGATCGATGTCATTTTCTTCATCATTAAAAAGTGCATCTACTTCTTCATAAGTCAATCTGGTATTTGATTTGATCATACTTTCGACAACATTTTGCTCGATTATTTCATGATCCTGATCAAATTCTATGATCACAGTAATAGTTAGCTTTTCTTCAAAGGGTCGTAAACTGCAGATTTTATTGGAAATTTTTTCCGGCAGCATAGGAATTACTTTTTTGGGAAAATAATAACTGTTTCCTCGCTTTTTTGCTTCTTTGAACAACTCGGATCGAGGTAAAATATAATGAGCAACATCTGCTATATGAACATAAAGTTTCCAACCATTTTCTGTCTTTTCCAGAGAAACCGCATCGTCAAAATCTTTTGCAGAAACCGGATCGATAGTAATAGTAATCAAATCTCGAAAATCCTTTCGTTCACTTTTATCTTTTTCGGAAATATTATCAGTAATTTCTCTTAATTCCTCCAAGACAGAATCCCTAAAAAATAAAGGAAGTTCGAAATGTTTGATCACACTTAAGGTCTCCACCTCAGGTTCTCCGGCTTTCCCCAAAATTTCGATAATATCTCCTGCAGGTAATTTCATCATTTCCCGGTTTCCCCAATTCGTGATTTTTAAAAGTGCTTTTTCACCATTCTTCGCTCCAGCGATTTTATTGATCAAAAAATTTGTGTGAATAGGGGAATTATCGGGAACCAGATAAAATCGATTTTGGTATTTCATGATTGTGCCGACAATACTATCCTTGTCTCTTTTAATGATCTTTGTGACTATTCCATATTTTTTCTTTTTCCTGGAAAATTGTACTTCAGCTTCTACCAGATCGTTGTGATAAGCAGTTAAAGTATCTTCTTCGGATATAAAAAGATCATCTTCGTCTGTTAATATAAAAGCGAAAGATTTATTCTTCGCTAAAGGTCTGGCGTCAAATTTGCCGGTAACATATTTTTGAAAATTTATTTTTTTTTGATAAGAATATTTCCTGCTTTTTTGAAATATTTTTCCTTCTTTTGTGAGTTTGAACAATGTATCGATCAAATCTTTATACTTATGTTTTTTTATCCTGATTTTTTTTGCTATCTCTTTAATTTTGAATGTAGAATGTATATTTTCCGAAAGTAATTTTATGATTTGATAGCTTATTTTCTTATCAAACATTAAAATCTTTTTCCAATTTTATTTTCCAGGAGTTTTAACAATTCTTCTTTCTCTTTTTGATTCTTTGAAAAGCGTACGGATTGACCCCTGAAATTATCTAATCTTCGTGGTTTTTTAAAGGTGCTTAACATTACCCCTTTTTTATCAGCATAAAAACATCCAAAATCTACATACTTCTTTTCAATGCGAATCATCAAATAGAAAATTACGATTTTTTCATCATAAAACTCATATTTGGTTGGGATAAAATATGGACTTAGAGTTAGAGTGAACACCAATAATCCTAAATAAAAAAACAACGGCATTTCCCAGTTGATAAAAGTAATTTTCCATAATCCGACCGAGATGATGAGGATGGAAATAAGCAGCAATATCGATGAAACAGGGAAATCTTTAAACGGGTGAGAGGTCCAGCTGATTATTGGTTTATTCGACATTTTGCACAAGCTCCCGGCATTTTTCGATTTCTTGTTTGATGATCAGTATTTCTGAAAATATTATTTTTGAATTATATTTTGAACCGATCGTATTTATCTCCCGATGCATTTCTTGCAGGATAAAATTCAAAGTTTTTCCGATTTCGTTTTTCTTTTCTTTCAAGATATTTAAAAATTTCTCGATATGATCTTTGATTCTAATTATTTCTTCACTTACATCTGCTTTGTCGATATATAAAGCAGCTTCCAGCATAATTCGTTTATAATCATCATCTTTTAGTTTTGTTTCCAAAATGTGAGTTATATTTTTTACCATTTTCTGATATATTTTCTTTTTATATTTCGGAAATTCACTTTCGATCTTCCGTAACGCTTTTGTTATAACTTTAAAGGAATCTTGCAGAAATTTCTTCATTGCTCTGCCTTCGTTCAAAGCCATTTTTTGATGTTCTTTTATTACTGATTGCAAAGACTTGAGAACTATTTTCTCAATTGTGCTTTGTTCAAATAAGATATCACTTTGCTGCAGTTTTTCATCTTCGAGAAAAAAATCAGCAAGGGGGAATTTATCATTCAAATTCAGTTCAATTTTAGCGAAATCAAATGCTTTTTTAAATGATTTTAATTTTTCCAGATCAATTTTTATTTCCTTCATTTTTTTTAAATAGAAATTGATCCGGATTTCAATTTTTCCTCTATGAATTGCTTTTTTTACTGATTCTCTTATCACAATTTCTAAAAAATTTAATTCTTTTGGTAAAAAAATTTTAAAATCCAAAAATCTGCTATTTACTGACTTTAGTTCAATATCAAATTCACATTCTTCATCAACATATCTGCTGATTCCATAACCAGTCATACTTTTCATAAATTTTCTCTCCTAAATGTTAGACAATTCGTCTGAACAGTCCTTTTGCTCAATACTAATTTTTTTGCAATCAAGACAATTGTCTTTTTCAATAAAATCAAAATTAATTTTTTTCAAACAGATAAAATGTCAATAGCAATAAAAAAATGCAAAATTCATTAAAAATGATTTAATGAAATATATTTAAAAATAAACCTGCTCATTAACTAACCTATTCTTTTTTATCGCATAGAATTAAGTTTATCGTTATATGTTTACATAATATATATTATCAGGGGTTGTTTCAGTTTAGGAAAATATTCCCTATCTCAAAAACATATCTCAATGCTATTTTTTTTATATTGTAATATAATAATATAACTTTTTGAACGAACGGTTCTAAATCGATTTTTTGAAACCGTTTTAGTAATTTTCAAGAACTGAAAATAAGCATGAAATTATAAATCATTTCTGTTGACTTAAAATGAAAGTAAAAAAAAATTTAACAGAGGTAAGAATGAATAAAGTATATATTGTTTCTGATGGAACCGGAAGAACTGCAGAGCATGCACTTAATGCCGCATTAACACAATTCCCCAAAGCAATAATAAAAATTGAAAGAAGACCGGGAATTGGCGACAACGAGCAGGTTCAAAATGTTATCCAGGAAGCTGAAAAAAATGATGGTTTTCTAATTCATACATTAGTTTCGGATGAATTAAGAGAATACCTTTTAAGAAATGCTCGTTTACATAATGTTGAGACAATTGATTTGATAGGTCCATTATTAACAAGATTATCAGATAAATTAGAAACTTCACCTTCAGAAAAGCCCGGATTATTTAATCTTCTGAATGAATCATATTTCAGAAGAGTTGAAACAATGAATTTTGCTTTTAAACATGATGACGGTCAGCGTTCGCATGAATTAAAGAAAGCAGAAATCATCTTATTGGGAGTATCCAGGACTTTCAAAACACCTCTAAGTATTTATCTCGCTTTTAAACTATGGTATGTAGCAAATGTTCCTGTTATTTTTGGTATTGATCTGCCATCACAGGTTTTTAAGATATCTCCGGAAAGAGTTTTTTGCTTGGTTTCAGAACCGAAAAGACTATCAATTCTCCGAAAAGCAAGACATGAGCATCTTGGAAAAGCAACTGGAGAGTATGCTGAGTTTGAGTTTGTCAGGAAAGAAATGAATTATGCTAAAGAATTATTTTTTAGAAATCCTGCCTGGTCTATCATAAATGTTACAATGAAATCCATTGAAGAGATCGCATCCGAGATCATTGCTTTAGCCAAACAATCGCATCTGAAAAAAGAAAAACTTTAATTCAAAGAATAAGAAGTAATTTTTTTCACATAATGATTTTGATACTCCACAGGAATATCATAGTAAATATTATTATAATAGAATGTTTCGCGATGATGAATTTCTGCGATCAAACCAATATCAAGAGTATAATAATATCTGACATATTCATCCTCGAGAAAATTCTCATCGACAAGTTCAAAAACATAACAATTAAAAGTACCGGCAGGTGTGTTCATTGACTCAGTAGTTGAAATACATTTATATTCGGTTCCGTAAAATCCTTCTTTATCTATCCAGGTCTCACCCGCTTCGATCGGATATTTGACTTTTAGTTTTACATCGAAATCAATATCTCTTTCAGCTTCGACTTCTCCGTACTCGACCAGACCTTCATTTGTAGTTCGATAAGCTGTCGGAGGAATTGCATCGAAATAATTTACGAGAACAAAAACTTCGATGCTGTCTCCATCAAATTCAATATCCATTTTTTCAGTGATTTCATGTTCGATCGCATCGCTGATAAAATAGGGAATACATTCAAGTTCACCTTCGTTACAGGAATATGCAACCGTATTCAATTCATAATTCCAGGTATTATCGACTGCTAATGGCAAAATTTCAGATGAAATTTGATCATCGGATTCTGTTGTTTTTTTTATTTTACAGCCTGAAATAAAGATAATTATCAAAATTAAGTAAGATAAATATTTTTTCATTACAATCCAATTCCTTCTTAAATCTTTCTGACAAATTAAAACAAAATTTCATAATGGCAAATAAATTTTCTGTTTGATAAAACTACCAAAACTCCAAAAATAGAATGTTTTATTCTTCAAAAAAAGGATTCAAATTTTCAACTTCTTCTGTTTGTAAGATCTCAAATACTTCAGCCGGTGTCTTTGATTTAACGATTTGATCCTTAATATGCGGATGATGACCGAAAATCTTGGCGATGTTTGCCAGAACCTGCAAATGAAGATCATAATTCTTTTTAGGAGTTGCGATCAGAATGATGATATGAACCGGTTTTCCGTCGAGAGAATCAAAATCTATTCCTTTTCGGGAAACTCCGATCACACCTTGAATTTTTGGTCCGCCTTCGATGATCGCATGTGGAATCGCCAAATTGTCCCCGATGCCGGTCGATATTTCTTTTTCTCGATCGAGAATTGATTTTTTCAGTTTAGATAAAGATATTTCATGGATTTTATGCGTTCGGTGCAAAAAAGTCGCTAAAATATTCAGAGCATCCCATTTATCTCTCGCTTCACAATTTACTTTGATAAATTCTTCCTGCAGGAAATCCATTAAACGAACTCTATCTTTGTGCACTTCCCCTGATTTTTTAAGAGCAAAACCTGTAAAAATCGGCCCAATAAGCTCATTTATAATAACAGCAGTTAAAACAACAGCAGTAATTTGAGCGGAATATTCACTAAAATAATTATTGTTTTCGATGATCAGAATTAATCCGATAGCAACCCCGGCAAACGGATAGAGAGAAATTCCGATCCATTTTTTAATAGTCTTCGTCGCACCTGCCAAATATGCTCCGATAGTCGGCATCAAAGTCTTTCCAAACAAACGGGTCAAGATCAAAGTTATACCGGCTGTCTTTGCTATTATGATCATCCTAAAATCGAGATGTGTTCCTGCGAGTACAAAAAATATCACAAAGATCTCGACTTCTATATCTTTGAATGCTCCAAACAACATCTGTCTGTGTTTGGAGAAATTTGTGATGATCATTCCTAATATCAAACAGGATAGGATACCGGAAAGATGAAAAGTTTCGGAAAAACCGGAAACAAATACAACCGCGAGAATGATCAGAATCAGGAAAGAAATCTTCATCTTTCTTTTTTCAGTAATATAGATCAATACAAATCCCACGATTCCTCCGATCAAAATTGCTTCTAAGAGAAGCAATAATGGTTTCGCAATCGTATTGAGAATATCAATATGAAAAGTTGCACCATTATAAAAGAGGTAATAATAGAAAGCATAAAATGTCAGGATGGTCATCACATTATTCAGAGCAACCACCGCCAGGATTGTCTTTGTGAACATTCCTTTTGCTCTTTTTTCACGAATGATGTGAAGGGTTGTACTAGGTGCAGTTGTGATAGAAATTGCTGAAATGAGAAAACTCGGTATAATTCCGACTCCGGCGACCAGGTATAAAGCAAAGAAAACAATTGCCGGTGTGAGAACTGCATCGATAATAGTTATTAAAAATATTCGTTTCCCGGCATTATGCAATTTACGAAAGTCGAGATGGCTTCCAATCAGCAATCCAAAAAAACCGAGAGCAAAATTGGAAATTGGAACAAAACTCTCGTAAGCTTCATTCGGAAATAAATTCAATAAATATTTTCCCAGAAATATACCGCCGAGGATCTGTCCCGTAACGACCGGGATTTTTATTTTTTCGGAAATTTTTGTGAAAGCTTAACCTGTTATAAGAATTACAGCCAGAACGAACAAAGGTGTAGGATCATTGAATAATGAAGATTCTCTACTCAACCATTCTCGCAATTGTTCAAAAAAAATACTCAAAACACCCCTTATTTTTTAGAATTGAAGCATCACTGTCATTTCAATTGCTTGATGATATGATTGAAGACAACCTTGAAGGATTGTGGTCAGAAATAAAAGTGGAAAAATATTTGTATAAATGAAACGCATTCTTATTTCGATTTTCCTTTCAATGTCCAACCGATCGCATTGATAATTTTAACTTGAACGAACTGTCCGATCAGATGTCTATTTCCTTTAAAAACCGTTATTTTGAAATCTCTGCTTTTCCCTGAAAGTTCTTCGGGATTTTTTTTGCTGATCTTCTCGACATAAATTTCCTTGATCTTTCCAATCTGTTCCCGGTATTTTTGTGTAGTTATATCTTGCTGCAATTCAATAAGTTGCCTGAGTCTTTCTAAACGAATTTCTTCGGGAATTTGATCGGTAAAAGTTGAGGCTTTTGTTCCTTCTCGAGGAGAATATTTGAATGTGAAAGCATAATCGAATTCGATCTTTTTCATAAGATCACAAGTTTGCTGGAACTGCTTTTCAGTTTCTCCCGGGAAACCGACAATGATGTCGGTTGTGATCGCAATTTCCGGCATTGCTTGACGGAGTTTCCTGATAATATTATAAAAATGTTCGGCAGTATATCCTCTATTCATTTTATGTAAAATCTCATCGTCTCCGGATTGCATTGCCAGATGAAGGTGTTCACAAACTTTTTCCGAATTTGACATTACTTCGATAACTTCATCAGATAAGTCTTTCGGATGAGAAGTTACAAAACGAATTCTTTCAATCGATGATACTTGATTTACTTTCCGCAACAATTTCGTAAAATTTATTCCTTCAAAATTGTAGGAATTCACATTCTGTCCGAGAAGAGTTACATCTTTGAAGCCCCTCTCCCCCGCTTTTTGGACATCTTTTAGAATATCATCGATTGGACGACTTCGTTCCCTGCCGCGCACAAAAGGAACGATACAATACGAACAGAAATTGATGCAACCTCTCATGATCGTGATAAAAGCATTGAAATGATCTTTGTGAGCGGGATAGATATCTTTATAAATTTCCTGGTTGTTAATGGTCGTATCGAGATGGAATTCATTATCCTCGAACAGTTCATCGATAATTTTTGGTAGATGCTGATATTGATCGACTCCGACCACAAAATCGATATTGGAGTTCATTTTGTGCAGTTCTTCTTCCAGTCTCTGTGCCATACATCCTAATACACCGATTTTTATATTCTTTGATCTCTTGCGGGACATTTCGTTGTTGATCCTGCCCAGAACTCTATCTTCCGCGTGTTGCCGCACGGAGCAAGTGTTGAACAGGATTACATCAGCATCGTCGATATTTTCTGCTATTTGGAAATTTCCATTCTGCAAAATAGAGATAACAAGCTCGCTGTCAGCAACATTCATTTGACAGCCGTAGGTTTCGATGAATACTTTCATTACCGTGTCTCAAAGCAGGAGCTTTGAGTTACAATCTTTTCCTCTCACCCAGCAAAATAATATCCCGCAATCTCTCGACATTTTTTGCGTGCATCCATTTCTTCTCAAAATTCGGATTTTGTACGATCTGGGCGATGGCAGCTAGAGTTTGCAGATGGAAAGTTCTTTCATCTTTTGTTCCGGCAATGACAAAAACAATCTGCACTTTGGGAGATTCTTCTGAGAAAAATATTCCTTCCTTGCAGCGAGCTAGAATAATATCGAATTTCTTTTCACCTTCGATAATGATATGAGGAATCGCCAGATTCTCGGTTAGAACTGTTGTGCTTTCTTCTTCTCTTTCGTGTAATCTCTGCGAGAAATAGACTTTGTCTTTGCTCAGATTCTCAGCCAGTTTTTCCGCCACTAATTGGAAAAATTCCTTTTTATCGACTTTCTTTTTGATATCGAGGACGATACTTTTTTCAATGATATGATCGAATCTATCTTTCTGTATTTCATCTCTTTCGCGGATAATTTCTTTCAGTTCGGTTTCCAGTCTATAACCGGTTAATTCTTTATCTTTAACTCTCTGCACAATATGAAGTAAAGCGGATTCTTTATTTGCCCGAATTCTTCCGTAAAACCAATACCAGAACAATCCTCCGAGCATAAAAATACCGGAGATCAGAAGCGGAGTTTTTCCCATTTCGACAATTAGAAAACCATAAGCAATGATCACGAAAATCTGGATCCAGGGATAGAGCGGAGAACGGAATTTCGGTCGATAATTTTCGATGCCGCTTTCCCGCATGATGATCACCGACAGATTCACAAAAGCAAAGAGAAGGATTTTTATCGTGGATGCAGTTTTAACCAGCATTTCCAGGTCGAGGAACAGGATCACGGAAACCATGAATAGAGTTGTGATAACGATCGAATAATGCGGAGTTTTGTATTTTTTATTCACGATCGCTAAAAAACTGGGCAGTAAACGGTCTTTGCTCATTGCCATCGGGCTGCGGGACGATGCCATGATTCCGGCATTTGCGGTTGAGATGAAAGCCAGAATTGCCGCTACAGCGAGCAAAATGACACCGGGTTTTCCCATAAAAATATTTGCTGCATCGGAAATAGGTGTTAGAGAATATTTCAGATTTCCGGATTGGAGCATACCTTTTCCCAAAACTCCGACAGCCACAAATATAACCAGAACATAAAGTATCGTAACAATGGAAAAGGCAAGGATCATTCCGAGAGGAATATTGCGAGTTGGATTTTTCACTTCTTCCGCTACACTGGCGATTTTCGTCAAACCTCCGTAAGAAACAAAGATTAAACCAGCAGTCATGAAAAGAGTTCTCAAATCAGCAGACATAAAATCTTTGAAATTATCATTTTTCACGACTGGAAGACCTTTGAAAAGAAAAATTGCTAAGATCAATATCAATCCTAAAACGAGATAAACCTGCAAGTGTCCTGCATGTTTTACTCCAACCAGATTAATAGATGCAAAAAAAATGCAAAAGAAAACTGCAATTAACTTTATTTGGAGCATAGATATTTCCGGATGTATTAAACTGGCAAAAGCACCAATTCCGATCAAGGCAAAAGCACTTTTAAAAGCAAGAGAAAACCAGGCGGAAATTCCTGCCAGAGTTCCAAAACCTGCTCCCATGCTTCTGCCGATAAAGAAATAATCGCCGCCAGCTTTGGGCATGGCTGTGGAAAGTTCTGCTTTGCTCAGCATGGATGGAATAACTAATATGCCGGCGATCAAATAAGCAACGATTACTGCCGGACCTGATTTGTAATAAGCGAGTCCTGGGAGAATGAACAACCCGGAACTGATCATGGCTCCGGCAGCGATGCAGAAGACATCGATTAGTTTGAGTTCTTTTTTTAATTTGGTCATGTTTTTCCTTTATAGAACACGGATAACACTGATTTGACTGAAAATCACTGATAAAAATCTATTAACAAAAAGAAATTTAATAAATATCTTCTCACAAAACACATAATATATTTTATTTTTTATCAAGAAAATCCGTTCAATCCGTGTCATCTGTGTTCTATCAAGATATCTCGCTTCCTTCCTTCATATCTTTTTCCGGAACGATAATTGTCAACTTACCATTGTTTTCAGCAGCCAGGATCATTGCCTGCGATTCGACTCCCATAACTTTTCGCGGTTGGAGGTTGATCAGCATGGCAACCTTTTTTCCGATTACATCTTCCGGTTGGTAATACTCGGAAATCCCAGCCACCACACTGCGGATTTCATCTCCAATATCGACTTTCAGTTTGAACAGTTTCTTCGATTTTTTAATATTTTCCGCTTTCAAAATCTTAACTACACGGAATTCCATTTTCATAAAATCTTCGTAAGAAATCAAAGGTTTATGCTCGAGTTTTGGCTTTTCCTGAACCAGATTTTTCTCCAATAACTTCGCCTGCTCTTCAATTTCTTTATCCTCGATTTTCCTGAATAACGGTTTTACTTTTCCCAACTCGATTTTCCCAATAGGATTTTGAATATCAGACCATGAGAAATTTTTAGGCAGATTCATCATTTTTCGTAATTTCTTCATACTTTTTGGAATGATCGGAGTTCCGACGATGGAAATCAATTTTAACAATTCTGTGCAAACATAAAGCGTTTCCGCAGCCTTTTCTTTGTCCGATTTAATTGTTAACCACGGTTCTGTTTCATCGAAGTATTTGTTCCCGATACGAGCAATATCCATCAACAATTTCGCTGACTTTCTGACCTGATAATTATTATAACTTTTTTCGATTTGATTAATAATTTCGTTTGCTTCCTTTAGCGTTTTCAAAGAGATTTCCGAAAGATTGTCCGGTTTGGAAATGACTCCCTCAAAATATTTTTTGGAAAAAACAAAAGTCCTGTTTGCTAAATTTCCAAGAATATTATTCAATTCGTTATTGATCTTACTTTGAAAATCTTTCCAGCTGAAATCACTGTCTTTTGTTTCCGGAGCATTCACAGCCAGAACATATCGCAATAATTCACCATTAAAATATTTCAAAAAATCCTTAACCCAGATAACCCAGTTCCTGCTGGTTGAAATTTTCTTCCCTTCCAAATTCAGAAATTCATTTGCCGGAACATCGTAGGGAAGCACATATTTATCCTTTTGTTTGGACAACATAGCAGGCCAGATTATGGTATGAAACGGAATGTTGTCCTTCCCGAGAAAATGGATCAGTTTTGCTTCCGGGTCGAGCCAGTATTCTTTCCAGAGTTCCGGATTTCCCTGCTTGATCGCCCATTCTTTGGTCGAAGAAATATAACCGATGGGAGCATCGAACCAGACATAAAGCACTTTACCTTTTGCATTTTCCAGCGGCACCGGAACTCCCCAATCAATATCGCGAGTGATCGCTCTTTCGATCAGACCTTCATCCAGCCAACTCATTATGAAGTTCAAAACATTATCTTTCCAATAAGTTTTTGTTTTCAGCCATTCCCGTAATTCCGCTTCGAATTTAGGAAGATTCAAATACCAATGAGTTGTTTCTTTAATGATAGGAGTTTCCCCTGAAATCTTGCTTTTCGGTTCGATCAAATTCACTGCATCGATCAATTTCCCGCAGGCATCACATTGATCTCCGCGGGCTCCTTCTGCTGCGCAATGCGGACAAATCCCTTCCACATAACGATCTGCCAGAAACCTATTCTGCTTCGGATCATAAAGTTGTTGGGAAGTTTTCTGAGTTATATAACCTGCTTCCAATAAATTAAGGAAGAAATCCTGAGAAAGCATCTGATGTTCATCGGTGGAAGTTGCTGAAAAATTATCCTGTTCGATGCCGATCCCCGCCAGATCTACTCTCATACTTTTGTTATATTTATCCACCAATTCCTGCGGAGAAATTCCTTCTTCTTCCGCTTTGATCGAGATCGGAGCTCCATGATCGTCGGTTCCTCCTATATAAATAATATCAGCATTCTGTAATTTTTTAAATCTCGTAAAAATATCCGCATTCAAATACGAACCTGCAATATGTCCGATATGAAGCGGACCATTCGCATAAGTTAAGGCGCTTGTAACTAATATTTTTTCTTTCTTCATTCTATTTTTTCTCCGATTAATTGCATAATTTTTCTTTTGAATGTGCAGTTTTTTCCCAAATAGGATTGTTTAAATCATAAATATAATTTAGATTCAGTTCAGTAATCTCAAAAATTCATCAACTGACATTCCCGAATTTCTTATTAGTGATCTTAATGTCCCAATAGATAATTCTTTGTGCTGCGGTATCGAAAGATTTGCTCGCTCACCAGATTTTATCAGAACAAGATGACTTCCAACTTGTCCGATTTTTTCCCAACCAGCTCTTTGAAAAGCTTTTACTGCTTTTTTTCCTGAAATATTGTTGAGTCTTCCCATTTTTAGACAGCCACGACGAAAGGTGCTTGAATTTCAATAGTTTTCAGGTTCTTTACCGCTTTCTGATCTTCAGCCCATAACCAGGCAGTTATTGCTTCTTTAATATTTTCCAATGCTTCCTTCTCATCTTTACCTTGCGAGACACAACCGGGCAAAGCCGGACATTCAACAACATACCAGCCGTCTTCTGCTTTTTCGAGTGTTACATGAAATATCATTTTATGATCCCCTTTTAAAATTTCTATTAATTCTTTATTTTATTTCCGATTTTAGTGTCAAGATTTGTTTGTGAAGGTATTTTTATCTATAATTTAAAATTGCAAAGTTGAGAGTATCACAATCTATCCTGATTGTGCTTTTTCTCCAGTTGCAAAATCGAATCATTCCTCTTAAACAGGATTGTTTGAGTTACATTCTCAATCGAGACGATTGAGTTACTGAACAATTCAGGCAAATTTTTTTTTTGGATATCCAATCACCAAAATATCGTCTCCTATTTTCTCAATTTTATCGATTTTCATTTTTATTGCTTCATCCATTTTTGAAATCATTATCTCCCTGAATAGAGAAAAATCTCCACCAATTATTTTTGGAGAAATGAAATAAAACATTTTATCAACCAATTTCTCCCGTAGAAAGGAAGAACAAACTTTACTTCCCGCTTCGATCATCACGCTGTAATAATTTCGCTTATAAAGTTCATTAAGAATCCTATCTAAACTTAACAAATTTCCCGAATTCGGGAAGTTTTTAATTGAAGTAACAAAAATGATTTCAATTCCTTTTCCTTCTAATTTTGAAATTTTTTTCTGTTTATCTTGAAAATCCTTTCTTGCAAAAACGATAGTTTTAATATCCTTGGCAGTTTGCACAATTTTTGAATTCAAAGGAATTATCAGATTACTATCCAGAATTACTCGCATCGGATGAATTATCTCTTGAGTAAAATCCCCTCTCGAGAGGGGTGCGTCTTTAGTTGCGGGGTGTGTAATCTTCATAATGGTTGAATCAACACCTGTTTGAGAATTGTCAATCATTCCGAAGTTCAGCGAACATCCGTCAAAAGCCGGACACGGTTCGGAAGATTTCAGCATTCTCACATTCAACAGCGGATCATCTTTGAGAACTGTTCCGATCCCGGTCAGGATCACATCCGCTTCATTTCTTAAACGATGCACGAATTCCCTCGATTTTTTGCTGGAAATCCATTTTGCGTCACCGCTTTCGGTTGCGATCTTACCATCGAGAGATACAGCATTTTTCATGATCACGAAGGGTCTTTTTTTGTTGATAAAAGTCTGGTAATATTCAAGTTGCTTCCTGATCTTATCTTCCCAAAAACCTGTTTCAACTTGTATTCCCGCTTCTTTAAGTTTTTGAAATCCTTTTCCGTTAACAAGAGGATTCGGATCTTTTATTCCGATATAAACTTTCTTGATGCCTGCCTGAATGATCGCATCGCAGCAAGGCGGAGTTGTCCCGAAATGAGCGCAAGGTTCGAGCGTTACATACATTTCGGAATCGATCGTTCTCAACTCCACGCTTCGCTTTGAAGTCGAGTCCGAATCTTTATTTGCATCTTTGATCGCTTGCACTTCCGCATGATCTTTACCGTAAGGTTGTGTAAATCCTTTACCGATTATCTTGTCATCTTTAACGATCACAGCCCCAACAAACGGATTCGGAGAACACTTTCCTCTTCCCCGCTCTGCAAGTTCATACGCTAATTTAAAATATTGTTCTTTGAACATAAACTATCCACAAATTACACGAATTTCACTAAAAAAATTCATACTAAAACGAAGTCGGACTTTTGATGTAATCACAAAAAAACCGTTCAATTTCAAGTTTCTATCCGCGAAAATCCTTTTTATCAGTTTCATCCGTGTTCTATTAAACATCACAGACAACAACAAAACTAAACTGACTATTTTCTTCTTTTACTTGAATATCGCTGTAAGTTATCGCTTTGATCTCGTTTTCGGGATGTTTTTCAGTATTCTGAATTTCTATTTCTGCTGAAATTGTAGAATCTTTCAAAGTCAAATAATTGATTTTCCTGACTGCTTGCTTTTCTACGATTGCCTGAAAATGTATTTCTCGAAGCCAATCGATGAGTAAACTTTCCTGGTCAGAACTTTTCAGTTTGATTTTGATTTTCCTAAGCCTTGAATATTCGGGAAGTTTCTCTCCAAATATAATATCGATTAACGCAAAAGCAGAATTAATGAATAACTCCTCCAAATCTTTCCCAAAAATCTGGAAAGAGAAATCTGCGGTGTGTGGGATTATTTTGTAGGTTTTCATAATTTACTCATCCCAATCATCTCCCGAACCTCTTTAATTCTCTCTTTGAGGTAGTGTAACATAATTTATGAAAGATTATGAAAAGAGATTCAGAGTTATGAAAGACTATTCTTCATCTCATATCGAGGAAAAAGGACTTTCAATGGATTTTTATAGGCATCTCCCAGAAACAGGTTTAAGACCAAAATTGAGGGGAGATTTCTAAATAGTCTTTAAAGGCAAAGAATACAACAAGTTAACGGATAAACTTGTATGATTAATGTTACAGAATCCTCTTTGACAAAGGGAGATAAAACGGACTTCTTGATATTGATGGAGAGGTGTTTTCCTCTCCTTTCAGGAAAGGATCAAGGTGAGGTTTTTGAAAATTTATTCATTGTTATCCTGGTTTGTTAAAAGCGATTTTGCTTTGCTGAATAAAGAAGGGCGAATTATTTTTTTTGTTAATTTTTCCGAACCATCATCAGCCATATCTAATTCATCTTTTGCTTCTTTAATTATTATCTCCCAAGTAGTCGCAAATCCTGGTGCTTTTTCATACATCAAGTGAATTGCCTTATCATAGATTAATAACATTCTTTTTTCTTCAGTCGAAGTTTTTGCTTTGAAAGTTGCTAAAGTTGCTTGGAGATTTTCATTTTTCTTTTTCAATTTTTCCATCTCTTTTTTTTGAGTTTCAGTACCTTTAGCATTGATTTCCATTTGATTATTGAGATGTTTTTTTAATTCTTTAAGTTCCTTTGATAATGACCTTCTCTTACCTAAACCGCCTAACCAGACAATAATAACTCCAATTAAACCGATTGCCAATCCTACTAACAAACTTGCGTTAATTTCCATTTTTTCTCCTCTTTTTTGGATTTCAAGACTGAATTTCATCTCCGGCAACTAATGGAAGATGGAGTTCAGTTATTACGCTCTCTTCTCGATTTGTTCTCAACTCCATTGGTCAAAAACCGGATGAAGTCGAGAGTCCGATTCAAAAAATTCTCAAGTCCACCGTCGCTTCGCTCCTGTGAACTCGAGCCTTTTTATTTCCTCTCCTCTCAGAAGAGGATCAAGGTGAGGTTTCATCCTTTAATAACTCCAACCGGAACAGTCCTTACAACTTTCCTGATGATCCCTTCATCGTGCATGGTTTGCACGACTTCCGTCACATTTTTATAAGCATCGCTCTTTTCTTCGATGAGAGTCTTTTTCTTTGCTGCTTTGACGATGATATTTTTCCTATTCAACTCATCCATCAAACTCGGAAAATCCGCATTTTTCAATGCTTGATGACGACTCATCATTCTTCCTGCTCCATGACAAGAACTACCGAAAGTTTCCTGCATCGCTTTCTCAGTTGCCACACAGAGATAACTTTCCGTTCCCATATCTCCGGGAATGATAACAGGTTGTCCGGTTTCCCGGAATTTAGAAACGAGTTCTTTCCTGTTTGGACCGAAAGCACGAGTTGCTCCTTTCCGATGAATGCAAACTCGTCTCATTTTACCCTCGATCTCGTGTTCCTCGAATTTCGCAATGTTATGACAGACATCGTAGATCAATTCAAAACCGAGATTTGACTCGTCTATCTTCAAAGTTCGCATCATGGTTTTCTTTATGAGATGCATCATGATCTGGCGATTCGCCCAGGCAAAATTGGCAGCACAAGCCATTGCTCCGAAATAATCATCTCCCAGTTTGGATTGGATATAAACGGATGCAAGTTGTTTGTCAGGAAGTTCGAAATCGAGTTTATTGCTCTCGAAAAGCATTTCGTGAACATAATCGTCGCAGATCTGATGACCGAGTCCGCGCGAGCCGGTATGAATGATGATCACAACTTGATCTTTTTCTAATCTGAATTCTTCAGTGATATTCTCGTCGAAAATATTTGTAACAATTCCGATCTCGATAAAATGATTTCCCGAACCGAGTGTCCCGAGTTGATTCGATCCTCTTTTCAAGGCTCTCTCACTCACTTTTTCGGGATCTGCTTCTTTCAATTTTCCAAAATCTTCGATTGCTTGCAGGTCACTTTCTTTTCCAAACTTATTTTGGATCGACCATTCTGCTCCGTTTTTCAGAACCTTCTTCAATTCATGAACATTCAGTTTTTTGATCGCATTGCGAGAACCGACTCCAGTCGGAACAGTCCTGAAAATCTGCTCGACAAGATAATTCATCCGATCCTTTATTCCCGGATAAAACAAGTTTGTCCTGATGAAACGAACTCCGCAATTTATATCGTATCCAACTCCTCCCGGAGAAATGATTCCGCTCTCAACATCAAACGCTGCAACTCCGCCGATGGGAAATCCATAACCTTGATGAACATCCGGCATGGCATAAGAATATTTTTGAATACCAGGCAGCGAAGCAACTTTCATGACCTGTTTCAGAGCATCATCTTTCATGATCGAAGTAATCAGTCTTTCATTGGCATAAATTCGACCCGGGACACGCATATTTCCGGTTGGCGGAATTTCCCGGATATTGGGTGAGATTTTGATCAGGTTTTTCATATTTAATTCCACAAATTACACTAATAACACGAAATTCATAAAAAACATTGATATATTATAATAATTTAACAAAATCTGTTCTTGAAATTTCACAATCTCGTAAAATTTTTCGCTAATAATCCCTTACCTATTATTTCTTTTGAGTGAACCGGGATAAATGTTGATCGTCCGTCAGAATGCTTCAGAAAATGATGACTACCTTTAATGCGAATTTCAATAAAATCCAGATTTTTGAGAACTCGGATTATTTGTTTACCTGTTAAAGCTGGAAAGACTGTCATACTGAAACTGCCAATCTTTGAAGTGCTACAAATTCATTATGAACCGGCATCTCCTCGACTTCCAAACATAATTGAACTGCTTCTTCAGTTCTTCTCATCAATTCATCGAGAGATTTTGCTTGTGTATGACAACCTTTTAGTTCAGGAACAATTGCAATATAAAAACCATCAATATCTTTTTCAATGATGACATTAAAGAATTCTTTCTTTAATTCCTCCTATAAATTCTTCAAATATATATCTTTTTGTTTCGCTCCCAGATTTTTTAGTCAAGACCTAAAAATATCAAACTTAAATCATGTCCTGCTAAAGCAGGTTTAACTCAAATTATCATCCTGTAAATCCGTTCAATCCGTGTCGTCAGTGATCAATTCTCTCCAGATTTTTTTTTGCGATCTCAAATTCCGGAGCGACCTTCAAACATTTTTCCAACAATTTTTTTGCTTCCTCAAAGTTCTTTTCATCGATCAAGATAGAAGCAAGATTATTCAATGTTTTAGGTTCCTCAGGATCGTGTTCCAAAATTTCATGATACTGTTTTTTTGTTTCCTCGATCTTTTTCTCCGCATGCAGCATCAGAGCATAATTATATTTTGCTTCTGTAAATTCCGGATCGAGTTCCAGCGCATCGAAGAAGAAATTTTTGGCTTTCTCATTATTTTTCAGGAAGGAATAATACAATCCCCAATAATATTTGAAATCCGCTGAGTCGAGATAGATTTGGGAATATTTCTGCAGTAATTCATAAGCATTTCCCAATTCATTTTTAGAAAGCAGCACCGCAACCTGTTCGTATGCTTCTTTTTCTCCATTATAAATCTCTAATTTTCCCATAATTTTCTTATGGATCTTCCATTTCCCATTTTCAAATAGAAGATGTAGAGTCAGATCGTATTTCCGGTTTATTTCAAAATGAACGAGGAATTGTTTGCGATCTTTAGTTTGGGCAGACGAGATCAGGTCGTAAGTCGTCATTTTCTGAATTATCTTATTGCTTTTCAGTCTGTTAAGATAATTCTCCCGGAATTTCCTATCCTCATACCGCTTGTTATCATACAAATAGGAAATTGTCCCTTCCCAATCCTGCTCGATGATCTTATCGAGGAATTTCATGGCGAATTCTTCCACACTCTCTTTAGGGGGATCGACTTTCAGGTTTTCCAGTTCGAGAATTTCCTTTAAATAAATCAATGGTGTTCGGTTGGATAATGGAAGCGCATTGAACAACTTTTCGATTTCTTCTCTTCCTTCTTTGGATACAGACATTTTGAGAGGGATTTTCCCGCCGAAAACTTCCTGCGGTTTCCGTGACCAGTATTTCATTTCCTGCTCGACCAGATCCATAAATTCATAGCCGGAATCCGCATTGGTTTGATATTGGAATATTTGTTCGGTTTTTCTTTTTATCTGCTTCATTGCATAATGACAGGAATCTGAACAACTCATATCGACTCTTTTTTCATTACAGCAATGCCAGCAGATATCTCTCCCGATCCGCAGACAAAATCTGTTTCCGCGATGCATTTTACAGATCGAACATCTGTCTGATTTAAAAATGTTCAAAGTTCACCTCTTTTAGAATTTTGTAGATGAAATTCATAAAAATTTGATTGATTCGTTTATTTAATCAAATTCTTAATTAACTTTATTGAAAAGGATTTTTAATCTTTAATTCTAATCCGTTAAAATCTTCATTATTTCGAGTTAAAAGAGTGAGATTGTTTATCATACAAGTGACAGCGATTATGGCAACAGGAATCTTTATATTTTTTCCTCTACGGATTGAGATCGTTTTATCGATTATTTCATCGTTCAGTTGATAAGTATTCGCTGAATTTATAAATTCTGTTGCTTGTGCTATAGATTCTTCCGTATGCTTCTGCCATCCAAGAAATTCAATTTGAGTTATAAATGAGATATTAAAAGATTCATTAAGGATTTTCCGAATCAGGATTTTGGTTTCTTCATTTTTGAACTCATTCCTGCTGTAATAAATCAATAAGTTTGTATTTAATAGATATCTCTTTTCCATTCATTCCTCATTTTATCTATTTCCACATCCGTATCCATTTTGATATCTTTCATAAACCCGCAATACTTCTCAAAATTATTTTCCTTTTTAGTATTATCATTTTTTAAAGGTGTAATCGTAATTTCAACATCATTATCCCCGTAAGATTCAGGTAATACGATAATGATCTTGTTTTGAACAGGATGTCTGATAAATTTTAATGCTCTCATTGTTCCTCCGTTTGATTTTTTTTAGTGTCTCAGTTTATTATTAGTCAAGTTCTTTGTATATCCTTGATTTTAAATAAATTAAACTTTTAACTCCTGCAAAATTATTCCCCATTCAGTAACAACAAAACCTTTTCTTTCAAATTTTGGTATCACCGGTTTCCTGAGAAATTTATTTTGATATTTCCTCTTCATTTATCCTTTCATCATCCATTCTGCTTTTTTCTTAATAAATTCCAATTGCTCAGCATCCGCTAAATCCTGCAATCTTTCTGCTTTATTCTTAGCAATAATGAAATCCTCTTTATACTCGTTTAAAAAATCCGACAAACTCTCCGACTTATTTGACTTGTTAAGTCTTTGAGACTTAACAAGTTTTCATTCAGTAAATTCAACATTTTCATCTTGGAAAAACTTCACAAATTTTTTTAAAACTTGGTAAGTTTTTTTCGTGAAATTCGTGTAATCAGTGGATACTTTTTATCAATCAAAAAGCCCTTTCAAAAGATCCTTTGCCTTCTTTTCCGCATCTTTCAACAATTTATCCGCTTCTTCTTTGGCTTTATTTTCCAGTTCTTTTTTCTTCTTCTCGAGTTCTTCATTTATTTTATCTTTGATTTGTTGCTTCAATTTCTGGATACTTTTACTCATATCGAGTTTCACTTTCGGGTCTGATACTTTTCCCGTAACTTTAATATCAACATCGACTTTATCCACTGCTTTAAACTTCAAACCGGCAGCATTCGCCTGCTTGATCAGATCATCATAGGTTTTATTGATCCCGGAAGTGAATTCTGATCTTGGAATGGAAAGTTTCACATCGAAATCCAGGGTTTGATCGGTCTTCACGATCCCACCGATCGTTGCTTTGGAGTTATGGATTTTATTGGTGAACGGTTTAACTTTCAGGACTCCTTTCGTGATCGTGAAACTCGCTTTAAAATCTTTTAAACTGAAGTTTTTATATTTTTCCATCTTCAAAGCAATAGCGATTTTTTCCATCGATTTCGGATTGATCACCTGGATATTTTTAGAGGAAATATTTCCTTTTCCGTTGATGGAATTCAAAATCGGCTGCATTGTTCCGTCGAGCTGACTGTTAAAAGTCAATTCAGTTGAGAATTTGCCTCTGCAATCTTTCATGATCGGAGTCAGTTTTTCCATCGTATTGAATGTATGAAATGCAGTCGGAATATCAAAATTTTGTATTTTCATGCCGAAATCCACTTTTGGTTTTTCGATATTTTTGGAATCATAACTTCCATTGAGAGTGATGTTCCCTTGTAACATATTCATTTTCAGGTTTTCCAGAGATGCTTTACTTTTCTTGACCCTGATTATCCCTTTCGTGTTTTTGATATCCATTTTATCGAAGTAGATCTGCTTCAGGTTGGATGTAAGTTTGAAATCGATATTCTCTGGAATTTTGATCGCTTTCAGGACAATTTCTTCGGATTCCGGTTTATCTTTTGGTTTTTCTTCCGTTATAAATTCATTCAAATCGAGCAGATTGGAATTAAAAGTAAAATTTCCTTTGATCGTTTCATTCTTAAAAACAAAAGGTAAAAAGTTTTCGATCTTACCCGAAAGTTTAAAATCACTTTTCCCGATTTTCGAGTTGAAAGAAGCAAGCTCAACAAATTTTGGGGAAAAATTCAAAGAAGAATTTTTAATTAGAACCTCTTGAGGAAAATCTTTGCTTTTGAATTTGAAATTATTGAGTTTCACATTTCCATCGACTTTGAACTTTTCATACTGCTTTTTCTCGATGGACGACATCTTGCCGGCAATATCGACATTTGTTTCGATTTTCCCATTCAAACTGATATCCTGCATTGGTAATGCATCTTTTAAACTGGAAAGATCTATTTTTCCAAAAAGATTTCCGGAAATATGCGGATCACTGACCGGATTTTTAATATGAAGTTTGGCATCGAATGGATTTCCGGCAAGTTCGAGATGGAATTTTTCCACATTGATTTTCGTATTGTCCTCTCCCCCGCCGTCATTCTTAACATTGACTTTAACATTTATATTATCGACCGACTTCGGTAGATCCGGATATTGGAACATGGCATTCTCTACCAGCAGATTTACTCCGAAAGCAGGAAGCGAATTTTCGCTGACTATTCCTTTGACATAACCATTAACAGCCAGTTTACCTGAAGTTTCAAGGTCTTTGAAATCTGTCATGTAAATTGCCGGAATAAAAGAAAGAATATTTTTAAAATCTGTCTTTTTCGCATCGAATTTAACATCGAGTTTCAGGTCTTTTTCCAACATCCGGATATTTCCATCGAAACCGAGAGCAAGTTGATTTATCTTCACATCATTTTCTTTGAAAGTGAAATTCGTATTGGGAATATCCATCTCGATACCGGCTTTGATCTCAATCTTCGTATTCTTCAGGTATTTGATTTTAGCGAATGTAACATCCAAACCGGCGATTGAAGAAACAACATCCAAATCAACAAAATCTTTGGAAACATCTCCATTGATCGCGACATTATGATCATTAATAACTGCATTCAAATTACCTTGATCTGAACTCGACACAACTGCGATCTGCTCTATGGAAGTTTTTATATCAATGTTGGAAAAATCTTGTGTAAGACCGCCTTTCAGCAGAAAATTCAAACCTTTGATATTCGCATTCATCTTATTTTGCTCATCGATAAAGGAAATGAAAGCATTTTTGATCTCGAATCTTTCCATCCCGATATTGAATTTTCCGGGTCCCTTTGTCGATTGTTGGGAAGTTGTCTTTTCCGAAACTTTAGCAATATCCCAATTTGCTCTGCCGTCTTTCAGGACTTTAGCTAAAATCACGGGGTCCTCGACGACAACCGCTTTAATCTCGATCGTATCTTTAAAAACGCTCATCACATTTACATTAGAGTAAATGGACTTGATGGTTGCCAATTTTTGACCGCTGAATTTTCCAATTCCTCTTACTTCTAATTTCGTCAGTTCAAAAGATAAATTAGGAAAACTCTTGAAAAACGAAAGATTAAAATCTTCGAATTCGACTTTAGCATTTATGTTTTTGTTGATTTCAGTTTGAACTTTATCCAATATTTTTCCTTTGAACAAAATTGGTGTTAAGATCAATATCAGTAGAATTAATATGAACAATCCTAAAATTGTGAATAAACATCCTTTTAAAGTTTTTTTTGATTTCATTTTGTCTCCAATTTATTTTATTGGCTGGACTTCATCTCCGGCAGCTGCCGGATGATGGAGTTCAGTAATATCGACAACCAGGTGACACAATTCTCATAAATAGCGTCAGTCAAGTGAAGCAATTCATTAAATAGAACAAAACTATTTGAGTTTAAGGTTGTGCATACTCAACTAATCATTTTCGGCATTCTTCTTTTAAATTCGGAATTCTTATACATTCTCTCAACTTTTTCAATCTCTTCAATTGAAAATCCTAATTTTATGATTTCTTCTTTTACAAACTTCATGTCAAATAAGTTATACAGGATTTCATCTAACTTTTTGTAGGAAATTCCCATCTCATCTTCATCGGTCTGATTTTCCCAGAGATCGGCAGTCGGATTTTTTGCGATCACTTTTTCCGGCAGATCGAGTAGTTTTGCCATTTCCCTGACTTCGGTTTTGTATAAATGTCCAAGCGGTTCAAAAGCACAAGCACTGTCTCCGTATTGCGTACAATATCCGATCAGAAGTTCCGATCTATTTCCGGTTCCGGCAACGAGAGCTTTATATTTCGCTGATAGATCATAGAGAATGCACATTCTCTCGCGTGCCATTCGGTTTCCTCGTCGTAAAATATCTGCTTCATTCTCATATTTATCAAAATACGAATCCACCATCGGAGAAATATCGACGATCTTGAATTTAATTCCTAATTTTTCAGCAACCTCTTTCGCATCGGACAAACTTTCCGGATGACTTTTCCGATACGGCATCATCACTCCGAATGCATTCTCTTTTCCGATTGCTCGAACGCACAGAGCAGCAGTTACGGATGAATCGATCCCGCCGGATAAACCGATAATTATTTTGGAAAGTCCCGTTGATTTCAATTCGTTTTGAATGAACTCGACAATCTTGTTTATCTCATCCACAAGGTTTATTTTTCTCATTAATTCTCCACTCAAACATTTTTATTATCAAATAACTAATATAACCTAACATGGTCAAGAATTTATTTTTGAAAGAAAAAGCAGCAGTTTTTTTCAAAATATTTTTTATAAAATCGAATACAAAAAGAAAATTTTTATATTGACAATTGTCATAAAATAATTGCATAAATAAACGATTATTTTTTAATTATTATTATAAATATTTGTTATTATAAACTTAAAAAAAATAAATATTATTTGACAATAATTTGACGATTAAATATTTTTGTTAGCGAATTAATTAATAAATATTTAATTAGAAAGGATGGATCATGAAAGAAAGTCTCATTCTCACTCCTCAAAATATCAAGAAGTATAGAGAAGCCAAACACTTTACCCGCAAGGATTTTGCTACCTATTTCGGAATAAGTGAAAATACCGTTAAGCGTTGGGAAGAAGGCATTTCTAAACCAACCGGAACCGCAAAAATGCTCTTATTAGTTCTCCTATCTCCCAATCCTCCCTCATCTGCAACTCCCGGAGGTGTCGCCAATTTTGCTACAGCCGGATTAATTACATTATTGAGAGAAGCATTAAATAAAAGGAACGGAAAAAAAGTTTAAGAAATTAGAGTTTGTTGGCTTTTCAAATCCAGTTAATTTTTTTTATTTTAAATTTCCAAATTTGTAAGTCAACAAATTCAAAATATATATCAGGAGGGGATACAAATTAATGAATTTATTTCATTGTTTGTTTTGTAGTTTTTACCATCGTAAATAAACAAACTAATCTATATTTTAAACCTTTTTTAGAGATTAAAAATAGCAGTTATTCAATTTACTATAATATCGCAATTAAGTAATCGATCGTTAATGTCGTAAAAAATTTCGGTGAAATGTTAATCCAAGCAAACTTAAAAATAAGGAGAAATTATTATGAAGAAGACGATTATTTTAATTAGTCTGACGATTTTTGTTGGAGTTTTATTCGCTGATTGGAATGAAGGTGATGACTACAAAATGCATTATCCGCAACTTCCGGATCCTTATGGTTGGGATGTAAATTGTACCTGGCCGGAAATAATTGCTGACGATTGGCAATGCACTGAATCAGGGGAAGTTACCGATGTACATATCTGGGTTTCCTGGAAAGGTGATTTGGATTCCGATATAATCAGAGTTCATTTAAGCATCCATGATAATGTACCCGTTGGACAGCAGGGTTGGAGTGAACCTGGTGCTCTTCTATGGGAACAAGATTTTCTTCAAGTTCAATTCTCGTACATTTGGTATGGAGAAGGTAACCAGGGTTGGTTCGATCCGCCGAGTGATTATATTGAGGGTGATCATATCAATTATTACCAGATAAATATTGTTGATATTTCTAATCCTTTTTATCAGGAAGAAGGTACTATTTACTGGCTCGATGTTTCAATCGAAATCGATCAACCTACGCAAGAAGAATACATTGGTTGGAAAACTACTCAAGATCATTGGAATGATGATTCAGTTTATTGGGATGATATAATTATGAGATGGATGGAATTAAGAGATCCTGTTAACAGTGAATCATTAGATCAAGCATTTGTTATTACCAGTGATGCACCTCCTACTCCTGTCGAACTTTCATCCTTCACTGCTTTCTATCATGATGGAACTCCAACCCTTAATTGGACCACACAAACCGAATCCAATAACATCGGCTGGAATGTCTATCGTTCCGAAACTGAAAACCAGAACGATTCCTTCCAGGCAAATTCTATCTTAATTCCTGGTGCAGGAACAACCTTTGAACCGACTGAATATACTTTCATCGATGAAAATGATGTTACTGTAAATAATACATACTGGTATTGGATAGAAAACAGAGATGAATCCGGAGCAACGAATACTTATGGTCCGATTTCTCTGATGATTCCCGATAATAACGGAGATAATCCCGATGCACCTGTTATCGAAGGAAGTATTCGTAACTATCCGAATCCATTCTATACATCGACTGAAATCAGTTTCGATCTGCCTGAACCGGCAAATGTCAAAGTTACTATCTATAATACCAAAGGTCAGAAAGTTCAGACGATCTTTAATGGTTATTGCAATGATGATATCTTCAGTAAAACCTGGAATGCCGAGAATATGACCTCCGGTATTTATATGTATGTCATCGAAGTAGGAGATGAGACTTTCTCCGGAAAGATGATCTTAACCAGATAGTATGAGTAATTATGTCATCCTGAGCGGAGTCGAAGGATTTCCTTGTATGGTTCGACTTCGCTCACCATGACAACTTTAATCAATCCTAGCGTTGTTGAAATAATACCTCATTCCCATGCTTCTGCGTGGGAACGAATTTTAACTTTCGATTGTCCTCAGATCATTGGAATGTTGAAGTTTTAAAACCAAACAATCGGAAGCTCTCGAAGAATCGGGAACATTCCGATGTTTTTCGCATTCCCAAAAAAATCAAGGGGGAATAATGAATTATGCATTGATTGAACTCGGGAATATCTTGCTTTACTCAATTATTTTAACCTGTGGAATTTTTTCGATTTATCTCTTCCTGAAAAGCAGGAAGAATATTTCAAGAAATATTGAAAAACATAGAAAGCGAGGTATGAGAATCCATCGTAACTATCGAAAAAAATACGGTTATTTATATAACCTTGAAAAAACGCTGTAAACACATTAAAAAGGAGAAATTTATTATGAAAAAGAAAATTCTTTTGATCATTCTAACAATTTTCGTCGGAGTTTTATTGGCAGATTGGGACCCAGGAGATGACTATAAAATGCATTTCCCGCAACTTCCTGATCCTACCGGATGGGATGTAAACATTACTAGTCCGCAAATGTTAGCAGATGACTGGCAATGCACGGAAACAGGTCCGATCAGGAATATTCACTTCTGGGGTTCTTCGTATAGCGATATTTATGGTGTAGAAGACAATATTAATATCCGGATCTATAGCGATAATCCCAATGGACCGGATGGTTACAGTATCCCGGATCAATTGCTCTGGGAAAGAGATTTCGGACAAGGTGAGTTTACGGGCAGACATTATGGAACAGGTTTACAAGGCTGGTATGATCCTGATCCGATTAATCCGCTAATAATCCCTGATGATCATAACAATTTTGGTCAAATGAATATCACTAATATTAATGATCCTTTTATCCAAATAGAAAACACTATTTATTGGATGAGTGTTTCTATCACATTAGTACAGGGAAGTACAGAACTTGATGGTGCAAAAACTTCCCTCGATCATTTTAATGATGATGCGGTTTATTGGGATAGTATTAATCTGAAATGGACTCGTTTGATCAATCCTCCTGCTTTTGATCCACCTTATGATGAACACATGGATTTAGCCTTTGTTTTTTACCGACGACGAACCATTACCGGTCGAACTCTCGTCCTTCACTGCTTTCTATCATGACGGAATACCAACGCTCAATTGGACCACACAAACAGAATCAAATAACATCGGCTGGAATGTCTATCGTTCGGACAATGAAAACTTCGATGAATCATTCCAGATAAATTCCTCTCTTATTCCCGGAGGAGGAACATCCTTTGAACCAACTGAATACACATTCGTAGATGAAAGCGAAGTAAATGTAAATCAAACTTACTGGTACTGGATAGAAAACAAGGATGAATCCGGTGTGACAAATAACTTTGGACCGATTTCACTCACCATTCCGGAACCGGGATACAATCCCGATGTTCCGATCATCGAAGGAAGCCTTCATAATTACCCGAATCCATTCTATCCACAAACAGAAATCAGTTTCGATCTGCCTGAACCGGCAAATGTCAAAGTTACTATCTATAATACCAAAGGTCAGAAAATTCAGACAATCTTTAATGGTTACTGCAGTGATGAGGTCTTCAGTAAAACCTGGAATGCCGAGAATATGATCTCCGGTATTTATATGTATGTCGTAAAAGTTGGAGACAATACATTTAGAGGTAAGATGATCTTAACAAAGTGAATCGAGTTGTAAGGAAGGTGTCAAACTGTGTTTGACGAGTGACGACGACTTGAAACAAGAGTCAATTTTACCGTTTCGACTCGACCCTTCCGTCTTCACTTCGTTACAAAGCGACAGGTCGCTTACGAATCGAATAATTATCATAATATGATAGAAAAACTGCTTGGTATATCGGGCAGTTTTTTTATTTTTGAGAGGTGAGCGTCAAACTTGCCTGACCATTGCCAAAAGTTTATTGACGGTATTACAGTTTCTTGCCGTTGATGGAACTCCTAATATTTTTTCGACTTGTGAAGCTAATTTAGAGCGACCAACTCCGCCCGGTGCGTTCAAGTAGAGTACTTTTCCAAAAAGTTTGAATTCTTCCGAATCCGATTTAACAGCATTTAGTTCCTTAAAATCGGGAGTATCAGGCATCTGCTCTGGGAAAAAGAAATGTAGGGCTTTGCCATCCTTTATCTCAAACGGATTATTTTTTACCGCAACTTCCAGTTCTGTTGATTCGAAAATGAGAATTTTTGGTTTGAATTCAAATAGCTCTAATATCTTCGAACTGATTTTTTCTACTATTTTACCCTGATTTCCCTGCTCGAATTGAAAAACAACATTACCGCTTCGAATATAGGATTGAACATTCAGGCAACCGAGACCTTCCATAATCCTTATCAAATCTTTCATAGGAAGCAGGTTTCTTCCTCCGACATTAATACCTCTGAAAAGAGCGATATATGTATTCATCATCTGACATTTCTTGTTGCATACCTTTCAACTTTTAACTTAGTGGATAATTCAAAACAGAGTTTTCTCACCAATCATTCCCAAATAGAAGTTTGGGAACGAAAAGTACGAAAAGTGAGATAAAACTATTTAAACCACATCATCATTACCTGATGATTTGATCTTAGTCAACCATTTGGGAGTTTTGATCTTATTTTTCTTATAGAATTTTTCTAATCTTTCCAGGTTCTTTCCTCCCGGTTTCAATCCCAGGAAGTTCAAAGCATTACCGCCTAAGAAGTTTTCTATCTCATCATTATTAAATCGATGATCTTTATCATTATTATTTTCTTTTGATAATACTTCCACATAATTTTCTTTGAATTTTCTATAATTTGGTTCTTTTAACAAGACTTGCCAATCCGTTCCAAAAAGAAGTCTCTTCTTTACGATTGGAAATTGTTTGCACATTTTCTTATAATCCTCTTTGAATTTAGTGAGATTTTTGGTTTTTGTAACTTTGTGGCAGGATATATCCGCAAAAAGATGAGCATAATGTTTCATCATCCAGCAAATGTCTTTTACCCAGGTTATTTTTCCTTCAAAACCTTCTTTTTCATACCAGCCAAAATGAGCTAAATTCAAGCGCAGGTCCTTATATCTTTCCTGTTCGAGAACTTCACACCAGAAAATTGCCTGCCCAAAATCGAAACTGGCATCAGGATACGATTCGATACCATACATTCCGCAGTGGGTAGTTATCGGAACTTCGTTATCGATACAATAATCATATAGTTCGGATAAAACCTGGTCATATTCTTCACCTGAAAAAACATATTTATCCTGATGATAGGCAATCTTCTTTCGTTTATCTTCGACATCAGCATTATTAAAAGGTTTATATCCCATTGAGTTATACAATTTAACACCGATGAATCCATACTTTTCAATAGCATTCTTAACTAATTGCAATGAACCGTATTTTTCCTTATTACTATCCGGATCACAGAGTTCTTTTCTGAATGCCAATTCCCGGGCAGGATCAAAAGCAACAAACGGATGAATTTTACCTTTGAAGGGAAGAATGATATTCTTATACAAGGAGTCTATTTGACACTTAAGATGTCTATCAGGAGAATTAATGAACCAGTATTCATAATCAATCATTAAAGGAATGAACAGATCCGTACCGTCATCTGAATATGTCTCTATCATCTTTTTGGCAATTATCACCACATCTTTGGAAAGAGTATCTCCCCATTTAACATATCCCTTTCCCATCACAGTTTTAACAATTTCCATCATGAGCCGGCATTTAAGGCGAGAGAAGAATTTTTTGTCATTTTCCTTTTTGTTTCTGATGCATCTGGCAATCCATGGAATTACCACTTTACTCAAATTTTTTATAATAATTCCTTCATATTTCCGCGATAATAAATATCCTTTGAGCGGGATATCTTTAGCACTGAAAATGTGAGTATGTACATCGATTACAGGTTTCATTATTGTTCTCCTGTCGATTTATGATGCTGGAGCTTTTGTTTGTATTCCCAAAAGGGAGTTTGGGAACAAGATGGAAATTTAATATAGAAGTCTCTTGAACGCATCCATTTGAGATTCATTATGAAATCTACCTTCTTTTTGCCAATTAGTAATTGTATCAATATTAATTTTTTTTTCAAATCGCTTTATCATACGGATCGAATTTCTAGCTAACTCGGTGGCAATATATTCACCTTTAGCCAAGCATTCGAGGATTTATTTATCTTCAATTTTTTTCTATCAACCTTTTGGAACCATGTTAATATTTCTAAAGATTGACGATAATTTTCCCGTGCTTGTTCAAGGTTAAAATTTTTCATTTTGAATGAAGTTTATTTATAATTATTGCATAAATAAGACTAATACAAGTTATTATTGTTCCAATTATAGAAAGAAGTATTTCTATTTTATCTCCTCATATAGTTCTTATATATATATAGTTATGCTTAAATTCACCGGCTGAAATCTGACGAAACAGTATGGGAAAAGTGCTCCTTCTATTCAAAAAAGCACTTCCCCGATCCGAAAAAGGACTCGACCATTCCAAAAAAGTACTCCCCCTACACGAAAAAGCGCTCCCTCAATATTAAACAGGAACTTTTTCCGGTAAAGGTTGTACGGAACAGCACAGGAGCTGAGTTTTTTTTAAGTCCGAAACAGGAAAACTTCAGCAAGTAAAATACACTACTCCCGATCTTAGTAAAGAACAATTTTTTTTTAATTAAGCAATTCTGCTTCTCCTACCTGATTAAGAGATGCAGTTTTCAATTTAGATGCGAGCCAACCATTTGATCTGGAAAAAAATTGTCAAATAGAAAGTTGCGGGGAGGTTTTTTTTATTATTTGCGACTATCCTTTATCCGTAAGGAACAGGCATGCCTGTTCCCTCCTTTCACTTGTCGTATTTGACGCAGGAGCGTCCGTCAGAGCATCATTTCTGATCCGTTTTATCAATATGAAGGGAATATTTATTGGTTACAAATTACAATTGGAGCCTTGGAAACAATAGGTTGGAAAACTTCTCAAAATCATTGGAATGATGACGCTGTGTATATGTATAATCAATGGTATGAATTAATAGATCCCGTAACACAGGAATCTTTAGACTTAGCATTTGTTATCAATAATGACCAAGTTACACCAGTCGAACTCTCGTCCTTCACTGCTTTCTATCATGACGGAATACCAACGCTCAATTGGACCACACAAACAGAATCAAATAACATCGGCTGGAATGTCTATCGTTCGGACAATGAAAACTTCGATGAATCATTCCAGATAAATTCCTCTCTTATTCCCGGAGGAGGAACATCCTTTGAACCAACTGAATACACATTCGTAGATGAAAGCGAAGTAAATGTAAATCAAACTTACTGGTACTGGATAGAAAACAAGGATGAATCCGGTGTGACAAATAACTTTGGACCGATTTCCCTCACTATTCCTGATAATAATGGAGAAAATCCTGATGTTCCGGTTATTGAAGGAAGTATTCACAACTATCCAAATCCATTCTATCCATCAACTGAAATCAAATTCAATATGCCTGAACCGGCAAATATTGAAGTAACGATCTACAATTCAAAAGGACAGAAAGTTCAAACACTTTATAATGGTTACTGTGATGAAGAAGAATTTACCACATCCTGGAATGCTGAAAACATGACTTTCGGAATCTATCTGTATGTTGTTAAAGTTGGAGATAACACTTTCTCCGGAAAGATGATCCTACAACGCTAAAGCTACGAAGGATAAATCCTGACGAAGTAATTCGAGTCGTAAGGACAGCGTCAAACTCGTTTGACGAAGGACATCGTCTTGGCACAAAACGACTACTCGAAACAAGCGATGAAGATTTCTGTTTCGACTCGTCGCTACACTTATTCATCCTTCGTAGAATACTTCGGAGAATGGACGAGTCGAATAGTTTATGTCTCGTTCCCATGCTCCTGAACGAGAACTAAAAAGAAAAAGGCGACAATTAAAGTTGTCGCCTTTTTTGTTTTATTAGAAAATATTTCCCGCCTGAAAGGACTGTACTCTTATGAGTACTATCAAGTAGTGTTCGACAAAATGGTGCGTACGTTAATTGAATAGAATCAGATTAGTTTGTCTGCTATCTCCGTCACTCGCTTGCCCAAATTTTTACAATTATTCAACATCTTTTCGTCAGGTGAGCCTTCAAATCCAAGTCCATCAGCTATGACCCCAAATGTGCCTGGCCATCCTTGTTCTCTCCCTGGAGCGCTGACAATTATCATTTCGTGACCCATCATAGCAGTTATGAGGGTTAGTGCAGTTGTTTCAGCACCGGTGCCGGTTCCAGCTGCTGAAACGAAAGCTGCACCAACTTTTCTCTTTAGCTTTCCTTCCATATAAAGCCCGACTGTTTCATCGATAAATTTCTTCATTTTGGCAGACATATTACCAAAATAATTCGGTGAACCGATGATTATGCCATAAGCCCACTCTAAGTCACTCATCGCAGCGTCATCTACTTTCTCTAAGACTACATCTACGTTGCTTTCTTTTGCTCCTTGCTCAACTGTCTTTGCCATTTTTTCTGTGTTCCCTGTCTCTGAATCGTAAACGATAAATACTTTTGCCATTTTATTACCTCCTTTTCTATTTTTATTAAATGGATTAGTTAAGAGCATAAACGCTTTGAACGCTCGACCTATATCGAGTTAATCTTAACCACCATTTAGATATTAAATTGAAACAAAAGTTTTTTTACCTTTTGTTCCATTTATACCTTTTTCATCTTACACATAACTCTGTATCCATATTTAATAACATCAATATCCTTCCAAAATCCCTCTATATTTCTCTTCTACTTTTTCTCAAAATAATTATTAACCTGTCAAGTAAAAAAAGCTATGAAGATCAGTGCCGTAATGATGATTCTTTATCTTGCGGAATTTACCGACAAAGTGAAGTGGAAAATATTATTTGACTTCATATCCAAAAAACTTTTTCCAGTTGGCAAAAGAATTGCGTTATAATTTTTTTGGAGGATTGAATTATGGAAAGAAATAAACTTTTTCTTCTAATAATTTTTCTTTTAGCAGTTTCCTGTGTTTATGCTGAAACACAATTTTTTGTTTATCCTCAAGATACCCAGTATTGGACGGGAACAACAAACGGAATTACCAAAACCGAACAGAGTATAGTCCGGGGTTATAATAATGAAGACGGCTGGATGATGTTCGATATTTCCTCTATCCCTGACGGAACGATCATCGATCAGATCGAATTCCACGGTTATGTCAATAGCACGAACCAGCCTGATTGGTCGATAACTCCGATGACCAATAATCCGATCTCAGCACCTGCCGGTGTTATTTATACAGATATAAATAATGAAGCATATAATCCCGCTCTGTGTTATTTATTCCTGAATGAAAATCCGGGTTATTCTCCCGGTTCCATTATGCATATCCTGGGAGGAAATGCCAATTCCGATCTTGCCGGTTGTCTGGTTCAGAATTGGTTCTCCATGGGAATTGCCTGCCGGAATGATAATATTTTCAACTGGATAACTTTCGATGGCTGGGACGAACCTAATCCTCCGTATCTGGTGGTGAAAAACTATACACATGTTTCCGGTGCGGTTAGCGGAGTCTGGAATACTGCGGATGGACCTTATGTTGTCGATGGTGATATTTTCGTTCAGGCAGGTGAAAGTTTGGGCATTGAAAATGGAGTAACTATCTTTTTTTCAGGTAATTACTATTTTTATGTATATGGGATACTAAATGCTTTTGGAAACCCTCAGAATCCGATATCGATTACTCCCAACGAAAATACTCCGAACTGGAAAGGGATAAGTATGGAAGAAGATATTCCATATCAGCGCGAAATACACATAAATTATGTTAATATTCATAATGCTTCCAAAGGAGTTAATCTCGATGGTCTTTATGCTTCCCTGCATAATGTTTCCATTATTTATGATACTTTCGCAGTTCGGGATACTGCATTCGTCGGAATTTCCATCATCGATACAACTAATACTGTTATCGAGGATTGTACGATCGAGGGTTATCCGATCGGAGTTCAAATTTCAAATTCAGAACCGACTCTTTCGACTCCAACCTTAACTAATTGCAGGATCCGCAATAGCACGGAGACAACGAGAACCGGAGAGATCGGAATCGATATATCCGGCTTTGTTGCCGCTGAGATCGATAGCTGTGATATTGAAGATTATCCTTTTGGAGTAAATTACATCGGAACCGGGAGTTCTACAGCAGAAACTCCAACTCTGACAAACTGTCGGATCAGGAACAGCACCGAAATTACTCGTGATCGAGAGGTCGAACTTTTAACTGCAATTTATCTTGAAGATATTATCAATATGGAAATCGATGCTGATAGCATTATCGGTTACCAAATCGGAATCGATATCTACAATTCATCAGGTACAACGGAATCCACACCAACCTTAACCAATTGCCGGATACGGAACAGCACGGAAACCATGAGAACCGAAACTATCGGTATCGATGTTAATGGTTTCGTTTCTATTAATATCGATAATTGTGACTTTAATGATTATCATAAAAGCGGAGAATTTTTTAATAGCAGCGGCTCGATAGCAACGCCGTCCTTGACCAATTCCAGAATTCGAAATAGTACCGAGACCATCAGAAATTCCTTTATTGGATTGTATTTTATGGGAGATATATCCTGCCTTATTTATGAAAACGAATTTGCGGATTGCGATTCGGCATTAATCTTGAACCAAATGACCAACCAAATTGAAATCGGATATAATCTTTTTTATCTCGAGGATTTTGTTTCCAATTCCATTGCCTTTTCCGGATATGATCTCGATTCATTAACATTCTATAATAATACAGTCTATTCGTATGATTACGGATTTGATGTAACTTCTTCCGATGCGTATCTTTATAACAATATTATCTGGGATACCTCGTATCCGGTGCAGTCGGCGAGTTCATCTTTAGCAGTCGAATACAACGATATCGAAGGAGGTTACCCGGGGACCGGTAATATCGACGAAGACCCGTCATTTACCGATGAAACAAATTATTTATTTTTCCTGAACTGGGATTCTCCCTGTATCGATTCGGGAACCGGTGATAATGATCCTGACGGAACAGTTGCCGATATGGGAGCATTCTATTTTCACCAGACCGGAACACCTTCTGTGCCGGAAAATATTGTGATTTCATTAGATCCCGATTCTGTTTCAATTAGTTGGGATGAAGCAGAAAATGCAATTTCTTACAGTGTTTATTCCTCCGATGATCCGCATGATGCTTTTGAAGATTGGGATTTGGAGCAGTCGGGAATTCGCTCTACAAACTGGATTGGAGAAATCAGCGAAACCAAAAAATATTATTATCTAATCGGGATTAATGGTATTCCGGAGACAACCACCAGGAAAAAGTAGTTCTGTTAAAAGTCCCTGACCGGTTAACTGGAGCTGTATTGCTCGAGCTTGCCTGATACCAATAATCCCTATCCGATCGATAGGATCAAATCGTTTGATGAAGAATAACTCTTGAACAATAAATTGTAAAAATAATTTGACACTTTCATACTTATAAAATAAATAATTCATTAGAAAAGATGATTTCATAAAAAAGCCGGTTTTGTCATTCTAAGTCCTTCGACATCGCTCCGGATAAACTTCTTCGAGGAATCTCAAAGTTTTTTGGTTAGAAGGATCTTTCGACAACACTCAAGATGACAGTTCTCGTAAATTTTTAATTTTTTTACGAGTTCATCATCAATTTTTATTTTTTAAGAAATCATGAAGAGAATTTAAAAAAGAAAAAATATGAAAAAAGAAACTAAAATTATCGGTCGGAAAAATGAACTGAAAAAACTTTCTCAATTTTTAGAACCACTCTGTTCCTCACAAAAAAGAAAATTCTGCGGAATTATTTGTATCGAAGGTGAATCCGGTATTGGCAAAAGCACGATTATCAGGGAGATCAAGAAAAACAAGTCGTATGAAAATCATCATTGGTTCTATCTGATTTGTGATCAACATTTGAAAAAAAGTTTTAATCCCCTTAAAAGTCTATTAGTTGATTATTTCAATCAATCCGATATATTTTCAAAAGAAAAAAATAAACTGGAATTTCAAAAGAAGATAAATGAATTAGTAAAAAAACCAGCTGCTCCGAACCTAAAAGACGAACTGATTCGAACAGAATGCTTACTCGCTTCCCTGATCGACCTGGATTTACAGGATCAGACTTTCAAACACCTTGATGCTCACACAATCTATGAAAATATTTTATTTACCTTAAAAAATTTCTTCAAGATTTTAGCCTGTCAAAAACCGCTTGTTATCATCCTGGAAAATGCTGAATATATTGATGATGACACTTTAAATTTTATAAAAACATTAGTGAGAAATATTGAAGAATACCCGATGGTTATCATATCCATGGTTTGTCCGGGAAAAAAATCTCCTTTTGAAAATTTTGATATTCCATTTCATAAAATATGTCTTCAGCCTTTGAATGTTGAAGAAACTGCAGAATTAACAAAAAGACTGTTATTTTTCGAAAAGCAAAAAGAGCTCACAATTCCTCCAAAAACTCTCGATCTGATCTGGAAGAAAAGCAAAGGTAATCCTTTTCTGATCAAACAGGTTGTTCATTTCCTGCAGAAAGATAATCTCCTGAATAGAAATTGCGATCTTCTGATAAAGATATCCGAAATCCCTGACGATCTCAATCTTTTGATATCCTCACAAATCAATAAATTTACTCCTGATTTGAAAGAAGCAACAAAAAAAGCATCTGTATTAGGTAATAAATTCACGGTGCGCGTTTTAAGTTCCATGATGTCTGATAAAAATGTCGAACAGTTAATCGATAAAGGGAAGGAGGAAAATCTATGGTATTCGTTGACTTCAATTGAAAATGAATTTAAGAACAATATTGTCAGAGATAGCGTTTATCAAATGATCGTGAAGGATGAGCTGGTAAGCCTTCATAAATTAGCTGCTGAATCGATCGAGGATATTTATCACCGGAATTTAAATGAATATTTTGCTGATCTTGCTTATAATTATCAAAAAGCAGAAATAAATGATAAAGCAATTTTATATTATGAAAAAGCCGGAAATCGAGCAAAAGAGCTTTATCATAACGAAGTAGCGATAAACTATTATGAACAGTTGATCGATATCTGTCGGAAAAGCGATTTAAAATACAAAAGAAAAAGCAGCGCAGATGAAGCAATTCTAAATAAAATCGAATTATTACTGTTTCTTTTTAAGGCAGAAAAAGCAAGGCAAATATTAAAAGCTCTGGATCCAAAAAATCTCTCGACCAAAAAACTTGAAGATAAATATTATTTTTTATGGGCAAGAGTGTTTAATTCCATTGAAAATTACCACGAACTGATAAATTATTATCGCGAAAATAAAATGCTTCTACATACTGATTATTATAAAAATTATTTTGAAATCCTTTATGTAAATGCTCTGAGATTTTCAAATAAAACCAGAGAATTTGAGAAGAAAGTAAAATCTCTAAAAAATTATTTCAAGGATAAAAAGGATACAAAATTTGAAAGTTTATTAACCAATATTATCGGTCTGCATTATCTCGGTAAAGCCGATTATAAAGAAGCTTTATCATCTTTTCACGAATATTATGAATTTGTCAAAACAGGTAAGGATAAATTATTGAACCAAAGAGCACTGCATCATTTGGGAGTGGTTTATTCCAGGTTGGGAAACAGAAAAAAAGCAATGGAATATTATGAAAGAGCTTTTAAGATTGCCGCAGAAATCGGTAATAGAAGCGCTAACAGCAAAATAATCTCAAACATGGCAACAATTTACGCTATCGAAGGTCAGGTCGAGACTGCGTTGAAGTATTATCGTCAAGGTCTGGAAATTGCCAGGGATATCGGTAATAAACTACAGGAAGGATTGATTTTATATAATATCGGGGAATCTTATTTTCGTCTCGAAAATTATGACGCAGCGATTGAATACCTTGTTCAAAGTAAGATTCTCTGCAAACAGATTTCGGATTTACACGGTTTGACTTTTGCGAATGATTTGTATGGTGATATTCTTTTCAAACAAGGAAAAATTGCCGAAGCAAAAACTGTTTACCTGGAAAATCTGAAAATTCAAGAAAAGATCGCTGATAAAGAGGGAATCTCGCATGCTTTCGGAAATCTGGGAAATATTGAAAAATATCATAAAAGATATGAGTCCGCAATAAAATATTATCAAAAGCAGCATCAATTGTTAGCGGAAATCGGAGATAAAGAAGGAGAAGGAAAAGCATTTTTTAATTGGGCAACTGTAGAATTCGAGAAGGGAAATCAGGAAAAAGCGAGACAATATTTTAAGAAATCTTTAAATTTATTCAGAGAATCTTCATTCAAGGCTGGTATCGATATTGCTACTTCGGAACTAAAAAAGATAGAGGATTCCGGAAAGTGAATATGAAAAAAGACAAAAAAGATGGTTTCATGGAAAACCTTCAGCTGTTAAATAATATTGCCGATACATATAAAAGATTCAGCAATTTTGATAAAGCTCTGGAATTCTACCAGAAATCACTAGCTGTTGCCCAAAATAATAATAATAAGAAAGAAATTGCCAGTGTATTCAATAATATCGGGATAACTTTCTGGAACCTAAGTAAATATGAAAAATCTCTGGAATCTCACCAAAAATCACTGCAAATATTTAAAGAAATTAAATCAAAGAAAAATATCGCTATCACTTTGAATAATATCGGGAATGTTTATCAAAGCCTTAGTAATTATGATAAGTCTCTCGAATTCCATCTTCAATCCTTAAATATTTATAAAGATATAAACGATCAAAACGGCATTGCTTCTTCATTAAATAATATTGGTATTTTATATATGAAATTAATAGATTTTGAGAATGCTCTCGAATTTTTCCGCAGCTCTTTGGATATATGTAAAAGCATTAACAATCTACAAGGTGAAGCAAATGCTCTTAATAATATCGGAGCAATTTTTTATAATCAGAAAAATTATACAAAAGCTTTGGATAAATTCAAAGATTCTCTTAAAACTCTTGAAAAAACAGGGAATAAAAGCAGTATCGCTGCAACTTTGAATAACATTGCCGATGTTTATGCCGGACTTGGCAATAATGAAAAAGCTCTGGATAATTTTCAAAGGGCATTGAAATTCGAAACTGAAATCAATAACAAGTTTGGAATTGCGTCCTGTCTAAAAAATATCGGAATCCTGCTCCAAAATGATCAACGCTTTCCTGAAACAACACAGCATTTTGAAAAAAGTCTGCATATTGCCGAAGAAATAAACTCGAAAGAACTTCTCCAGGAGATCTATTCAGCACTTTCGGAACTTAATACAGTGCAGGAAAATTTCAGGGAAGCATTAGAGAATTTTAAGATATCTACAAAAATAAAGGATGAAGTTTTTTCAGAGGAAAGTGACAGAAAAATCTCCGAAATGAGGACTATTTATGAAACCGAAAGAAAAGAGAAAGAAGCTGAAATCTACCGTCTGCAGAATATAGATCTGAAAAAAGAGATCGATGAACGGATCATCGCGGAAGAAGCTTTAAGAATAAGTGAAGAAAGGTTTCGTTCTCTTTTTGAAATAGCTTCGGAATTTATCATTATTATGGATTCCGAATACAGGATTTTGCAGGTAAATCCGGAGACTATCAGGAAATCCGGTTTTGAAAAAAAAGAATTCATCGGAAAAAAGATTTACGAGATTTTTCATGCAAAATACCATGAATTATTTTTAAAAGAATTTGAGGTTTTATTAAAAAAGAACAATGCGAGTCTGGAAGCTGAATTCATCTGCAAAGATGGTTCCGTTCTCATCATGGATTGCTCTTTTTCCGTTGTTTACGATAAACACAAGAAAATCATGTTTGTGGTTTCTTTTCAAAGGGATATCACCCAAAAGAAAGAAATTGAAAAAATGAAATCAGATTTTGTTTCTCATGTTTCTCATGAACTACGCTCTCCCCTGGCTTCCATAAAAGGATTTACAGCAACTATACTTGCTGATAAAAATATGAAACCTAAAACCCGGGAAGACTTTTTAACGATCATTGATAATGAAAGCGATAGATTAACTCGATTAATTGAAAACTTATTAGATATCTCTAAAATTGAAAGTGGTTCTGTAAAAATGGAATTTCAACTCGCTAATGTTTTGGAAATGATCAATTTAGCTGCTTCAAATATAAAACCCCTCACTGATAAAAAAAAGATAAAAATCGAAAAAAACTTTCCACCGATTCTATCGAGTGTAAAATGTGATCCTGATAAGATCTATCAAGTCATCATGAATTTATTATCAAATGCAGTTAAATTTACTCCTCCAAACGGAATTATAAAATTATTCATTAAGGATAAAAATGGTGAAGTAGAAATTCAAGTTTCTGATAACGGAGTCGGGATACCAGAAATGTCTCTGGATAAAATTTTTCATAAATTCTATCGAGCTGGAAATTCACAAGATAAAATAATCGGAACCGGTCTTGGATTGTCAATCGCCAAAGAGATCATTAAATCACATCGAGGAAAGATCTGGGTGGAAAGTGAGAAAAATAAAGGTTCTGATTTTTATTTTACTATACCCAAAAAAAGAGTTTTCTAATGGCAAAAATCCTGATTGTTGACGATAATATAAATATCAAAAATTTACTCGAATATAACTTAAACAAAGCCGGTCATGAAGTTTTCACCGTTGCTAACGGACAATCTGCATTAGATAATATCGAGAATTTCCAGCCGGAATTGATTCTAACAGATTTGGATATGCCGGAAATGAACGGGTATAATTTGATTGAAAAATTATTATCCGATCAAGAAACAAAAGATATTCCAATTATAATTATTACCTGCAAAAGTCAGCAAGATGATATTCAAAAAGGACTGGAATCAGGAGTAAGAGCATATTTAGTAAAACCGTTTGATCCAAATCAGTTGGTAAAAAAAATAGGAGAGATTTTGAAAAATGAAAAAGACAGGAAAAAAAATATTAATCATCGATGACGATCCTTCAGTCATAACATTGATCAAATATCACCTGGAAAAAGAGCATTATAAGATCGAATCCGCTGAAACAGGAGAACAGGGATTGAAACTAATAGACTACTATTTACCGGACCTTGTTTTTCAGGATGTAAGATTACCCGGGATCAGCGGAGTTAAACTTCTGCAGCAAATCAAATCGATAAATCCTCATCTTCCTGTAATTTTGATAACCGCCTACGGTGGAGTAAAATTAGCAGTCGAATCGATCAAAAAAGGTGCTTTTGATTTCCTGACAAAACCAATTAACAGCGAGGAACTAAAAATATCTGTCAGGAATGCTTTACTTACCTCAAATCTTCAACAGGAAGTGAAATCGTTGAAATCAAGATTAGATGACAGGTATGATTTTTCAAATGTGATCGGTCACAGCAACTCCATCAAACATATCATCAAACAAGTAAAAATAGTAGCTCCAACCCAATTAACGGTAATTCTTCAAGGTGATAGCGGCACCGGTAAGGAATTATTTGCAAACTTGATCCATCAAAACAGTAACCGGAAATATTATCCTTTCGTAGCTGTCGATTGCGGTGCTATTCCTGATACACTTGTTGAAAGTGAATTATTCGGTTATGAAAAAGGAGCCTTTACCGGGGCTGTTTCCAGGAAAGAAGGAGAATTCGAACAGGCAAACGGAGGAACTCTGTTCCTCGATGAAATCACAAACCTTCCAACCCCAGCTCAAGCAAAACTCCTGAGAGTTATCCAAGAAAAAAAAGTAAAAAGGGTCGGTGGAATAAAATCAAAAGAAATCGATGTTAGAATTATTGCTGCTACAAATCTAAGACTTTCGGATGCAGTTTATGCAGGACACTTCAGAGAAGATCTTTTTCATAGATTAAATGAATTTTCTATTAATCTTCCAACTGTAAATGAGAGAAAAGACGATATCCCTTTATTAGCAGAATATTTCATCGAGATGGCAAATAAAGAATTAAAAAAGAAAGTGATCGGTTTATCGCCTAATGCGATTAAAAAACTATTGGACTATCATTTCCCGGGGAATGTTCGGGAACTAAAAAATATGATGAGAAGAGCAGTTCTAATGACCGAATCTGCTTTAATCGATGTCGATAATATTTTATTCGATACATTTGAATCGAGAGAAAAGAACGATTTTCAAACTGACATGGAGAAAGGTCTTTCACCAAAAGAAATTGCTTTAAAAATGAAGAAGCAGATCGAATCAGAAATGATAAAAAAAGTATTAAAAGAAACAGCCGGGAATAAAACCAAAGCAGCAAAAATTTTAAAAATAACCAGAATGACACTGTATTCAAAGATCAAGGAATATGATCTTTAGAGTACATTTTTACCCGAGAAATACGCGAAAATAGTATAAAAAATCGCATAATTAATTTTACATTATTGTATAATACATCTTACAAACTATACATTTTTTTATCCATTCCTCATCGATCTCTATAATAATAATTAACTTTTCTGATATTTTTTTTTTGTATTAAAAATCTCAAAATTGAGAAAATTTTAATAACCAAGACTGGTTAATATTATCAATAAACAGTTTTTTTTAGTTCAATTAATTCACTTGATGAAATAAAAAACCTTTTCACTATTTTAAAATTTAATTTTAATTTAATAGATTCAATAAATTTATGGTTATAAATCTATTAAATGTCCATTCATTTTTTTCATTTGGCACTCCTTTTGCAAAATTAATAGAAAATCGATAATAAGGTGGAATGATGGTTAGTGATTTTAATGATTTCATAAGTTTAGGAAGTTTTATCACATTAATTGTAATTATGATATCCTTAATAACAGGAATATATTTATTAATAAGAAAAAAAATAGAAGCATTTCTTTTTTACTCTAAAATGAATCATTCAAAAAAAATCTGTAAAATCACTAAGAGTAAAAACGGTTATCTCCGAAATAAATAATTTCAGATAGTAAAGATAATACCGGAAAAGAAGGATCAACCGGAATTTATAAGTATGTTATCAAAATAGATAATGGAACATTTCGCTAAAGGTGCTCACAAAGTAATTTGTGAAGCTTCGCAAAAACCAAGAACTGCTCCTTCAACTCCGGGAGCAGTTCTTTAAAATTTGAAAATTAGTAATTCCTCTAAACAGGCATTATCAATAATACTAATTAAAAGCAATATCAACGGAATATTTATAAAAATTAGTATTGTTCTAAGCCTATTTTTTCTAAAAAAAAAGAAAAAACTTGACTACATATCTTATAAATAAAGAATTTGCCCTAAATAAACTAGGGGGATTTATGGAAAACAAAGCTAGTAAAGCCTATTTAATTTTAATTAGTGCAATTATCTGGGCAGGAGTTATTTTGATGTGTGCTTTTAAACTGAAAGGAGTTGAAGCTCTGAATGTTGTAAACAACATTTTAGTATTTGGCGTTGTTGCTCATCTTATTCTCGTATGGTTACCTATAGTAATTTTTAAGAAGAAATAGAAAATTTCAATTCTTTTTAACTCTTAATTTTACAGATAGTTATAAAACTCGAGTTAGTTTATCTGATTCGAGTTTTTAATTTATAAATCGACTGGACTTTATCGCAAGACATAAAGAGTTCAGTAATAAATTTTAGTCCGAAAATATAAACATATTAACCTCTTCGATACTTAAAACTCCCTTGTATATTAGCATATCAGCATTAATAAAAACATTTTAAAATCTGCTTGACACTATCTCCTTTCTTAAAGATTTAGCCTTTGATTTTTAAAAGATTTTCCAAAAAAAATAGATGGAGGATTGAATGAAAAATCCGCAAAAATCAAGTAAGAAGGAGGAAGGTTTATGAGTAATATCGAGGAAATGAGAAACGCTCATAAGATACTGAAAAAGATAGATTACTCTCCTTCCAATATTGAAAAGGGTTACACGAACAAAACGCTTTATGTAAACCTTTCTAAAAATGAGATCAGAGAAAAACCAGTAACACAAGAGATGAAAGATCTCTTCATAGGAGGAAAAGGATTCGGTCTCCGACTGCTCTGGAATGGAGTTCAAGATAATACGAAATGGGACAGCCCGGAAAATGAAATTGTCATTGCCTGCGGACCTCTCGGAGGAACAACCTCTTTTGCCGGTGCAGGGAAATCTCTTGTTACATCAATCTCCCCTACTACAGGAACTGTCATCGACAGTAATGTCGGCGGACATTTCGGACCGCTCCTTAAATTTGCCGGTTGGGATGCAATGGAAATCCAGGGAAAAGCAGAAAAAGATGTGATCATTTTTATCGATTCTACAACCAAAACCATTTCTATCGAAGAAGCTCCAAAGGAAAATCTCGACGCTCATCTTGCTTCCGAAGAGTTCACGGAAATGTACTCATCCTCTCCTGCCGAAAAACAGAATATTTCAGTTGTTTCCGCAGGATCAGGATCGGATCATACTCTCATCGGCTGCTTGAATTTTTCCTGGTGGGATTGGAGAAGACAGGGAACGAGGATCAAACAAGCAGGCAGAGGTGGAATCGGTTCTGTTTTCCGTAATAAAAAAATCAAAGCAATAATCGTGAAAACACCGAATATGAGACCGAAATGGAATATCCAGCTTAGACAATCTTGTCCCGAAAAAGGAGCGTAAAATGGAAAAAGTAAAGCAGATCATTGAGAAATGGAACTCAGATCCCGAATTCGTGATCGAAATGATGCAGGATATCCAGGATGAGTTCAGGTTTGTACCAAAAGATGCCCTGGAAACAATGACACTCCGGATAAAAGTTCCGCTTGCCCGTTTATATCATATCGCCACTTTTTACAGATCGTTCAGTTTAACTCCCCGCGGGAAGTTTGAGATCCAGGTTTGTATCGGAACAGCCTGCCATGTCAAAGGAGCGCCCTTGATAGTCGATGCTTTTGCCCGGGAATTGAAGATCGAATCCGGGGAAACAACTGATAACGGATTATTCACACTCGAAGGTGTTAGATGCCTTGGCTGCTGCAGTTTAGCACCTGTGGTTACGATTGGAGACGATCTTTATTCAAAAGTTAAGACAGTCGATATTCCCAAACTGATCTCAAAATACAGGAAGGTGGAAAAATGAAGAAATTAACTCCCGACCAGATCAAAAGAATTCAAGAAAAAAGAACTAATGAAATCAGGAAATATAAATCCTCATTGATGGTTTGTGCTGGAACCGGATGTGTGTCCGCAGATTCTTTGACATTAAAGGAATTACTCGAAAAAGAATTAAGGAAGAATAGTCTGCAGGACAAATACCTGGTTGTTCCAACCGGCTGCAACGGATTTTGCGCCCAGGGTCCGATCCTTGTAATTCAACCGGAAGGTATATTTTATCAGAAAGTATCTCCTGAATTAATTCCTGAAATTATCGAAAATCTTGAAAATGAAACTTATGTGGAAAAACTTCTATTTCAAGATAAGGAATCTAACACTTTAATTCCTAAAATGGAAAATATCAAATTTTTCAGCAAACAGAGGTTGATCGCACTCCGTAATAAAGGGATTATCGATCCGGAAAATATCGATGATTCAATTGCCCGGGGAGCATATTTATCTCTTGTAAAGATCATGGATATGAAACCTGAAGATATCATCGATGAAGTAAAAAATTCAGGATTGAGAGGAAGAGGTGGCGGCGGATTTCCAACCGGGAAAAAATGGGAAGTTTCTTATAATGCAGCAAAAGAAAAGAAGGAAATCCCGTATATAATCTGTAATGCCGACGAAGGCGATCCCGGAGCATTTATGGATCGAAGCATCATCGAAGCAGATCCTCATACTGTTATCGAAGGCATGATCATCGGAGCAAAAGCTATTGGAACTGCTGCCGGTTATGTCTATATCAGGAAAGAATATCCTCTGGCTCTGAAACGACTGCAAATTGCGATCGAGCAGGCGAAAGAATACGGCCTACTCGGAGAAAATATTCTTAATTCAGGATTCAATTTCGAGATTTATGTTCACCGGGGAGCAGGTGCTTTTGTCTGCGGAGAATCGACAGCACTTATCGCTTCCATCGGAGGAAAAGCAGGAGAACCGACAGCTTCCTATATTTATCCTGCTGAAACAGGTTTCAAGGGAAAACCGACAATCGTCAATAATGTCGAGACCTGGGCAAATATTCCTGTTATTTTTGAGAAAGGTGCAAATTGGTTCGCTTCTATCGGGAGCGGAGATAAATCATTTTCTGTTCATAAGAGAAGTACCGGAACAAAAGTGTTTTCTCTTGTCGGAGATATCGAAAATACAGGTTTGGTCGAAGTTCCGATGGGAATTACACTTCGTGAAATAATCTATGATATCGGTGGTGGAATTCCAAATGGAAGAGATTTTAAAGCTATCCAGACCGGCGGTCCTTCCGGCGGATGTCTTCCCAAAAGTCTCTTGGATTTAGCTGTAGATTTCGATACTCTCACGGAAGCAGGTTCGATGATGGGTTCCGGCGGAATGATCGTGATGGATGATAAAACATGTATGGTAGATGTCGCTAAATATTTTATCAATTTCCTGAAAGACGAATCCTGCGGTAAATGCACTCCCTGCCGGGAAGGATTGATCACTTTATCGGATATTTTAACGAAGATCACAGCAGGAAAAGGTGAAGAAAAGTATCTCGATTTAATGAAAGAACTTGCCGAAACAATGGAAATAGCTTCTTTATGTGCTTTGGGGCAGACAGCTGCAAATCCGGTTCTAAGTACGATCAAATATTTTCGTGAGGAATATGAATCACATATAAAAGATAAAAAATGTCCAGCTGGCATTTGCAAAGAATTGATCTCCTACAGCATTAACGAAAACTGCACTGGATGTACGATTTGTGCGAAGAAATGTCCGGTTGAAGCAATTTCCGGGGAATCGAAAGAAAAACACATCATCGATAAAAATAAATGCATAAAATGCAATGTTTGTTATGAAGTCTGCAAATTCGATGCGATCATTATCGAATAGGAGGAAGCATGATCGAAATAAAAATAGATGGTAAAAAAATCGAAATCGAAAAAGGTTCGACGATTTTGGAAGCAGCAAAGAAACTCGATATTACTATTCCAGCTATTTGCAGCCGCGAGGTTGTGGAAGCTTACGGAGCTTGCAGATTATGTGTAGTCGATGTGAAAGAGGGAGATCAAACCGGAATGGTAACATCCTGCAACTACCCTATCAGGAATGAAATCGAAGTTTTTACCCAATCTGATCGAGTTAAAAAAACCAGGAAAATGTTACTGGAGATGATGTTGTCGCGCTGGCCTAATGTGAATTTGATCAAAAAATTTGCCGAAGAATATGGAATTACAAAACCAAGGATGATCAATCCGTTCGTAGATTATTCGGAAAATGCCTGTATTCTTTGCGGTCTTTGTGTGAACGCTTGTGAGGAAATCGTCTGGGAAAAGATTATCGGATTTGCGGGTAGAGGAGAAAATCGAAGAGTAGTTATGCCGTTTGAGAAACATTACGATGCCTGCATCGGCTGCAGCACCTGTGCGAATATTTGTCCGACCGGAGCTATCTATATGACCGACATTCCTAATCATCCGGTCGATGAAAAACGGATCGATAAATATGGGATGAAGATCACAGAGCAAATGGCACTCCTCGATGATCAACAATGTGATATGAGAGGAATTGGAACCGCTCACCTGACTCAAATTATGAATGATTATGACCTGCTTCCCACAACTAATTACAGATTCGGTTCTCATAAGGAAGCAGACAAATTACACTCTGATGTTTTTAAAAAGAAATATATTACTCAGGGTCTTCCGGATGGCTGCTGGCTCGGATGCACAATGTCTTGTGCTAAATCTGCTGATGATTTTGAACTGAAAACCGGTCCCTACAAAGGTCATAAAGTTATCATCGATGGTCCGGAATATGAAACTGTTGCCGGATGCGGTGCGAATCTCGGAATTTTCAACCCGGAATTTGTTCTGGAAGCAAACTTCTACTGCGATACTTACGGCATCGATACGATTTCTTATGCAACCGGACTCGCTTTCGCAATGGAATGTTTTGAGAATGGAATTCTCGATAAGGAGAGAACCGGCGGTCTGGAATTAACCTTCGGTAATGAAGATGCAGCTTTTGAAATCCTGCATCAAATGGGACGGGGACAAGGTTTTGGAATAATAGTCGGACAGGGAATTCGCAAGATGAAGAAAATTTATGCAAAAAAGTTCAACCTGTCTCACGAGCAAATCCAATTTATGCAGGATATTGGTATGGAATGCAAGGGGCTGGAATATTCCGAATATGTAACCAAAGAATCACTCGCCATGCAGGGCGGTTACGGACTTGCCTTAAAAGGTGCTCAACACGACGAAGCCTGGCTCATTTTTATGGATATGGTGAACAACCAGATTCCAACCTTCGAGGATAAAGCAGAAGCACTTCATTACTTCCCGATGTTCCGCACCTGGTTCGGTTTGATGGGATTGTGCAAACTTCCCTGGAACGATGTGGAACCTGCTGATAATGCTGAAACAGATGAACCGGCAAAAGTTCCCGGACATGTGGAAGGTTATGTGAATTTCTTCTCTGCCATGACCGGAAAAGAGATCGATAAACATGAATTGATCCGGCAGTCGGAAAGAGTTTACAATTTCCAGCGCGTGTTCAATTTCCGGCTTGGTTACGGTAATCGTGAATCTGACAGAATCCCATATCGCTCGGCAGGACCGGTAACGGTCGAGGAATATGAATCCAGAGCCGAAAGATACGATAAACAACTTATCGAAAAATGGAATTATAACATCGCAGGAAAGACTTCCAAAGAAAAACGGGATCATCTCCGAAAAATGCGTGAAAAGGATTATCAACATCTCTGCGATGTGGTTTACAAGAGAAGAGGATGGGATAATAACGGAGTTCCGACCATCGAGAAAATGAAAGAACTGGGAATGGCTCTACCTTCGGTTGTCGAGGTTTTGAAGAGAGTATAAATAGATAAACCTTCAAGGCTTCAAAACTTGAAGATTTTCCGAACGAAATAATACTTCCGAATCCTGTTTAGGACGGTTCGGAAGTTTTTTCTTGACCGCAACATTATGAATTCTGAAATCGAAAATGGAATATATTAATAATTTATTAAGGAGGAAACATGCGTCGTTCCCGGCAAATTTTTGATATTTCAGTTTTACCTGATAATGCTCAAAAAGAAGTCTTTGATTTTCTCCAATTCCTACAGCATAGATATAAAATCGGAGAGAATAAAAAAAATATATCAAAATATAAATTTCTTGATAATCCTGTAAAAGTCGATTCCATCATCATTCCATCTCGTGAGGAAATTCATGAAAGATAGAATCTTTATAGATACGAATATCTTTGTTTATGCTTATTTGGAAGATTCTTCAAATATTAGGAAAAGACAGAAAATTGCTGCACTTTTAGAAGATATTTCAGAAGATATCGTTATAAGCACACAAGTAATAAATGAATTTTACTATGTTTTATTACGGAATGAAATTTTTGATCAAAATATTCAAAAAAGAACTGATGAGATTTTAAATTATTCCCAATTATCCATTATCTATCTTGAAATTATCAAATTTTCGTCGAAGATGAGAAAGAAATATCAATATTCAATTTGGGATTGTTTAATAATTTCATGCTCAATCATTAACGATTACAATATCTTATACTCGGAAGATATGCAGCATAATCGAGTAATTGAGAACATATTAAGAATCGTAAATCCTTTCGGAGATACTTAAATATTTAAGATTTTATTTCAGTATAAACATCCATTTTTTTTTATTGTTCTTCTTGACTCAAATATTGCAGTAAATTTGAAAAGGATTTGGTGGAAGAATAAATACTGTGTTTTATTAGACTAGGGAGGAAAAATGCAATCTTTACAAAAACCAAAAGATTTCGATGATAAGGATTTCAGTGAAAAAGCGCATCAAGTTTATGGAAAAATCAAAAACAAATTGATAAAAGTCTATAAGGGAAAAATAATTGCTGTTGAACCTTACAGCGGTGATTATTTTATAGGCGACACAAAAATGGAAGCAGGATTACAGGCAAAGAATAAATATCCCGGTAAATTTTTTTATTTTTTTAGAATCGGTTTTAGGGGAGTTTATAAAAAAAGGTAAAAAATGAAAGGTTATATAAATGATTCTTTAGTTCCTAAAATTCGAGATATCTTTCTTGTCGGGAAATCTGAATTGATACCTATTGAACCGGTTTTGGACACTGGATTTAATGATGAATTTACTCTTCCCCGATTACTTTTTGATAGATGTAAATTGGAATATTTCGGAAAAGAAGAATATATTTTAGCCGATGGTAGGACTGTCGAAGAAAATGTCTTCATCGGTGAATTGATCATCGATAATAAGCGAAAATCCGTATTTATATCAATTACCGATGACAACGAAGCCCTGATCGGAACTCGACTTTTGGATAAGAAAATTATCATTCTCAACTTTAAAGATTATTCTATCTCAATCGAAGATGAATAAATGAGGAGAAAAAATGTTATGTTTAAATCTTAAAGCAAAAACCGACCAAAAATTTTCATTATTAATGAAAAATTATAAAGATGAAGCGTTTAATTTTCTGAATGATACAAATGAAGATATTTATTCAATTACTGATGGAAAGCCAAATAATAATTTGATACAATACCGCATAACTTTGTGAGTTGATTGAATAAAAAAACCTGAAGGTTTGATAAACAATAAAACTCCGATATTGTTACTTATATAGATTTATGAAAATTTTCCAACAAGATTTCTTCTCCAAACACGATCCGAAAATCCTCCCGCTAATCCGCAAAGCAACAATCGGAATTGCCGGAGCAGGAGGTCTTGGCTCGACTGCTGCAGTTTCTCTTGCCCGGGTTGGAATCGGGAAACTGATCATCGCTGATTTTGATAAGATCGAACCATCCAACTTGAATCGTCAACAATATTTCAGCGAGCAGATTGGAGAACCAAAAGTTAAAGCATTAAAGGATAATTTGTTGAAAATCAATCCATTTTCGGAATATCAAATCCACCATATTAAGTTGGATGAAAAGAATATTCCGATAATTTATAAAAATGTAGATATTATGATCGAAGCATTCGATAAAGCGGAAATGAAAAAAATGCTGCTCGAAACCTGGTTATCTCATTTTTCCGATAAACCGATCATTGCCGGCTCAGGACTCGCCGGATTTGGGAAGAATGAAAAAATACATCAAAAAAAAATCGGAAATCTTTATGTTTGCGGAGATGAAGAAACAGAAGTAAACGAAGGTTTGAGTCCGATGGCTCCGAGAGTTGGAATCGTTGCTAATATGCAGGCGAATTTGGCCTTGGAGTTGCTCGTAACACGGAACTCTGTTCCGTAGTAAAAGTAAGTTTCCGATTTGTTTGGAATCGAAACTAATTTATAAGAAAATTTGAAAAAGAGATTTGAAATTTAGGTGATTATTTCACCGTATTGGAATTTCAAGCTTTTGACAAACCTTGAAGGTTTTATATAAATGAAATGAAACAGAGTTTCATCATAACAACGAACCGGAGGTTCGTGATACAATGAAAAAACAAATAACTGTTAATAACAACAAAATCGATTGGCAGGAAAATCTGACCATCGATAATATCCTGAAAATAATGAACTATTCATTTAAAATGCTGGTCGTGAAAGTTAATGGAGAACTTATAAAAAAAGAGGATTACAAAACTCAGATTATTCCCGAAAGTGCAGATGTAAAGATCATTCATTTGATCAGCGGAGGATAAAATGTTCATTGTCATTACGAGGATTCTTTCAGTGGCATCTATCGAGGAATCGCTAGCGATATTATCCAAAATAATATAAAAATGACATGAAGAATATTCTGATAAGCGTACTTCTAACTATATTATCTTTTATGGGATTAGAGTCTCAACAAAACTACGGATATGAATTAAATATGAAATCAGTTAAACATCCCGAATGGTCATACAATCAAAGTATTTATGAAGTGAATTTACGGCAGTTTTCCCAAAACGGAACTTTCAAAGAATTCGAAGCACATCTCCCCCGCCTTCAGAAATTAGGTGTCGGTATTCTCTGGTTTATGCCCCTCCACCCGATCGGTGAGAAAAATCGTAAAGGAACTCTCGGAAGTTATTATTCGGTAAAGGATTATCTCGATGTCAATCCAACTCACGGAACTTTAGATGAGTTCAAACAATTGGTAAAAAAAATTCATGACATGGGAATGTATGTGATTATTGATTGGGTCGCTAATCATTGTGCCTGGGATAATAAAATAGTAGAGCAACATCCTGATTGGTTCACACGAGGTGAGAACGGAATTCATATTTCACCGGTAAAGGATTGGTCCGATGTCATCGATTTTAATTTTAATAATCTTGGAGTGTGGGAATATATGCTGGACGCAATGAAATTCTGGATTAAAGAAATCGATATCGATGGCTTTCGCTGTGATGTTGCGGGAATGGTTCCAACTGATTTCTGGAATAAAGTCCGTCCTGAATTGGAAAAGATCAAGCCGGTTTTTATGCTCGCAGAATGGGAAACTCCGGAACTTCATAAACAAGCATTCGATATGTCTTATAACTGGAAACTTTTTAAAACCATGAACGCTATCGCAGAAGGAAAGAAAAATGTTTCACATATCGATGCTTTTCTAATCGAAGAGAAAAACACATTTAGTTTAAACGATTTTCGCATGACTTTCACTTCCAACCATGATGAAAATTCCTGGAATGGAACAGTTTATGAACGACTCGGAAAAGCCGCAGAGGTTTTTGCTGTTCTCTCCTTGACATTTCCCGGAATGCCTTTGGTTTACAGCGGACAGGAAGCTTGCCTGGAAAAACGCCTGTCATTTTTCGATAAAGATGAAATCGAGTGGAAAGACTGCAGAATGAATGATATCTATACAAAACTTCTAAATCTGAAAAAAGAAAAAAAAGTTCTCTGGAATGGTTTCAAAGGTGGAGAATTAGTAAGAATTCAAACCTCCAATAATAAGGCAGTTTTCGCTTTTATCAGAGAAAATGAAAATGAAAAAATAGCAATAATAATGAACCTTTCCCCGTACGGACAGAATTTTATCTTAAAAGGAAATTCTTTTGCAGGTGAATATTTGGATATATTTGAAAATGAAAAAGTCATACTTTATGAAAAAATTGAAATTACGCTGACCCCCTGGAATTATAAGGTTTTAATCAAATAAAGAAGGATGGATTATGAATTTAGATTTTACTAAAAAGGAAAAAGAATTTATCGATGAACTTGTTCATTGGGAGAGAAAAAAAAGCAGTTATGTTAATTTTTATTCATTTTTTTTCTTATTCTTTGGAGTGTTCTTGATTGTTTTAACAATATATTCTCTCTTCAATTTCCTTGTTGATGACATTATTTTTTGGATAGGAATTCCTGGAATTCTGACTGGAATTTTTTTCATTTTGCTTCATATTATTCTTCAGAGAAGAATAAAAGAAATGAAAACTCTTTCCTCGATCATCAAAAAAATGGAGAATTTCATTGAGGAAAACTGAAAAGATTTGAGGAAAATTGAATTTGAAAAACCTTGAACATGGTCTCTACCAGCGGAATTCTTCTAATTGACCTTTTCAACGGTTCCGAGGAATTTGAGTTTAGTTTAAGAGCGGATCATTGAAAAGATTCAACAATCTCCTACGGAGATTTTTGAAGAAAATACCTAAAGACCTGTTCAAGGTAAGTCGGAAATGGTTTTTTCAGTCAATTTCAGTTTTTTTCAGTTTATCTCAATGAAAAAAAAGGAGAAAAACAATGTTCAAAACAAATGAGTATTTTGACGGAAAGGTTAAATCGATCGCTTTCGATTCAGCAGAAGGTCCGGCAACAATCGGGGTCATGGCAAAAGGTGAATACGAATTTGGAACTTCGACGATCGAGGTTATGACTGTTATCAGCGGAAAATTGATCGTCAAACTTCCCGGAAGTGATAAATGGAAAGAATACAAAAGAAACGATTCCTTTACTATTCAAGCCAACAAGAAATTTCAGGTAAAAGTCTCTACGGATTCTTCCTATCTATGTTTGTATAAACATATCTCTTATTAACGAGGTTTTATGAAAAGATCACTAATTGTTCTTATTTCTATATTTATTGTTCTGTCTAATTTTACTGATGCAGAGCAAATAAATGAAGAATCTACTCCTAAAAATTTTTTATGGGAAGTCAGTTCTGAAGAGGGAAACAAGGTTTATTTATTAGGTTCGATTCATGCAGTAAAGGAAAAGATCTATCCCTTGAACAATAAGATCATGAATATTTTTGAAAATTGTGATATCCTCGTAGTCGAAGCAGATTTGACAAAGATCAAACCGGGAAAAATGCAGGAATTAACTTTGAAAAAAGGAATTTATCCTGCCGGAGAAACTATTTCAGATCATATCTCTGCAGAAAATTATAAAATCCTCGAGGATAAAATCAAAGCGAATGGAATGAATATCGAACCTTTTAAGACTTCCAGACCATGGTTCCTGGCAACAGTGATCGCTTCAACCGAACTTCTCAAAATCGGTTATGATCCCAAAATCGGGATCGATATGTTTTTCCTCGATTATGCAGAAAAGTTGGAAAAGATAATCATCGAGTTGGAAGGAGTAGAATTCCAAATCGAACTTCTTTCCGGTTTTTCTCCTGAAATCCAGGAAATGTTCCTGATGGATACAATCGAAAATTATGCGAATTTCGAATCACTTCTCGATTCATTAGTAATCATCTGGCAAAACGGTGATGCGGTCAAAATGGAAGAAATCATTCTCAGGGAAATGAACAAAAATCCCGAGATGAGACCACTTTATGATAAATTATTTTTGCAAAGGAATATCGAAATGATCGCAAGAATCGAAGAATTTCTCACAATTGATAAGAAGTTTTTCATTATTGTCGGGTCAGGACACCTGGTTGGAGAAGAAGGAATAATCGAAATGTTAAGAAAAAAAGGATATAAAACCAGGCAATTATAACGGACTTTTTTTTATTATATTTATGATAATATAGTCAAAACCGGAATTATCATTTTCATAATTTAATTCCTTTCGATCTTTTATCAGCGTTTTATAATGTGTTGATATATAGGAAGTTACTTCACCTCCATTGGTTGGCATATCGATTGCAATTGTTATGAATAAATCAATGGAGGTGATTATGAAAACACTAAAACTTGTTTTTATTATTTCTATCATAATTTGTTCGGTTAAGTTAACCGGATATAATATGAATAGTTACAAGCAAAGATCACATCGTGTCATAAACAATATTAACAATGACATTTACGATAAGAGATCAGTATTAACAAATTATATAAATACAAAAGTAGAGAAATTCAAAAAAGCATTTACAGTCTACGATGATACTGAGATCAATGTTCATAATACAAAAGGTTCGATAAAAATAACCGGTTGGGATAAAAATTACCTGGAAATTTATGCGATCAAAAAAACGAATAAAAGTTGTTGCGAACTAAAAAGAGTTCTTATCGAAATTAATACCAGGAAAGGACTTACTATCAACACCAGGAATAATTCCGAAGATCCCGGAGTTGTTGTAAATTATGAAATAAATGTCCCGGATAATGTCTTCATCGGCAAAGTGACGACAAATCAGGGAAAAATAATAATAAAGAATGTTGCAGGTTCTTTAACAACTTACAAATTAAACAAAAAGGAGGAGTGATGAAAAAGAAATCATTACTTTTAGGGATTGTTATCCTTTTGGGAAGTATGCTGCTTTATTCCCAGAAAACCATCGAAATTCAGAAAACTATCGATGGCTCAATGGAAGAAGTTGAAGAAGCTATGAAAGAAGTCGAAGAGGTAATGAAGGAAGTTGAAAAGGAAGCAGGAATTATTGTTAGTTTTGACCTGAAAGGTGAAGATCGTTATACAAAACCTTTTATGGGAGTTTATTTTGAAGACCTTTGCTTTCCTAAAGCAAGGGAATTGAAATATCAGAATTTACATGGAATTTTGATAACCGGTATTGTCAAAGGATCTCCTGCAAATTATTTTCGCCTGCTCGATGAGGATATTTTAATGAAAATCAATGATGAAATCGTCATTGATAAAAAGAAATTCGGGAAGATAATTGACTCGCATTATATTGGAGATAAAGTAAAACTGACCGTTTTCCGGGATGGTCAACAAAAAGTGATCGATTTTATGTTTGGCGCGAGAGATAAGATCATTAATGAGAACGGAGAACTTGTCGATAAACCCGAAATGATCAAAGAGAAGGAAGAAAAGATCAAGAAAAAGAAAAAAAGACTTTCTGTTGGATATGGAGGAGGAAGTTGGTACCCGATCTGGTTCATACCCGATTTTACAGATTTTAATGAAATGCTGGCTGAACTCGAGTTCCATGAAAACACTTTCCCGGAAAAAGGATTTCTCATGCACGGCGGTGGTGGATTGGGACCAGTTGGAAAAGGCTGGTTCATCGGCGGAATGGGGTCCGGATATGACAACAAGGAAACAACAAAAATCGATTGGACACATTTCAAAGAAGGACAGGAAGTAACTGAAACAATTGCCAGAACTGCAGAATATAAGATCAATTACGGAGGAGTAACTCTTGATAAAAGATTTGCTCTTTCCAAAAAGATTATCGGTTCTTTGGGTATGATGCTCGGATGGGGAAATACACAATACAAGATCCAGCAATCCGACAAAAATCAAGATCTTACAAACTTTGATTTTAATGAAGACCTGAACGACCAGATAAATAATTATTACGATTATGTCAGCACTCTGAAGATGAACAGCGATTACATGCTGATACAATCCAAATTTATGCTTATGTACAGGATTCTCGATTGGCTGGCTTTACGAACGGAAGTCGGTTATATGTACAGTTATTCCGCTAAAGGCTGGAAAGGTGTCTGGAACGGTGAATCGGTTAAAGTCGCGAATGAACCGAATCTCGATATGAATGGGATCACTCTCGTTGTCGGTCCCTGGTTCGGATTTTAATTGACAATGATATTCATAAAGAAACTCTGGTAAAGGTGTTTGCCGGAGTTTCTTTTTGCAGTGAAAAACTAAAAAACTTCCGAATGTTTCGATTCACTGAATCTTCGGAATGTTTAAACTACATAAACAATCGGAAGATCCCGATAAATTGGGAACATTCCGATGTTTTATAACTACTTAATTTTTTAATATTTACCATTTTCTTGAGGGAGAGAATGTTCCAGACTTTATTGAGTAAAGTCGTTTCCGGAGTAATTTCCTTAAGTATGTTGCTTCTTTCTTCTTATGAAGGAAATAATGCTGCATTTTCGGAAATCGTTGCTCTGGTCTTCAGGAATAATATTATGCTCAAAACTCAACTTGTCGAGGCTTTTGAAAACGACTTTGAGTCAGTTTTCAAATCCGGAAAACAGATCGATATTTTTTTTGATGTTCAGATCGAAAGTCCCGGAAATGAGACTTTTACGGAAACTTTTGTACATTCGATCCTGTTTGATCCGTTAAAACAGTATTACTCGGTTTACTTACAGGAAAAAGATGAAGAATTAAAGACCGATAATATCAATGAATAGAAAAACCTGATCTCCAAAGTAGAATATAATTATGACGGAAGAAAAAGCGAGGAAATGATCATCTCGATTACTTCCTATCTTCCCAAAATACAGTTAGATGAATCAGGTAAAAATTACGATCTGATGATACTCTGGAATTTCAAAAAACCGAATATAAAAAAAACAGTATTGATCCAAGAAGATGAATTTTAGACCCGGTATCCGCGCCAGCGTTATTATTCTTTTCCTTTGTTTGTATTTAACCAGTTTAATTGTCATAAACACTTTTTTTGTTAATAAACAGAACATTACCAAAGATGCATTTAAAAATTTAAAATTTGACCGTAAATTTTCCACATTGAGTTTTAAAACTCAAACCGACACAGTCAAAGCTATGAAACTTTTAACTGATTTTAATGAAACTGTTGCCAGAACTGAAATGGTGCAAAACGAAGCTCAGGTTTACTCGGCAGTTGTTCTTTTTATTTTGATGATCCTCTCGATTTTCATTTTTATCTTCATTTTTTATAAAATTACAAAACCCTTAAAAGAACTGCAGCAGGCAACAGCCAAGATCAAAGAAGGAGATTTCTCTGTCCATCTACCGGAGAACGGAATTAAAGAAATTAAAGAATTGAAACAGTCTTTTAACAGTATGTCTATGGAATTGGACAATGTTCAAAGCAAATTATTGAATGCGGAAAAGGAAATGATCTGGAAGGAATTTTCCCGCATCCTGGCACATGAAATTAAAAATCCGCTGACCCCGATCCAGCTTTCCATCCAGAGATTGGAAGAAAAATATGAAACCCGGAAATTCAAGGAGATTTTTCCCGAATCAGTGCAGATCATCAACCAGGAAGTTAATAATCTCCATAACCTGGCTAAATCCTTTTCCAATTTTGCCAAAAAAACAGAACCGGAATTTTCCGTATTCGATCCCTTCTTTTCCATCGAAGAGATCGTCAAACCATATCTGCATAAATATAAGATCGAGTTGTCCGGAAAAAAAGATCACAAGATCAAATTCGATCCCATTCATTTTTATCAAATCATTACCAATATCCTGCAAAATGCGATCGATGTCTCTCCGCCTGCTGAAATCATTAAAATTGAAATCGATCGGAAAGACAAAAATATTTTTATCAACATCATTGATAGTGGAATTGGGATTGCAGAGGAAAATTTGAAAAAGATATTTGAACCGTATTTTTCAAAAAAGAAAAAAGGAATAGGTCTCGGTTTGGCTCTGGTCAAGAAACTTATCGATTCTAACCTTGCTGAAATAGATGTTGAAAGTAAACTGAAAAAAGGAACGAAATTTATCATAAAATGCAAATCGGAAAAACCTTGAAAATAGTCTCTATCGGAGGAACTCTTCCCCTTGACCTTTTCAATGGTTTTAAACGTAACAATTTTCAAAAACTTGTGAAGTTTGATGGTTTCGAAAGAGTCAGTAAATGTTATTCTGAGTCTTTACTCAGGAAATAATCTCATAACTTTTTGCTAATATTGATTTTTCGATTGCGCTTTCATCCTTTGCAGAATACTACGGAGAATAGATAAGATGACAGATTTCTATGATTTTTTAACTTTTTACGAGATCGTCATGTTTATAATCCCTTTTAAATTTGGTAAGTCATGAAGACTTCACAAATTTAATTAATATTATTCATGCAATTAGTGAAATTCATGGGTAAAATATTTTATTACAAACTCCCCTTACCCCTCTTTAATAAAGAAGGGAAACACCGATGGATGAAGCGATTCGTGATTCCAAATTTCTCCTCTCTCTTTTTAAGAGAGGGGTTGGGGGTGAGTTAAAATTGGAGTGCTAATGAAAATCCTGATAATCGATGACGAAATGAACATTTGTATCGCTTTAAAAAAAATCCTCGAAGATGAAGGATATGATTGCGAATATGCTCTCTCTGCCGGCTCGGGTTTAAAACAAGTCGAAACATCGATCCCGGATGTTGTTTTGCTCGATGTCAGACTGGAGGATATGAACGGTCTGGAAGTCCTCGAAAGAATTGTCCGGATCGATAAAGATATGATCGTTATTATGATTTCCGGACATAGCGGAATTCAGGAAGCTGTTAGATCCATAAAATCAGGTGCATTCGATTTTTTGGAAAAACCTTTAAGCCTGACAAATGTCAAACACACGATCAAAAAAGCAATCGAATTCAAATCTATTTCCGAGGATTACCAAAGATTAAAACAATCTGTAGAGGAACGCTATAAGATCATTGGTGAAGGAAAAGCAATAAAAGATCTGCAGGAAATGATCAGGAAAGTTGCTCCCAGCGAAGCAAAAGTTCTTATTCGCGGAGAAAGCGGAACCGGTAAAGAACTGGTCGCTTATGCGATCCATAATCAAAGTAAGAGAAATAGGAAACCTTTTATCAAATTCAATTCTGCTGCTATTCCCAATGAACTCGTGGAAAGCGAGCTTTTCGGTTTTGAGAAAGGTGCGTTCACAGGTGCTCACAAAAGCAAGAACGGGAAGATCGAGCAGGCAGACGGCGGAACTCTTTTCCTCGATGAGATCGGGGATATGAATTTGAATGCTCAAGCAAAAATTCTGCGCGTTATCCAGGAAGGTGAATTTGAAAGAGTCGGTGGAAATAAAATCCGGAAGATCGATACGCGGATCATCGCGGCTACTCATAAAAACCTGGAAGAACTGGTCGAACAGGGAAGTTTTCGACAGGACCTTTATTATCGCCTGAATGTTATCCCGATCGAAACCCCATCCCTGCGGGAGCATCCGGAAGATATTCCTATCCTCATCACATATTATTCAAATTATTATGCAAAAGAACTGAAAATTAAACTCAAAAATTTCCTGCCTGAAACAATAACCCAAATGCAAGCCTGGAAATTCAAAGGAAATGTGCGGGAATTGAAAAACCTGGTCGAACGGATCTATATTTTGATCGAAAAAGAAAATATCGAAAAAACCGACATCCTCGAACTTTACAATATTTCCAAAGACATCGATTTCTGGAATCAAACCATTCTATATAAAGATAAAAAAAGAGAATTCGAGACCAGGTATTTATCGACTCAACTAAAGATACAGCACGGAAATTTATCGAGAACCGCGGAAGTACTCGGTTTGCAGGTCAGTAATCTATCGAGGAAAGTTAAGGAGTTGGGGATCTAGTACCACACTTCTCTGAAGTGTTGTAACTCAATCCTCCGGATTGAGAAAAAATCCTTTTTAAATTTGTCTTGTGATGAAAACATGGTAACTAATATAATAAGATCATCTTCCGAACAGCTTTCATTTCATCATCAACATTCAACTTATAAAAATAAACACCATTAGAAACTTTTTTACCATCTCTATCTTTCCCATTCCAGAAAACTTTATTTTTACCGGGAGACATATAACTATCGATCAGTGTTTTCACTTTCTGACCTTTGATATTAAATATTTCCAGTTTAACATCACCGGATTGAATATTATTAAAACTAATAGTTGTGGATGATCTGAAAGGATTAGGAAAATTGAACATCTTGATCTCTGTTAGATCTAAAATTTCCGGTTCTTCAACACTTACTGTTGGAGCTCCATATTCATAACAACCCATATCGATAATTGCTGTTCCGTCATCGTTTCCATCCCAGACTCTCTGATTATGCAGCAGATCCCAGGGAGGAAGAAATAAACCGGTCGTATCCGGAGTTCCAGCATCGATGCAGGGAGAGAATTCGGATAGTTGATAGGGATTTTCTCCTTCATCCAGGAATTGAGGATCCTGCTCCATATTTCCATCCAGCCAGTTGATGATATTTACTCCGTTTTCATTATTAATTCCATCTTCTCCATTCTGGATATTGCAGTGGCTGACATTTAATATTGTGATAACATCTTCATAAGTTAGATCCGGAACCGAGATTTCATACGGAGTGTCATTATGAAAAATATTATTCGTTAGAGTTACATTACCAACAGCAGAAAATGTTGAATAATTTCCTTCATTGTTTACAAATGTGCAATTTGTTATTTCTGCATTTCCATCAGGGAAGCCAGCCTGGCTTAAAGTATAATTATTTTGACCAATATTGTTATAAATAAGACAATTATTTACCTTAATATTTATCCCGCTTATCGGATTAGAATTACCACCTAACGAAAATATTCCCTTTCCGTTATAAGTATAATCTTGATTACCTATAAATACACAATTATTCAGGATAATATCCCTATTCGAACTTACTCTCAAAGCATTATTAAAATTCCATTCTCCTCCAGCACCTAAACTGATATTATTTTCAAATCTGCAATTATTGAAATAATAATCCTGACCGCTTAAAATATACATACCTGCTTTATCGCCATTAGCGATATTATTTTTTATAATAACATTTTTAAAAGACAGATTATTACTATTTTCTGATGTGAAAGCAATTCTACTTTCTCCAACGCAGTTTTGTATTGTTATATTTTCAAAAAAAATATTATCGCTAATATATGTATGCAAACCACGATTCAATTGATTGTTCTGAAAAGTAAGGTTTTTAATTATATTATTACCATTAGTTGGGCTTATCGCTAAATAGGAGCTTATATATTCATCATTAAGAATTGTCGTTTCCATATCTTCACCAATAATATTCACATACTTTTTTGCTGAAATCGGAAATATTTGATTATTTTGAGTCCTCGAATATGATCCGGATGCAATATGAACTGTTTTGGGATTTAAACTATCAGGAAATATTTTAAATAAAGCATGTGTTATCGTTCGCATCGGTTCTTCCGGAGAAAGACCGGAATTATTATCATTTCCTTCTGTAGAAACATAAAGGTCTTGATTAACAGGTTCGATAAATCCGTTTAAAATATCAAATGTATATAAATTCTCATCAGCAATGTAATTGGCAAAATAGTATTGAGGTTCAAGAACCGAAAAAGTATCAAGCACAACATGAATACTATCTAAATCAATTATGTATTCGATTGCATAAATATCAATACCGCTTCCTGCATAATTAGAGTAAACACTGCACCTATTATCTTCATCAAAAAAGATATGAGAACCATTTTCTACTAATATCCCACCACCCACTGTCCTTGAATAATTATTTTTAATAATTGTTCCTTGTAGATAAACATTTGAATATCGGATATAAATTCCACTTCCAGCTTCAGTGTTATTTTCATATATTTTGCAATTTATTATATGAACAGTGCTGTTTTCACAAACCTGTATTCCTCCTCCGCAAATCGAATAATAATGATAATCACCGGAACCATTAGTTATGGAAAAACCCTGCAAGACAGCATTATATTCACCGCTATGAAACCTGACGCAACTACCATTTTGATTGCCATTAATTACTGTCGAAGTTATATAGTTTTCATCTCCGGTCATTAATTCCAGGCTGGCAACTGTTATTCTTTTCCCGAGATAATCTATGTTTTCATAATAAGTTCCGGGATAAACAAGAATCGTATCGAAAGTGGTAGCAGCATTTATTCCCTGTTGGATGGTTGTGAAATCACCTGTTCCGTCTTGCTTAATTTCGTAGGTTGTGGATATTAACAACGAACAATAAACAACAAGAACGAATAAAATAATCAATAATTTCTTTTTCATTATTTTTCTTTTGTTAACCTCATCCTCAGCCCTTCTCCTAAAAGGAGAAGGGAGATTAGAGGATGAACTTGTGAAGTCTTTGAGACTTAACAAGTTTCGTTCATTCAACCTCTTGTTAAGATCAATTTGATTGTGCTTCTTCAACTTTTTCTACCTTTTAAAAGTGATTTTATCTTTTTTGCTCAAGATTGGAATCTTGAGTTACAAATTCCTTCTCCCGCATTGCGGGAGAGGGTTGGGTGAGGGCTACTTCATCAGGATCATTTTTCGATTCAAACAAGCCTTATTTGTTTCGATCCGGTAGAAATAAATTCCTGATGATACGGAATTATTGTTTTTATCTTTACCGTCCCAAAGCGATTGATACTTCCCTGCATTATGTTCACCATTTACCAGTTCTCTGACTTTCTGTCCTTTGATGTTATAGATAGTGAGTTTAACTTCCGAATCTTCGGGTAAACTATAAAAGATCGTAGTAATAGGATTAAAAGGATTGGGATAATTATGAACATTAAAAGTTAGGGGAATATCTTCAAAATTATCTTCATTAAATGAAACAAAATAGAAATCTTTATTTTCCGAAATTTCTATTTTTCTTCTTTCGTTGTGATGTGTTTCCGGGTTATAAACAAGGTATTCTGGAGAAGCCTGTAATGGTGCTCTATCATTGTAGTATTTAATGAATTCCAATTCACCTTCATCTCCGATCATATAGGATCTAATATGGACAGTATCTGATTGAACCACAGCTGCGCCTTTGCATTCTCCGTCCACATAAACACCGATTTCAGCAGGCTCATCTTCAGGATTTAATTCTACAAAAACAGGAATATAATCCGCTTCTTCCGTATAATCGAAATTCTCCGCATCTTTTCTGCCTTTGGGATCGTTCGGAGGAGAATCATTATCCCAGACGAGATCGCAATCTTCATAACAGGTTACAACAACCATATCTCCGTATTCGAGGACTGTATCTTCCCCGGATATCCAATTATCTGTCCCGGGAATTCTCCACATCGACCAGTATTGGGTTTTGATAGAAATAAGATTATCCCAGACTCCGGCAAAAGCTTTTTCCGCTTCCATACTTTTCTCCAGGATATAACCGATCCAGTTCTCGATTTCTTCTCCCAAAAGTTCGATCACTGCATTGGGACTTATAAGGAATCCAGATACTTCCAGAGCATGTTCATCAAAAACATCCCATTTCATACGCAGTTTGTAGCCTTGTGAACTCGTAACAGTATGATCAGGATTTGTCCAATGATGTTGTATTTCATCCCAATCAAAAACATAACCATCATTATTGCTTTTCCAGATAACACTATCCAGAAGATTATGCTCTGTTAATTGTAACATCATACTTCCCATTGTATCATTTTCATCTGTAAGATCATCAACTGAAGGAAAACTGATCCATTTCCAGTTACCATCGATACCTAAATATGGGAGTAACCAGGCATCATTTTTATGAGAAATAGCAGGAACAGCACCCATATCAAATCTTGAACCATCCGGATCACAATCGTCAGGATCATCATACCACATTACTAAATCTCCGTCTAAATCAGGATTGCCGGTGTCGATGCAGGGGGATTTAATTTCTGCTGTCCAGATTGGCATAAAATTCTCATCCAGTTCAGGATCGACAGAGATACAACCTGTACCAGGATAACAGCCAACATAATTATCACCATTATCAACCGGAGGATTATTGTAAACATTGCTGTAATTAATAATAGTATTATACTGACAATTACCATCTGCCTCTATGCCGACTTTATTGTTTATAATTATATTATTCTTCAATACATGAATACGATAATCATTATCATCAGCACCTAAATAAATACCTGTCAGACCGGTATGACCATCTTCTATACTCAAATTCTGGTCGATGACATTATTCAAGATCATTACATCAATGCAATTATTGATATAAACGCAATAATTCGGTAAAGAATAACCATTATCAAAGTGAATGTTCTCGTAAAAGATGTTATTTTTCATCATCACATTTTCACATTCATAACACATCATGACAACACAATCGCCTGGAGAATTATTAAATGAATTATCACCTTCTTGTAGGAAATTTTCAGTAAAGAAATTTCCTTCGATCAAAAAATCACCTGTCCCGGTACAGTAAATTCCGCTGCCTTCATAAGAACTATTTCCTTCTATTGTATTATTTAGAATTTGCACATCTTCTGTTGAATTCACATAAATTCCACCACCATGGTTCGGTTCATCTGAACTATTATATTCATTGATATTATCTACAATTTCATTGTTGCGGATAATTGCTTTTCCCAAACAGGTTATTCCGGCGCCATAATCAAAATCAGTATCTGAACCATTTCCGGTAATTATGTTATCTTCGATTATGAGAGTTCCAGGTTCAGCCCAATCTTCATTATGGTAAATTCCACAATGAGTTGCTCCCGTAATGGTAAAATTTTTGATAGTAAAACTAATATCATCCATAGTATTAAAGACGACATAAATACCATCAGTGTCATTAATTATACAAGTTGTTTTATCTGTTCCAACTAATTCTATGTTTCCATCAGCTTCAATGTATCCATATTGAAAACTTTGATATTCTCCGGGGAAAACTCTAATTGTTCCACCTCCTATATCTGCAGCATAATCGAGTGCATCCTGGATATTTCTAAAAGCGGGGATATTTTCATCATGGGTTACTTTTATAAAGTTCGGATCGATTCCATGCATTGTTACATTTGGAAGAGATATATCACTATTGACATTAATGTTGTATAAACTTTCTGAGTAATAACTGCTGTGAGTAAATGTGATATCATAGAATCCCCAATTTTCATATTCGAAAATGTGAGAATAATTACCGGATGCATTGGGATGGATAGTGAAATCTCCCTCTGCTGAACCATGTTTATCGAAGAATATGGAAACATTTTGCACACTTCCGGAACTACCATTTAGGGATACATTGCCGGATACTGTAATTGGGTCAGGAAGTGGATCAATCTGTCAGGTTTCTATGGCAAACCAATACATAAGACCCGCAGTTGTTCTGATAGCGTAAGGTATCAATACATCATACATATTTTTACAATTTTCATCATTTATTTCACCATTTGTAGTTGGAGATCCTAAATATGGGATGATCTCTGATAAACCAGGAATATTTGTGTCATAATTATCATCACCATTCACTATCCCATCTGCGTAATGATCGGCTATCTGGTTCATAAAATACATCAAGTAATAAATTGGGTCTTCATGAATATAAGGATTTATGAAACTTCCAATATCCTCAAAGATTTCATCCGCAGTCCAAGTATGATAATTGTTATGATAACCCATTTCATTTTCTTCAAAATAATCACAATGCATCCCCATTCTACAAGCATGAGATGTACTATGTACATGGGCAGGAACAGACATATCTTGAAGTAGATGGCACATTCGACCAAATCTATTATAAGCTCTTTGTTTTCCACTATTGCTTAATGAAACATAACCATCTGCTTCAACATAGTCACCCCATAAAGTTAAATATCCAATAATTTCTTGAACTCCATTAGCATGATAAGTATCAACAATTCCTGGTAGATTCCAGTCAGAGTATTGTATTTGAACAGGTGGATCAACAGCATCAAACCAAATTCCATCAGGATAAATCCTTCTTTCAATGTAATCTCCACTTACATATTTTCTAATTTTTTTCAGTGAATTTTCAGAAATTGTAAATTCCCATGTATGTTGAAGTTCCCCCAAGTGTATTGTGTCGGTTAGATAGGTTTGAGCATTTTCTCCATTATCAGAGTTCCAAAAATGTGTAATGGTTGAATGTGCTTTTCGATTATCTTCATTATTTCCGAATAATAATCCTTCAACCCAGGGAGGTGTATCATTATAATTTGGTATATCATAACAACCATAATGATATACAATATCGTAAACATCTTCCATCCAGGCTCCTGCAACTATAAACTCTCGTCCTATAGAGGGGCAATAACCATCTTCTGTTGTTTCATCATAGCCTAGAAAATCTTCAATATCATCAAGACCTGAAAATCCTTCAGGAAAAGAAAATTTTAATAGTTGAAAAGCTTCCCTTGTAATATGTTGATGAAGTTCTTGTTTATGTGCATATACATTTATACAGATCAAAGTTAAAAGGACGATCTGCATAATTATAAGATTCCTTTTTTTCATTTTTTACTCCTTTTTATGCAAATTTTGCATTTTTCCAATATCAAAAGCAATAACTAAAATTCAGATTAGAGATCAAGACTTTAAAGCCGATATCTAATGAAATTCTTAGATATGAACTTTTTGATATTTTTTTACTATAACCGAATCCTAATGAAAGATTAGGAAAAAATCCGTTATATATTTTTTCCTCATTATCATCTTCCTCAGTTCCTCCAATACTTCCAAAGTTGAAAAGATGTTTTCTTTTTGTATAATCAAATCCACCATTTGCCAAGAAATAAAACCCCTTTCTTTCTTTTGATTTAAAAAGATTAGCTTGTAGTATTAACCCAGTTGCTACAAAATCACCACCTTGATGATAATGAATTTGCCAGATATTTTCTATGATGGCTGTTTTTGTACTAATGATTTTGCCATAACCAACTGAAGCACCATAAAGCAACCCAGGGGATATTTGTAAGCACAAAAAATGATTCTTCTGTTTTGATGCAAATATTTTTGAATTTTCTAGAGATAGTTCTTGTGCAAAAATAAGATTAACAAAAAATAAAAAAAGAATTACACTTATTTTCTTCATCATCAACTCCTATTTTTTTATATTTCTTGTTTCTTTTTTAAATCAACAAGAAATATTTGTCAAACGAATTTATTCTTCCCGATATAAAAAATATGTAAGTGTTCTTCATAAATTCAAACTTCAATTAAAATATCCCAAAAACTTACAAACTGTGACGCCACCACTCAACTTTTTTATCATCACACTATAATATGTCAAAAAATGCAAAAGTGTGACAACTTCACTTGATATTTTTCAAAATTTTATAAAAAAGGTTATATTAATAATCCCCATCATTGAAAAATATCCAACCTTTTTTCATTTTTCCTCCAATTAAAATAAAAAAGTTAAATTTAAATTACAAATTAAAACCTTTATTCCTACATCTATTGAAATTCTAAAAGAATTATTTTTATTGATTTGAAAACTATTTCCTATACCAAAAGCAATATTAGGAAAAATCCAAATCTTACTTCCTTCCTCTACACCACTAAACCAATTAGATGATGATTCCGTATAAAAACAATCAACACCAATATCAGTTTTAAAAAAAAATCCCACTCTTTCAGGATTTTTAAAATAGTTTGTTTGATAGTAAATACCTGCTAAAAAGTAATGTTCCATCAAATATTTAGGAAGGATTTTTGCTGCATGAATAATCCAGATTCTTTCTTTTGTGAATTTTTTATTGCTAACTATCTTTCCATATCCTAAATTCAATCCGGAAAAAACACCTATCGATAAAGAACTGCTATACACTTTCGTTTTTTTTTCAATTATTTCTTTTATTATTAGTTTTTTATTCTCTATCTGAACATTATCTGAATAGACAATAAAAATAGATAGAATTGCTAAAAGTGTACATAATTTTTTCTTCATCAATCAATCCCCTTCTTTTCTTAATTCTTGTTTATTTTTAAAACAAGAAAAAAAAGTCAAATTAATTTATTCTTCCCCAGGTAAAAAATATTTATTTTCTTCATAAATACAACCTTCTATAACAATATCCCAAAAACTTATAAACTGAGACACCACCACTCAATTTTTTTAACATCACACTATTATATGTCAAAAAATGCAAAAGTGTGACAACTTCACTTGATATTTTTCAATTTTTTTCAAAATTATATATTAAAATTCCCTATCATTGACAAATATCCAATCTTTTTACATTTGTAATTCATAAAAAAAATCGGAGGAATTATGCGAAAAAAATGGTTTGCATTCGGTTGTTTAACATCGATTTTGGTTTTAATAATAATAATCTTTTTTATCGGACATTCCATCAGTAAACTGGGAAAGCAAAAGGCTGTAAAGGTTCTTCCCGGATCATATCTGCATCTGCGATTATCCGGCCGGATCGTCGATTACAAAGAGATCAAGGACGATCTTTTTATGATAGACGACGATGTTTATTCAGCCCATGAAATAATCGAAAAGATCGATAAAGCAGCCAAAGATGATAAAATAAAAGGAATCATCCTGGAACCGGAATGGATCAGGTGCGGGTTTGCCACAACAAATGAGATCATTGCTGCTCTGGAGGATTTTAAAACCGGCGGGAAACAAGTTATCGCTTATCTCGATATGGTAACTAATCGAGATTATTTCCTGGCTTCTGCGGCGCATGAAATTTATTTGAATCCGTCTGCATCAGCTGGAATTCTCTTAACCGGGATCGGTTCTAATATTCTCTTTTATAAAGATCTACTCGACAAACTCGGGATCGAGATGCAGGTTATTCACGCCGGGAAATATAAAGGAGCTGGTGAACCTTATACCCGCAATCAAATCTCAAAACCTTTTCGGGAAAGTATCGATAAGCTTTTCAGCGATATTTATGAAAATATGCTGGCTGAAATAGCAAATCGCAGGGAAATTACGACCGCTCAAATTAAAGATATCTATGAAATAAGAGATGAACTTTTTATCAACCGGGAAACGGCTCTGAAATATAAGCTGGTCGATGAATTATCATTTAAAGAGGATCTATTAGCAAAGTTCGGGATCGATAATGATAACCTGCTCTCATTAGAGGATTACAAAACCCGGACTGTTCCATTATCATTTCAAGAAAATATTGCCGTTCTTTATGCACAGGGAATGATAACTCGAGCCCGTTCCGGTTTTGAGCAAAAAATTTCTGCTCCGAGGATAACCAAACTGCTTGATAAATTACAGAAAGATGATAAGGTCAAAGCCCTGGTAATTCGGGTTAACAGTCCGGGAGGAAGTGCGCTCGAATCGGAGATCATTCTGGCAAAGATCAGGGAATTCAAAAAACAGAAACCGGTAGTCATCTCGATGGGTAATGTAGCTGCTTCCGGCGGATATTATATTTCCTGTGTTTCCGATCATATTTTTGCGGATCCTTTCACGATCACAGGTTCGATCGGGGTTGTCGGGATGATCCCGAATATTAATAAGCTCGGAGATAAAGTCGGCATTCACCCGAATGAGATCAGAAAAGGAAAATTCTCGAATATCTTCGATCCCTGGGTAAAACCTGATCCCGAGCAATTTTCTGCTCTTAAAAAGGGAATCGAAGAAACTTATATGGAATTCAAATCACGAGTTTCGGAAGGCAGGGATATGTCTCTTAATGAAGTAGAAAAACTTGCTCAAGGTCGGATCTGGAGTTGCCGCGATGCAGGGGAAAATGATCTGATCGATGAAACTGGAAACCTCGAAGATGCGATCATCAAAGCAGCAGAACTCGCCGGGATCACAGCTTTTGCGCGGACATATTATCCCAAACAGAAATCATTCCTGGAATTATTGTTGAAAGAAAGATTCAATCTCGACATTATCTCGAAGGTGCTGAATAATGATCTTCAAAAAGACCTGGGATTTGATAAAGCTGCCGATTTTTATAAGAACATCAAAAATGAACCGGTGCAGGCGATCATTCCGGTCCAGATAGAAAATTATTGATCCGACAGTTTTAAGACTTGCTGAACTTCAAAAATCCAGCAAGTTTCAAATTATAATATCGGAACATCTTACGAAGAAAAAATCCTTGACTTGAAAACAGTTAGCAAATTTTTGCAAAAGATTTATTTTATATTAAATGGAGGAGAAATGAGATTCTCAAAAGTCTTGATCGTATCGATAATACTGATCATTCTTACCTGTTCATTGATATCTGTCGAGCAGAAATTTTCAGCACAGGACAAAGCAACTTTTAAAGGAGCCAAAATTCACAGAAAGGACGGCAGGTATGAGAAAGCACTGCCTATGTTCGAAAAACTTCTAATGAATTATCCGGAAAATTTACAGGTCAATTATAACATTTCATTATGCCATTATTTTTCGGAAAATTTTTTAGAAGCAAACAAATTTTTTGAAAAAGTCATCGCCTTGGCAAATCCTTTTCTTGAAGAAATCAATGCTGAATATTCTGATAATCCTAAAAAAGCAGAAAAAGAAATCAAGAATTTCAATAAAGAGATCGATAAGAAATTCAGCCTGGAAAAAATACAGCAATTCAAAACCAGTATTTATCAAAAGCTCTACAATAATATTTACGAGCAATATAAGAATGAAGCCTACGACAAAGTAGTCGAATTAGCATCCGAACTGCTTGAAATCGCTCCGGATAGCAGTACTGTTCATGTTTTTATCTTAAAATCCTATGAAACGAAAAAAGACTCGAGTAATGCTCAAAAAACACGAATACGAATTTCAGAACTTGAACCGGAGAACTTTGATTTAAAAATGCAAATTGCTAATCATTATTATAATATTGAAGATTTTGAAAACGCTTTGAATTGGTATTCAAAAGCTCTGGAACTCGATGAGAACAATACCGGTGTTTTATTTACAATGGGTTTATGCTATGAACAATCGGATAAACCTGAAAAAGCCCTCGAAACATTTGAAAAAATAATTGAAATCGATCCGGAAAATATCGATGCTATCTATAATTCCAGGGTTTTTGCAGCAAAACTTAAATTGAATGATAAAAAATTGAAATACTGGAAAATGGAAATGGATCTGGCAAAAGATTCTCCCGATATTCAGGATCTTTCATACTTGTGCTATGAACTTTACCAAAATGAAATGTTCGACGATGTTCTAAAATATGCAGATACCTGGTTTAATAATGATAATACATCAAAAGAAGCAGTCCAACTTCTATACCAATCTGCAAAAAATACCGGCAATAAAGATCTGGAAGAGAAATACGAGAAAATCTACAAAGAGATGCCGTAATATTCAGTTTTATTAATTGATCAGAGTCGATCTATAAACCGGAAACTTAATTTACCCCGAAAGCCTTCGGAATGAATTAAGTTTTTACTTTCCAAAAAATTACTCGCGAAAGTGGCGGAATTGGCAGACGCGCTGGACTTAGAATCCAGTGAAAGCAATTTCATAGGGGTTCGAGTCCCCTCTTTCGCATTTTTCCGATACATCAAAGGAGAGAAATGAAAACAGAGATAAAAAAAGTCGATGCATGTATAAGAGAATTGACAATTACAGTAGGATCGAATAAAGTTCTGGAAGATTATAATTCTTCTTTGAACAAACTTAAAAAGAATATCGTTGTTCCCGGTTTTCGTAAAGGTAAAGCTCCACTTGCCATGATCGAAAGAAATTACGGTGATTATCTGAAAGATGAATTTCTGAATGATAAACTGAAAAATTATTACGAAAAAGCGATCGATGAAATAGATATCAAACCTGTAAATCCCGGGGAATTCAGAAAAGTTGATTGGGAAAAAGGAAACGACCTGGTTGCTTCTTTTCATTTTGAGATATTTCCGGAAATCAAGATCACAAAATACTTAAATCTCGAAATTCCGTTTGAACCGTATAAATTCAAAAAAGAGATGTTAAATACAAGGATCGAAGAATTCAGACACCAGTTGGCAATCATCATCGATTCGGAAAATCCGGCTGAAAACGGAAATATTATTTCAGCAAAGATAAAATTTCTGGATGACAAGGAGCAAGTAACAAAGGAGATCGACCGGGAATTTATATTGGGAGATAATCCGTATTCGGAAGAATTCAATAAAAATCTTAATGGAAAAAAAATCGATGATGAGATCAAAACTAAATTATTCGATGCGGAGCAAGAATCGAGGGATAAAGATATTTCTTCAAATATTAAAAATAGAGATTTCCTGGTTTCGATAAATTCCATCAAAAGAAAACAACTGCCTGAAATAGATGATGACATGGCAAAAGACCTCGAATTTGAATCCCTGCAGGAAATGAAAGCAAAAATAACCGAAGACCTCAAAATCAGGATCGAGATCGAGAATAAAAAAGTCCTGAAAGATGCGATAATAAATAAAATAATAGAAGAAAATCCTATGGCTGTTCCTCCCTCGATGATAAACAATTATGCCGGAGATATGGCAAAATCTTACTCAAAATCCATGAAGGATGATATCGAAAAAATGATCCCTTTCTTCAAGGAAATCGCTGAACATAATCTGAAAAGCTACTATCTTATCCAGGAAATATTAAAGAAAGAAAACATCGAAATCTCGGATGAAGATAAAAATGCAGCCATCAAACAAGCAGCGGAAAATATGAAAATGGATATCGACAAATATCAAAAAATGTATAAAAAACAGCTGGAAAGCGAAGATTTTTCTTCACAAATAAAAGAGAAAAAACTGTTTGAGAAAATCGAAAAAAGTTCTAAATTTGTTCCTTATCCATAAAAAAATCGAAGAGGAAAAATAGTGTTAAGCTTTACGAAAATTCATACATAGAAAATCCTTAAATGATAATTTTCATAAAGTTTTGATAGAATAATAAAGGAGATTCAAGATGCCTTATGTTCCGATAGTTGTTGAACAGAACGGAAATGTAGAAAGAGCTTATGATATTTATTCGAGATTATTAAAAGACAGGATCGTTTTTTTGGGTTCACCTCTCGATGATAATATTGCCAATGTTGTAATTGCTCAGCTATTACATCTCGAAGCCGAAGACCCGGAAAAAGATATTTATATGTATATCAACAGCCCGGGAGGATCGGTTACTGCAGGTTTAGCTATTTACGATACGATGCAGTACATCAGACCGGAAGTGAGCACGATATGCATCGGACAAGCATCGAGTATGGGTTCGCTTTTACTGTCTGCCGGTCAAAAAAAGAAACGGTTTGCTTTGCCGAATTGCAGGATAATGATCCATCAACCTCTCGGAGGAGTCCGGGGTCAGGCATCGGATATTGAAATCCAGACAAAAGAAATCCTGCTTCTCAAAGAAAGACTGAACAAGATTTTACAGAAACACACAGATCAGCCTTTGGAAAAAATCGTCAAAGATACGGACCGGAATTTTTTTATGAGTTCCGAGGATGCGAAAGAATACGGTCTGATAGATGAAGTCATCATTTCCAGGAAGGACACAATAAAAAAATAATCTGTCATTCCGGGGAATCTCCAACTGAAACGGAAGTAAAGATTTTTTCTAGCAGCAGATTCTTAATCCTGGAAGAAAATATGTGATGAGTTCCAAGATTTAAAGAGAGTAGCAAGAAGAGAACTCAGAATGACAAAATGATTTCCTTATTTACTCCCTTCTCCTCCCAGGAGAAGGGCTGGGGATGAGGTCAAAGGAGATATTTTGAATTCATATAATTTACACCGTTGTTCGTTTTGTAATCGAACAGAAACCGAAACCAAATATTTGATCAAAGGAATTACCGGGAATATTTGTGAAGAATGCATAACTATGTGTTCGACCATCCTCGAATCGGATCATCAAAAAGAGGAACTGGATCATTTTGTTCTTCCTACTCCCCGCCAGATCAATGATTTTCTGAACCAGTATGTGATCGGTCAGGAAAGAGCAAAACAGATCATATCCGTTGCCGTTTATAATCATTATAAAAGGATCTTCAAGCAGAGAAAGAGCGACGATATCGAAATCGAAAAAAGCAATATCATGATGATCGGTCCGACCGGTTCGGGTAAAACCCTGATCGCTGAAACTCTGGCAAAACTCCTGAAAGTTCCTTTTGCTATCGCAGATGCAACAACTCTGACGGAAGCAGGATATGTTGGTGAAGATGTGGAAAACATCCTGGTCAGGTTATTGCAGAATGCAAATTATGATGTGGAAAAAGCAGAAAAGGGAATTATTTATATCGACGAATTGGATAAGATCGCCCGGAAATCAGAAGCTCCTTCCATAACCAGAGATGTTTCCGGAGAAGGAGTTCAACAAGCACTTTTGAAAATTCTGGAAGGAGCAAAAGTCAATGTTCCTCCCAAAGGCGGTAGAAAACACCCGCATCAGGAATTTATTGAAATGGATACGAAAAATATTTTATTCATTGCAGGTGGTGCTTTTTTTGGATTAGAAAAAATTATCCAGCGCCGGATCAATTTGAAAACTGTTGGATTCGATGCTGATATCGTCTCCCAATCCGAAATAACTCCCGAACTTCTGAATAAAGTCATTCCCGATGACCTGGTCAAGTTCGGTTTGATTCCCGAACTCGTTGGCAGAATACCTGTAACCAGTGCTTTACACGAATTGAAGGAACAAGCATTGGTTCAGATCCTGACCCAACCAAAAAATGCTATCTGCAAGCAGTATAAAAAACTTTTTGATCTGGAAGGTGTAAGTCTCGATTTTGCAGAGGGAGCTCTGAAAGAGATCGCAAAAGTCGCTCTCAAGCATAAAACCGGAGCGCGTGGTTTACGAGCGATCATGGAAAAATTTATGCTCGACATTATGTACGATCTTCCGGAAATGCAAAATGTCAGGAAATGCATGATCACCAGGGAAGTAATTTTGGAACAATCCAAACCGATCTTTGCTTTTGAGAATATCGAACAGAAGAATGTGAGTCCGGGGATTTGACAGGATCAGATTTTTTTTCACTGGAGGAAAATAAAATGACCGGATCGACAGCCTTAAAAGCACAAAGAGATTTAATTCATATAATTAAGGAAACCAATACGAGCCACCATATTTATCACATTCATCATTCGGACGGAGATGCAGTCATTATGTCGGAAGATTAATATGATAATTAAATTGAAACTTTACAACTTCTTTCAATTCTTGGATTTAGAGAAAGTATCAAAAAATCATTCGAACAGATTCTAAATGAGGAAACTTATTCTTTTGATCAGGTCTTCAAAAAATGTCTTATGAAATAAGAATCATTAAAGAAGCCGCTAAAGATATCGAGAGATTAACTCAAAAAATAAAGAATAAACTTAAAAAATATCATTACTCAAAAGATTTCAAAAATTCCTAATTCCGGAAAAAGTAAATAGTCACTTAAAAAACCAAACTTACCAACAAGTTGTCGTGAAAATTAAGCTGCTT
>CAZFPK010000009.1:0-95731 GCA_964521025.1 uncultured Candidatus Cloacimonadota bacterium | reverse complement strand
TAAATCTCTTTATTTCTGAACACTTATATAGCATATTTTTTACGAGTTCGTCAATGAAGATTAGTTCAAAATAAATATCTTACCTATAATTTTCGATAGAGAACCTAAATTATTTCCAAAAAAAACACAGGATTTACCCAATTTTTGTGTATAGATTAATAAAGAAGATAAATAAAGGAGTCGATAATGAAAAGAAAGAAATTTTTTATTTTGCTTTTCTTGTTTTTATTTTTAAATCTCATCGCTGATGATGACTTGCAGTTTATCTCCGCTACAACCGGAGCTGCCTGCCTGGAAGTTGAATATGATAACGAGTTTTTATTTACAGGTACAGGTTCGACATTAAGAATTTACTATGTTGGAGAAAATTCTGCTCCTCCTCATGAAATGATATTCGAGCACAGATACAGGTCTGCGATTTTTGATTTGCAGGTTAAAGATAATTGTTTATATGTAGCTGCAAACCATGACGGATTTTCCAAATGGGACATTTCTAATCCCTACCATCCGATATATTTGTATGAGATTTTACCCGATAGCGGCGATGCTACTTATGATATTACTCTCTATGATAACAAAATCTATCTTGCCCAGGATTCAAAAATTTCGGTATATTCCGATTCTTCAGACTTTTTTTCTGACAGAATCGATTTTGGTTATACCGAAGACAACGGAGTAATTCATGGTACTGCTGTCAAAAATGGAATTTGTGCATTCACAGTCTGTTTTGGAACAAATGACGGCGTATATTTTTATGATGCGAACACTTACGAGTTTATTCATTTTTATCCTTTGAGTTATGCAAATCCACAGGAAGTGGTTTATGGCAAAATGAATAATTTACTCCACATTTTAGGAAGTAATACAATCGGTCATCTTGGATACTTCTTCTCATTGAATATTAATGAAATTACAGCGCCTGAAATAATACATGCAGATACAATACAAGCAGCTAATATCAACATGGCCATTCCAATGAATGCAGAGAATATTAATGATACACTTTATATTACAACTGTCGGTGGAAGAAACCAGGAAGACCCTAATAATGGTTATGTTTATGTTTACGATGCAACCGATTCAACCGATGTAAGTTTTTTGACTTATATTTATGGAGGATTGTTGCACTTTGATGTTGCTTATCAGGAAGATAGGCTTTATATTGCTTCCGAATGGTTTGGGGTAAAGACAATGGATATTTCGAATTTATTTAGTCCTCTCGATTTAGGAGATACTCATACGGGTGGCTGGAATAAGGATGTTGATATTTATGCTGATCAGATGATAACTGCTCATGAAGGTTTTGGTTTTAAAAAATATGATATTTCTTCAATCGAACAACCGGTATTGATCAATGAAAACAATGAACCAGGTTTCTGTCATCATGCAAAATTCTCTGCAGATGGGGATTATATTTACGGATTTTATACTACCTATGACGGTTTCAGAATTTTTGATGCAAATACTTTAAATGAAATTAGTTCAATAAACTCCAAATTAGCTAATGAAGATGGAAGAGTTTATGTGCATGGACAGAGAATCTTTGCCGGCTACGCAAATGTTCTGATCCCTAGAATCAATATTATCGATGTTTCTGATCCTGCGGATCCTGATGTAGAGCAGACAATTTACAGACAGAACAATGATATGTGCATCGATAAGGATAAATTGTATATCACGGATAATAATTCCCTCGATGTTTATGATATTTCGAATGGAGGATTCGAGTTAATCGATTCCGAAACATATTCGGTATTTTGTGATTTCAAAGCCCTAACAGTTGTCAATGATACAATATTTACATATATTTCAGGTATAGGTGGGGGTCTGGCTCGTTATATATTTAATGAAGAAGATAATGATTTAGTCTTTGACCAGATTTTTTCCGAGGTTGATGAACCGGATTATATGGCGGTCGATTTTTATGCTTTATACCTTGCATATACGAAAAAGGGATTATATTCTCATGATAAAATTACTTTAGAACAAACAGGATATTACAGGCACGGATTAGATGTTCGATATCCCGGACAGGCAAGTCAAGGTGTAAGAAGTCTTTTATGTAAAGCAGGTTATATTTTCCTGGTGGAATTCCATTCGCAAACATCGATTTTAAAAAATTCTCAAAATACTCATATAGAACCTCCAACCAATGTTCAAATAGAGATCGATCCCTATTCTAATTCAGTTATGCTTAGTTGGGAAGGGAATCCAAGAACTGTTTATAAAGTCTATTCTTCCAATGATCCGGCAAATGATTTTACAGAAGATTTAACAGGAGAATTTAATGGAACTACCTGGTCTTCACAGATTGTAGAAGATAAATGTTTCTATTATGTCACTACAGAAATAGAATAGAAATAGGAATTTGTCTGTTAAGAAAAATAATGAAAATTCAACACTCCGAAATGTTGATTTTCATTCGAAAGTTGAATTTTAACCAACCTCGATTACATAATTTTTCTTGAATCCAATAACCAGTTCCATTGGGAAATACCCTCGTTGGTTCGAGATTATCCTCGTCTGATCAAAAACATAATCGACATTAAAATGCGTATGACCATGCAGCCAGAATTCCGGTTTATATATACTGAGTAAATTCTCCAGGTTATTTGCAAAGGCACAACTCAACAAATCGGAGCTGTATTTTTCAGGAACAGAATTTTTCAGAGGAGCATGATGGCTGAGAACGATCGTGTTTCCTGAATAATTTTGGGATAGATGTTTTTCCAGAAACCTGATACTCTCTTTATGGATTCTGATCACATCCGAAGAGCATAACTTTCGATACAAATCAGCAGCTCCTAACCGAATCCTGAAATAATCCGACATCCCATTTTCGGCTGTATAACAAGCATGTCTGAGATATTCTTTTCCAAACAAAAGAAAATCAGTCCAAAGGGTACAGCCGAGAAATCTGATTCCATTCAGGATCAATGATTCATTTTCCAGGAAGTAAAAATTTGAATTTGATTTTGATATTTTAGATAATTCAGCATTCACTTCCGGTAATTTATGTCCGTAATACTCATGATTTCCTGAAATATAAATGATGGGAATATTACCGAATTTTTCCATTGACCAAAATGCTCCTCTCGAACCAAGATCGATATCCCCGGTGAGAACGATAATATCTGCTTTTATTTTCGGAGGTTCGAAAACAGCAAATTCATTATGAAGGTCACTTAAGAAAAGGATTTTCATAGGATTCTAAATTTATTACATTGTTCCCAAACTCCCGTTTGGGAATGCTTTATCGCAATACTCAGGTTTGATAAAAGGGTGTTTAGTATCGAGCAACATCCATTACCATTGAAATTGAACTACCAAAACCAAGCAACAATTTCAAAAAGGGAAATTTATTTGTTTTAACGGCTTCGAATCCTTTTCGTTCATACAATTTCCTTGCTTCCGGATTCGTGTCGATCACATCTAAACGAATTTTTTCATATTTATTTTCCTGCGCATATTTCACTATTTTATCCAACAATTTACTGCCGATTCCTTTTCCTCTAAATTCTTTTTGCACAGCAATCCCATCCATTAATAATTCTCCAGGTTTAAGTTTTCTTTCATACAAACTGAAAACCAAAGCTGCCCATACGCTTTTCAATATTCCCGACCGGGAAATCAAATCTCGAAAGGTAATTCCTCGGGTCAATGAACCTTTTTTCGTATGAAAACCAGCAATTCCAACAAGATCATTATTTTTGATGGCAACAATTGCATACTCCGGATTTAGACAATCTTGCAGGAGAGAAAGCCGTTTTTTATCAGAATGGATTGCAACCGAAAATTTTTGCCTGAATGCTTCATCATAAAGTAGAGCAGCACTTTGTCGATAAGATTCGGGGAAACCTTTTCTAATGACCAATTTATTGATTTTCATATCAGTCTCAATAAGAAATGCAAGTATAAATTTCTTTACTCTCAGAAATTACAATAATATCTCTTCAATATCCTGCAACACAAAAATGTGATCCAAGGCGACGGTTCTTTCTTATCAGCAAAATCCCAACCTTTGAAATTCATGAACATCGAAGTCGGTTTGAATTTGCCGTCGTTTTCCTGGGAATTTTCGATCCATCCGATCAATTCTTTAACCAGGATATCTTTTTTGAGAAATTCAAATCTCGTCAATACTTCTGCCAGGTAAAGAGCATTATACCAGACAAATGGGTATTTGAGAGTCCGGAACTTTTTGGAACGACCGAAATAATACATTGTTTTCCCATATTCTCGATGAAAGCGGATCGGTTCATAAGCGTTTTTTGCATATTCCGATTCTTTCAATTCAGGAATTTGAGAAAATACTTCCAATGCCATCAAACCAGCCATTGGGCAGCCAATTTGTAATTTCTTGTACATACTGTTCACAAAAAAGAAATGACAGAACCAGCCTTGCGGATCTTTCCATTTCTCTTTGATTTGTTCGACACTTTTTAATACTGCTGGTGTTTTATAACCTGAACATAAAAGGGAATAGGTTATCAAAGGCGAATCGCAAGGTAAAGCATGCCATTCATCTGCATCGGGATCGGGTTTTTGAAATCCTTTTCCTTTCTCCGGTAATTGCTGTCTGATCGCAAAGAGGTTATTTTCCGTTTTCCGGATCGCTTTGAGGACAATTTCTTTCATTCCTTCATCATCGATCGTAAGTCCGAAATCGGTCAGCATTCTAAACTTATAATGGGATAATTGGGGAACATTATGCCGGGTAATTGCCTGCGGAAACCAGGAAGATGTTTCTTTGATGAGATTTCTAATTTTTTCTATTTTGAGCATTTCAAGTTTGGCATTCATGACTTCTTTTGAATTCGGCTTCATTTCCAATAAATCTAATAAGGTTCTATATTTTGTCCGAGGATTGCTTTCCAATAACCAGGGTATTGGATCACCTTTTAATTTTGATTTCCAGTTATTTTTTGTCACTTTATTGTCCTTAATTTCATTAAATCATTACAAGTTTTGCTATTTTTATTGTGTAACCTTGATCTTAAGAAAACTTACATTCCAGTTCACAACGGATAACAAGTTTGTAGATCGTATTTTACAAAAAGGTATTACATTAATTACTCGCTGTGACTCGATAAAACTTCATATCTCCGGAAACAGGCTCGCTCCAACTCGTTACTGTTCCTGTCCATTCATCGTTCGAGAATGTCCCGTAAGGATCAGAATCGCTATAAACTGTGTAGGAAGTTGCTCCATCAACTTCATCCCAACTGACATAAACCGAACCTGAACTAACAGAAATAGTAATATTTTGGGGAGGATCGATATAAGTTCCATACCAGGGATCGAATAATACTTCACCTTTGGCAGGATCTTCATCATCATCGTAAATATGTGCATCGATGCTGTCTGCACTTGCATATTCCCAGATATTGTAATAGGCGTTAATGTCATTGGCAGTATCATTATAAAATTGATAATTCCCGGAATCGTTATAGATGAATGTATTAAGTCCCTGGTCTCTGGCAATTGTACCAAAATCAGGAGTTGAATTTCCTGATACATAAACTCCGTAACTTGTGTTATCAGCAAATGTGCATTCCCTGAATACCGGTGATGAATCATTGATCATTACTCCGTATTGCGAACTATATTCACTAATACTGTAGTTGAAACTACCGGAATCCGATTCATCGTAATAAACATTTGCATCTGCATCACCGGAAACATTTCCTCCATATCGTAAGCGACAGTGTTCAAATTCTCCGATTCCTTGATTATCTGCAATTCCGTCTAAATAAATTCCATACCAATCACCGGGAGCAGGTGAAGTTGCGTCTCCGTCATTATTCGTATCTCCACCATAAGTATCATCTTTTAAAGAAGTAAAGACTATAGGATTTGTTTCGGTTCCGTTTACATCTAATGTACCATTTATAGTAAATTGACCGGAAGTATTAGATTTGATTACAGTTTCTTCAGGAATTGTGCATACAATATCATCATTAATTGTAACTGTACCGATTAAACAAGTAATTACACTCGATGATGTTTCCGTCCAGGTCATATCTTCCACTACGTTTCCACTGATTCCGAAAGCACTAATTCCATTTCCGGTTGCTGAATTATTTGGATAGGATTTTATCGATACACTCTGTAGATATGAAGCATAATCAGCATTATTCTCAAAACTACTATTGGAGATTTCAACCGGACAATTATCTGCTCTTAAGCCATGTTGAGAACTGTATTCACAAAAACTGTTAAAGAAATATCCTGAATTAGATTGGTAGAAATAAACATCTGCATCTGCATCACCTGATAAATTTCCCCCGTATCTTATGCGACAATAATCAAATTCTCCAATTCCATCATTACCTGATTGACCAAATAAATAAATTCCTCTCCAATCTCCCGCAGCAGGTGAAGTTGCTGTTCCGTCATTATTCGTGTCTCCACCAAAAGTATCATCCTTTAATGAGGTGAAGACAACTGGATTTGCTGCTGTGCCGTTTAAATCTAATATCCCGTTTACAGAAAATTGTCCGGAACTATTGGATTTGATTATCGTTCCTGCGGGAATTGTGCATACTATATTATCATTAATTGTAACCGTTCCAATCAAAGAAGTAATTACACTCGATGATGTTTCCGTCCAGGTTATGTTATCTATTACAGAACCATATATTCCGAAAGCATCGATTCCATTTCCGGTTGCTGAATTATTAGGATATGATTTTATGATCACACTATCAAGATATGCTGCATAATCACCATTATTATTAAACTGGCAATTATCGATTTGTAATTCATCGGAAAATGCATTAATTCCATCTTCTTCATTATTTTCAAAACTGCTGCCGGATATTTCGATAGGGCAACTATCGGTTCTTAAACCGTGTTGCAAACTGTATTCACTATAACTGTTCAGAAATTGTCCGGAATTAGATTGATCGAAATATAAATTTGCATCCGCATTACCGGGATAACTACCTCCATATCTAATACGACAATGATCAAATTCTCCAACTCCGTTATAAGTTGCTTCTCCATCTAAATAAATTCCTCCCCAATCTCCGGGAGCAGGTGAAGTTGAGGCTCCGTCATTATTCGTATCTCCACCGTAATTATCATCTTGAAATGAAGTAAGTATTACAGGATCGGTCTCCCAACCGTTTACATCTAATGTACCGTTTATAGTAAATTGTCCGGCACTGATAAATTTAATAACTTCACCTTCCGGAATTGTAAGTGTAGAATATTCATCAACAGTTAAATTTCCAATAATAACAAAAGGAAGTCCATTCTCTATTTCACTAATAATTACATCTTCGTTTGCAGTTCCGCTGATTCCGAATGCTTCGATAAAATTTCCGCTGCCTGAATTGCCCGAATAGGTTTCAATTTCCACATTACTCAAATAAGCAGCATAATCATCATTATTCTCAAAATTGCTGTCAGTAATTTCAATAGAACACTCCGATGCCTTTAAACCGTGTTGTGAACTATATTCACTATAACTATCCAAAAAGTACCCGGATTCAGATTGATTGAAATACAGATTTGCATCTGCTTGTCCGGTAGAATTTCCACCATAACGAATAGTGCAATGATCAAATTCTCCTATTCCGTCATTATCATTTTCACCATTCAAATAAATTCCATTCCAATCTCCGGGAGCAGGTAAAGTTGCGGCTCCGTCATTATTCGTATCTCCACCGTAAGTATCGTCCTGTAATGATGTGAAAATTACCTCGTCAAAAGCATCTCCATTCACATCAAAAGTTCCTTTTACATGGAACTGCCCATTAATATCGGATTTGATTATTGTTCCTAGAGAAAATGAGCAAAACATATCATCATCAACAGTAACTGTTCCAATTAAAGAGATAATAACGCTTGATGATGTTTCGGTCCATTCCAAATCATTTGCTGTTCCGCTTACACCAAAGGCATCGATTCCGTTTCCGGTTACAGAATTGTTAGGGTATGATTTTATTGTTACATCTCCGAGATATGCTGCATAATCGGTATTATTCTCAAAAAAACTATTGGAAATATCCACAGTACAATCTATTGCTTTTATACCGTTTTGTAAACTGTATTCACTAATACAATTATTCATATATCCTGGTTCCGAATGGTAAAAATGAACATTTGAATCCGCATAATCTCCATAAAGGTTTCCCCCATATCTTATGCGGCAATGATCAAAAAAACCGAATCCATCATAGTCTATACCTTCATCCTCAGTGCCAAATAAAATAATTCCTCCCCAATCTCCGGGAGCAGGTGAGGTTGCATCTCCGTCATTATTTGAATCTCCTCCAAAAGTATCGTCCTGGAATGAAGTGAAGACCACGGGATTTGTTTCTGTTCCGTTCACATCTAATGTACCACCTACTAAAAACTGTCCGTACTCATCGGATTTGATTATTGTTCCTTCCGGAATTGTACACACAACATCTTTCATAACACCAACTGCTTCTGTCAGCGTCAAAATAACGCTTGAAGATGTTTCAGTCCAGGTCATATCTTCTGTTATCCAACCACTTATTCCGAAAGTATGAAATCCGTTTCCGGTTATAGAATTATTTGGATATTGTTTGATTATTACACCCTCAAGATTTGCTGCATATTCATTATTATTAAATTGGCAATTATCTATCTGTATTTCTCCATAAATTGCATGAATTCCAAAAAATCCATAACAAATCTTACTATAATCAAATTCTCCGATTCCATCATAGACTGAACTTCCGTCTAAAAAAATTCCGTACCAATCTCCGGTTTGCGGATTACCACTTGAACCCTCAATAATTTCTCCATAAGCATTGTCATTCTTTGATGTGAACTTTACATAATTAGCCAATGTACCGTTTACATCTAAAGTTCCATAAACAGTGAAATCACAATTATTACTGAATTTTACAACTGTCCCGGGACCTATTGATAATGTTGCACCATTAGAAACATAAGTATATCCGGTGACATAATAAGTCCCACCTGACCAGGTTTGCCCGGAAACATCTCCGCTTACTGTTGTGTAACTGAACAGTAACACGGGAAATAAACTAACTAAAAAAAACAGTATTTTTTTCATCATAACCTCCAAGTTATTTTTTTAAGATCATTTTCTTAAACTTGAATCATTCCCAATCAGGGGATTGGGAACAATTATGAATTTCCATTTTATTACTTTTTGCAGGATAATATCATTATTCCTGTGAAATTCCTCTTGTGTCTTAACTCAAAATTACTATTCTGCGATAAAAAATTTATGGTAACCTGACAAAACCATAACAAGCAACAACTTTAATTTACAATAATTTTATCCTGAAGAAAGAACTTTCATGAAACCCGGGTGCGTTTTTGTTTAGGTTGATTGTATGTTCTGTTCTTTACTTTGATCTTTACATAAATTAACTTAAATCGTCCTTTTGAACTTTCCCGTTGTTCAATTTCAAATTTTTTGATCGATTTGATCAATGGAGTCAATTTCTGGAAACCATAATTCCTGGAATCAAAATTTGGTTGTTTTTTCTGGAGAAGATTTCCCACATCACCCAGAAAAGCCCAACCATCATCATCTGCCAAATCGGAGATGGTGGACGAGATCAGTTTGATCACCTTGGGAGTTACTTTATCGATATTGTTTTTTGAAGAGGACTTACTCTTTGTAGATTCCGCTTCACTTCCCTCAGACCGGTATTTAAGAATTTCAATATAAATGAATTTATCGCAGGCAACGATAAACGGCTCTGGTGTTTTCTTCTCACCGATTCCAAATACTTGCATCCCGGCTTCCCGCAACCTGGTAGCCAAACGGGTAAAATCACTGTCGCTGGAAACCAGGCAAAATCCTGTGACTTTTCCTGAATATAGAATATCCATCGCATCGATGATCATGGCGGAATCGGTAGCATTTTTTCCGGTTGTATATCCATATTGTTGAATTGGTGTGATCGCATTTTCCAGAAGGATGTTCTTCCATTTTGACAGATTCGGCTTTGTCCAGTCTCCATAAATCCTTTTTATGGTGGGATTGCCGTATTTAGCGATTTCTTCCATCATATCTTTTATATTAGCAGAAGGTATGTTATCACCGTCAATTAATACTGCGAGTTTTAGATCCATAATATTTACCTGACATCCTTTTTAATATTGTGCTATATTTTGCTTCTTTTTTTTCGCAAGATATTATTCTTATTACTGCGAAATTCTTCTTAATTTTTTAGATAGAATTGCCTTCTGGGGAATATAAAGAAAACTTGCCATCTCGTTGATACTGGATGGCAAGTTTGAAAAAGACATTTTACAAAATTGTGTTACCTTAATTACTCGCAGTAACACGATAGAATTTAATATCTCCAGAAAGAGGTTCACTCCAACTCGTTGCTGATCCTGTCCATTCGACGGTGGAGAATGTTCCGTAAGGATCGGTATCGCTGTAAACAGTGTAGGAAGTTGCTCCGCTTACAGCATCCCAACTGAGTTGAACATTAGAACCGACAATTTCGATAGTTACATTTTCCGGTGCATCCGGTGGAAATACTGTTCCGACAGTTAAAGTTACAGGCACAATAATTTCCGGTTCATCCGGATCGTTGCTGGTGATCATCAGGTTCTTCAAATAAGTTCCTTCAGTTAAACCGGAGGAATCGAAAGTCAGAGTTACATCGTCATAGGAAGAACCTGGAACTGTACCGGAAGTTGGAGATAAGCTCAGCCAGTCTTTTTTAAAGAGAATTGCCAGGTTATTTTCCACATAATTCTCATCATAACAGACCTGCAAACCGTCATCTCCGTCTGCATTCTGGATACCGAGTGTGCAGGTGTCGAGATCTCCGGAAACAGTTCTGTATTGGAACAAGATCCTGCCGTTTGCATAAAGGATCATTTCAAAATCATAAGTTCCGTCCCAGATCCCGGAATAATGAATCACTTCATCAAACCAGACCACTAAACTATCTGTATTTCCATAATAATAAACATCTCCACTGCCATTACTTCCATCCCAGGGATGCAGATCATCCCAGAAACCGAAAACTGCCGGTCGCGGAGCATCTACGCGTGGAAGTTCGTAATTGTGATAATCTGTCCAATCGTCTCCAAAACCGATCCAGCCGTTCGGACTGATGCGGAATTGAGTGTAATCGATGCCGTAATAACTGAAGGTAAATCCAATCGGTATTAAATCCGTGGCGTAATCATTATGGGTGAAGCTGACTTGAGTTCCCGATCCGGAAATATCCCGCCAGTCATAAACAGGTCCATCCGGTTCATTGCTGTCTAACCAGGAATATCCGTAAGTATCGGGACCACCCTGTCCTCTGTCTTCATGATCGAGTTCGTAAGTCAGTTCGGAGACTCCGTCATTCGAAATCCTCAAATTCTCATTTGTTGTTTGATCAGGTTCTAAATTTACACTGAAAGAAGTAGGATCAATGGAAATATCAGGCGGATCATAAACAGTAACAGTTATTTCGTGTTCAGTTTCATTCGTGTCATTGTCGACAGCAATTGCTTTGATCGTATGATCATCAAGAGAGTACGGAGTTGTATCCCAATCATATTCATAAGGTTCTGAATAATCGGAAGTTTGATATATACCATCGATGTAGAATTCGACCTGTGTAACCGAACCGTCATAATCCGAAGCAGCAACGGTTATGGTTTCGGTTGTGCCGTGAACGATATAATCTCCATGCAAAGGATCTGTGATCACGCAAGTTGGAAATCCCGAATGTGGAGTTGCATTAACGGATGCAAGAGCATCGACTCTTCCGGAACCATAAGTATTATTTTTGGGAGATTGCGGAATTGCCACATTTTCTTCCAGGTATTGATCGATCTGTGCAGGTGTGATCAAGGAATTCTTTTCTATCATCAACGCCATAACTCCTGCCACGCAGGGAGTTGCCATGGAAGTTCCGTTCCAACCACCGACATAACCTGTATCACTACTATAGGAAAGAGATTCGATATCCATTCCGGGAGCGCAGATATCCGGTCTGATCAAACCCATTTCAGGATCATACGGATAATCCCAGTAATCGTTTATACTGCTCCAATCCAAGGGTCCCAAACTCGAAAAATAGGCGATATTATCATTACTGTCGGTTGCTCCGACACAAACTACCGCACAGACTCCTCCGGTCAAAGTCTGATCGGGGTGCAGCCATGGTGGAGGACAATCTCCCGGAGTTCTGACATTATCGGGAATTGGATAAGAATATTGTTCATCTCCCTCATTTCCGGCAGCAACCGAAGCGATAACTCCAGCAGCAAGAGCATAATTATAAGTGTCCCGCCAGGATTCCCGATCTACTCCCCAGGAATGCTGCCAACCGAGGGACATGCTGATCACATTGGCACCGTAATCGACTGCAAACTCGATAGCATCCCAGACATCGGACTCATTTCCACTACCTCCGCTATTTAGTACTTTCAAACACATAATCGTAGCATCGGGAGCCATTCCTGTTTGTGTTCCGGCTGTTCCGTCTCCGGCAACTGTTCCGGCACAATGAGTTCCGTGTCCGTGATCATCCGCCGGATCATTATCATTATTATAAAAATCATAACCATGATTCGGATAACCGTAAGCAGAACCATCCCAGACATGGTCTTCCAGGTCATTATGCGTGTAACGAACACCCGTATCGATAACTGCAACTGTTACTCCTTCACCGGTATAACCCAAAGCCCAGACATCATCCGCATTGACGAGAGTTACATTCCAGGTTATATCTCTTTCACGCGGATTTCCTTCGTATTTTTTTTCATCTGTTTTCTCAGCATCTATTAAGACCATTCTAGTTTCATCCCAATCGATGCTCCTGATATCGCTCCTTTGAGATAATTGTCGAACCGCAAACGGTGCAGCATAACAATTGATCAGATTCGTGATCCACAATGGATTAATGTCTCGTACAATTCCCTGATCTTCAAATGATTCCAGTTCGGAAAGAATTTGCTGTTGCGATTCCTGACAAAATTGTTTCAACTCAGTGGTTACGAATTCTCTCTTTTCTTCATGCGATAAGTTTTGAGTTGCACTCAATAACTCCATAAAATCATATTTCTCTTTCAAGGAAATATTGATCCTGATAAATTCTGTTTCTGGAGTTTGAGATAGCTTCTCCTGAAGTTGTGAAGTTACGACATTTTCATTAACCGCAAAAAGTGTTAAACTTGCGACTATTACTAAACATACGACCAATACTGTTTTTTTCATAAAAACCTCCGTTTTAATAATTTCTAATTAATTTGATGCTGCATTAAAAACTTAAATCAAGTATAGTTAGAACCAAACTTAATTCAAGTTTTTTTACTAATGTTAGATCATTTCATATTCCTGCTATTTTACATTGCAGGATTCGAAATCATCAGTTGATCGATCGACCATTTTTCCATAACTCAAATTCACTAATATCAATGTTTTCGTTCCAGGATACAGTGTATCCTCCAGTTTCTACTTTGACTGTTTTAAAAAAACCGGATTTTTAAGAAGTGAGAACATATCTCTTTTGAATAAAGGAGTAATATCATAGTACTTTTTTTGATGATTCTCAAATACGATCAATAAAGTATGATCATCGACTGCTTTGGCTGAAATCACTTTTGGATAGTTCATGGTTTAATCCGCCATTTCGAGAATATCAATTCAAATGTATCAATGAATTCACCTTGTAAATTAATTACTCGCCGTAACACGATAAAACTTCTTTTCGACGGAAACAGGTTCGCTCCAACTTGTCGAACTTCCAGTCCATTCATTATTTGCAAACGATCCATACGGATCCGGATCACTATAAACCGTATAGGATGTTGCTCCGGTTACAGCATCCCAACTAATATTTATATTTGAACCTATTATTTCAGTTGTTACATTTCCGGGAGTTTCAGGAGCATTTACTCCAACATTCAGATTAACAGGAACGGTAACGACCGGTTCGTCCGGATCATTGGAATTTATCAAAATATTTTTCAAATAAGTTCCATCGGGCAGACCGGTTGCGTCAAAGGTAACAGTAACATCATCGAAAGATGCCTGCGGAACCGAGCCGGAAGCGGGAGACAAACTCAACCAATCTTTCTCGAATAAAATTGCCAGTTCGTTATGAACATAATTTTCATCGAAACAGACTTGCAGTCCGTCATCTCCTGATTCGTTCTGGATTCCGATAGTGTTTGTATCGAGGTCTCCGGAAACTGATCTGTATTGCAGTAAAATCTGTCCTGTCGAATAGAGAATGAATTGGAAATCATAAGTTCCTGTCCAATAGCCGGGATAATGAATGACATCATCGAACCAGACGACCAGACTGTCGGAATTTCCATAATAATAGACATTTCCTCCCTGTAAAGGATCGAGGTCATCCCAGAAACCGAAGATCGCAGGTCTGGGAGCATCGTGTCGCGGTAGCTCGAAATTATGCCAGTCGGTCCAATCATCACCAAAACCGAGCCAGCCGTTTGGACTTATCCGATATTGAGTGTATTCTGTTCCGTAATAATTGAAGGTAAATCCAATCGGCATTAAGTTTGTTGCATAATCGTTATGAGTGAAATTTACATAAGTTCCGATCCCGGAAATATCCCGCCAGGAATAAACAGGTCCATCCGGTTCATCGCTGTCTTGCCAGCTATAACCAAAAACATCCGGACCACCGAAATCTCTATCTTCATGAGTTAAATCATAGATCAGATCATATTCTCCATCATTGGAAATTCTCAAGTTTTCAGAAGTTGTCTCACCGGACTCTAAACTAACACTGAAAGAAGTTGGATCGATGGAAATATCCGGTGGGTCTGCTGCTTCCAGACTCACATTTAATGTTGTAATATCTCCACTAATTATTGTTACATTTTCAAAGGTTTGAGAAAAATATCCGTCTGCAGAAAATGTTACATCATAATTTCCGGTTTGAAGTAAGCGGTAGTATTTTCCAAAAAGTTCATCGCTTTGATACGGTTCACGATAAACTCCCGTATTATCGATGCCGTCGATGTAAACATCAGCAACAACCGGTAATCCGGTATCATAATCAGTAACATATCCGGTCAAAGTCTGATGATTAACTCGATCCAGCAGGATCATCGCTGCCTGGATATTGTCGTCACAGATTCCCTGTATCTCATCTGCAGGAGGAATGAACTCTGTTCCCAATTCGATCGTAAAAGAAAAAGTTCCATGTTCTCCATAAGAATAATCGTCTGTTGTTCCCATACAAGGATATAATTGCCAGCATTCCTGCGGAGTGTAATGTCCTCCTCCTTCTGCGGGAATCGTAACTGCCATCTCGACTGCCAGTTCTTCGAGAGCATCATGATCCGGAGCGATGACTCCTTCGTTGTAACCGAAAGGAAAAAGTACGAGTTCGCTGTAACTATGATAGGTAATTCCGGTTACGAAATGATGGGATTCCAGCAGATTTTTCATAGCGATTATCTCCGGTTCGGACCAGGCTTCCGGTCCATGATAAACATCGGAAGACCAATCATCGGAAGTTCCGACCGGACCCCATTCCCAACCATAGTTCCGATTCGGATCGACTCCATCGTAACCATCGATATAACCGTTTTCATTGTTATCGCGGATATTTTTTCTCCACCAGACATCATATTCATCGATCACGAGTTTATGACCATTGGGATTGACCAGCGGAATGAACCAGATCTGTGAATTGTTTACATTATCCGTGATAGTCGGATCGGTTCCGTAATTGTCGAGAATATGGTTCAGGACAGCAAACACAACTTCACAGCTGATCGGTTCGCGTGCGTGATGAACTCCCATATAATAAGTTCCGGGTTCATCTTCTTCGACCAGCACATTATCGGAAACTTTCAAAGCCCAGATCTCATGATGATGATCATCATAATAGGAATTTCCCTCATCCGAATATTCTTTACCCCAGGTTTCTCCAATATCATAAAGTTTGCAGAGAGCCGGATAATTTACTTCGATCTGCTGTAATTCTGCTAAAACTTCCGCATAATTTCGATAAGCAGTTAGTTCGCGCTCAGCTTTTAAGTTCTCTTTCATTCGTTCTTCTGTTTGCGTGATCTTAATTTTGAAACCTTTGTTAAGAAGTTCCTCGAATTTTGAGCGAGTAACGACAATATCCAGGTATTCCCCGGGTTTATAAGAAGCAATATCATAAAGTTCCGGTGTAAATTCTCTTAACACTTGCTCGTCAGGTTTTTCTATGCGGATAACCATTTTTTCTTCAGCATGAAAAGTTATTGAAATCAATAATAATGCTGTAAATACAAAAAATCTCATATTCTTCATCTAAATTCCTCCGGTATTATGAATTTCCTAATATGCAATTTTCACTCCATAAAATGCGATCATTTATTTATTTTATTCCATCTTTCGTCATCCGGAGCGATTTCCATTAATTTCTTTTTCAGATTTTCGAATTCCTGCTGCATACTATTTAATTTCAGCAATTCCAGGTGGAGGAAATCTTCTTCCAGGTAAGCAACTTCCTCATTCGATTCTTCGATATCTTTTCCTTTATAGGAAATTCCTGTTTTCAGAGTTTTTAGTGCGTCTTCATATTTTCCCATTTCCTTCTGCACATCAGCCAGCATAACATAAGCATCATAATGTTCCTTGCGGGTTTCGATCGACTTTAGAAGGGCTAATTCCGCTTCTTCCAGTTTATCCGACTTGAAATACGCTTCTCCTTTATGACGCCAAGGACATGACCAATCAGGAGTATCTTTGTTGATCTTATCATAAATCTCGATGCTCTCATTGTATTTTCCCAAGCTTAAAAGCAGGTTCGCATAAGAAAATCTGGTGCGATTATCTAGACTATCAAGGTCACTCTCCAAAACTGCCATATTCTTTTCCAACTCCATAAAATTGAGATAAGAAAGCATCAAATAAGCAGAATGGTCATTCTCATCTTTTTTCAGATTGGATTTGTAAAAATCCATTGCTTTCTCAAAATTCTCATAAGTCTGTTCATTCCGGTAATTGTTGAAATGTTCATATTCGGAATTGTCATGAACTCCGGCAGAGAGCAGCAAAACAAATACCGAGAACAATACTAAAGTTGCCTGTTTCATCAAAGTCTCCTTTTTCTATTTTGAGGTAAAAAAAATTGGACAGTAAAATCAGTCAAAATATTTTTGTTTTTTCGGGCGCCTGTAGCTCAATTGGATAGAGCATCTGACTTCGGATCAGAGGGTTGAGGGTTCGAGTCCTTCCGGGCGTGCCTTAATCTTGGGGGAGAAGCAAGGAGATTCCAAGATTTTAAAAGTTTTGAGGAAGAACGATGAAAGAATACTCAAAACTTTTTTCTTGGGGGAGAAGCAAGGAGATTCCAAAGATTTATTCTTGTAAGATGAGCAAGAAGAAACCAAGAATTTAGAAGTTATGAGGAAGAACGGTGAAAGAAGGTTCAAAACTAAATTCGTGGGAGAAGCAAGAAGACTCCAAAGATTTATTCTTGTAAGATGAGAAAGGGGAAACCAAGAATTTAGAAGTTTTAAGGAAAATAAATGAATGAATATTCATAACTAAAACATAAAAATTATTTATTTCGTATTATTAAGGATAAATAATGGCAAGTTCTGAAGAATTTATAGAATTAACAAATAAACTGCAGAAACTTTTCCAGGAGAGAGACAATTCATATACACTCTGTGTGGTGATCGGAGATGTGGAATGCGCTCTGCTGCGTTTTATTCATAAGATCGACAGACCGATGACGATGAAAGAAATTGCTGAAAGGTACAATATTTCCAATGCCAAAGTAACTCGTATTTTGAATAAACTGGAAAGAATGGGATTTGTGAAAAGATATCACTCCGAAACAGATAGACGCTGCTGGTTTGCAAAAATTACCGAAGTTGGTACGAAAATGGCGGAAAATACGAAATACAAATTGAACCAATTTCAGAAAGATGTCCTTAAAAAAATCCCTGATGAAGATATTAATAAAATTTATAAATATATGAAAATATTTGTGGAAGCGTATGCAGATGCTATCGAAGAATCGGAAGAAAAACCAGAGTTAATATAAATTGATCCCAAAAAGTAGAAGAGAAACTAATTATAAAAGATCAGATATTCAGCACATAATGGATGATATCTCTCCTTGAAATAATTCCGACAACTTTGTTATTCTCATCAATCGGAACGTGTCGAAAATGCTTTTTGGTTTGCAAGCGCAATCGAATCTATCAGAGTATCAGGAGCATAGTTTACTACATCTTCGGACATCGCTTCCTTTACTTTTGTATCTTTGAGATGACCGCAAAAGGCAAAGTTCAGAATATCTTTCTCAGAAATGATCCCAATCATTTTTCCGGCATCAACGATAGCGGCATTCCGCTGATCTTATTCTCAACTAATTTCTTAATGGCAACCAATAATTCGTTCTCCGAAATTGTAACTACTTCTTTGGTCATAATTTCTTTTGCTATCAATGTTTTGCTCATAACTCCTCCTTTTTTCTAAAATTCAAAAACTTTTTAATTAATTTCTGTCATCTTAGTTTTTGAATTAATTATATTTTTTCATTAAATTTACATATGAAATCAGGAAAGGTTGAGACTTTTAAATTCAGATAATTATGAATTCTCATTTTTCATCATTTTTTCAACTTGTGTGAAAAGGCAGGTTGCATATAAAATTTTCTTTACCCATAATTCCCGCCAATCCTGCTGAAAACGCATTTCGGTTTCCAATCAATATCCACCCCCAAGATCATTCTTTTTCCTTTCTTTCCGGTATTGATAAATCCGGTTTTTTCGAGAAAATCAATTCCTAACAGGTTCTCATTTGGAATTATAGCTGTGTCTGCTTTTGCAAATTTTGCTTTCATCAATTCCAAACCTGCTTCCGGTTCGGCAGCCAGTATCAAACCCTCACCTAAATTCGGTAGATAAAATCCTGCACATTTATTATTTTCCAGATAGAGCAAAGCATCATCAAGATGTCTGCTTATTAAAGGCTCTCTATTTTCACCGGAAATGCTTTTGTCCAAATTCATAAGTTCCGAATAATATTTGTCGCGGTACAGTACGATTTGTTTTGAAGTTGGCATTTCTATAAATGGCTTCTCTCTTTTGAACTTCATATATTCGGAAATTACCTTGAATCCAGCTTTCCTGTAAATCGGTTCTCCCAGCTTAGTTGCTATTAATAAAAATGTTTCTACCGATTTGCGTTTCATATCGTTTAGCAGATGCTGTAAAATTTGTGAGCCAATACCTTTATTCCTGTTCTTTTTATCAACGATGATGTGAGCTAACCAACCTGTTTTCCCAAAAATAATAGAAACTCCAACTCCGATAATTTTCTCTCCGATAGTTACTTTGAGCGGATAACAAAAATCGTAATCGAGATAGGAATTGAATACAGCAGTAATATCACGCCAGCCTTCAGGCTGCAAATTGCTGATTTCAGATAAATCGCTTTTTGTAGTTTGTAGAAATTGTATATTTTTCATTTCTTTTATTCCGGAAGATAAAAGTACATAGATTTTAATACAGCCCATAACTTTAGAGGTTGTTGAAAAGTGATATTTGCATGAATTAGACAAAATGGTCATCCTGAGTGTAGTCGAAGGATTTTGTTTAATTTGCTGATACGCAAAGAATTGTAAGTCTTCGACTGCGCTCAGACTGTCAATTCTTTTCCATAAATGGAATTTTTCACACAGTCTCTTTAGTTGCGGGAACGAAACAAACCTGATATACAAAAAAATCTTATCATTTTTCTTTAGCTCAATCCCCAATAAATCAATCCGCTAATAAGCCACAACAGAATCCATTGTCCCAATTTTAAATAGTTCTTTGGAAATTTTTTTGAAATCGCAATTGCTATGAGCCACACAATTCCGTATCCGAAAAAATAAACAGCTAAAATTTGAAGTAATCGTTTTTCACTTTCAAAAAAGTCAGTGAAGTTTATTAATCCGAGTCCGATAGTTGCAAATAATAGATCGAATGAAATCCAATGCCAACCACTTCTTGCCATTGTCCATTTTTCCCTTTTCAAATATTTTTCATCTTTTTCATTCTCCGGCTCGATCATTCTCAATTCTTTGTCACCCATAAAAGTATGAACTAAAAATGCCAAAAAAGTCAAAATATTTGCGATTAAAATTGGAATATTCATATGGAAACCGTATCGTTTTCTTCAATGAGAAAAACTACTACCTATAGATTTTAAACACTATAACATTTATATCGTTGAATTTAAGTGTATATGTGTCATAAAATTCATTTTTCTTTTACCTGTTACTCATACATTTCACCTTTGATATCTCTCCAGTCAGATTCAAAATTATTTGAAATGAGTCAAGCAAAAAAACCAGCAGATTATGAAGAGAAATGCTATATAAAAAAACACCAGGAATGAAAATATTCAATCCCGGTGTTATTCTATTTTTTTCAGTATTATGCGGTGTTACTCGGTGTTTTTCGGTGTTTATTTTCCTACCAAACCTCCAAAGCCTCCGTCAGCATAGCCAATGTCTGCTCTTCCTTAAATCCAAGCTGCTGCATTGCACCGGAAGGACAAACCGAAGCACAGCTGCCGCAGCCTTTACACAGAGCAGAATTGATACTTGCTTTCTCCTTTCCGCTAATAGCAACCAGTTCGGGCGCTCCGTAAGGACAAACCGAAACACACATACCGCAGCCGGCACAGACATCGAGATCGACATTGGCGATCGTTGCTTCGGAAAGGTAAACATCGGAGCTGATGATGGAACAGGCTCGTTCTGCTGCTGCTTTTGCTTGCGCGATGGTCTCTTCGATAGCTTTGGGAGAATGAGCCAGACCTGCCAGGAAAATACCTTCTGCGGAAAAATCCACAGGACGGAGTTTGACATGGGCTTCCATAAAGAATCTATCTTCGTTCAACGGAAGTTTGAGCATCCGGGAAAGTTCTTCGGCATCGTCCTGCGGCACCATTGCCGAAGCGAGGATAAGTTTGTCCGGATACAATTCCAGTTCCTTTCCCAGGATATGATCCCGGATCGTTATCTTCAAACCTTTTTCATCCAGCACCATGCGTTTGCTGTCTATCTCCACAACCGGCTTGTCCTCGGTTTCATATTTAATGAAGATCACACCGAGTTCGCGTGCCTTCAGGTAGAATTTCTCATAAAATCCGTAAGTCCTTATATCGCGGTAAAGAATATAAACATTGATCTTTGGATTCAATTTTTTCAGTTTGATCGCACTTTTGATGGATTGAGTACAGCAAACGCGCGAGCAATACGGTCTTCTCTCGTCTCTGGAGCCGACGCACTGGATCATGACCACATTTTTCAGTTTGGAATAGACCTTTTTATTTTCAGCGAAATCTTTTTCAAAATCCAGGTGGGTCATCACATTTTTACTTTGCCCGAAAAAGTATTCATCCGGTACGGATTCCCTGGCTCCGGTCGTGATCAGGATAACGCCGTGTTCAAAGATTATTTCTTCATTATTATTTTTATTTAATACGGTAGTTTTATAATTCCCGATATAACCGTCGATCTCTTTTAATTCCGAATTTACAAAAACCTTTATTTTGGGATCATCATCGATCTCATCTTTCAATTCGGTCAGGTAATAGGATATTTTCTTACCTTCGAGAGTTTCATCTAAACGATGCAGATTACCGCCGAGTTTATCTTCGCGCTCGATAAGACCGACTTCAAAACCCTGTTTGACAATGGAAAGAGCAGCCGTCATGCCGGAAAGCCCGCCGCCGATAACGAGTGCTTTTTGCGTTACATCGAGAGAAACAGAATAAAGAGGTTCCAATAACCTGGCTCTCCCGACTGCTATTCTCGTCAGTGTTTTTGCTTTCTCGGTTGCTCCTTCTTTGTCGTCCCGGTGCACCCAGCTGCAATGATTCCTGATATTTGCGAGATCGAAATAAAACGGATTCAATCCTGCTTCGCGCAAGGTTTCCTGGAAAAGCGGTTCGTGTGTACTCGGAGAGCAGGACGAAACCACGACGCGGTTCAATTTATATTCTTTGATCAGTTCCTTCATTTTCTGCTGCGTATCCTGCGAACATGTGAAGAGATTATGTTCCGAATACACCACATTCGGTAGTGTTTTAGCATATTCAACCACTTCGGGCACATCCACGATTGAACCGATATTTATACCGCAATGACAAACAAAAACTCCTATTCTCGGTTTCTTGCCGGCTGCATCGATCTCTTCGGGAAATTCCTTTTTAACGACCTCTGTTCCGCGCACATCGGATAAAAGTTCGGCAGCACCGGAAACCGCCCCGGAAGCCTGCATAACTGTTTCGGGAATATCCTTGGGAGCAACTGCCGGACCGCAGACGAAAACTCCTTCACGCGTGGTTTGGATCGTGGAAAAACCTTTGTTCAGGATAAAATCATATTCATTTAATCTTATATCCAGTTTATCTGCGAATTCGATAACATCTTTATTAGGTTTGAATCCAACGGATAAAACCACCATATCAAAAACAGTTGTATCGAGTGTTCCATCCTGGTGAACATAATGAACCATTAGATCGCAGGAATCTTTCACTTCCTCGATCAGACTGACTTTCGAGCGGATAAATTTAACATTATACTGGTCTATCGCTCGTTGATAATATTTATCGAAATCCTTTCCGTAAGCACGGATATCCATATAGAAAATAGTCGGTTCCAAGCCTTTGACATGCTCGATCGCGATCATCGATTCTTTGATCGCATGCATACAGCAAACTGCTGAACAATACGGAGATTTCACATCAGGAGAAACATCGCGGCTGCCCACGCATTGAATGAAAGCGATCTTCTTCGGGATCTTCCCGTCCGAAGGTCGGAACACATGACCTTTATAGGGCCCGGAAGCCGACAGGATGCGTTCGAGCTGCATACTGCTGATCACATTCATATATTTGGAAAATCCTAAAGTGTGCTTGATGGTCGGATCAAAAAGATCGAATCCGGATGAGAGTACAATGGCACCGACATTCAGGTTCTCATATTCTTCTTTATCATCATATTTGATGGCATCTGCGATGCAGCGATTCTGACACAATCCGCAGCCTATACATTTATCTTTATCGATAGCAAAAGCAAGGGGAATTGCCTGCGGATATTCCACATAAACTGCTCTTTTATCCGAGAGATCGAGATTGAATTTATCGAGTGCATCGACAGGACAGCCTTCAGCACAAACTCCGCAGCCTGTACATTTTTCAATATCGATGTAACGGGTTTTTCTCCTGACAGTAATTTCAAAATTCCCGGCAGCGCCGCTAACTTCTTCGATCTCGCAATTAGTAAGAAGTTCGATATTTATGTGTCTTCCCGATGCTACAAGTTTGGGCGACATAGTACACATCGCACAATCGTTGGTAGGAAATGTCTTATCCAGTTGAGCCATAGCACCGCCGATCGAGGGCAGTGAATCGAGCAGAAATACTTTAAAACCGGAATCTGCCAGGTCGAGTGATGCCTGCATGCCGCCGATCCCGCCGCCGACAACGAGGACCGAACCAATATTTTTTTTATTTTTCATAAGCGTTTAGAAATGTAGGATAATTGTCCTTATGTCCGTCCAGAACAACCAATCCGCTATTCTCCATATAAGTCAGATACCTGAATACTTCGGAAGGACATAATTCCAGGTTTTTGGAAATTTCCTTAACCGAGTATGCTTTTTTTTCAATCATACTGCAAATCTGTTCTTTTTTGAACTCATCCAGGATATTTTTTGAGAGCATATCTTTGAATTCGATCGAGTCCACTTTTTCATCGTAAACATTGCCTTTTTCCGTGATCTCATACTCTTTTCCGATAAGCCAGCGCAGTCTTTCATTATCCACGATTTTCTTTCCCAGAGTTATTTTCCGGATCAAGTCTTTATCTTTTTTTATAGGACCTAATTCTTTGATCTCTTTGATGAATTCCGAAACTACTTCACCGAACCTGCCGCCTTCTGCTGCTGAAACATAATCGAAACGCAATCTATCTTTGGGAACACCGATCGTTTCCAAAATGAACCGCGTCATCTGCATCTTTTTATCTGCCTGCAGGTTTCCGGTTTGATAATGGCAATCTCCCGGATGACATCCCAAGATCAGAACTCCGTCTATTCCCACCCCGAAAGCCTTCAGAGGAAAGATCGGATCGACCCTTCCCGAACACATCACATGGATGACTCGCACATCCGGTGCATACTGAATTCGGGAAACACCGGCCAGGTCTGCTCCGGCATATGCACACCAGTTACATAAAAACGCTGCTATTTTTGGTTCAAACATAAATAATTTCACCTAATTATTATCCTGGAAGCGACATTTTCCAATGTTGCCTTGGGATTACTCTTCGATTTGGTTGCGACATTTGACATTGTCGCTTTCGATTCATTATCGGTTCTTTGCGACATTTGACATCGTCGCTTTCGAATGTTCAATTTCCCACCAAAGCTTCCAATTGCACGAAGATCTCATCATCAGTGAAATGCTCCATCGTAATCGCTCTTTGCGGACAGGAACTGCCGCAGGTTCCGCAGCCTTTGCAGCTCGAAGAAATCACCTGCGCCTTTCTGCCGCCCTCGATCATCTGCAGCTCCACTGCTCCGTTCGCACATATCGAAACGCATAATCCGCAGCCGATGCACTTGTCTTCAGTTACGGAAGATACTATCGGGTCGATGGTTACGAAACCTTTTGATAGTACTATACCTGCTCTGGAGGAAGCTGCGAGGGCTTGCGCGATCGATTCGCTGATATTCTTGGGAGCGTGCGCCAAACCGGCTACATAAATTCCTTCTGTAGAAAAATCCACAGGACGCAACTTGACATGAGCTTCGAGATAAAACCTGTCATTATTCAGCGGAATTTTGAGAAATTGCGATATTTGGGATGCGTCATCACGGGGAACAATTGCCGGAGCCAAAACTATCAGATCGGGATCGATCTCGATCTCTCCTTCCAGGAGAGGATTGAAAACCCGCACCAAGAGTGAATCGTCTTTCTTCTCGACTACCGGTTTTTTCTCAACTTCATAACGAATAAAAATGATTCCCAGATCGCGTGCTTTCCGGTAAAACTCCTCGTATAAACCGTATGTTCTGATCTCGCGATACAAAATGAAGACATTTATCTGAGGATTCTGCTCCTTCAAAGCAATCGCATTTTTCACCGCTTCCACACAGCAGACCCGCGAACAATACGGGTGCTGCTCATCTCGAGAACCTACACACTGGATCATTACCACTGATTTCATTTTTTGGATATCCGGTTTTTTATCATTTGATTCGGAAGTTGAAAGCATCTTTTCCAGGTCGAGCTGGGTTATAACTCTTTCTTCTTCATCGAAAAGATATTCCTCAGGTTTCGCTTCCTGCGCTCCTGTCGCCACGATTATCACTCCGGATTCGATTTCTTTATTCACATTATTCACTGAAACCGTAGTCTTGAATTCCCCGATATGTCCGCCGATACTTTCTATGGTCGCTTCTTTATAGATCTCTATATTTTTGTGATCTTCAATTTTTCCGATCAATTGCTTCAAGTCTTTCCGGATATCATCTCCACTTGCAGAAAAGAAAAGATTTCGGGCATTTCCACCGAGTTCTTTCTCCCGCTCGATGATACTCACTTCAAAACCCTGATTTGCGAGAGATTCTGCTGCAGTCATTCCCGCAATTCCACCGCCGATGACCAGACATTTCCTGATCACATCGATTTTCGATTCTTCCAAACTATGAACAAGTTGAGCTTTAGCTATTGCCATCCGCACCAGGTCTTTTGCTTTTGCTGTTGCTATTTCAGGAATATCTTTGTGAACCCAACTGCAATGCTCACGAATATTAGACATCACAAAAAGGTATTTGTTCAATCCTGCTTCACGGATTGTATTCTGGAAAAGAGGTTCGTGCGTTCGCGGAGTGCAACTGGCAACGACAATACGATTCAAGTTGTGTTCTTTTATCAAATCCTTTATTTTTTCTTGAGTATCCTGCGAACAAGTGAATAAATTGTGGTCGGCAAAAACTACATTCGGTAAGGTTTTAGCATATTCAGATACACTCGGAACATCCACCACACTGCCGATATTGATCCCGCAATGACAGATGAATACGCCGATGCGTGGTTCTTTCCCGATAACATCTATTTCTTCCGGATAGACTTTTTCTTCAATTTCAGTTCCTCTCACTTCAGAAAGAATTCCTGCGGCTCCGGAAACCGAACCTGATGCCTGTATTACAGTCTCGGGAATATCTTTTGGTGAAACCGCAGGTCCGCAGACATAAACACCCGGACGGGTTGTTTGAGTAGATGAAAAACCTTTGTTTTCAATAAAACCGAATTTATTAAGCCGGATACCTAATTTATCGGTAATATCGATGATATCTTCTCGAGGTTTTAATCCGACCGATAAAACTATAAGATCAAATTCTTCGATTTCTAAATCACCATTATCTTTGGTATAATATAATTCAAGATTGCCGGATTCCTTTATTTCGTTTATTTTCCCAACTCTCGAGCGAACAAACCTGACACCTGTTCTTTTTGCTTGATCATAATATTTATCAAAATCTTTTCCATAAGCACGAATATCCATAAAAAATATGGTCGGTTCGACAGTTTCAAGATGTTCTTTGGCAATAACTGCTTCTTTCAATGCATACATACAACAAACCGACGAGCAATACGGCATGTGAGAATGTTCCGTGCGAGAGCCGACACATTGTATCCAGGCAATTTTTGTGGGAACTTTTCCATCGGATGGTCTTTGCAAATGACCTCCGTATGGACCCGAAGCCGATAGAACTCTTTCAAATTGAATACTCGTAAGAACATTTTTATAACTGCCGAATCCGTATTCATGTATGATCGTCGGATCGAATTTTTCTGCACCGTTTGCAACGATGATAGAACCGACATTCAAATCCAAAATTTCTTCCTGATGGTCAAAATTGATTGCATCCGCTTCACAGTATTCCGTGCAGATTTTACATTCCCCGGTATTAAGCTGCACGCAATAATCAGGATCGATTTTAGCATAATTGGGAACGGCCTGAGGAAAAGGTATATTAATTGCCGGTTTCCTGACTAATCCTTCATCGAATTCGGAAAGAATTGGAATAACTTTATTTTCGGTGATTTTATCGAACTTAATTCCTTTTTTGGTTGGACAAATATAATCACAAGCACCGCAGGTTTGACAATCTTCCGACTGCATATCGAAAGCAGTTTCAACTACCCGTTGAAATCCTCTATGGGCAAACCCGATCGCTCCTCTTCCCATCCTGCTTTCACACATGCGCACACATAATCCGCAGAGAATACAATCGTCATTTTTTGGTTTAATCCTTGGTTTACCTACTCCCATTTCTGCTGACAGATCATGCAAAATCTCGGATTCGGGACATTTTGCCAGCATCAACTCGACCATCATCTTACGGGTATTTCTCAAATCGTCCGTATTTGTTTCGATAAAAAGACCATTACGAACCGGGTAAGTACACGATGCATGCGTTGTTGCCGAACCACCGTTCTGACTTATTTCAACAAGACACAAACGACAGGCACCATAAGCCGGCAGTGCTTTATTATAGCATAAAGTAGGGATCTTTATCCCGTTCTTTTCTGCTGCTTGAAGAATCGTTAAACCTTCTTCAACTTCCAATTTCATGCCGTTAATAATTAAATTAACCATATTTATTACCTGCATATTTTCGAAATCACAAACATCAAATCCCAAATAACAAATAAATTCCAAATACAAATAATGAAATAACAGATGAGTTGATGCTTTGATTTGTTTTGAATTTGAGATTTTGGTTATTGTTATTTTTTTGTATTTTGTGTTTTGTATTTTGGAATTTCTTCATTTCATTATTTCCTTTGAATCCAGAACATAATTACCTTCATCATTTTGATATTCATAGATAAAATTTATTTCAGGATGAGAAGTAATTAAAGTTACGATAGTGCTGTTCATATCTCCGACAGGTTTACAGTCGATATGACTTAATTGAAACCCGGCTCTTACTTTCGTACCTTTACCGGGTTTAGAAATTATCTTAAAATCTCCGTTACTCTCTTTTGCTGCTTGCGCCAGCAGGGAAAGTCCTAAACCCACTCTTCTCGTTGTTCTTGTTGTATAGAAAGGATCGAGCACTTTATCGATTGTTTCCTTGTTCATACCATTACCATTATCATTTATTTCAATGATCAGCAGGTCCTCTTTTTTTTTTTCAATGATCTTTATTCCGATTTTGGAAGCATCTGCTGCGATCGAATTCTCAACCACATCAAGAACATGTAACGACAGATCTTCCATCTTGATTCTTTAATGCCTTCTTCATTTCACATATATTCAGATCGTCGATGAAGAAAGTGGTCGAGGTTTTGCTGATATCATCCAGAAAGTGAGCATCGGAAAATGTGATGAGAGGAAAACCGGCTGACATCGGATAATCAAGTTTTTTTCTACCATAAGAATATTTTGCCGATAATTCCAGTCCGTCTAAAGCCAAACCTTCCGGAATAAATCCCAGCTGGCTGATCAGACTGAATCGCTCCTTATCTATATGAGAAGCAATAGCAAGTCCATTCAGGGAATGAACAATTTCGACAATTTTTTCAACTGTCAGGTCCGTAGCTCCAATAAGCAGTTTCTTATTCAAATCGATCACTTTATGCTGTTCATTAACTACTAACTGGTATCCGAAAAGTTCTTCGTCGTTAACACCTTCCAGGTTTTCATAAATGATTTCCTGAAGTTTAAATAAATTTTTATCATCATCGAAAAGTGCCAGGATATGCACTTCTTCTTTCGAGGTAATTTCCATCCCACCAATGACTTTCAATTTATTTTTTTCTCCTGCTTTTGTTACAGCATTAATATTTTCAGAAGAATTATGATCGCAAATGCCGATCACATCCAAGCCCCTGGATTTTGCCTTTTCCACGATCGATGCAGGCATCATTTCCGGATCACCGCAAGGAGAAAGACAGGTATGAATATGCAAGTCCGTTTTGAACTTTTTGAGCATCCGGCAATAACCTTATTTTCTTTTATTCCCGTGAATTCCCAATTCATAGAGTTTTCCCGCTATTTCAAAAGCCTGAAGATCTGTTATCATCAGAGCAATATTTTCCTTTCTTGCTTTCTTTATAGTTTCTTCTTCCGGTTCCCTTCCGTTTACCAAAATTATCCCGGCAAGGTCTTGTAAACTTGCAACTGCCACTATATTAACATGTGTCTGCAAAGTGATCCAGATATTATCTTTGTGAGCATTCGCTATAACATCGCTCAACAGATCACTGGCATAACCTGCTTCTATCTCTTTCTCGAGATCACCGGTAACTACTTTTAAATCGAGTTTTTGCACAATATCTTTTAGATTGATCATTTTAGAACCTCACTCCAGTCCAATCCTTTTTCTTTAGTTCACTGATCTCGGAACAATCCGTCAAAAGCCGGACTAAAGGTTCCGGACTACTAATCATCGCGATAATTACTGAGTTTAATAATGGTAACTAAACGCGTTCCTTTCTCAACGGTTGATTTTAGAGTCATCTTATCGGTGAATTTTTTTATATTAGGAAGTCCCATTCCAGCTCCGAATCCTAATTCTCTAACCCAACCCGGAGCTGTTGAAAAACCGGGTTTCATCGCTTTCTCAATATCCGGAATACCGGGTCCTTTATCAGTGAAAACAATCCTGATTTGATGCGGCTCGAGATAAGCAATTATTTCGCCGCCTTCGGTATAGGCAACAATATTTATTTCCGCTTCATAAGTTGAGATAGCTGCTCTGCGAACTATATCCGGTGAGAGACCGAGTCTAAAAAGTGTCTTTTTCAACCCGGTGGCAGCTTCTCCTGCTTTATCAAAATTCTTACTTTCCACGAAATATTGAAACTTAAAAAAGACTTCGTCGGCAACAACATCATTAAATATATGACTTGCTCTGTATCTTCTTTCCTCTTCATCATGATAAATAATTTCTAATTTTTTTAGAACCCCTCTGATGATATCACTTTTAGTAAGAATACCGACCAATTTTTTCCCTTTTCTGGAAATTACGGGAAAACGACCGTATCCGAATTCATTAAATTTTGCAAAAGCATGAACAAGAGTATCATCAGTGTAAAGAGTTTTTATTTCTTTTGTCATTTCGTCTTTTATCAAAGCATCCAATTTTCCAAGCTCGAGACATTTGATAAAATCCTCTATACTGATAATACCGACCAGTTCACCCTTATTTTCGACAGGAACTCCTGAAATTCTCTTCTTATATAGAATATCTCTCAAAGAATAAACCGGCATTTCCAAATTAATTGTATCGACATTTTTGCTCATTACATCCCGAACTTTGAGTTCGTATGTAAGCTCCTGGACTTTCGTGGTTTTCCTGATCTTATCCATTTTAATTTGATAGCTCTGAAAACCCTATACCCTTGAGACCTTTTTGATACAATCTACCACAAGATTCAAACATGGGAAGATTTGTCAGAAGAACAATGAGATCATTTCTCCGAGCAGATTTTATGACATTGTTGTCAGGTTTTTTTCCTCTTACAAAGCAAACAGCTTTTATATCCGAAACATTAGCTGTATTAATAACCTGCAGATTTGTCAAGCCGGTTAACAGCACAGAACCGGGTTTGCCGAAAGCTAAAATATCGCTCAACAGATCTGCAGCACAACCAAAATTTACCTCTGCTTCCAGTTTGTCTTTTCCTGAGACGACTTCTGCTTCCAGCAATTCTTTTATTTCTTTAAGTTTCATCTTAATTATTCTACCTTCACAGCATCGAATTTACACACTTCCGAACAAACGCTGCACTTTATACATTTGCTTTGATCGATTATTTGAGGTTTTTTCTTTTCTCCGGTAATCGCATTTGAGGGACAATTCACATTGCAGGCAAAGCAACCTGTACATTTTTCATTGATAATCGAATATTTAATAAGTTCTAAACAAGATCCGGCAGGACATTTTTTATCCCTGATATGGGCTTCATATTCGTCTCTATAATGACGAATCGAAGTCAAAACAGGATTAGGAGCTGTCTTGCCTAAACCGCATAAGGAAGCAATTTTGATAGATTTCCCCAGATCCTCTAAAAATTCGATATCTCCTTCTTTTCCTTTTCCATGGCAAATATTGGTCAGAATTTCATACATTGCATCCAGACCTTCCCGGCAGGAATTACATCTGCCGCACGATTCATCTCGTGTAAATTCTATAAAATACCTGGCAACATCTACCATGCAATCATCTTCATCCATAACGATCATGCCACCGGAACCCATAATTGCTCCGGCATCCTGCAGTCGTTCATAATCTATAGGCAGATCGAGCATGCTTTCCGGGATAACTCCTCCTGAAGGTCCGCCGGTTTGCACAGCTTTGAATTTTTTCTTATCGGGAATTCCCCCGCCGATATCATTTACCATTTCTCTTAATGTTATTCCCATAGGAACTTCCACCAGACCGGCATTATTTATCTTTCCGGCAAGAGAAAAGACTTTTGTTCCCTTGCTTTTTTCAGTTCCAATACCGGCAAACCACTTTGCACCGAAATTTATTATTCTCGGTAAACTCGATAAAGTCTCGACATTATTGATATTTGTCGGTTTTCCGAAAAGACCTTTTTCTACCGGAAAAGGAGGTCTTTGCCTGGGTTCTGCCGGCTCTCCTTCGATCGAATGGATCAAGGATGTTTCCTCTCCGCAGACAAATGCTCCGGCACCACGGAAAATTTCCATATCAAAATTAAAACCGGAATCAAAAATACTTTTTCCCAATAAACCGTATTCTCTTGCTTTAACTATTGCTCTACTTAATCTTTTTATTGCCAATGGATATTCACTGCGCACATAAACATAACCTATTTCCGCTCCGATGGCATAAGCAGCGATCAACATTCCCTCGATCAGCGAATGAGGATCAGCCTCGATGATCGAACGATCCATAAAAGCACCGGGGTCTCCTTCGTCGGCATTACAGATCAAATACTTGGGAGAACCGGGATTGTTTCTACAAAATTCCCATTTTTCTCCTGTGGGAAAACCTCCTCCTCCCCTTCCTCTTAAACCGGAACTCTTAATTTCCCGGATCACTTTTTCCGGAGTCATATTTTTTAAAATTTTTACTAATGCTTTATATCCGTCCCGGGCAATATATTCATCGATCTCTTCCGGATCTATTATTCCCCTGTTCCAGAGAGCGATCAACCTTTGAGAATGATAAAAAGGAATATTTTCCAGTTTTTCAATAGGATACAATTTTTCCGGATGATGATACATTAATGACTGGACTGGTCTTCCTTTTAAGAAATGTTCCTCTACTAAATTCGGAATATCCTCTGCTTTTAGAAATTGATAGACTATATCATCCGGTTGTACGATCAAGGTCGGACCTTTCGTACATAGCCAGCTGCTTCCTGTCTGAATTATCTGTATTTCATCTTCCAGATGGAATTTTCTGATTTCCTTCTCCAGCCTGTTCTTGATTTCTAAAGCATTGACAGATACACACATCGTACAAGTACATAACAAGACATTACATCTATAAGCCATCTTAATAAAAACTCCTAAAATTCACACATCTAAATTTCAAAATAATAAAATATTGAATCTCGTAAAAAGTCTGATATCCTCATTATGAGCGTAGTCGAAGAACTCCATATCTTATTGGTAACATGAATCTTTCGACTTCGATTTCATCCTTTGTAGTTTGCTACGAAGAATGAACAGGATAACAGATTTCATTAATTTTTAACTTTTAAATCATCAAATATCCTAAATTTTTAAGAATTTTGATGCTTTATTGGATGATACTTCTATGCTACTCTTTCACTACCAAAAGCAAGTGCATACTCTTTAACTATTTCTCCTGAAAGGATATGTTTATTAAATATTATCTTTGTTTTTTCCGGTGTTAGATCCACATATTTGACCGGAGGTTGATCTTTGATTTCAACTGTAATCATCGGTTCTCGACTGCATAATCCGGCACAACTGGAAGTGGTCAGATTAATATCGGTTAATTTTCGATTTTCGATTTCTTTCATTAAAAAATTCATAATAGAACGCGCACCCGCGGCAATTCCGCAAGTTCCCATATGAACCCGGATTTTTACTCGACCGGTTCCTTCCCGCAGGATCATCGTTCTTTTCACTCTTTCAGCTATTTTTGCTAAATCTTCAGGCTTAATTTTTGGCATTATCATTCTCTCTATATTTTTTTATCAAACGTGGCACTTGTGTTACACGAAAATGCCCGTAAATATCTTCATTAACAGTTACTACCGGAGCCTGTCCGCAACAACCAAAACAAGAAATCGTATCGAGTCCGAACATCAAGTCTTTTGTTGTATTTCCCATATTTATCCCGAGTTCTCTCTCGAATGCTTCCAGAATTCTATTTGCTCCTTTTATATAACAAGCAGTTCCAAAACATACATTGATCGTATATTTTCCTTTTGGTTGCAGGCTAAAAGCATTATAAAATGTTGCTATTTGATATATTTTTGTTAATGAAATATCGAGTTCACAGGAGACATATTTCAGGATTTTTTCAGGAAGATAATTATATTCAGAATTAATATTCTGCAGTATAGGTACCAGGTTTCCTCTTTTATTTTTTAACCTATCCAAAATTGTATCTACTTTTCTGCGGTCTTCCGTTTTCAGGATAACAGGTGTTTTCTCGATAGGATAAAGTGCAACTGTTACCGGACAATGTTGAGTACAGGCAGCACAACCCGTACATTTATCTTCATCGACATACCTGGGATGTTTTTTCACTTCTACTTTGAAATTCCCGGCATTTCCTGCTACTTTTATCAGTTCGGCATTAGTGATAATATCGATGTTCAGGTGTCTGCCGCATTCGACCAATTTCGGAGACATTACACACATCGCACAATCGTTGGTGGGAAATGTTTTATCTAATTGTGCCATTGTTCCACCGATGGAAGATGATTGCTCGAGTAAATAAACTTTATATCCTGAATTTGCTAAATCGAGTGAAGATTGAATTCCGGCAATTCCACCTCCAATAACCAGTACAGATCCTACTTTCTTATTTTCCATCTATTTTTTGCCCTTCAATTAATATGTTTCAAGTAATAATTTTATCCTGTATTCCGGAACTTATCTCTCGTTCATTGCGAATTCTCTTTCTAATAGCAAAATCTTTTATCATATTTATCATCTCTTTATCATCTGTTTTAGAACTGATCCTATTTTTTCTTCTATTATGAATATAACCTTTATAGAGTGCTTCCGAATAAACTTGTTTCCCCAGGGAAGTTCTTACTAAAATCGTGGTGAAACCTTCTTCCGAACCCAAACCGCCAGCCGATATATCTGCAAAATCATTAGCAAAGTCATTACAGACCAGGCAGGCTGGTCGGGCAATTTGTTCCACTTCCTCCATCGGGATCTGGATTTTTAATCCGGTTTTCATATGAAGGATCAATTTGTCCTTAATATTTACTTTTTTAATATCCTCGATGTTTATAGTATGCTTCAAAGCAAAATCCCGTTTCAATAAATCATTCAAAACAAAACACTGCATACAAAATAGTCCGATCGTAACAACAACCAGCTGAGAAGGAATAATATTCAAAACCTGCATTTTCCGCATGGCTTTGATCTGGCAAGGTGTTCCTACCAGGGCTAACCTTTTTAAATCTTTACCTTCAGATTCATGAAGTACTTTTACAATTGGAAAACATGATGCATATACATTCCCGAGTTCATCCAAATGGGCAGCTTCCAAAAAGAAAGAACCGGCAGATTCCAGAAGCTCCCCTTTATTGCGGGCAATCATCGGCATTCTTATAAGATTTTTTGTTCTTTTGGATACAATAGCACCATCGATTACATTATTCTCCAACATATATAGTAATAGTGAACTGACAACACCTCCGTCTGTAGCAGCAGATCTAATTCCCGAATCTGAAGATTTAGCAGAAAAAACATCCTGCCATTTACCGATGGGATATTTCCAGCGGAATTTCTTTTTAACTTCTTCTTCTAATTCAATTGTTTTAGGACATATCAAGTAACATAGACCATCTTCCATACATTTTTCTTTATCAATATATTCTGGATAGCCCTGTTCGCCGATTCTTAGTGCTGAAATTCTATTTGCACTGCAAAACGACACACAACCTCCACATCTATTACAATGTTTTTTATCTATTACTTCATGTAATAAATCATCGAAACTTAATATTCTTTGTTGCGGCATAAAACCTCCTAAACAGCAAATATTCAGGGAGCTGTTCGCTCCCTGAATAATTATTTTCTATTCAATCGGATTTTCCACATCCGCACTCCATTCGTAATATGCTCCGTCATAAACTCGAACATTTGGAAATTCCAAAATAGAAGTAAGAGCCATATATACGATCCCAGCACGCACACTGGAAGCACAATAAAGGATCACTTCTTTGTCTGCAGTAATTCCAGCTGCTTTGAAAAGTTCTGCGATCTCCTCTTTGGATTTGATCGTTCCTTCTTCGGTGATCACATTTTTGTAATCGAAATTGACGGCTCCGGGAATATGACCGGGACGAATTACTTTTTCATCCTCATCTATGCCGCCGAATTCGTCGGCACTGCGAACATCTACCAAAATCGATTTATCCTTATTGGCTTTCACATAATCCATGTCCGCATAAATAGCTGCGTTTGAAGCTGCTGTAAAAGTAGCTGCCGTGATCTCGGTTGGATTTTTGGTAACTTTACCGCGTACTTTTCCCCAGCTTTTAAGGTGACCTTCGAGAATGCTGACATCCGAAGCACCGAGATAATTAAAGATCCAGTAAAGTCTGCCTGCGAGCTTGTTCTTCCCGTTATCGTAAATCACGATCTTACTGTTTTCCGTAATTCCTTTCGCTCCGAAGATCGCAGCAATTTCTTCCGGACTTTTCAGCATCGCGTCGATACCTTCCGCTTTATACAGATCTTTATGGTAAATGTTCACTGCACCTTTGATGTGCTTTTTGCTGTAATCTGCTGTTTGCCGGGCAGAAACAATAATTACATCTCCGCTTTTGGCAAGGTCCTTCAGCTCTTTTGCGGAAATTACTCCGGCAAAAACGAGCTGTGAAGAAACCACAATTAACAGCAGAATTCCTAATATTTTTTTCATCATAACTCCTTATCTACACCGATTAACTCGACTTGCTACGAAGTGCGAGTTGAGTTAATCATTGACTACTTTTTATAACAAAAAATCATTAAATGCTAAATAAAGTTTATTCGATTTGAAAAAAATCTTTTAGTTTTATCAGCATCTAATATCATTATTACTGACTCAATTTTCAAGATTTAACTCGACTTGTCCCGAAGGTTTTCAGGATGCGAGTTGAGTTAATCATTTACAAATTACAGTTATTCGTCTGAATCTTTTCTAATCAAAGAAAACTTAATTTCGATTAGAATTCGTTCCAATGCTTCTGTTTAGGAACATTCTGATTACAGATATTTCATTAATTTATGCCTTGACGCAGGAGCGTCCGTTCTTGAATTCCAACGCAGGAGCGTTGGAACGAGTGAGACCGGTTAGAACTTCACCTGCAGCTGCATCAGGATTTCGTCGTTGGCAATTTCTTCAGGTTCTTCGGCTTTATAGAGATAATTGAACTGCAGTCTTGTCCAATCATTAAAGAAATAATTGAATCCGAAGGTAATGATATTCTCTACTGCATCACCTGACCAATCTGCTTTAAAAGATTCATATTTAACAACCGGTTGTATATTCCAGGGTGTCATATACATTGCCTGCACCCAGTAACCGCCTTTCTTCATATTCCAGACATCAACTGATGTTGTTTCTGCGCGTCAGCCGTCATCTCCGCCACCACCATCATCTCCGGCTGCAGCAGAAATTACGGCAGGACGAAAACCTTCGGCGCGTATATATTCACCCTGGATCAGGAAGTTTGCAAACTCGTATTGTCCTTCAATGGCATATCTTGTCAGATCTGTGGTGAGTGTATCGACTCCCAGGCTGTCGAACGCTAATGCCGTAACAAGGTTATAACTTCCTCCAAAACTCAACTCCCCGAAATTGGTATCCGATCCGGTAAGACCGAAGGGATGTAAAACCAGACGGCCAATGTAGGAGTTATCCCGGGCATCGGTTCTCGATACTTTTCCGGTTCCATTTGTGAATGCCAATGAATAGTCTGCAATTTTATCCATTTTTCCAGTCAGCATCAAACCAACATCTCTGCCGGGATTTGCTAAATTGTTTACAACCTGCGAGCGATTTATAGTGTGAAGTCCCTGGCAGGGAGTGTTCAATTCCAGACTGAATGGAGATTTGAATCTTCCGACAGAAAGCCTGGCATAAGGAGCAAACCTGGAATAAGTAATGAATCCATCCAAAAGATAGGGAGCTCCGGATTTGGCAGGACTGAATTCATACATAATGTAATAACTGAAATCATAGGGAATGTTCCCGACCAAACCCATCCTGGCTCGATTGAAATAGACGCGGGTCGTATCATCTTCCGCTTTGAATTCATACTGATATTGAGCCTGCAGATAACCCACTACATTCACACCTTCGTCCGAAGATGCTTCCATACAACCCTGGGCATAAATGAAAACCGGCAAACTCAATAATGCTATCATAATTAGAAAAATTAATTTCTTCATTTTTATCTCCTAAAATTTTACTTGTAACTGCATTAAAAACTCATCATTGAAGATTTCAGTCTCTTCTGCTTTATACAAGTAATTCAATTGTAATCTTGTCCAATCGTTAAAGAAATAATTAATTCCAAACGTGATCATACTTTCGGCATCATTATTTACATCCGTACCGGGATCATCCGGTTCGTAATCAGGGTCATACGATTCATATTTTATTACAGGTTGAATATTGATGCCGGTCAGATCATACAAACTATACATTGCTTGAGTCCAATAGCCTTTGCGATCAGCTGAACCCCGGACGACCTCCGGGGGTGTAAATTTTCAACCACAACCGATAGTGTAAGAGTCCATATCTTCAGCAACAATATATTCACCTTGAATTAATAAAGGATCCAGGTCTAATTCAACTTCGGCAGCATAACGCATTCGTTTTCCTTCCACCATCAGACTATCATTCGGTGGAACAATATAAGTTTGATAACTTCCACCAAAATTTAAGAATGAAAGAGGTGAAAGAACAATTCTTCCCGTAATTGCTTTATTTGTGTTGTCATCAATTTTATTGAACTCTGAAGCATTTGTAAAAGAGAACGCATATTTTACAAATTCTTTGAAATTTCCCTCGATCAAAATTCCCAGGTCTCTTTGCGGATTGATGAGTTGACTCAAAACTTTCGAGCGACCCATCGTGTGCAAACTCTGACAAGGTGTATTCAATTCCAAACTAAACGGAGGTTTGAATTGACCCATTGTAATTTCAGCAAAAGGTGCAAGACGAGAGTAGGTGATAAAACCGTCTAAAAAATAGGGAGTTCCAACTTTATGCGGAGTAAACTCACACATAATGTAGTAACTGAAATCGTAAGGGATATTCCCCAGAATTCCCAAACGAGCACGGCTGAAAGAGAAACTGTATTTATCTTCATCTTCGTTGAACTTATACCCGAATTGAGATTGCAAATAACCAACCACATTCACACCTTCGTCAGAAGTGGCTTCCATACAACCGGCGGCGTGCATCAGCATTGGTAAACTCAACAAAATTATTGTAAAAAGTAAATTTACTTTTTTCATTTTCTCTCCAAAAATCCGGGAGCGGAATAATTCCGCTCCCAACACAAGATTATTTACCTATTCGTATGGATAATCCATCGAGGCATTCCATTTGTGTGCTGTTAGATCATCGTAGATCATACAGTTAGATCCGAATTTCAGACTTTTTGCAGTATAACCAAGAACTGTTAAATACGATGTTATCATGGAAGAGGTTTGACCTGTCCAGCAATAAGTGACAACTGTTGCTCCTGCATTCAGGTTTTCCAGAACTAATGGTTTGATGCGATATGCACCCGCGATATTTCCATAGGTTATGACATCATCTTCACTCCAATAATTATTGATGAAATAATCGGTCGGTGTATCCAAAACATCGACTCCGGTAACTCCCTGGAATCCACCTGTGAGCATAGCTCCGACTCTTTCTGCCAGGAGAGCGGCACCATCGGTTTCATCGGAATCTAAAATAGGTGGATTGAAGTTTTGATTTTCGATTATTTCTCCCGGAGGGGCAATCCAGTTTGCATGATCGAGCTGAGCACAATTTCCAGTCCATTTATCAAAATCACTGTGCCAACCACTCATTCCCCATTTGAGGACTTTTGCATCCGAATAACCTGAAAGTCGCAGAGCCATCACAGCATGACCGGCAGATTGACCGGTATAACAAACAACTACGATCGGACTATCGGCAGCTGCGGCATCATCCACTATTGTTCCTAACGATGAAGCTACAGCACCGGGAACATGACCGTTTTCATAATCAGGAATACCATCGGCAGGATCTAAAGCTGTGGCTCCATGACTATCACCGGATCTGATATCCATAATATAGTAATCATCCAGAACATCCACTATAGCATCGGGTCCGATAATCCATCCATTCATCAATTCATCGAAAGACATACCGTTTTCATCCATATAAGTAGTTAATATATTCAAAGTCGGATCAGAAGTTTCATAATCATAATCCATCGAAGCAGACCATTTGTGGGCTGTAAGATCATCATAGATCATACTGTTAGAACCGTATTTCAGACTTTTTGCATTATAACCGAGAATTGTCAGGTAAGCAGTAATCATCGAAGAAGTCTGACCGGTCCAGCAATAAGTAACAATAGTTCCGTCAGGATTGAGATTAGAAAATTCCAGAGGTTTGATGCGATAAGCACCGTCGATATTTCCGTAAGTTTCAACATCGGTTGCATCCCAATAATTATTGATGAAATAATCGGTTGGAGTATCTAAAACAGTAACGCCTGTTACTCCTTGAAATCCACCAGTCAACATGGCATCGATTCTTTCAGCCAGGATAGCAGCACCATCAGTCAGGTCGGTGTCGATAGCCGGATAACCGAATGTTTCAGCAGCAGCAATATCTCCCGGAGGAGCAATCCAATTTGCATGATCGAGTTGAGCACAATTTCCCGACCAGAGATCAAAATCACTGTGCCACCCGCTCATTCCCCATTTGAGAACTTTTGCATCCGCATATCCGGAAAGTCGAAGAGCCATAACTGCGTGACCTGCAGATTGACCGGTATAACATACTACAACGATAGGATCATCGGCAAGAGTCGCGTCTTCTACAATCGTACCCAATGATGAGAAAACCGCTCCCGGAACATGACCGTCAAAATAGTCGGTAATCCCGTTATTGTCCTTATCGGATGTTCTGATATCCATGATGTAGTAACTATCTCTTTTACTATTAAGAACATCGGGAGCAATGATCCAATTCGTTAATAACGCATCGATATCCATTCCGTTCGCAATTAAATAATTGTTCAAGATATCGAAAGGATCATCCGGAACCGCCACTTCATCTTTACAACCCGCTACCATGATCACAGCTAAAACTGCAATCGCCATTGTTAATCTAATCCAATTTTTTTTCATATTTCCTCCTTGATTTTTATTGGATTTTTCTTCACTTTTACGCTGATTTTTTTTTGTAATTCCCGACTTTTTCACCCGATTTACCGGATAATTTCGAGTATTACTATCCATCTGCGTTTTTTCATTATTTAACCACATCCACCCGAGCTCTTTGGCGCTTCTTCCAAAGGAGCATCCGGGTCGAGCCAGATTCTAAAACCACCTTTAAGGTTTTTAACATTAACATAACCTAACTGCTGAAGTGCCTGTACGGCTAAAGCACCTCTTCCCCCTTTTTTACAATACACTACAATTTCTTCATCTTTTGCGGGCATTTCTACCCAGAGTTCATCATCCCAATAACTTTTATCCGCTATCTTGAATTCCAATAGCCCGCGCGGGATATTAACGGTAAAGGTTTCGGGATAAGGATATTCGTCATCTTCATCCGGTTGGTTGATATAAGCTTCTTCAAATTCGTCAGGTTCTCTGATATCGATCACAACCCGGATCTCTTCCTTTTCCAGTTTGACTTTGAAATCATCATAAGATATTTCTTCGATGCCATGTTTGGCTTCGTTCACCATTGCCTTGGCATCTGCATAATATCCGCTTTTGGAAAATCCTTCTCCGCAGCCTGAAAGCAGAAGAAGAACATTAAAAACAGTAATCAGAAAATAAATTTTTCTCATCTTTCTCCTCCTTTTATAATGCGGAAAATTTTCCGGTCTTCTCGTTCCATTTCACAAAAATGAACCATAATAATAAAATTATCAGAACTAATACAACCGCTCCCGTGTAACCCAAATATTCAGGCAGGAACATCTTGTTTCTCATTGATTCGGGAATGATCTTTACGATTCCGGGAACGATAAAGGCTTTGGAAATTGGTGCCATTATCGTGAATCCGAGTATTGACATCCAAAGCTTGATATGACCTTCTCCAGCACGCCACAATGTTCCCACTGCGCAGCCGCCGGCAACCGTCATTCCCAATCCGAAGATGAATCCGCCGATGAGAGCACGCAGCCAGAAATTGGCATAAACCGATTTCATCTCGATCGCGCGTACTGCTGTTTCCCCGGTATTTCCCACACCGAAATATTTGAGGACAGTGAATCCGATAAGAGCGATGAGCACACTGAGGATCACGGCAACCGGAGCACCTGCTTCCCCTGTCATAAAAGGTTCGCGGAAAGCACGCACAATGCAGTATCTCGAGCGCTGCAATACGATTCCCAACAGCAGACCGAAGAAAATATGCCAGCCGACTATTTTGTTGATTGTTGTTCCAACTTTGGTGTAATTGCTGAAAATATATAAAGTAAGAGCGATGATGATCCAGCCGAGCCATCTTTGCCAGCCCGTCTTTTTGCTGCTTCCCGAAAGTAATGTGCAGGATTTTCCCATACTGATATTCGGTAGTGCTTCCATTTCCCAGAACAAATACTTGAGAGCGACGAATGTTCCCAATAAAAAACCGAGTGAGAGGAACAACGCACCTCCGGAAAGTGCCGGAACTCCGCTGAAGAATCCGCCCGTTGTGCAGCCTATTCCCACAGTTGCTCCGATTCCCATCAATGCTCCGCCGATGACACCTTTTACAAGTTCGCCGATGGGAGCCACTTTGATGCTGAATTCTTTGGAGAACAGCGAGGAGACAAACGCACCGAGAACGATGAAAATATTCAGTATTGCCACAGTGTGAAGGTTGATCGGTAAGCCTGCCGAAATACCTTTTGAACCTATGACCTGGAATAAATTCTGTCCGATATTAACATAACCTCCGCTGGCTCCCCACGGATATTTGATCACAAACAGCAGAATATTCATAAACGCTAAAATGATACCACCGATCCACATGGGCCACGATTTCCCGAACAGCGAATCGAATAATTCTCGTAAAATCCCTTTTTTAAACACGATTCACTCCTTTTTACTTCTTTTTGACATAGAATTTGAAAGTGCCTGCGTCTTCTGATGCTTCCAAAAATTCATTACCTGTTTTCTCGCACCAGGCAGGAACATCAGCCTTCGAACCGGGATCAGTTCCCAGCAATTCCAGAACTTCTCCGCTGCCCATTTTCTTCATTGTCTTTGCCAATTTGATGATCGGCATCGGGCAGGAAAGTCCTTTGCAATCCAATGTTTGATCTGCTTGCATTTTTCCTCCTTTTTATTTTGGTTTTTCCATTTTCTAATAACTATCAAAACGGTTTTGAAGGCGACAATGCGCATTGTCGCTTGCAATTAACACAAATATCTCGAATTTAATATTTCCAATATTTATTTTCCTACCATTTCACCCTGATCTCTTTCTCGAGTTTATCTTTGATCGTTTTCTTCAACTTATCATCCGGATGAAGCTTATTACTAATCACCTCGCAACGCAATCCCTGCAGGAATTTATCGAGTTCACGAGCTTTCCGGTATCTCTCTTTGGGAACATAACCTTCTTTGATCGCCATATCACGCAGCACATCGAGAACATCGGAAAATTTCACACCTTGCGGACAGAGAGCATAACAGGTATAACACCTGGAACACATCCATAAAATATCGGAAGACAACACTTCCTTTTTCATTCCCAGCATACACATCCGGATAATTCTGCGCGGATCGTATTCATCGTGAACTTCTGCCACAGGACACGCTGCCGTACAGGTTCCGCAGGTGAAACAGCGCTGCAGATGCTCCGCTCCCGGCATGGCTGAAATCTCGTTCTTGAAATTGTCATCCATTTCACTTAAGATTATTTTATCCATATTAACTCCTTAATTTAGTATTAAGTACAAAAAATTATTACTTAACTAATTTTGAATATCTATTTTTAACTTTTTCCATATTTATTAAGTCCTTCTCTTTTTCCAATTCTTGTTTTAATTCTTCTTCAGTAGGTAGATATAATAAATATTTCGATGCAAAAATTTGTTCACTACTTTCTAACATCGAATATTTTACCATTGTTTTATCTTTATCAGAACATAGAATAATTCCGATCGTGGGATTATCACCTTCAAGTTTCTTTTTATCTTCATACATTCTTATATACATATCCATTTGACCAATATCTTGATGAGTTAAAGCGCCATTTTTTAAATCGATAAGTATAAAACATTTTAAGAAATAATTGTAAAAAACAAGATCGATATAAAAATCTTTAGTTTCAATTGATATTCTTTGCTGACGAGCTACGAAGGAAAATCCCTTTCCCAGTTCCATAAGAAATTGCTGCAATTTTTCTATTAACCCTTGTTCCAAATCTTGCTCCAGGTATTTCAAATCAGGATTCATATTAAGAAATTCTAATATTGTAGGATTTTTAAGAAGGTCTTTCGGTTGGATTTTTGATTTTTTTGTATTTTGTTTCGCTTCCCGAATAACTTCTTCTTTTCTTTGGCTGGATAATAATCTTTCATAATAATGTGTTGTAATTTGTCGATGTAAAGCTCTAACACTCCAGTTTTGATCCACTGCTTCCCGACCATAGTAATTTCTGATATCCTCCTTTTTTATTCGCATTAATAATTTGTAATGTGACCAACTCAATTCTCTCCGCACTGTGGAGAGTTTTGGAAATGTAAGACAGAATTGCCTGATATTCCAAAGATTCTGAGGTGAATACCCTTTTCCAAATTCCTCGGTTAATTTCTGGGAAAGACCATTAATTAATCGCTTACCGTATTCGGCTCTTTTTGCTCCTTTTTGTTCTTCCTCGATTATTATTTTACCGATATTCCAATAAGTACGGATCATAATAGAATTCACAGATTTATATGTCTGCCGATGAGCATCGGTTATAATCTGTTTAATTTCCGGATATACGCTATTTATTGACTTATCTATTTTCATATTCTCTCCACAGTGTAGAGATTTTTCTTATGTTCCTTCTCTTCGTAAGATCAAGGATAGCAGGATGAGTTACCTTTTACACTTTCCATAATTCCTCATTATCCCCTCTCTCCGTGGTTGCAGGAAGGGTTAGAGTGAAGTCTTACAATGCTTCCGGGATTTTTTTGATTTCCTCGTACAAAAACACCGGACCGTCGATGCAGATATATTTCGAGCCGATATTGCATCTGCCGCATTTCCCGATGCCGCATTTCATCCTGCGTTCCAACGATGTGATGATCTTTTTGTCTTCAAAACCGAGTTCGATGAGTACGGGTAATGTGTATTTGATCATTATGGGAGGACCGCAAACCACGCACCACGAAGTTGGATCGGGAGAGAGTTCTCTGGTTACGGTGGGGACGAAACCGCTCATTTTTTTCCAGCCCGGAATCGGTTTGTCGATCGTCAGGTGCAGTTCTAGGTCGTCGCGTTTATCCCACTGGCTTAATTCATCTTTGTAGATAAAAAGCTCGGGATTTCTGGCTCCGTAAATAACTGTGATCTTGCCGTAATCTCTGCGGTTTTCCAGCATATAAATAAGCATCGAGCGTAAAGTTGTGAACGCAAATCCACCACCGATTATCACAACATCTTGTCCTTTGAATTTATCTAGCGGATACCAATTTCCCAACGGACCGCGTATTCCTACAATATCGCCTTCCCGCAGGTAATGGATCTCGTTAGTTACAGATCCCGTGCGGTTCACAGTGAATTTGAGAATATCTTTTTCGGTTGGAGAAGAAGCGATCCCAAAGGGAGATTCACCTTTTCCCAAAATCGAGAATTCACAGAACTGCCCGGGCATATAATCGAATTTATCTTGGGGATTTACATACTCGAGGTCGAATGTCTTCAAAATTTTATCGGGATTTTCCGTATAAATCTTTACCACTTTCATCTGTATCGGAATGTATGTATTACTCATAATTTTCCTTTTTTTTTGGGATTTCTCTTTGGAATTTGAAATGATCATATCAATCAGATAAAGAGCGTATTTTTGCTTTCATCTGATTCTGCTAAAAATTTGGCAACACCACAATATGCCAGGTGTTTGTAATCCACCATTTCTTCTGGTTTGAAACCCATTAAATCCATTGACATTTCACAAATAAAGATTTTAACATCAAATTCTTCTGCGATTTCGAGCATATCTTCGAGCGATGTTATTTTCTTCTTTTTCATAAGATGTTTCATCATTTCCGTTCCCATTCCACCCATATTCATTTTGGATAGTTTTAGTTGTTTGAAGCCGGTCGGAAGCATCGATGCAAACATTTTTGATACAATATTTTTTTTCAATTTCATCTTTTTACGGAGTGCGGATGTTCCCCAAAAAGTAAAAAACATCGTTACTTCGCTTCCCATTGCTGCTGCTCCTGTTGCGATAATAAAGCCTGCTAAAAGTTTATCGAGAGAATTTGAAAATACCACCATCGTTAATTTATCCCTGGTTTGTTTCTTCTCGATACTCTCGATTCGTTCTTTAAGTTCTATAACTTGTTTTTCTATATTTTTCACTTCTTCCTCAAAGTCTAATAATTAATGATCTTTTTGATCACTTCACGAATATCAAGATTCGTGGGACAAACGCTCACGCACCTTCCGCAACCCGTGCAGAGATGCGTTTCGTAATTCTCCATAAAATAGTTGTATTTATGCATCACTCGCTGACGAACACGCTGTACTGATTGACTGCGTGGGTTGTGCCCTGATGCCTCTTGTGTGAAAATTGCAAACATACAACTGTCCCACAACCTGATGCGTTTTCCTTTTGCTCCTTTTCCCTCGTCGGAAACATCGAAGCAGTGGCAGGTTGGACATACAAATGCGCAGGCTCCGCAGTTCACGCATCTGGCAGCAATTTCGTCCCAAACCGGCTCATCCCAGATTTTCTTTGCTTTCTCGAAAAGTCTGGAAATATCCTGTTTTTCATTCAGTAGAGTTTCTGCTTTTTTCTTCTTTTTGGAAACTTCTTCGGTTTCGGCTTTGGTTGCTTTTTCCGAAGTTTTCCAGTCCGAAACGAATTTCTTTCCTTTTTCGGAAACTCCTTCCAGAAGGAAACTTTCTCCTGATTCCACCACGAAAACATCCGAACCTTTTTTGTCGAAGGGACCGCTGCCGAACCAATGACAGAAACAGGTGGAAAGCGGCTGCTCGCAGGCGAGACTGAACACCAGGCAGTTGTCGTATTTTTCTTTCCAATACGGATCTTCATACATTTCCTTTTTGGGCATCTGATACGCTTTTCCAAACACGGAATCCAGCATCAGAAGGCTCTGCACATCGCAGGAACGCATTCCCCAGATAGCAAAAGGTTTCTCGTTTCGCTCGGGAACCTTCAGCCCATCTTCAGTGTATTGGAACAGCACTTCCGACTGCGGGAAGAAAATTTCTTTGGGAGATTTTCTGGTGTTCAAAACCTCGTTGTTGATCTCTTTTACCGATCCTATTTTTTGGAAACCTGTGGCTTTCCCAACCGTAACCGGAGCAAAAATATCGTATTTTTTCTGCAAATCTTTTATGAACTTTTCAAATTCTTTTTTCTTGATTTTGATCATAATATTTCCTATAAATCGATCTCATAAATCTCGTTCCCAAAGCCCTCTTTGGGAATTTCAATTAGGTTACCAAACAGGAGTTTGGTAACGAGGAGATGGAAAACATTTCTCTCGGTGAATTTCAGTGCTTTTCGGTGTTTAATCAAGAGCGATGTTTTGTTATTCATTCTCTAACCCATAATAAAATCTTGTTTTTCTTTCTCACAATAACTTGCCATCGCCGGTTTTTCATTGATGTCCAATCCTGCCGTAAAGTCGAATCTTTCTTTAATTTCCTTCTCCACTTTTTTGTTCATAATGCGCAGATCGAGGTCAACCGGACAGGCGCTCACACACGCTCCGCAGTCCACACATCTGCCGGCAACATGCAGGTTCCTGATGAGATGGAAGATTACCGAATCCGTAACTTCAGGAGTTTTGCCGATCCATTGCGGGTCGTTCTGATCCACGAAACAGACATTGCAGTAACAGGACGGACACACATTGCGGCAGGCATAACAGCGGATGCATTGGGAGTATTCTTCCTTAATATATTCCCAGCGTTTATCGGCAGGAAGTTTCTCAAATTCGGTTACATTTCTGAATTCATCTTTTACATCTGCTTCTTTGCGAGGTTTTCCAATAAAAATATCGTGTTCAACTGCATCGGGATATTGACAGGAAATACAGGAATCGCAGAGAATATCTTTCAAGGGAACTTTCTTCTCGAAATCTCGACCTTCCAAAACGATGTTTTTGCTATCTGTTTTCGTTTCTAGAACTTCGTTTCCTTCCACCTGTTTATGAACTTTCTTTTTTTCCAGAACGCCGCTGCAGGGAACTCCGATGATGACGATATTCTCCCGTTTGATCTGTTTCTCCACGGAATACAGAACCAGCGATCTTGCATCGCAGCCTTTCACGATGATTCCCACTTTGTCGTGAGTTTTCCCTAATTTTCGTTTATCTTTAGTGAGATATGTAGTGAGGTTGTTGCGACAGGTTTCATCGAAGATCAGGCGTTCTACATCCTTTTCTTCATACATAAACAGCGGAGAGCAGGACAGCGGAAGCGAACCTTTTTCCCAACCGATAACCACATCTGCTTTTTTGTCTTTCAGGAGTTTCTTAATTTCATTCTGCAAATCCGTGATCATTGTTTCGCTCCTTTCACGAGGCGCGTTGCCGGTCCGATCTTCTTAACTTCCGATGTTATCTTTTCGATGATGTCGGCAAAACGCTGACCCTCTCCGGCAGAGATCCACGAGAACTGAACTCTTTCCGGCTCGATCCCGATCATTTCCAGAAGCGGTTTGATCGCAGAATATTTCCTGCGTGCGATAAAATTACCTGACAGGTAATGGCAATCGCCGGGATGTCAGCCACTTACAAGCAGACCGTCAAAACCGCTCTGCAGCGATTTCATAATGAACAGCGGATCTACTCTTCCCGAGCAGGGAATACGCACCACCCGCACATTCGGAGGATACTGCATCCGCGAAACTCCTGCCAGATCTGCTCCGGCATAAGAACACCAGTTACATAATATTGCCAAAATTTTTGGCTGGAATTCATTCATATTTACCTCTATATTAACCTTGAAAATGTTTCTTTCACTTTTCTTCTTGCTTAACACTTTCAAGGTTCGTGCTTATCTTCTAACTCTGAAAGTGTCAAATGAGAGAATACTTGAATGAAACATTTTCAGAGTATGTTTCTTCCGCTTTTTCTTCCTGCTTAACACTTTCAAGCTTTCTTGCATTTCTAACCCTGAAAGAGTCAATTGAAAGAACTAATGAGAGAGACTTTTTCAGGGTTATTTCTCTCACAAATTCTTCCATAATATTCAATCAAAATGATATGATATTATCCGCTTCCACATTCCATTTCGTGAATTCGGACATATTACTTTTCTGAACGCCTTCGATGAGAGTCGTATCGAATAAACCGCGTGCTTTCAGACAACCTCCGCAGGCTTTCACTTCCGCACCTTTTGTTAGAATGAAACCAAGCATCTTTTCGATGTTATAAAAACCTTTCGGAGTCTGCTGGTTTGGAATTGCACAGTTTACTGCGTCTGCCATTAAAAACACCAACGGTTGAACATCTTTATGTTCTTTCGTCAATGTCATTGCTAACCGCAACGCATTGTAAGCTTTCTCTGTTCCATATGGTGCATCGTTTATTACTATTAGGATTTTCATATCTTCCTCTGTATCTGGTTGTTGCTTTTCCTGACAGTCCTTTTGCTACAACGGTGACCATTGTAACGAGAAAACACACCCCGCGACTAAAGTCGCACCCCTCTCAAGAGGGGATTTCGCTACTTCGAGACGAGAATGAAATTTTTCTCCTTGCATATCTTATGTTCCTTCTCTTTGAAATTCTTTCAATTTTTCTTCCTTAAGAGAATGACAGCAGGATGAGTTTTTCATTTCTCTCACAAACTCTTCCCCAATATTCAATATTAAATATTCAATCTTCAATTCAAAACATCTACCAGATCCAATGCTTCAAACGAAGCAAAGAGTTGCTCGTTGCTGAATCCCCGTAAGTCCAACGCTCCACAACGACAGGATGCTACACACGCTCCGCAGCCTTTACACAGTGCATCGTTCACCACGGCTATTTCTTGTTCCTGGTCAATCTCGATCGCTTTGTAAGCACATATTTCTTCACAATATGCACAGCCGGAGCATCTATCATCGCGCACTTCGGCGATTGTCCCTTCTGCCAGAACGGCCTTTTTGGTGATATAAGTAAGAGCGCGGCTGGCTGCTGCTTTTGCCTGCATAATGCTCTCGTTCATATCTTTGGGATTATGAGCGAGTCCGGCCACGAAAACACCGTCTGTAGCAAAATCAACCGGACGTAACTTCACATGCGCTTCCATGAACATTCCGTCAGAATTCAAAGGAACCTTCAGCATTTTACCGAGTTCGGCATTTTCCGGTCGGGCATCGATCGCTACGGAAAGCACCAGCAGATCAGCGGTTACAACCACTTCTTTATCCATTATCGGATCAAAAACCGTGATGTTGATCTTGCTGTCCGGGTCGGTTTCATCAGCTAACTGCACATCGGGTTTTCCGTCCGGTTCGTAATGCACGAACATCGTTCCCTTATCACGCAGTTCTGCGTAATATTTCTCGCGGAAACCGTAAGTTCGAATATCGCGATTTACAATATAAGTATTCACATTCGGAAGTTGCCATTTCAATTCCAGAGCGTTCTTCACGGCTTTTGTGCAGCACACGCGGCTGCAATACATCTTGTCTTCTTCCCGCGAACCAACGCACTGGATCATCACCACATTTTTCGGTTTCCCATTTGGAAATTTCCTTTGGTGCAGCATTTCCTCAAATTCCACCTGCGTAACGATTCTCGGAGATTCTCCATACAAATATTCTCTGGTTTTGTGTTCTTCCGCACCCGTTGCGATGATCACTACTCCGTGTTCGAACTCTGTTTCCTTCTCCGTTTCATTATCCGCAAAAGTCGTTTTGAAATTACCGACATAACCGTCAATTTTCTTGATCTCAGCATTCTTATATATATGTATCAATTTATTATTGGAAACTTCTGTGATCGTGTCCTGCAGGTATTTTTGCGGGTCTTTCCCGAAATTGAAATAGATATTTTTAAGGTTGCCGCCGAGTTCTTTTTCCCTTTCTATCAGGAACACTTCGTGACCAGCAACTGACAACGATTGTGCAGCCGTCATTCCCGCCAGTCCACCGCCGATGACCAGCGATTTCGGATTGATCTCGATAGGAAGTCTTTTGAGCGGCATCAAGTCGCGCGCTTTGGCAACTCCCATACTCACGAGGTCTTTGCTCTTCTCAGTAGCGAGTTCCGGCTCGTTCATATGTGCCCAGGAACACTGATCGCGGATGTTTGCCATTTCGAAAAGATAGGGATTCAAACCCGCTTCGCTGATGGTTTCGCGGAACAGAGGTTCGTGCGTTCGCGGTGTGCAGGCTGCCACGACCACGCGGTTTAGATTTTTCTCTTTGATCCGCTCTTTGATTGTGTTCATACAATCCTGCGAGCAGGCATACATCACATCTTCACTGTGCTCCACATTCGGAATTCCGCTGGAAACTTCGGCTACATTTTTCACATCCACCACGCCGGCAATGTTGATCCCGCAATGACACACGAAAACGCCCACACGCGGTCGTTCACCGATCACATTGGTTTCCTGAACTTTCTTTTCTACGAGTTCCTGTCGTTCCAAACGCAGATATTTTGTGGCTTCCGCAACGGCACCGGAAGCCGACATTACAGATTCGGGAATATCTTTGGGTCCGTTGGATGCACCGCAAACAAAAATTCCTTCGCGACTGGTTTTCAGCGGAGCAAAATTATCCGAGCGGCAGAATTCATATTCATTGAGTTTGATGTCCAACCGTTCTGCCAGATCGCGAACCTCTTTTCTCGGCTGCAATCCCACTGCCAGCACAACCAGATCAAAATCTTTGTATTTGATGTCACCGTTTTCCAAAACATAATTCAGTTCCAAATTCCCTTTGTCTGTTTCAGCAATATGTGAGACTTTTGATTTGATGAATTCCACGCCGTATTTGGTTTTTGCCTGTTCATAATATTTATCAAAATCCTTGCCGAACGCCCTGATATCCATATAAAAAATGGATGCTTGCAGGTCTTTGCTGTGTTCACGAGCGATGACTGCCTCTTTGATGGCGAACATACAGCAGGCGGATGAGCAATAGTCGTGATTGATACTTTCGTCGCGAGAGCCGACGCACTGGATAAAGGCGATGCTTTTGGGTTCTTTTTTGTCGGAAGCACGCTGAACATGACCGCCGAAAGGACCGGATGCAGAAAGCATTCTTTCAAATTCTAAGGAAGTAACTACATTCGGATACCGTTTGTAACCGAAATGCCCGAACCCGATAGGATCGAAAGCATCAATTCCGGTAGCAACGATCACTGCTCCCACCTTCAATTCGATCGTTTTATCCTGGTCTTCAAAATTGATAGCGTCGGCAGGACAAACCTTCTGACAGAGTTTACAGACGCCATTGTTCAGAAACAAACACTCGCTTTCGTCAATCGTGTATTCGGAAGGAATGCTCTGCAGGAAATAACGGGAAATGGCACCGCGTCTGCGTAGTCCCATATCGAATTCGTCATCTATTTTAAGCGGACATTTTTCTTCGCAAAGTCCACAGGCTACACAGACTTCGGGATTCACAAATTTTGCTTTTTCGATGATCTCTGCAGTGAAATCACCCGGATTACCGCTCACTGATTCCACTCGGGATTTAATATGGATCGTTATGTTCGGATGCCTGGCACATTCGCTCATTTTTGGCGCCAGAATGCACATCGAACAATCGTTTGTGGGAAATGTTTTATCGAGTTGCGGCATCCTGCCACCGATGGTGGAAGTTTCTTCCACCAGATGAACCTTTACACCCATTTCCGCCAGATCGAGTGCTGCCTGTATTCCGGCAATTCCGGCTCCGATTATCAAAATTTCTCTGCTTTTCAAACTCATAGACTTTCCTTTATTATCTTAAACTCACCCTCGGTCCCTCTCTTGAGAAGAGAGAGATGGCTGCTTTCTAAAGATGAGAATTATATCCCTTTAAAATCTCGTTCCCAAAGCCCTCTTTGGGAATGTTGATTGTTTTTTGTGTTACCAAACAGGGTTTGGTAACAAGGTTAAACTTGTTCCAATGCTCTGCGTTGGAACACTGTTTGGTTACAACGGAGACCATTGTAACCAGAAAATTTTATCCAGCCCTTAAAGAGTTAATAGTAAAGAATTTCTTGAAAGACATTTTTTCAGAGTTTTCCTTTGCGAATGCAATTTCATTCTCAACACCTTCTCAATAAAAAACATTTTACAAAAAAATCCTTTTCTTCGAGGGATTCTCACCTTTTTCCAAAATCTGCTTTGTATATTCATTTCCCACTTGGGCGAACTTCTGTCCTTCCGAAGCGGAGATCCAAGTCAAACGGATCCTGTCGTCTTCCAACCCGAGTGATTTGAATACTTCCTTTACGATGGCGATCCGTCTTCTCGTGTGATAATTACCGACCTGGTAATGGCAGTCTCCAGGATGTCAGCCACCCACAAAAACGCCGTCAGCACCGCGCAGAAAAGATTTGATCAGGAAAACCGGATCAATCCTGCTGGAGCACATCACCCGGATCGGGATAATGGAAGTGGGATACTGAAACCTGTTAATACCGGCAAGATCGGCTCCGGTGTAGGAACACCATTTGCACAAAAAACTAACGATCTTGGGTGAGAATTTTTTATTCATAAAATTTCCTTAAATCACAAACAGAAAAGCACAAATAACAAAACACAAATAAATTCCAACTTCAAAATCCCAAACCAATCAGTTCTTCGAGGTGTTTGGAATTTGGATTTTTGGTTATTGTTATTTGAGTTTTCTCCTTTTTACACCAGAAGCGCCTGCACCATCTCATTGATCTGGGCATCTGTATAATTATTCTGCCGGGCTGCACCGGATACACACGCAACAGCACACGCTCCGCAGCCTTCACACAACACCTTATTAACATTTACTACACCGCGTGCTTCATTTAATTCCCGGGCATTATACGGGCAAACCTCCACACAAACTCCGCAGCCGGAACAGACATCCAGATCCACTCCGGTGATGATCGGTTCATGCAGTAAAAACTCATTTGCAAAAAGTTTGCAGACCATATTTGCCGCTGCTGAAGCTTGAGCAACGGTTTCGGGAATATCTTTCGGACCATGTCCGCAGCCGGAAAGATAAATTCCGGCACTCATCGATTCCACAGGACGCATTTTCGGATGAGCTTCATTCAAAAAACCGTTTTCATCGATTTGAGTTTTTACCAGGTTTGCTATATCCGTAGTTCCTGCGGTTGGGAGAATGGAAGTAGCCAAAACCACCAGATCCGCTCTGATCTCGATGTTCCTTCCCAGAAGCGTATCCACACCGCTGACTACGACTTTTCCATCTTCATTATATAATTTGGAAACTTTTCCTCGCAGATAAATAACACCTTCTTCTTCCTGAGCTCTTTGATAGAATTCTTCGTAACGCTTTCCGCCGGTACGCACATCCATATAGAAGATATAAGCCTTTCCGTCCGGAACACGATGCTTGTATAACATGGCGTGTTTGGTGGAATACATACAGCATATCTTTGAACAATATGCATTATGATTTTCCGGATCGCGAGAACCGGCACATTTGATGAAAACAATTGTTTTTGGTTCTTTATTATCGGAAGGTCGGAAGACTTTGCCGCTGGAAGGTCCGGAAGAAGACAGGATACGCTCGAAAGTGAGTCCATCGACTACATCGTTCAATTTCCCACTGCCGAATTCCGGTAGTTTTTTCAAATCATAAAGATCATAACCGGTAGCCATAACCACAGCTCCGACTTCTTCTTCGATGATCTCGTCTTCCTGCTGATAGCGAATAGCATCGGATTCACAAACAGATTCACATATTCGACAAGACTTATTAAGAAAATGCATACATTTTTCTTTATCGATAACCGGAACATTGGGAACAGCCTGCGGGAATGGAGTATAGATTACAGGGCGTCTGATCAATTCTTTATTAAATTCGGAAAGGATGGGTGTTACTTTTTTCTCGGAAAGATATTTAAATCTGATCGCATCGGTTGGACAAACGAATGAGCAAGCTCCACAAGTTGAACAAACATCGGACAATTTATCGAAGGGAGTAGTAATTTCCCTTTCCTGACCCCGATTTTTGAACCCGATAGCACCTATATTCATCCTCTCTTTGCAGATACGCACACACAATCCACAAGCAATACATTTGTTATCATTACCAATTCTGTGAACATTATGCTTTTCGGGATTGGCACCATATTCTTTTGCCATTTCTTTTATTTCAACGGCTTCCGGAGCTTCTGCCAGCATCAATTCTAAAATCAATTTGCGTGCTTTCCGAACTCTTTGAGAATCGGTCTTTACCTCTCCTTCCCAAGCCGGATAAGTACAAGCTGTTCTTAAACGAGATTTACCTCTCCAGATAACTTCTACCACACAAATCCTGCAAGCAGCATAAGGAGAAAGATCTTTATAAAAGCAAAGCGTGGGAATGTGAATTCCCAATTCCCGGGCAACTTCTAATAAGGTTTTATCAGGATCTGATTCTAATGCTATTCCATCTATAATTAAATCTTTTGCCATCAATAAGATTCCTTCCGCTTATTATCTTCTAATTGCATCGAATTTACATACTTCATAACAAATTCCACATTTGATACATTTTTTTTCATCTATCAAATGCACTTCTTTTAGATTTCCGCTTATAGCATCATTTGGACAATTTTTACTGCAAAGAGTGCAACCTGTGCAAGTTTTCGGATTTATTTCAAATTTTAAAAGAGTCGTGCAAACATGGGCAGGACATTTCTTCTCTAGAATGTGAGCTTCATATTCATTTTTGAAATACTGCAAAGTGGTCAGAACCGGATTTGCAGAAGTTGCCCCGAGCTGACAAAGAGATGTTTCGGAAGTTATCCAGGCGAGTTCTTCCAATTTATCCAGGTCCTCCATTTTACCTTTACCGTTACAGATATTTTCGAGGATACCGCTCATCTGGGCAGTTCCTTCCCGGCAGGGAGTGCATTTTCCACAGGATTCATTTTTCAGGAAATCGATGAAATACCGGGCAATATCGACCATACAATTGTCTTCATCCATCACGATCATTCCACCCGAACCCATCATCGAGCCGGCTTTTGTCAAGCTTTCGTAATCAACCGGTAGATCGAGAAGCTCTTTAGGGATACATCCTCCGGAAGGTCCGCCTGTTTGAACTGCTTTAAATTCTTTTCCATCTTTGATCCCGCCGCCTATATCGTAAATTATCTCACGCAATGTAATTCCCATCGGAACTTCCACCAAACCGGTGTTATTCACTTTTCCAACCAGTGAAAAGATCTTTGTTCCTTTGCTCTTTTCAGTGCCGATACTTGCATACCATTTTGCACCTTTATTGATTATGAGCGGGACATTGGTCCAGGTTTCCACATTGTTTAAAACAGAAGACTTATCCCAGAGTCCTTTTTCAACGGTGTGAACATGTTTCGAGCGTGGTTCTCCGGGTTTTCCTTCGATGGAAGCCATCAGTGCGGTTGATTCTCCGCATACAAAAGCTCCGCCACCTCGATTTATACGAACATCGAAATCAAAACCGGAATTAAGAATATTTTTTCCCAGAAATCCTTTTTTTCGTGCATCATTTAAGGCTTTTTCAAAATGCTCGATCGCCAGCGGATATTCCATTCTTACATAAATATAACCATGACACGAACCAATAGCATAAGCTCCGATGAGCATACCTTCTAATACAGAATGCGGATTTCCTTCCAATAAGGAACGATCCATATATGCACCGGGATCACCTTCATCAGCATTACAGATAACATACTTGATTGTTCCTTTCACTTTCCTGCTCGATGCCCATTTTTTTCCGGTTGGGAATCCACCACCGCCGCGACCACGCAGACCGGATTCTTTGATCGTTGCGATCACATCTTCCGGTTTCATTTCTTTCAGAACCTTTGCCAAAGCCGAATAACCGTCATTCAAGATATAATCATTTATCGAATTTGAATCAATATTGAAATTTTTTGCTAAAATCACAGGTTTTTGTTTTTTATAAAATTGGATATTTTGCTTCCGGTTTTTTTGCTCTTTTGTAACAGGATCCACATATAAATAATCCTGAATAAATTCTTTTTCAATTATAGAACGGTTAAAAATATCTTCCAGATTTTCCGATTTCACTTTTGGATAAAATATTCCTTGCGGATTGATGATCATTATCGGTTCCTGTTCACAAAAGCCGAGACATCCGGAAACCTTCAGGTTGACTTTATCTGACAATCCTTTTTCTTTAAGAATTTTTTTTGCTCTTCTTACAACAGCATCCGACCCCCCCGCTTTTCCGCAAGTTCCGGAAGAGATAATTACGGTCTTTTCAAAAGCATTCGCTTCGTCAGAAATATTTTTTTTATAATCAAAAAACGCAGATATTGAATTTATTTTTCCCATCTAATCTTCACCTATTTAATACTTCGCAAGGATCTTCTTGATTTCAGAAATTTTCATTGTGTAATAATCGTCATCGATCACGACAACAGGACCGAGTGCACAGCAACCAAGACAATTCACGGTGGTCAAAGTAAATTTCCCGTTTTCAGTAGTTTGTTCTATTCCAATTCCGAGTCGTCTTTGGATTTCATCTAATACTTTGGGAGCACCGCGAGCGTGGCAAGCAGTTCCCATACAAACTTTTACCAGATGTTCACCTCGAGGTTCCAAACTGAATGCATCATAAAAAGTAGCAATATGGTAAATTTCAGAAAGTGGTTTCCGGTACATTTGAGCAGCATATTCCAGGGCAAATTCAGGGAGATAGTTGTATTCCGTATTCACATCCTGCAAAGCATGTATCAAAGTTCCTTCTTTTTCCTTTTTATAAGGTTCAAATATTTCATTCAATTTTCCCAGTTCTTCAGGAGCGATTTTGGAAATATAATCCGGCATCGGAGAGATTTGAGGAATATTCTGAATGGGACAGGCATTGGAACACTCTCCGCATCCGGTGCAATCTTTTTCATCGACATAGCGGGCTTTTTTTCTAATTTTTACATTGAAATTCCCGACATATCCTTCGATATCCTCCGCCACGGAATTGGTCATTATCTTTATCTTCGGATGTTGGGAAACTTCCACCATTTTGGGTGTCATAATACATTGAGCACAATCGAGAGTGGGGAAAGTTTCGGAAAGCTGCGCCATTCTGCCGCCGATAGAAGGATTTTTCTCGAGCAGGATAACTTCATAACCATTATCAGCAATATCGACAGCAGCTTGCATTCCGGCAATTCCGGCACCCACAACGAGAGCTTTACGATTCACCGGAATTTCTATCGGTTCGAGTTCCTGGTTTTGCTTTACCTTTTCCACGATGGAGCGAATGATATTTCCTGCTTTTTGCGTAGCTTCATCTTTATCGCTTGTAACCCAGCTACACTGCTCCCGAATGTTGGCGATCTCGCACATAAATCCATTCAAACCGGATTTTACGGAAACATTGCGGAATGTTTTTTCATGCAAAGTCGGAGTGCAGCAGCTGACGATCACACCATCGAGTTTTTCCTTTTCGATAGTTTCGGAAATCATCTTCTGCCCGGGATCAGAACACATATATTTATAATCTTTGATACTTACAATACCGGTATAGCCTTCCAGTTTTTCCATAACTTCGGGGATCTTCACGGTGGAGGCGATGTTAATTCCGCAATGACAAATAAAGACACCTAATTTTTTCATAACAGTCCCTTCTCTTTCAGAATCGGTTGCGGATCGATATAATGTAAGGAAAAATCATTCACTTCAGGATCGATCCCGAGCATCAAAGCCAAAAGTTGAGAAAGATACAGAACGGGTAAAGCGTTAAAATAGTGGTCTTCTTTTAGAATATCTTTTTGCACGGCATCGAGATTATAATTGCAGAGCGGACAGGAAAGTACGATCATTTCCGCACCTCTTTTCGCAGCAGAACCAACGAGCTGGCGAACTCTTTCTTTCACGATCTCCCTTTCATTCACGATCTGGTAGGAAGTACAGCAGTCGTTTCGGAAAGGGAAATCGATAATTTCGACATCGAGTTCGGAAAGGATGTTTTCCATAATGATCGGAGCATTGCTGTCGTCCACTGCTACTTCTTTTGGACGCAGGATCATACAGCCGTAATAAGGAGCGATCTTCAAACCATGAGAGGATTTTTTGATTTTTCGGGAAATTGCTCCGTCCGGAAGACCTTTGAGTAAAGAAAGCAAATGGATCACTTCGACTTCATCTCCGTCATAATGCATTTCTTCTAAAGTCATAAAATCTTTTATGGTTTGTCTTTTTTCTTCATCTTCCAAAACGAAATTCGCAGCTCTTTTGAGGGTATTGTAACACATATCACAAAGAACCAATAATTTATCATTTCCACTTTGTTTCGCCCGGATAAGCGTTCTAATAGGAGCGAGCTGCTGCATCAAATTATCGCTCGCTTGTGAAAAACTGACACCGCAGCAATACCAGCTATCCAGTTCTTTTGCCTGAATATCAAAAAGTTCCAGGAGAGGTAAAGTTGTTTTTTCAAGGTTTTTTGCATTTGCCTTGAGAGTGCAACCCGGGTAATATGATATTTCCATCTATATTTCCTGATTTAATTTATAATACAAATTTTCTAAAATTACTGACCAAAGCGATCGGGGGCAATTCTTCCGGTATTTCCAGTTTATTAATATTCACACGGCTATAACCTTTTCTAAGAGCGAGTTGACGCAAACCTTCCATTACTCTGGCAATATCGACTCCGCGTGGACATCTGACCGAGCAGGTTATGCAGGCGGCACAGATCCAGGGAGTGTTGCTGTCTGCTATCTCATCCAGACAACCGAGTTGAACCATGCGGATGATCCTGTTCGGAGGAATTTCCATAAAATTCACAGCAGGACAACCGGCAGAACAATTTCCGCATTGATAACAAGCAGTAACATTGACTTCGCTGATATATTCCAATTGTTCTTTATCAGCATTTTTTTTATGGGGTTCCAAAACTAATTTTGTTGTCATCAGCATTCTCCTGCTCGAGATTTAAAGAAAGATATTTTTCTTAATAGGATTTTCACCTATATTGGAAATCTTGTCCGTGAATTCATTGCTGTGTTCGGCAAATTTTTTACCTTCCGATGCTGAAATCCACTTCAGTTTTATTCTCTCGTGTTCCAAACCTAACGATTTGAAAACTTCCTTCAGAATCGCCATCCTGCGTCTCGTATGATAATTACCAACCTGGTAATGACAATCTCCGGGATGTCAGCCGCTGACCAGGATTCCATCCGCTCCCTTGAAATAGGATACAATGAGCGAAACCGGGTTCACGCGGCTGGAACACATAACCCTGATGGGCAAGATCGACGAAGAATATTTCAACCTGCTCGTTCCTGCCAGATCCGCTCCGGTAGATGCACACCATTTGCATAAAAGACTAACTATTTTCGGTGAAAAATCATTATTCATTTTTGTCCTTTATCTTTCAATTCCAATCATTTATCTTTAAATTCCAATCATCAAATTTCAAATCTCAAATAAACTACAAAAAAAAACTACAAAAAAAACAAAAACTCAAATTTAAAATTCCAAATAACAAACAAACTCCAAAAAAAAAAATCAAAATCACAAACCAGACGGTGCTTCGAGATGTTTGGAATTTGATCTTTTGATCATTGAGATTTATTTGGTTTTTGTGTTTTGTCATTTGAGATTTCACCTTATTCTCCCAATTCCGCAAACTCCTCTTCTTTATAGATCATCACCGGAATTTCTTCTTTCACATCGCGTCCGGGAACGAAATCGAATAATTTGGCAACCCGCTCTCCCGACTTTTTGAAGACCGATCCAACCTGGATAGCGGCAGGACAAACATCGGAACACATTCCGCAGGCAACGCAGGAAAAACTCATGTGCGTAAGTCTGCCGATGTGAAAGAAAAGCGTATCCGGAGGTAGGCGCAGCGCCTTCTTCTGTTTTAATTCACGCTCGATGATGGGAGCATTGTAATCGAAATTATTGGATTCAAAATCACAAAGCGTGCAGTAGCAGATCGGGCAGACACTGTTGCAGCCGTGGCAACCGACGCATCTTCCGAAAACATCGATCAGTCCGTCCAGACCCGATATTTCCGTATTCACCTCTTTATATATCTCTTCTTTCTCTTTTAATCTTTTTTCTTTGAGCTTTGCTATTTTGGAAGCATCGAATTCCTTGTCTGAAACATCTCCTGAAAAATCTCTGGTAAATTCTTTCGCTTTTTCAGTGTTCAAAAACATTTTGCATTCACCTGATTTTTCTCCGATCACGGAGATCAGGATGTCTGCATTTTCAGGAGCAAAATATTCACAAGCACGGCAGTTCGGTCGAATTCCATTGGGGATTTCCGCACTTTCCACTGCTTTTTCATAACCTTTTGCCAGATCATTAAAAGTGTCGTTTGCAATCGATTTGATCGGAAAAACTCCGCTGCAGGTGTAGCTGAGCAAAAGGAAATTGTCTAGGCTAGTCTGCTCTCTTTTTACCAGCTCGATAGCTGCCCGGAATTCACAAGGTTTGATGATCACGGCGACCGGTTTTGGAACAGAAGTAAATTTACCTAATATCTGTCCGGCATTTGTGGGCATCAAAGGATGAAAGGGAGCGATTTCGTTTAATTTTTCCACATCGGTTATCAAACCGTAATCCACAATACCGCTTTCGTTTTTTCGCAAAGAAAATACTCCGCTCACTTTTCCGCTTTCCAGTAAATCCTTAAAAAGGTCTTTCACAGCCTGTTCGGGTTTTGATTTCATGGTCAGAAGTTTACTCATTTTCAACCTCCCCGCCTTCTGCTGTTTCCACTAATTTTCCGAGTTCTCCCAATTCATCGAGTTTATAATCCCGCATCGGAAGTGCATCTCCCGCACTCGCTCCTGACTCATATTCGAAGGTTTTCTGTGTTTCACTTCCCACGAAACCGAACACATTCGCCACCGGAATATCTACCGGACAGGCATCGCTGCAAAGTCCGCAGGAAACGCAGGAAAGACTCATGTGCGACATCCTGCCAATATGGAACATCAGACGGTCGAGCGGAAAAGCCAGCGCACCTTTTTCTTCAGCACGCATTAATTTGATATCGGAATTCGGTTTGGAAGCAGCAGAATCAAAATAGCATTGACGGCAATAACAGATCGGGCAAACGCTCTGGCAATTATGACAGCCAAGGCAGTGCGAAAATAGTTTTTGCAGGTTCTCGAATCCGTCGGTTTCTTTCTGCGTTTCTTTATATTGTTTTAATTTTGCGGATGTTCTTTCTTTTTTCGTTTCTTCGATCGATTTTTTCCAATCTTTATCATCTTTTTTATCCGCGACTTTCAATTCGGTCAGAAGTGCTGCACCTTTTTCGCTGTTGGACATCGGAAGGATCTTGCTGTTGGAAATTCCGAAATGAACATCACAAGCAGGATAAGAAAATTTATCGCAGATATTGCAAACCGGTTTCAGGTCACTCGATTTCCAATTATCAGCAGCGAAAATTTCATTGAATTGCTTCTCCGTATTTTCCGGATCAGCAATATAGTTCTGCATTGGAAGTGCTCCCACGCAATCGCAGCTAAACAGGAAAACGCTTTCCGGATTTACCTGTTTCAGTTTCATCAACTCGATCGCTGCCTTGATCTCGCAAGGTCGCATCAGAACTGCGAGTTTCAATTCTGCTTTACCTTTGCGCGTGTATCGTTTCAAAGCTATTGCTCCATTAACCGGCATGACCGGAGCAACCGGATTCATCTTTTCCAATAATGCTTTATCTGTTGTTACGATCCAGGCATAAGAATCCTTCGCAGGAACCAGCATCGGCATCATTACAGCATCGATCTGCCCGGAGTCCGTTGCTTTTCCGAAAAACTGCAAGATATCTTTTCGGATATTGTTTACATCGATTGTTTTATTCATTCAAACTCCCCTTCCGTATCACCACCGTCTCGGTGGTTTCTTCTCCCACCCGGACGGCGGGATCAAAGTTATCTGATCGCTTCTTTCACTTCCTGGTATATCTGCGGATTCGTAAAGTGCCTTGTTCTGATCGAGCCGGAAGGACAACTTCCAACACAATTCCCGCAACCGCGACAGACCGCTTCGTTCACTACTGAAATTCCTCGATCCTCATCAAAATAGATCGCATCGTAAACGCATACATTCAGGCAAGTCTGACAGCCGGTGCAGTATGCATCGAGAACTTCCGAAACCATCACTTCCGGGATAATTTTTTCTCCGGGAATGAGTTGGGAGAATATTTTACCTGTCGCCGCTTTTGCTTGTTGTATCGCGTCAAAAATACTGCCCGGGGTGCGAGCAGAACCAATGATGAAAATCCCATCCGTAGAGGCGGAAACAGGATCCTTCTTTGTATGCGCTTCCTGGAAAAAACCGGTTTCGTGAAGATCGATATTCAATAATTTTCCGAGTTCCGCAGTTCCTTTTGCCGGCATCATCGCCGGAGCCAGAATAACAAGGTCGCTGTCGAGAGATTGCTTTTCATTGTTCAGGTCTGAATACTCCAGATTTGTTCCATTTAATTTCAATGTTTTATATCTTTCAAATTTCGCTCCGTTTTTAATCACATTATCGTAATATTCCTGGCTGTGTTTCGTCGGCAGACTTAAATGTTTAATGAGATGAGTTACTTCGATTTTTGGCGATTGCGATTTGATCAGGTTGGAAATTTTGAACATATAATTGCAGCAGATCTTACTGCAGAATCCGGCATCTTCCCTGCCGATGCAATGAACCAATGTAACTGATTTCGGTTCCTTGCCGTCTTTCGAACCGATCTTCTTATTTTCGGAAAACATCTTTTCCGCTTCCAGCGCTGTGATAACATTATCCTTTTCAGTGAACGAAATATTTTCCAACTTTTGAGAATCGAGAAGTTCGTAACCCGTAGCAACAACCACCGCACCGGCAAGTAGCTCAATTATACTTTCATCTTTGGTATTTCTCAGATCGATCTCGAAATTTCCCATAAAACCGACGATCTTATCCAGAACAGTATTTGTGAAAATTTTAATGTTCTTATTTTTTTGAACATCCGAAATTCTCTGATGCAGAATGTTCAAATTTGATCCCTGTCTGGACATTAATTGCGTTAGATGTGCTGATTTCCCGCCGAGATTTTCTTCTTTTTCGATCAGGAAAACTTTACGGTCTTTTCCGGCAAGATCCAAAGCTGCTTCCATTCCTGCCATTCCACCACCGATCACCAATACATCGGGATTGCTGTCCAATTCCTTCTCAAAAAGCGGGTCTTGGTAGAGAACGCGGTTCATTCCGGCATGAATATACTGCACTGCTTTTTCAGTAGCTTTATCTTTATCGGGAATGACCCAGGCACACTGCTCGCGAATGTTCACGATCTTATATAAATACGGATTCAGTTCCGTCTTCTTGCAAACTCCAATAAAAGTGGAATCATGATCCCGCGGAGAACAAGCCGCCACAACGAGATGCGAGAGCTTGTGTTCATTGATCTCATCCTCCAGGAATTTCTTCCCGTCCACCGAGCAAAGCAGTTTATGATTCCGCACTACCAGTTCTTTATCCTGGAAATCCGGTAGTTTGGAAACATCTTCCATTATCTTATCGATGTGAACTTTATCAGCGATATTCGGACCGCATTCACAAACATAAATTCCTATTTTTTCACTCATAAATTTTTCCTTTTTTTTGGAGTGCAATAACCGTGTTATTGCCATACAACGAAGTCGTTTCTTTTCAGAATATCACGGATATTTTGCTCCAAATTACTCCACATTTATAGTTAAGACACCTGCAACAGCGGCTTCTGCCTGGATGAACGAACTTTGAACATCCTTCGGACCTTCCACGCAGCCGGCTACGAAAATTCCCGGTCGAGAAGTTTCCACAGAACCGAGATTGAATGGTTCCGCTTCGATGAATCCGAAACTGTCCCGTTTAATGTCGAGAGACTTGGTCAGTTTTTCCAGATCGGAGGGAGGTTGGAACGAATTCGCCAGGATGACCATATCCACCTTCAATGTATCATTCGTATCTTTCCCGTTCTTGTAGGAAACTTCCAGTTTTCCACCCTTCTCGGTGATTTTCATCGCTTTAGGATCGGATTGGAAAAGCAGTTGCGAGTTATTTGCCTTTGTATTTTCATAATATTTTTGATAAGATTTATCCGGCAGGCAAACATCGGTATAAATATTATAGATCTTGCAGTCAGGGAGTTTGTGCTTGATGAAATGAGCGTGTTTGAAGGACGACATACAGCAAACGCTGGAACAATATCCAACTTCTTCTCTGCCGACGCAATGCACGATGGCAACGGACTCGGGTTTTTTATCGGAATTGCGAAGCGTCAGAGCTCCTTCGGTGGGACCGTTTTTGGCGAATAATCTTTCAAATTCTAATGAAGAATAAACAGCGGAGAATTTTCCGTGCCCGAGATTTTCCAGTTTTCCGGCATCGAAAGTCCCGAATCCGGCTGCTACGATTATTCCCGTAACATCGATGTCGAGAGTCTCGTCTTTCTCCGAAAAATCGATTGCAGCGAACATGCAAGCTTCCACGCATTTATTACAGTTCTTGTCCTTGCCGTTCAATTTCAGACAATGCTCCGGATCGATGCGCGGCACATTAGGCAACGAACCTGATGTGGAAACATACACAGCATGTTTGATCCCCAGGTTTCCTTCCCATTCGTTGGAAAGTTCCACCGGGCAAACCGGGTAGCACATTTCACAACCCAGACAGGCTTCCATATTGATGTAGCGTGCTTTCTTCTTGATCGTGACTTTGAAATTGCCCTGTTCACCGCTGACTTTATCCACTTCGCTCAAAGTTAGAACTTCGACATTCGGATCCTGCAGAATATCCTGCTGAATCGGTGCCACGAGACATGTCGAACAATCCATATTCGGGAAAGTCTCTTCATTTTTGATTGTGTTACCGCCGATGAGCAATTGTTTCTCCACGAGATAGACTTTCTTACCAGCTTTGGAAAGCATCAAACTGGCTTCCATTCCGGCAACACCGGCGCCGATGACTAATACATTTTCTTTATCCATTTGAGTTCCTTTCAAATGATTAATGAGTGCAATTTATGATGAGATTTGTTGGTCATAAAATATTAAATGCGGGAGTTTAATTTAATGGGATTTGGTCCGAGTTTTCGGATTTTATCGGTGAATTCGTTAGCTATTTTTATATATCTTTTTCCTTCCGAAGCCGAGATCCAGGAAAGTTGAATTCTGTCAGGATCAAGGTTCACGGTTTGCATTACTTTTTTGAGAAGAGCATATCTTCTGCGTGCGAAATAATTACCAGCCTGGTAATGACAATCTCCGGGATGTCAGCCGGCAACCAATATTCCGTCGGCTCCACTGAAAAATGTATTTAAAAGCAGATTATGATCGATCCTGCTGGAACACATCGTACGCACGACATTCATCGAAGAGTCGATTTCCGTGCGGGATGCTCCGGCTTGATCGGCTGCTGCATAAGTGCACCAGTTACATAAAAAGCCTACTATTTTCGGTTTAAAATTCTCCATTTGTCCTCATCTTATTTTACAAAAATCAATTTGAACTTTAAAGATCATGAAAGAACATTTTTAGTATTTATCCATAAACTTGATTTTTCTGACAAAACAAAAACTTGATTTAAGACGAAGTCTTGAATTAAGTTTTTTTTAATTACAAGGATTAGAAACTTAAATCAAATCAGCTAAAGCTAACTTAATTCACTGGGGGTGAGTTAACGGATAAATTCTTATTCGTATGATAGAAAAGAAAGAAGGAGCACAAGTCAATGTACTCCTTGATCTTATCATTTTAAAACTGAACTTGGGCTGTATAAACTCCGCTTCCGTCATCCTGACAAAAAAGCAAAGTTTTTCCTGTTCTTCCGCACCAGGCTTTGATATCTGTCGGGAATGAAGGACAATCCGCTTTAATTTCCAGGATATCACCATCATCCAGATTGGGAATGAAGGCAACAACTTTCAGGATCGGTTGCGGGCATTTGAGACCTAAAGTGCTTAAGTTTTTTACTGCCATTTTTCCTCCTGCTTTTTTTTCTTATTTAGAATGAAAATGTTAGATCAGAGCCTTGTGCTTCGGCTACGAAAGTGGTTGCACCAACTACCTGGATACCTTCCACAAGGTCTTCTTCTTTGAGTCCGTGAACATCGAATCCCAGTTCGCAGATCAGGATCTTCGCTCCAAGCATTGAAAGTCCTTCCATCATTTCAACAAGGTCCGGAAGGTTTTTTCCTTTCTCGTTCAATTCTTCATATTTACCTTTGACGAATGCCGGAAGCGCACTGGGGAGAACGAATAATATAACTTCATCTCCGCTGGCTGCTGCCGATACTCCGATCGTAACTGCCGGATAGATGTTTTTTACATCAGCACCGTTAATTGTGATCGATACTTTTCCCATGAAATTCCTCCTTAATTTTGGACATCTTCAAAAAAAAGAGACACTTTCGTGTCAAGCAAAATATTATCGGCTTTCTGATATTTTTGATACTGTTTAATTTATCATATTGTAATCTATTTTTATCCTTCAAATAGTTCATATATCTCATACATTTAACTGAAAAGATTCAAAGGTATATAAAGCTAATTTTTTAAAGAAATCGAAAGAGAACATTTTAAGTTATTATGTTCTGTTTTAAATGAGATTTTTTCGATATTTAATCCACCAATACCAACTTTGCAGGATTCATCTTTGGCATTAACGATTCTCTCTATCGCCGGAAAATCGATAAATAGAAGCGGGAATAATAATTCATCGCTATTATTTTCCGATAAGCGAATTATATAAACTTGTTTTCTATATTCCATTTGGATGAAAACATCTGAAATTTCTGTGATGGAATTATTCGAATTATCCTCGATAGTTTCACTGACGAGATGCGAACTGATCTCAAAATCTTTGATCTTTCCGAAATATTTCGTGTTAACATTTTGGTATAATTTGGAATTTCTTTCGATATCTTCTTCTGAGATAAAATTATAAATTCCGCTTTCATAGACCGGGATCCCGATTTTTCGCATCAGCTCGAGCAGAGCATCACCAAAGGCTATAATAAAGGCTTTTTTGCGATAAAACCTTGAACTGTCGTTATGTTCGATCCTGATCTCAGCTTCACCGTTTACCTTCAGATACGGAATCAATTCATAAATATTCCGGAAAAGTGTTTCTTTATAAATCTCGTTTAATTCTAATATTTCTTCTTCCGATTTCGGATGATCGAATTTTTCCCGGATCTTTTCGATTTCCTGAAAACATTTTTCTTTCTTATTTTGAATTTCCTCCAATTGCTCCAGAGTTTTTTTTGATAAATTATACAATTCATTTTTCAGATCAAAGATCTCCAGTTCGGTTTGAACTTTTAAATAATAAGATTCTCCATTCCAATCTTCCTCGATTATTTTTATGGAATCAATGAAATCGGAAGTAAATGCCTTTACTTTCTTTGAAAAATATTTTTTTGTGTCGATCTGCACTTCGAGATTGGAAGCGATCTCTTCCAGCAATAATTTCATAGCATAATGAAAGACAATCGTTCTCGCAGATAACCTGCTGTCTGCTATAATCGCTTTGTATGTATAAACTTGTTCAAATGTTTTTGGAAATAAAAATGATGTAGATATTATGAAAAAGATGATGAGAAAGTTTTTTTGCATTTTTTTTCTAAATTGGATTTGGAATTTCAAATCGTCGTCACTCAATATCGGATTACAACTCGAAATTTACTCAAATACTGCTTCTACAAATTCATTCACTTTAAAATCTCGCAAGTCTTCCTGCTTCTCACCTACTCCGATCAGTTTTACCGGGATTTTCAATCGATGCTTGATCCCGATCACGATTCCACCTTTGGCAGTTCCATCCAGTTTAGTCAAAATCAATCCGGAAAGATTGATCGCTTTATTAAATAATTCCACTTGCGAAATCGCATTCTGCCCGGTAGTTGCATCGACAACGAGAAGTGTTTCATGCGGAGCATCGGGAATGATTTTTTTGATGGTTCTGACTATCTTGGAAAGTTCGTTCATCAAATTCACTTTTGTGTGTTGACGACCGGCAGTATCGATCAAAATTATATCAAAATTCTGATTCACCGCTTTTGAAACTCCATCATAAATAACCGCAGAAGCATCCGAACCTTGCTTCTGTTTCACGATTTCAGAATTTGCCCGTTCCGCCCAGATCGTCAACTGCTCGATTGCTGCAGCTCGAAATGTATCTCCGGCAACCAACAGCACCGACTTTCCCTGATCTTTAAATCTTTTTGCCAGTTTCCCGATAGTCGTTGTTTTCCCTACTCCGTTCACTCCGGCAAAAAGGATCACAAAAGGTTTTTTGTCCGAAATTTCCAGGTGATCGGAAGCATGGGAATATTCATCGAGCAGCATTTCTTTAATGATATTTTCCAGGTGAGTCCGGACTTCATCCTGTTGTGTAAGTTTATTTAAATGGATTTCTTCCCGCAATTTATCGATTATATAAAGACTCGTATCGACTCCGATATCAGCCTGAATGAGGATTTCTTCCAACTCATCCATCAATCCTTCATCAACTTTCCCGCGCAGTTTGATCACTTCTGCGATCTTACCGATAAAGCTGCTTTTTGTTTTTGCCAATTTTGACCGCAGGTTTTCCGGTTCCGGTTTTGAAATATCTTTTATCGACTTTTCGCTGATTTTATCTTTTGCTGATTTTTTCCTAATATATAAGATTATTAAAAGAGCAATCATTATGAAAACGATTGCTGCTAATATATAGATGAAATAATTTGTTTCCATTTATCCTGTTTTTTTATTACATGATAAACTTAACAAGTTTTAGTAACTTGAGAAGTTTGATAATCGCTGGTTCTATTTCATAGTATCGGAATTTCGATCTTTCTACAAACCTTGAAGGTTTTGAATCAATCAATTCATATAATTATGTTCTAAACTTCACAAATTTTAGAAATTTGTTAAGTTAAAAAAAAAGACAGAACCCGGTTTGCCTGGATTCTGTCTAAAAAATTCTCATTTAAGCAGCTTTTGCAGTTTTTGGTGTTTCCGCTTTCACTTTATTAAAATATGCAGCTAAACGGGCTTTCCTGCGGGATGCTGTTCTTTTATGAATTACCCGTCTTTTGGCTGCTTTATCGAGTTTGGAATAAACTTCGGATAGAAGTTTTTCTTTTTCTTCGATTGGAATGCTGCTTCTCATTTTTTTATCCAGAGTTTTGATCGTAGCTTTAACATAGTTGTTTCGAGCAGCTCTTTTCTTTTCCTGTCTCAATCTTTTTTCACAAGATTTATGAGTAGGCATTTTTTCCTCCGTCCTGATAATTTTTTGGGACAAAAAAAGTTAAGGTTATTTTGTGTCAAATTGTTTTTCGGGAAAATTTAACCTTGAAAAGGTTTATAAGACTTCTCTTCCTACCGAACCTTTTCCACGGTTTATCGGGCAGCTCAATTTTACTCTACAACTACACACCGTTGAAAAAGTTAAGCGAAAGAGTTCCTCTGTGGGAAACTATTTTCGAGGTTTTCCTAAAAATTTTCCAGGTAAGAAGTAGCAGTTGTATTCGTCGGATCCAGGATAATCAAAGTTTCAAAAATCTGTTTGCTTTCCTCTTTCTCATCATTTAAAAATAGATTCACCGCTAATTCCTGCAGGAAAGTCACGGAAGTTGGAAAAACTGTCAGCATTTTCCTGTTGATTTTAATTGCCAGTTCATATTTCTCCAGCATTTTCAAAGAATAGGAATACCAGTAATTAGCATATTCGTTGTAATAATCGATCTGCAAAATTTGAGCGGATTGTTCCTCGACTTTTTCCCAATCTTCGCGCGCCGCATAAATCAGGTTGATCGTATTTAAAACCTCGAGGGAAGACGGATAGATAAGAAGAGCCGATTTCAGGTGCTCGACCGCATTAGCAAATTTTCCATCCAGATAATAAAGCCAACCGAGTCTATAATTCACGGTGTAAGTATTCGGAAAATTCGCAAATACATCCGCTAATGCTTCGATGGCTTTGCTGTATTTCTCCGATGATTCGTATTTATAGGATTTATAGTAACAGGTTTGAATATCGGTGAACAACATATCTTCGGCAACGATTTTAAGCGACAGTAAAAAGGTAACTACAATTATTATTTTTTTGAACATTTTAAAACTCCTTACTTTTTAAAACCAGACAAATTTTCCTATAAAAATCTGCAATCTATTTTAATTTAAAATAAAAATTCAAAAGGTGAGAATCGACCTGAAAACTGTCACAATAATTCTTTTTATATTGGTAGGAAATACTCCAATTCCGCAGAAATGGATAAACGATCATCCCGAGAGCATAACTAAAATCAAAACCTTTATTAACATTCAAAAACTTATTATCATGAGTTTGGAGAAGATATTTCTCTCCTTTGGAAAAACCTCCGAAAAAACCGAAATAATCTAAATAAAAGGATACATCGAGATGACAGAAAAAATTTAATTTATCGTCGATCTCATTTGCATTCAAAATTTTGTAAATGTCGATCCCGCTTTCTAAAAACAAATTTTTGTAAAGACAGGAAAAATTTTGCGAGAATTGGATAGTATTCAAATTTCGATCAGATGTTACTTCCTCGAAAACATTATATTCCTCGATCACAGTCGTAACGATGCTGTCCGGTTCAAAAGAGTAAGTCGTGTCATCGAGAGTTGTATAGTGCAAAGTATCGATGATGATTTTTTCGATTTCCTCCGTAACTGTATAATCGATCCCGGAAAAGGAAAGATTGGAATCGAAAGAAAAATTCCTATAGGAAAATTTGTGGCTTTTCCCGATCATAAAAGCGGATTTGAAACTGCTGTTCTCAAAATGTGTGTATTTGAATTCAAGATTTGCTGCGTATTTATCGGAAAATCGATGTTCGAAAGAAAGGAAAATTTCATCCTGGAAAACATCCCGCATATCAAATTTCGCCGTGTCCTGTAAAGCATAAGTAGAATCATAAAAAGGATTGACGAAGATCGTATCGGGATCGGAATAATAAACGGAATCGATCCAGGTTTCATGAAAATTCAGATCATATATTTTGGAAAGTTCCTTTTTCCCGTTCGTTATCTGCTCACTGATAAAGAACGAAAGTTTATTCGCTCCTTTTCCATTATTAAAGGTTATACTTTCATAAGTTCCGGATTTGAAATTTTCGTTTCCCGAATATTCAAAATACACTATATCTGTTAGGAAAGTTATTTTTGCGTGGGAATTCAGGAAAATCAAAACCAGGATATGCAAAACTGCTTTTTTCATTTGAACTTGCTCAAAACAATTCCTTTATCAGGAAAATTAACTGTTATGTCTTTAAAACCTTTATAACCGTCGAGAATAATTCTGGTTAAAATATCTTTATTTTGCCAGGAAATTTTACCGGAAATTTCGTATTCGTTTTCCAATTTGTATTCTCCGAAACTACTTCTAAAATTATGATTGAGAGATTTAACGAGTAGATGCAAACCGTTATTATGGAACAATAAATTATCCGGTAAAAATTCCTTCCAAACCAAGCCAACATCGTTTGATAAAGGCATTTTTGGAAGAGCCATAAACAGGTATTTCAAAAGAGATTTGCGACTGCCGTCAAAACTGTAAAACACGAACAGATCATTCTCTATTCCGAAAAATAAACTATCGTTAGTTCCATTGATATTGAAATAATAAGAGCCATCGACCGCCATCCGCACAACAATTTCAATGTCTTTTATTTCAGAACCATTTATACTCAATTTATATTTATAAACTTCGTCCAAAATGAACTGGAAAATTTTCTTATGTTTCCTTGAAGTTTGGATTTTTTCGATTTTCGTATTCTTTTTTAGAACTTGATTTGATAGAAATTCCTGCTTTTCATTCTTACAAAAACTGAAGAAAAATTGATAAGTTTTGGAAGCAAGATTGGGAAGATATTGAACTTGCAGGTGAATATGCGGCTGCGGTGAATAACCCGAATTACCGCAATTTGCGAGTATCGTTCCGAACTTCACAAAATCTCCGTTCTTGACCTGCAGCGATTTGGTCTGCAGATGAGATATTTCCACATAATATCCGAGTTCGGAATGAATGATGATGTAATTTCCCCAATTATTTTTCTTATCGACACCTCCGATGGGATTATCCTTCAGTAAATCATACGAATCGATGACAGTACCGCTGATCGGGGAAAGAACCGGTTTTCCGTAACAATAATAATCTTCCAGTTTTGTCCCTTTTCTGCGGAAAGTTTTTTCATCATCATCTGTTATCACAAAATCGTAAGCATATTGCCAATGTCCTTTATGCGTCCAGATGTCATCGAAAGATTGATAAACTGTCCAAGTTCCTGAAAAGGGAAGATATGGTTGCGGCGTGACATAATCGAATCTTTTCCTGAAATTGAGAAAACCGGCAAGCGACGCTTCCGGAGATTCTTTGATGAACAGATTGATCCGCTTATAACCGATATTCAGCAAAACATAAACAAAAAGCAAAACCACAATATTGAACGGCAAAGTAAAGACCGGAATTCCGAAAGAAGACCAGAAAACCGAGACTGCATCCAAAATGAAAACAGAAACGATCACACCGATCAAAGCCAGAGCATAACTGCGTTTGGAAGGAATGAGGAAAATACCTCCGAGAGCCATTCCCACTAAAATAAAATTGAAAGTAGAAATATCAGCGAAGGCTTGAGCATAACTTCCTTTTAGAAGAGCAAGCACCGAAATTCCCAGAAAATATGAACCAACTGCGAGAATGAATGAGATGCGGGAATAAACGAGAATCGCAATTAGAACGAGAATCCCGATAATATCATAAGGAGAAAAAAGCAGAACTCCGAATGTTCGTAATAAACCCTGGATCGATGCGGGAAGATTTGGAATGTTCAACTTTTCGTGAGGGTAAAAAGAATCTACGAAAAGCGCACTGTATTTGACTGATGCCAGATAAATTATCGTGCTGACCATCGTAAAGGGAATGTTCAAAACCGGTAATCGTAAATAATAGGAGAACAGTGAATAAAGCGTGTAACTCAACAAAACTGTGAGGATCGAAGTTCCGATCGTCAGGAAAATGGATAAGAATGAGATTTTGAATAAGAATCCGATGGAGAATCCAACGAGAAGCGAATTATAAGTATAAATCGTATGCACAACATCATCTTTTTTCATACCGATAAAACGAGCGAAAATAAAAGTTGTAAGCCACGAGATGATCCCTAAAATCGCAATATTCTTATTGAAAAAAGTCGTGATCAGCAGGATTGCTCCAACTATCCTGTTGTGCATGAACAGTAAGGTCGAATAACTGAACAGCAGGTTATCGATGTAGTGGAGGATGTGTTTTTTCATATTATTTTTAACGAAAGACCTTGCGAATGGTTGAAGAATGAAACCTTCGCAATGGTTGGTTCCATATCATTTAATAAAAGAATTTTCAATGATTTTTTCATCTCAATATAATCATTTTTTTTGGACTTAAATTCCCATCTTTAAACTTACAATTATAAAAATAGATACCTTTTTCAACTATTTTTCCTTTTTGGTCTATTCCATTCCAAATGTATTCGTATTTACCTCCAACAGAAAAAGTAATCGAATTTAATAAAATCAAATTTCCTTTAGAATTAAAAATTTGAATTTCAACTGTTTGTGGTTCATTTATTTCGAATCTAATTTTACTATTATTTTTATCACCTTTTGTTCTATCATTATTTTCTGAAATATCAGGTATTTTAATAGTTAAAAATTCATTATTACTATTTTCCAATTCAATTTTAGAATCGATATTAAAATTGAAATAGTAATCAAATTCATTCTGCATATTATTTTTTTGTTTCTCAAATATTTGTTTGATCCTCGAATAATTATTTTTAATTGGAAAGCAAAAAATGAATTTGTTATCTGAATTTTTTCGTTTGTGAGCATATTTCTCAAGAGGATGATTGTTTTCTAAAATAAAATGGAAATAATTTCCTCTATGTAATTTCGTCGGTCGAAAACCCAAATCTTGGATTTCATTAATTAGATCTTTTGATGATGAGTTAAAATCAAAAAAAGAAATCAGGAGAGAATTTTCGGGTATTAGATAAACTTCTTTATATTTAAAATCAAAAAACCGGGATTTCTGTAATGGTTTTACCAATATTTTATTATCTTCAATTTCTACTTTAAATTCTTCCTTAATTTCATTATATAAAAAGATCAATATAAACTCTTTGTCTTTATCAATTTCAATCGTATTACTTGAGAGTTTAAAACTATGCAAATTTATTTGATTGTATTCTGCCCTTTCATTATCGGGAGTAATAATTTTGAATTTACTGTATTCCTCACATTTAAAATTTTTGTTTTGGTTGTGAGATTTTGCTTCCAATAAAAGGTTTATCCGGTTACCCTGTTTTTTACCTTGGTAAAGATATACAAAAAATCCTTTATGGGAACCATTAGCAACAACATTTTTGTTTGAATGGCAACTTGATAAAATAAATGATCCAATTATGATAAGAATTATTATTCTTCTAAATAACTGTCCATATCTCATTATTTTCCTGCTTAACCTTTTAAATGGTTTTTTCAGCAAGACTCGACTTGAAAGAAACTTTTGTCCCATCGAGTTAAGAATTGCGACTTTTTAGAAAGATTGATTTCAACTCGAACTTCGTTTCAAGGAGCATTCAAATTGGATACAGTATTTTTCCGGGAAAATATCGATTGCTCCGTAGCAATACTATCAAAAAAAGTTAATTGATCTGTATCTGAATATTCTGTGATGAAATTCGATATAAAAAGTTCATTCCCATTTTGATTTGATTTATTTGTCACATTTCGCATCCCGTAAGTTAGGTTCCATTTAAAAATATTTGCAAACGAGAATAAATCTCGAATGTAGTTTGAATCATCATAAGTCAGTAACCATTTATGATCTGTGTTTTTTATAACTTCAGCAAAACGCTCGTGATCAAACTTTTTATGAAGATTCCCATTTTTTCCATAAAGTGCTGATTTTGTGGCAGAATAATAAGGCGGATCGAGAAACAAAAACACACTTTTCCCTGGTTTTTCTATTACTTCTTGATAATCGAGATTGGATATTTTTGTATTACCCAGAATTGAAGATAATAATCTAACTCTTTCAATACTCGAATCCGTGAATCTTTTTTCAAATGCTGCTTTAGAAAATCCACCACTTTCTGTTGTGCCGGAAAAAGTAATTCTATTGAAAACAAAGAAAGCAGCAGCCTTTTTCAGAGAATCGAATTTATTTATATTTGCAAGTAAAAATCGACGAAGTTCTTTTCCGTTTTTAAATTCATTTTTCCAAAAATTAATTTGAGATATTAAGCCATCAGGATTGTTTTTGCATTGATTCCAGAAATGAATTAAGTTCTCATAACAATCGTTGATCCAGTATCTCTTATCGGGAAACATTTGTTTTAAATATACAAAAACCGATCCACCTCCCACAAAAGGCTCTCTAAATTCCGAAAATTGAGGTATCAGTCTCGATATTTTTTTAACTGCCCGACTTTTACCTCCCGGATACCGTAATGGACTTTTGATCATTTTATATCACCCTTTTCAATGATCACAATAAATTCATTTTCTGAACTTTCACGAAATAGATTCTTAATAATATTCTTTTGTCTTAAACTGATATCGTTGTTTTCATAAAAGAATTCTATTTCCGTTTTGGATGATTCTGATGTGATTCTACTTTTTAGTTTTGAGGAAGTTAATTTTAAAACAGGAATTGAATTATAACTCTTTTTATTTACTTGAACATTTTGCAAATTACAATAAAGAATCATTTTTAAGAGTCCATCCTTAATATCACCGATGCTGGGAATTTTTGAATTACTCGAATGTTTAGACTCGATCAGAAAGATTTTATTTTCTTGAATTTCAATTTCGTCCGTTGTAAAATAATACAATCCACCAAGATAATTTTTTATAGTAATTGTTGCTTTTATCAAAGTTGATAATGCTTCCTTGGGTTGAGTTGTTTGTTGCTCGCGATATTGGGCTTCTTTTGCTTTTTGCCGAGAATAGTTCATAAAGTCTTCGACACCTTGAGAAAACTGTTCCTTAAACCTTTCAATTCCTTTAACACTATGAAATTTAATATTTTTTTCAGATGCAATTTTTTGATATGATTTTTGAACCAGATCAGTCAGAGATAGTAAAGAGTCCTTTATCTCCTGCAAATTCCAATGAAGTGAAGAACTATGATAATTTGAGATTTCCCTGATTTCATTTTTTACATATTCATTGTTGAATTGTTGGTTCGTAATTTTATTATCTCGGGTTGGATGTTTTTCTGCTTTCTCATAGTATGCAAGGACAACATAAACATCCAGAAGACTCATTAAAGAAACTGTATCCCATTGAATAAAATCTCTATCTCCATTTGAACCTTCGTCTTTAATGATTGGAATTACAGTTATTCTTTTTTGTTTTGAAAGTGTATTGTAAACTCTTTCAAATGGATAAGAACGAGTTCTTTTCGGAGATACCCATTTGGAAACACAGAAATTGATATTTTCATCTTTGATTATACAATTTGCTGGAACTAAATTGACATTAAAATCATCGAATAATATCTCTTTAAGTGCTTTCGACAAAAACAGTTTATATTTAATTCCAGTAATTTCAGCAAAAATATTCATAACTATTATTTCGTCTTCCTATTAATTCTTTTCTTCAGATATTCAAAATCGACATATCTAAATTTTCCCTTATTTCGATTTATAATTTCCAAGTTTTTATAATTATTTTCGTTGTCAAATCCTGTTTTCTTTCTGATGACTTTTTCCAAATCTCTAATTATCTCGATACCTATAGAATGACGGTCAAGTTTTCCAGCAACTTTTGTAGTTGTTCCGCTTCCGAGGAATGGATCTAACACTGTTTCACCAACATAAGAAAATAGTTTTATTATTCGATAAGGAATTTCTTCCGGGAAGGCTGCAATATTTTTTTCTAATGGAGAACCAGGTAAAACATTAGTTATTTCCCACAATGTTTTGAACCACTTTTTTCCCTGAAATTCCTTTAAATCAATTTCCGAACTTTTTCGAATATTTTGTGGAATTGACCGATAATTGAATTTTCCCTTTTGGAAGATGATAATACTCTCTAATAAATTATCAGGATAAAAATACATTGGATATGGATTTTTTAATAAAACTCCGCTTCTTCTGCTTATTCGCAGATAACCATCCGGTTTCTTCCAGATTATTTTATCACGATATCTGAAACCTGCTCTTTGAAATATTTTAATTGCATCAGCAACAATCGGATATTTCACTCCATCAACAAGCATATCATCAATATTCAAAACGAATATTCTTCCTTGTTTTAGAACCCTGAAAGATTCTTTCGCGACTCTTCGTAATACTCCCAAATATTGACCATAATTTTCAAATAAATTCTGATAATCGAAAGGCGCGTTAAAGTATGGTGGAGAAGTGAGAATTAAGTGAACAGATTCATTTGGAATTTCTTCCATACTCATACTGTTACCAAAAATTACTTTATGTTTTGATTTCATAATTCCCAACCGTTGAAAAGACTAACTGCAAGATTACCTCTGGAAGAAGCCGTTTTCAAGGTTTTACAACTCAAACTTCTTCAATTTTTCCGGCACACTTTCCGGTGTAACAACATCTTCCAATTTTTCCGCTCTGCGGATAATTTCTATCGTGCCATCTTCCATAACTATCACCACAGCCGGACGATAGCGAATGAACTGCATCCATTGAGTCACATTATACGCTCCCATCGGAGAAAGGATCAATCTTGTACCGCGAGTCAAAGGCGGTAAATATGCATTTTCCAGAACAACATCGATATTCATACAAAGCGGACCGTAAACAATGCAATTTTCATAAGAACCTGTGACCGGTCTATCGGTTTCAACTTTATAATTATACCAGGTCGAAGTATAGAGGAAATTCACTCCTGCATCGATGATATAACTTTTGATCCCGCCGGGAAGTCTTTTCACAGCATCGACGGTTGTGATCAAGTATCCTGCTTCATCGATCAAGGCGCGACCTGTTTCCATATAAACGGTCGGATATTCGTCGGGAGAAAGTTCGGATAAAAGCGTGTTACTGATCGCTTCTACGAATTCTTCGAGTGGTGGAACTGCTACTTCCGGTGGAAGGTAAGTTCCTTTCAATTTATTGCGGGAAGGAAATCCACCTCCGAAATCGAGAGATTCGATCGTCACTTCAAATTCCCGCTCGATGATGCGCATAAATTCGATGGTTTTTTTGACCTGCACAGCATACGCTTTCGGTTCCAGCATAAAAGTTCCGATATGAGAATGAAGTCCGGTCAGGTTCAACCATTCGCTTTTGTAGATGCGTTTGGCAGCATCATACGCAGAACGATTCTCATAATTAAATCCGAATCTCGACCATTGCGGATAAATTCCGGTATCCATATTTAAACGAATGCCGACATCGACCGGTCTTCCCATTTCTTTCGCCACATTTTCCGCTTTGAAGATCTCGTCGAAATTATCGAGATTCACTATCGCACCTTCCGTAAAAGCAATTTTCAATGATTTTTCCGGTTTGAATGGTCCATTATAAATGATCTTATTCCCCGGAACTCCCAGCCGTCTTGCTTTCTGGTATTCAAAATCGGAAACGACTTCTGCGATCAATCCTTCCTGGTGATAAACCGCACAAACCGCATCGAGATAATTTGTTTTATACGACCAGGAATATTTCACTTTTGGATAACGGCTGCTGAAATCGCGATAAACGGCTTTATATTTCTCGCGCATCGCTTTTTCATCGATCACAAAAACCGGGGAACCACTTTTAGCAACGATATCCTCGATCTTAACTCCCGCGATCTCATCCCGAAAATTTTTCTGGTAAAACGCACCGAATTTATTCATACTTCCGGCAGTCTGTTTTTTTATGGTTGGTTTGATGTATTCTTTTTTCGGCATTTTCATTTCTCCTTTTTTTATTTAGCAACTAACAAAACTAACAAGACGAACTGTTTTATTTATTAGATGATTCATCATTTCAAGCAGTCTCTGTTCGTTTTGTTAGTTTTGTTCGCTGCTAATTTTTTACAATTCCCCATAAGTAGTTATCTTCTCAAAATCGGAAATGTCTTTTATTTTCTCGCTCGTGTAGCGGATCATCAATTTTCCGCTTTTATAATTGGAATGGTCTTCGTATTCCATTTCCAGCAAATGACGCACCATTCTTTCCGGCAGATTAATTCCGCAGGCAGCAGAAAAATAGACCCATGCCGGAAAACGCGGATTTATTTCCAGCAAATAAATATCCTGCGTTTTATTCTCGATCAGAACCTCGAACTCCATGCCGCCTTTCCAGTACAGATGAGAGATCAGTTTTCTGGTAGTCTCAATCAATTTCCGGTTATGAATACTGACGGCATTCCAGACTTTCCCAAGCGAAGTTGTCGTCATTTTCCGGATGGCAAAAACTCCGAGGTCTTTCCCCGAACCGTCTCCGCAGGCGATCACATCAAATTCTTCACCTTGAATAAATTTCTGCACAATGATCGGATAACCCCATTTGTTGGCTATTTTGTTGAAATATCCTTCTGCTTCAGATAAATTATTTGCCAGGAATGCTTCATAAAACGGACCTTTGATCATACACGGATAACCGACAATATTGATTGCAGAAATCAGATCAGCATAAGATGTGCAGGTCAGGTATTCGGGATTTTTGACGCTGATTTCTTCGGACAATTTCTTCAAAACCGATTTATTACGCAGTTTGAACATCTCTTTGCTCGGGATCAACATCTTAATCCCCATTTCTGCCAGATCATTTTCAATATCTATGTAAATAGGAAGTTCCGCATCGAGAGCAGAAATAAGCACATCCGGTTTTTCCACAGAATGAATGTATTGCAGACGCTTGATAAAGGAATCTCGATCTCCGGACGGATACGGCATAATGTAAGATTTATCAACAATCTCATTCATATAAATTCCCGGTTCGAGATTGTCATAAGCCAGTCCGAGCGTGCGTATATCGAGTGAACTTTCCTTCAAAGATTTCATAATTCCGGTTCCCGGTCCGGGATTATCGATGGCGTTAATTCCGCTTACAGCAACAGTTATTTTCATATTTTCCTCTTTTTACCGCAAAGGTGCGAAGACGCAAAGTTTACCTTGAAAATGTTTCTTCCAAATTTTCTTCCCGCTTAACACTTTCAAGGTTTCTCTCACATTGTTTTGATCAAATTCTGAAAGTGTCGAAATACAAGATTTTTGATTTCAACATTTCCCTGATTTTGTCCAGGTTTTTCGATCCTGCTTTGATTTCCATATTTTTTATTTCTTTTCAAATAAGAAAGAGATCAATCTTGGCATTTCCGATTCTTTTTGATCGAGAAACCATTCATCAAATTCAAGACATCTGAATCCGTATTTCTTTGAGACCATCCAATATTCGGACAAATGGTGAGTGAAACATTTTATTTCAATTGTTTTATTTTCATTTTGAAAATTTGCCTTTTTGCCGATGTATTGTTGGAAAGGATGCAATTCACAGACAAAGAATTTCCCATTTTTTATGAGAGTTCTATTTGTCTCCGAAAAGATAAAATCAATATCCTGAACATGTTCGAGAGTTAAATTACAAGAAATAAAATCGATACTTTCTTTTTCAAATGACCATTTTTTCGTAATATCGGTTTCCACAAATTCAACATTATCGGCTTTGATCTTTGCTTTAGCAATTTTCAGCATTTCAGGAGAGAAATCGACGGCAAAGACTTTTTTTGCTTTTGATGCAAATTTGTCTGTATTCTTGCCAGTTCCGCAACCGATTTCAAGAACTTTCCTGAATGATACTTTATTTATGATTTCATCGACAACTTCGGAATCCAGATCCCTGGTTTTATTATCGACGAAATCGTAATTTTTTGCCCAAAGATCGTAGGCTTTTTTTGTTTTCATAATTTCCTTATTAAACCCCTGCGAAAATTATCTTCACTTCGTTAGATAGTTCACAGTTAGATCATATCCAACAATAAAGTCCATTATCTAACGGATTAAAAGAATTTCTCTGTTAGAATTTCCGTAAATTTTGCATTTATTTTCCTACTGACCTGCATCCAACTCTGAAAGTGTCAAATTGAAAGATATTTTGAGAGAAACATTTTCAGAGTTTTTCTCCTCTTGAGATGAGTCCAGCTTTAGCCGGGAGGTGTGTTGAACCGTTCAACCATTAACTAATTTAACTATTTCAACAAGTTCAACCAATTCACCAAACCAACCATTCCGAAGGTCAAGTAATCTCCTGCGGAGATTTTGGAAGAATTCCTCTGGCAGAAACCTTCGGAAGGTTTTCTAAACCAGATAATAATTCTTCAGATTGTGGATATAATCCATCACATCGATTTCCAGTTCATTTTCGGAAACCGCATATTCTTCCTGCAATTCTTCGATAATTTCCTGTATCTCTTTACCTGATTTCAGCAAATTAAGAATTTCCATTCCAACTTCATTTGTCGTGAAGGAATGACCTGAAGTCGGATCAAAGATAAATCCGGTTTCGCTGATTGCCAGTGAATTTAATTTTTCTACATTCATAAAAAACTCCAATTATCAGACACGACTTGCTACGAAGTGCGAGTTGTGTCTGATACTTTTAGTAACATATTCCATTACTCAAGTCGCACTTCCTTCGGTCGTAGCAACTCGAGTATTTTTATTCTTCCGCTGTTACATAATAAAACTTCTTCAAATCCGAAACGCCAATATCAGTCCAAGTTGAGGATATAATTCCGTCTTGCTCCAAAACTCAATCATTAAAATCGAGATAAGGATCGGTCGAACTGTAAATGTTATAAGTCTCGTCTCTGCTTCCCTGATCCCAATTCAGAATTATATCATTTCCGGAAACCGTGATCTCCAAATTGACTGGAGTAGGTGGTTGTCCTGCAGTCAGAAGTTCGTAGATTTTATCGATTACTCCGGTTGGATTATAACCGAAGGAAGTTGTTACTGCATTTCCATCCTGGTCGATAATGAACGATCTTCCAAAAGGTAATCCCGTATGAGGTTGGTCATAAAATGTTTGTGAAATATAATGATCTTCATCCCAGATGATGCTTCCTCTTAAGTAAAAATGGTCCCAGATATTTTCCACCCAATCCAGGTCTTCGTCAAATTGTCCGCCTTCATTCAAGATCAAAGCAACAACATTCGGATTGTCTTCAAATTCTTCGATGATCGTGTTTTGCATGTCTGCAACTGCAGGCAAACAAGCCGGTCACCAGGAAGCATAAATACCGAACCAGACGATTTTTCCTTCCTGTTCGGAAAAGGTAAATGAATCGGTCACATAATTTCCGAGAATATCTTTAGAGATAAGGTCGAGAGTAAAATCTTGTGCTTCTTCGGTAGGATCAAGGTATTCCGTATTACCAAAGACCTGGATTGGATATGGATTTTCATCGGGATCATCAGAATCGATCAAAATTCTTCCCATATCATTAGGATTTCCCGAAGGAGTATAATCGATGGTGAAACTGTTGCTGTTTCCAGGTGTGATAATACCACTGGGATCAGGAACGCTGAATGCCGGAGAAGTAGAAGAAATTCCATATATTTGCAGATTAACTGCTCCGCTATTGGTGATCGTAACTTCTTTCGAACCGGTTTCAGGTGCAAACCTGACCCTGTGCGTATCGCAGTTTATATCCGGTTGATTGCTTTGTTCTACGGGTATCAAACGATAGAAATCCAGGTAATTCCAATTTCCGCAGATCAGTGTATCTCCGGATGCTGTGATGCCGCATCCAATACGAAGTTCTGCATCATAACCGCGCCTGCTGAAGTTTTCTGTGGCGACAACAGTTGGAGTTCTACTCTCACTGACATTGTAAACTACAACTCCCGGATAAGTGGAAACCGCCAGATAATCTCCAAGCCAGCAAAGGTCTTCCGAAAATCCGTAAGTAGAAATAACCTCGCGTGAAGAAATATCGTCACAATCATAAATCGCCAGACCTTCACCACCGAGAGTCATATAAACTTTTCCATCCCGAACTGTAATCGCTTCCGCAGTTCCTAAAGCAGTCCCAAGATTCTCCCCGGTAACTAAAAACGGATCGGTTCTATCTTCGACATTCACGATCTTCAAACCACCACCTCCATCGGCAACATATGCGGAATCTCCGGCAATAGCAATGTCGAAAGCATCGGTAAATCCGGTTGTTAGGCTTCCCACAGAATCGGGAAGTTCGGGATTGCTGATATCATAAATCCTGATGCCGGCATTATGAGCGGCAATATAAAGATAATCTCCATCGAGACACATCTTTTCATAGAAAATATCCGGTTCGTTAGATTCATATACGACTGTCGGCACATCTCCGTCGAAACGCACGACCGACCAACCGAAATTTCCTTCCGCAGCATTGGCATGACGGTTTACAAAATTATAATTATCTCTCTGATAGAAATCTCGGGAGTTCATGTTTTCATTTCTGCTGATATAAGCACTCGAACCGTTTACCGTAAGATCACTGATCGCAATTAAAGTCATTGCCGGGTATCCTCCGACTATCACTCGATTTGGACTGACTTTTAATCCGGTCAGCAGGTGATCTATTCCGTCTTCCTGGCAGTTGTATCGAAAGAGATAATCGAGTGTCATCTCATCTGAAAAAAGTTGAATGCTCAAAAATAGCAATAAAACAACAAAACTCTTTTTCATCTAATTACTCCTTAACATTTTTTTTATAGTTTGATAATTGCCTGTTTTGATTTTCAGGAGATAAATTCCGGGGGAGACTTGTTTTCCTGAATCGTTTTTTCCGCTCCAGGTTATGGAGTGCATCAATCGCGTTGATGCTGCAATATCACAGTTATTGCACTCCAAAGATTTGATCTTTTGTCCTTTGAGGTTAAATATATCGAGGGTCACAAACGGGGACGTTTGTGTTACATTAAAATAAATCGTTGTTTCCGAACGGAACGGATTAGGATAATTCCTTACTTCCATAATCGGAATTTCATACTCATCGATACTGATAAAATCTTCATAAGAAAAAAATTCTCTCGAATAATCATAGAGATTTTCTTCAAACCAATATTGCCACAATAATTGGTTCAAATTTCCATTCTCATCATAAAAATAAGAAACATAAGAATCATCCATCCAACCTCGCTGCCAGGTTTGGTAGTCGGAGTTGATCATATTTCCATCTTCATCATAATAATAAAGATATTGATAGGAATTCTGCCAATCTTCATTTTCCCAAATCTGATACAATAAAACCGAGTTCAGATCATCATCATTGTAAGCGTAAAAATATTTGTCGAAATTTTGCAGGTCGTTTCCGTTTTCAAAAATCTGATAAAGAATTCCGGTCATATTATCGTTTTCATCATAAGAATAAGAATAAAGATGAGAATTCACCAGCGTTTCCTCATCTTCCCAATATTGCCAGAATTCTTCCGCTAAATTATCATTTTCATAGGAATAAGTTCCGAGATAGATCGCCAGCCAGTTTTCATCTCTCCATTCGCTGTAAATATTGCTTACGATATTATCATCTTCATTATAATAATAAGAATATTTGTAGGAATTAACCCAGTTTTCATTTTACCAGATAAAATAAACAGCATTTGTTAATAAATGTTCTTCATTGTAGATGTAATCTAATTTTCCAAAATTTTCAAAAACTTCACCAACAATTTTCTGATAAATTATCCGGATTAAAGTATCTTCATAAGAATAGGAATAACGCAGTGAATCTTCCCAGTTTTCATTTACAAAATATTGTTTCAAATATTGTATGATTTTGAATTCCCGGTCATAAAAATATTTCATATCATCGGGATTTCGTAGTTCTTCTTTGATATTTCCTGATAATGTGAGAACGAAAAATAACAAATAAAGGAAGATTAATTTTTTTTTCACTCTATCTCCGTCTTTACGATTTTGCACTCCTGAACCGCATTAATTATTCCAATTTTTTCTTTTTCATGACATATGAAATTCCATTTACTGCGATATTTATTTCCTTGTTCCCACGCTCCTGCGTGGGAACAATCTTTCCTATCTGTTTAGATGCAGGAGTGTCAGCTTTTCCATTCCCAGGCGGGAGCGTGGGAACGAGTCGAGAAATTTCAAGTCGTTGCTTTGCTTACAACTCGAAATTTCCTAATTCATCTGATCATACCGTTTCTTAAAATCCAGGATGCTTTGATAAATTGCTTGAGCAAGTTTATTCTGGTAAGATGATTTGATCAATTTCTTTTCCTCATTTTTGTTGGAAAGAAATCCGAGTTCGACCAGAACACCAGGCATAAAAGCACCACGCAAGACATAAAAATTCGCCTGTTTAACACCTCGATCATGACTTTTCGCATTTTTCACTAAATTGTTCTGCAACTGCACGGAAAGATCATAACTCTCTTCGAGATGTTCGCTCTGGGCCATATCAGCGAGAATGAAAGCAAGATCATCATATTGTCTGACCGCTTCTTCCCCGCCTTCGTATTTAAAAACAACATCGTTTTCCAATGCTTCGACTGCTCGTGCTTCATCGGTCTTTGCGGTGGAAAGGAAAAAAACTTCTATCCCATTCGCAGATTTCTTACGGGCGGCATTACAGTGGATCGAAATAAAAAGGTCGGCTTTTTTATCATTTGCAAATCTGGTTCTTTTCTGCAGGGAAACAAAATCGTCATTTTCTCTTGTTAGATAGACCTCGACACTCATCTGTTCGAGCAATATCCTTTTCAATTTTCTGGCAACCGAGAGGACAACATCTTTTTCAAAATTCTTTTTGGAATACCCGACTGCTCCCGGGTCTTTTCCGCCGTGTCCTGGATCGATGACTATCTTGCGGATGGAATTATCGATTGGAGGTTCTGCTGAAATAAAATTGGTTTTATATTGGATTTTATCAGGATATAAATAAGGTAAGACATTTTCCAGGAAAAAGACAGGAAGGAAATATTTCCCATTTCGAGAAATAACCGGCTGCTGGAAATTATAGATTTCATTTTGGAAAAAAAGATATGCAGAATCGAGCAGGAAGATCATCTCTTTGCCGTACATATTGACCTTTAATCTCTGATCGAGTAAGTCTTGCTTGAGCCTGGCTCGAAAAACTTTATTCAAATCGCTAGCTTTAAAATATTCGATTTCAGAGATCAACCAGGTTTGAATAGTTTCGGACGGTAGTTCCGATCTATAATCGACGATGATATCAGAATCGAGAGTATAAACAATTATTATCAACAAAATAATTATGATCTGCTTTCTCATAATTTTTCCATTCAAAAATTTCCTTTCAGAAGCTGCCAACGGAGAAATTCTCTCACTGAGATTCGGAAAGTTTGTTGTTCTCGTTCCCAAACTCCTGTTTGGGAATGCACTCAATTTTTCTCGTTTTGTTCCTTATTCTCATAAATTTTGTTAAAGCTATTCCGAAACGGAGTTTCTTTAGCAATCTTTTTCCAAAACAGGAGTCTGGGAACAAGCTCCTTTCCTTTTTTCCCAATTCAACAAGTTCACCTAATTCAACTCACAGCTTTCCGAATCTTAAGCGAGAGAATTCCTTCGGGGGAAAGCTTCGGAAAGTATCGAGACTATCATCCTCCAAACGGAAACAGTTTCCTCACATACATAAAAAATTTCTTCGCTTTTTCGTCAAACCTGAATTCTTTCTTATCCATCGATAAATATAATCGGAAACTCAAGAAAGATGCGATCAGCAGGAAACAGATCGACACGATGAATACAGCCCTGACTCCAAATAATTTCATGATCATAAATCCCAGAGCAGGTGCGATCAAGCCGCGTACTCCGGTCAAAGTAACATGAACGCTCTGGTACATCGCGGCATCTTCCCTGCCGGCAAAATACATCGAACCGATGCTCCAGCTGATCAAAATGAACGACATGGCGATTCCAAACATCAGGAACGCAAAATATGTCAAATAAATTGAAATATTCGATCCGATAAAGAAACTGGAGAGCAAAAGAAATAACGGATAAAAACAAAGAGAAGCAAAAGCAAAACTCGAAAAGTACGCAGGATTTTTCCTGTCAAAAATTTTACCGGCAACCGGCGCCAGAAATAATATCGGAATTTGGGTGATCACTGCTCTTCCCACAAAAGAATAAGTATAATTCATCTTCAGGATTTCTACCAAATATTTCGGGATGACCGGCGTTACGATCAAAAATCCTGCTCCGTAAATAAAAAAATTCCGCTGGAAGATCGCATAATTACGATTTTTCTTCATCACTTCCAGGGTTCTCGATACCGGGCTGAAAAACAATTTCTTCAAATCTGTTTTCATTGCCGGATCAAAATCCTTCTTCTTCACTTTTATCAAAGCCAGCAACAGGGAACTGTAACATCCCAAAACTCCCACAATTGCATAAAAGACACGGAACCAGTTTTCGTTCGCATCGAGAATCCGTCCGACAAAGTAACTTCCAACCAGCGTAATAAGAGTCGTTAAACTCGCGGTATAACCGAACATTAAACCCCGATTCGCAATTCCGACATTATGCTGGTAGATGGAATTCGTTGCCGGAATGATCAGCCCGTTGAACGAGAAAAAGACGACAAAGATAAGCAGGTATTCGTAATAACTATTGATCCAGAGCATTAAGATAAGGATGAGCCTGCCCACAAATCCGGAGATCACTAAATATTTTCCGATTTTCTTTGATTGTTCGAGGATCTTGCCCCACCAGATGGAGAACAAATTGGAAATTGGCCAGAGCATCACGAGCAGCGTTATCTGCCAGTCGAGAGCGTGCAGCGCTTTTTTGGCGATAATATCCTGCAGATGCGATGCACTGTTGATGAATCCCGTAAAAAAAGCAACCTGCAACAACAAGATAAAGGTCTTCTGCTCAAGTTTATCTAATCTCATTCCTGTTCCAACTTTTTTTTTGAAGGCAACTTCTTTTTGGATCAGATATTCTGTCTATAAATATCTTTTCCTTTCTCGTTCCAACGCTCCCGCGTGGGAATGTACATGGGAGTTCTTCGTACAGCAGAATCTTCAAAAGATCAAACTCCCTGCAAGCGAGGAAGTCCGGTCTTTTGACGGTCTTTTGAGGGCAACATTACGCAATGTCGCCTTCGCTGTGGGAAAGAACAGATACAACATTCCCACGCAGGAGCGTGGGAACGAGCATATAGGGGAATTGGTTGAATTAGGGAACAATCAGACTCGACTTGCTATGCATTGCGAGTTGAGACTGATTGAATATAATGAATAGCCTTGTCCATCAGGACGGGGAAAAAATGTTATCATCCACGAATAATCCCCTCTATCAGAGGGGTGCGGCTTCAGCCGTGGGGTATGTTAGAAACTCGAGTTGAGGACAATTTGAATAGCCAATCCGTCAGATGCCGGACAAGGTATTGAACAGGAAATTTCCCATATCGAACTCCCTGCAAGCGAGGAAGTCCGGTTTTTTTGCAGGCGACATTGCGTAACGTCGCCTTCGATGTGATGAAGTGACCCATCACAGCGTAGCGAAGTAAAGACTAATCTACCAGAACTTAAACGACCTCTCCAGCAAAATCTCATGCGAATTCTCTTCCTCGAAGGGCATGATATTATATTTATATGAGATCTTGAATTTATAAGGCAGGTCATACCTGAGGGCAAAGAAATGGTAAATCCCCATATCGGAGCCCACAGCTAGGTCTTCCGGTTTCTGGAACTGGGCTTTGTAATCGAGGAAAAGGTCGTTGCTGATATATTTTCCCATCCTGATGGTAAGGTTGTTCAGGAACATATAATAATCTTTTTCCTGGTAATCATTGCCGGTTTCTTCGATCAGCAGGTCTCTCCGGTTCTGGTCCGAGTAATAGCGGTTAAAGAAATTCCGGATGATCTCGGTCTGGATCTGGAAATAATCGAGATCGAGCCATTGGCGCAACCTGTTTTCCAGCGGATAAATGAAAGGATTGAACAATACACTTCCGATCTCGATGCCTGCTATCTGGATGATTTCATCCTGCAGCAAAGAATTTTTCTGGGATTCCGAGATCTCATCCATACTCCTATTATAACGGAGTTTGGCAATAATATCGAACATCTCATCCTGGGGATCATCGCTGTTCAAACGGAATTGAAGGCTGATCTTACCTTCGTGGGTTCGTTCCGTAAAAACATCGAGTGTGATCAATGTCCCATCAGCAGCTTTCTTATAAAATGTTCCCCGAATATTCACCTCATCCCGTAGATCACTCAGCATAACTTGAATATAATCCGCAATTAATCTCGAACCCACAAAATCGATCTCACCTTCTTCGGAAATGAAATGGGCATCGGCTGCGAACAACCTGCCGTTCTCACATTTGAGATGCAAATAACCTCCCTTATTGACCAGCAAATTGGTGGGATAAGTAACATAATTGATATTGTCTGCTGCGATGAGCATCAAATCCATAGTGAACGGATAGTTGAATTCGCTTGTTTTATCTTCTCCGGATTCGGTGAGGATCCCGAAAAGATTGAGCAGGTTATCGGTTTGGGGAGGATAGATCAGTTTGCCGTTTGAAACATAAATATCACCGAGAATGTGAATATCGTTAAAGGGACCGGAAACTATAAGGTCATTCGAGTCTCTTCCTTTTATGACAAACCCGGCAACTGAACTTTTTGGAGTATATTCAGGAATATGGATGATCAAACCCTGTTCATTTGTATGAACATAGAATTTTCCCAGGTTTATCATTCCCAGAACAAAGTCCCGATCATCATTATCGATCTTATTCGATATATAAAGTCTTCCCTCTCCCATTCTTAATCTGCATGTTTTGATTGCCAGGTTGTTATCATCGATCGCGAATTTAATATTTATTTTCTCTACTCTCTCTAATTGGTCTTTTAATTCCAGGGTTCCTTTGGTCAAAACAAAATTTCCCCGGCTCACGGAAAGTCCCGACTGACCCATTTGCAGTTTTAGATTCAGAGTTGTTCTCGAACTTCCGTTTTCAAAATAATCGATCCGGTCTGCGAGCATTTTCAGAAGATCACCTTGAAAATCGAATTCTACGCAGTTTGTATCAGGATAGGATTCATTGCTTAAAATATTATAACCGATCGCTCCTCTGCATTTCAGATCTATCTCCGATTCTTTTTTGATGGTCAGTTTTGTAATATTCAATAAACTGTCTTCCTGGCTGATAATACAATTGATCGAATCTGCTTTTATTCCATAAGTATCTGTTTGCTGAGCAGTCAAATCAATCGTAAAATTTTTTCTTTTCTCTGACAGGGTTAAAGAAAAATCTGCATCGATCATTCCGGAAATTCCGGATTCGGGGTAAATATACTCGGGCTTTAGTTTTTCGACCGAACCGGAAGTCCTGAAAACCGGTTTTTCCGACAAATCCAATTCTCCGTCGAGATGCAGGAATTCCTTATTATTGGTTCTTGTCTTGAAGTTTCGTAATTTGATCAGGGAATTATTTCCATGAACCTGGAATCGAGTGTTAAGGTTTTTCAGGTCGCCATAATTAAATTCGGATATTTCAAAATTACCGGAAATGTGCCCTTGCTCACGGGAATCATAATTAACGGAAAAATCGAGCAGACCTTTAAAATTATTTGCGGTCGTGTAATTTGTCATATATTTCAAATATTCGTTTATCTTAACAGATTTTCCGAGCGTTGAAATACCGAAATCGAATTCCGGTTTCAATCTTGACCAGATTTCTAATTCGATGGATTCATTAAGAAGAAATTCTTCCGTTTTCAGACTATCGAGCGAACCATTTGCCGAGATTTTCACCCGGAATGGTTCATAATTCAGTTTTGCATTATGGGATTCCAATTTAAAGTAAGATTTCTCATTTTTCAAGTCAGCAGAGAATGTTGTCAGAAAGATACCATCTAATTTTCCGAAATCCTGGTCGAATAATCTCAAAGAAGATTCAGCAGTCAGGCTGTCCGGTCTTGCTTGAAGTTTAATGTTCCCGGAAACGAGCGGTAAGGCGATTTTTTTCAATGGAGCATTCAGATCGAATCTCTTTAATTTCAGTTCCGCATCGAGCTCGCGGGATTTTATATTTCCGCTGCCGTGAAGAAAAATATCATCTTTTTTACGGTTCACATCCACTAAAAATTCGTTTCCGGAAAGTTTTGCAGATAAATTCAAATTAGAAATATTGTTTTGTTTATTTTCGACATGCAGATCATTCAAATTCAAATCAACTTCCAGTTCCTTTTTATAGAAAATATCTGTGTTCATGTTTCCTGTTATTAAGAAGCTGCTTCTCCGGAATTTCATATTTTCGGATGTTGCCTGAAATGTAAATTCTTTGTTGAAATCATAACTTCCTTTACCCTGAACCAGATTATTTTCCCAATTTGCACGATCTAAAAATAATTGTACTTTGTTTCTTTTCAGTTTTGTCCGGATGGAAATATCAGTAATTTCCTGGTTTAGAATATTTATTTTTTTCGAAAGCAGGTTTGTTTTGATTTCCGGATTTTTCAACTTTCCGAGCACTTTCATTTCAATTGCAGCTTTTCCATTCATAATATCGATATATTGAGAAAGATCGATTTTTGAGGACATTAAACCGGCTGAAATCGAACCATCTTCGAGGAAATTATCGATAAAAGCTTTTCCTTTAAAATCATTTCCATCTATTAGCAAATTCTCGAAACCGATCGTGAAATTTTTCTTATTTCCGGAAAAAGTAACCTTTTCGGCAACTGCGTCTTTCTCAAATTTCCGCATATAAAAATCTTTTAAATAACCATTGTATAAAAAGATTCCTTTTTCAAAATCTGCATCGAGAGTTATTTTGGCGGAAATAGAATCGAGAAAGTTAATTTCAAGTTTTTCCGGGAAAAAATCTGAGACAACTATTCCTGTTTTTTCTAAAGAATTTTTTTTAAGAAATGCTTCGATCTTTAGTCTGGATGAATCGGCAGAAACTGCCTGCAAATTTATTTTTGACCCGGAAGTATTTTTAATATTTAAGGAAATATTCCGCCATGAATTACGGAATTTTAAAACATCATTTGCATAATCTAGAGAAAACTTCCCCTCATTAACATCTAATTTTTTGAAAAAGTCTTTTAACTCGGGAATTTCAAAATTCTTTTTTTCTTTATCGGGAACTTTCTCATCATTCAAAAATATTTCCAGGGAAATATCCGGTTCATATATTTTAATATTTTTAACAGCATGTAAATTTTTGAATTTCGAAAACAGGAGTTTAAGCAAATTGTATTCTACATAGATCTGTTTGATGGAAAACCGGTAAGTGCCCACAGAATCGATAATTATCAAATTGGATATATTCAACTGCTTATCATTGAAAGAGAGATGTTCGATGGAAACATCTGCTTTTAATTTTTCTGCAAGATATGCGGATAGTCGTTTCCTTACGATCTCGTCCACTTTTGTCATTCTGAGGGCGATATAAAAAAAAATATTAATAACAAAAATGATTCCGACAATAATTAAAAGCCATTTCTTTTTTTTCAATTATTCCTCTAAAAAATCAACTATCAACAATCAAAATTCTGTCTTCATTTTTTTATACTCGGAACAATCCGTCAAAAGCCGGACTAAAGGTTCCGAACTACATTCATTGAACAATCATCAACATTATTGACTTTTAATATTTAATATTCAATATCAAATTTCCTTAAGAATTCCTTCTTCGAGATGTAGGTGCCGATTCATTTTCTCGGCAATTTCACGGTTATGGGTCACGATGACGAATGTCTGTTTCTTATCGTTATTGAGATACATGATAAGGTTGATCAATTCTTCGCTGTGATGAGCATCAAGGTTTCCGGTCGGTTCGTCGGCAAAGATGATCTCCGGACTGTTGATCAGAGCACGAGCAACCGCAACTCGCTGCTGTTCACCTCCGCTCAATTGGTTTGGATAATGATCTTTTCTGGTATAGATGTCGAGAGATTTCAATAATTTCCGTGCTTCGGAAATACTCCTCTTTAAATTTTTAGTAAATAAAAACATAGGCATCGCAACATTTTCTTCTGCGGTAAAATCACCCAAAAGGTAATGGAATTGAAAGACAAAACCGATCTTTTTATTCCGGAATTCATTAACTTTTTTATCATTGATCTTTATCTCATTTCCCGAGTAAAAGATTCTTCCTTCATCCGGACTATCCAGCATTCCCAGAAGATGTAATAATGTACTTTTCCCGCTTCCAGATTCACCGGTTATGACGACTGTTTCTCTGGATTTTACTTCCAGGTTTATACCATTTAGAACCTTTAATCTACCGGTTGCTTCCTTATAACTTTTTTTGAGGTTTTCAACTTTTAATAAACACATTATAAATCCTTTTCTGTCATTCCGATCCGGCAGCTGCCGGACAGAATGACACCCAATCACCTAATTCAATCAATTCAACTTCGTAAAATCTCCGTAACTTCCAATTTCGTGATTTTTTTCAGAGGAACAACCGACGCACCGGATATTAAGAGCAATGACACAATCAGAATTATCATCCAACTCAAAAAATTAAAACTCACATTGATCTTTTCTAAAAAATAGACATCTCCTTTTAATAGGAAAAAAGTCTGTTTACTCAAAAAAACAGCTATCAGAACACCAAGAATCTGACCAGCAGTAATAGCAAAAATCGAAATGAAAAATGTCTTTCCGATAAAGATATTTTTCAGGATTTTGCTCGATGCTCCAAATGCTTTTAGAATTCCCAGCTCCTGTTTTTTTTCAATGATCGATGTTGAAACAGAACTAACGACATTGAAGGAAGCGATCAAAATGAGGAAGCTGAGAATAATGAAAATAACCCATTTTTCTAATTTCAAAAGAGAAAAAAGATTCCCGTTAAAATCGATCCAGGAAGTTATCTGGAATTTATGATCGAGTTCGGAAGACCAGCGATAAGCCAGATAGTCCGCTCTTTCGATATTTTCATCCGAGAGCTTTATCTCCATCATCGAATATTCATTTTTTGCAGATATGAATTCTGCCGCGGCTTGATAATTTAAAAACACATATTTGCTGTCATATTCATACATTCCCGATCGATAAAGACCGACAATGATAAAATCCAGTTTTTGCTGTTTCATTCCCAAAGGAGTGATTTGTGAATTCAATGGACTGAGCAATGTCAAAGTATCACCAATTGTCAGGTTAAGATTTTTTGCCAGTTTATAACCGATGACTGCATCATCTAAATTTTGTAATTCATGCTTTCCTTCGGAAACATTTTTTTTATAGGAAGTCGGCAAATTTTTCTGTTTCCAATCGATTCCCCTGATCAAACAACCTTTGACTCGATTCTCATTTGTACACATTGCCTGCGTCACAATGATGGCTGCATAACTCTCGATTTCAGGTTGATCCTCACAAAAAGCTGACAATTGTTGAACATTTTCCTCTGTCAGGTTTCCTTCACCGGGATTAAAAATATAAATATGGGAATTGACTCCTAAAATCGTCTTTTTCAGAACTTTCTCATATCCTTCAAAAATCGAGAGAGAGACCGTTAGTGTCGCAACCGAAATGATGATCCCGACTACCATAAAGATCGAATCAAACCGCAGCCATTCCTTTTTGGTAGAAAAAAAATATTTCTTCAAAAAATATCCGACAACTTTATTCATGGTGTTTAACTTTTAGGATCAATGAATTCTGTCAACTTTTGTCTGTAGTTCGGAACCTTTAGTCCGGCTTTTGACGGATTGTTCCGATTTTTTTAGGGATACTGAACAAATTCGGTTCTACATAAATATCTTGCATCAAAGATCATTATTAAAAAAATCACCTTATGAAGAATAAAAAAAATATCATCAGCGTCAGCAGGAGAACGGATATCCCTGCTTTTCACAGCGACTGGTTTTTAGATAAACTTGATCAAGGTTTTGTTAATGTTAAGAATCCTTTTAATCCAAACCAGGTCAGGAAAGTTAGTTTGATCAAAGAGGATGTTCTCTGTTTTGTTTTCTGGACGAAAAATCCGAGAAAGATGATTGACGATCTCGCAAAAAAAGAATTTGTAAATATCATCGGTAATTCTCAATTT
>CAZFPK010000008.1:0-96446 GCA_964521025.1 uncultured Candidatus Cloacimonadota bacterium | reverse complement strand
TATCAACAAATTCGATGAGCAAGTCGTCTTAATTTGAAGTGGGAAATGTTAGTAAATGAATAAATCAAAATCAGCGGTTTGTTTGGAATTAAAATCCACCTGAACTTTATCAGAACACGGATTTGGAAAAATACGCAAATTTATATTTTGAGAAATTTCTATTTTATCTGCTAAAGTTCCCTCCTCAAATTTTTCAAAATAAACATCGTGATCATCAGGATAATTAACTGCGTGAGCCCAGACTAGATAAATATTTCCATTTTCCACAAAAAAATGCGGCTGCGTATTATTGGTGAAATCAGAAGTGATCTGCTCTTCTTCTTCCCAATTTATCAGGTCGACAGATTTACGGCGACTAAGATTATAAGCAGGACTTTCATATTTTGCATAATAAACCATATAAGAACCATCGGACATTTGGTTGGGAAATGGATCATGTGAATTCTGATTAAAAGTTATTTGCACAGGTTCACTCCAGTTTTGCATGTCGGTTGAAGATTTAACGAAAACATCATATTCATATTGTCCGCCGGTATTTTTATGATAAGCGAAAAGATAGTTACCATTTGTGTGTTTCATTACTCTTGCTCGATATCCTCCGGAAGCTACTAAAGTTTGATTTGTATCCCATTCTCCATCGAGAGGTTTATGGGCAATAAAGGCTCCGCTTCCGGAAACAACATAACTCATTGTCAGAGAACTATCCGGTTCTAAAATAACTGTAGGATCATAATATTGAGTCGAAAAATTCCACCCTAAATTTACACTTCCCTGAATGTTCCAATTTAAACCATCGATAGAAATTGCGGAATAGATTTTGTAGTATCCGGTTTCATTGGAAGCATAAAATAATTCTATCATACCATCAGGATATTGAACAAAACTTAAAGTTGCCTGATCTCCGGCTCCGGTTATGATCGGTTCGGGAGATGACCAGGTTTGTCCGTCATTTTCTGAAAAAGTAACATACAAATCTCCTGATTGCCAATCCGGATTACGATCGAAGACGATCATTAACCTGTTATCATTTAAACGGGCAAGCCAGGATTCGTAGTCGTTTTCGGGACCTGCGGAGACGATAGTTGGAGTCGCATTAATAGAAGCAAAAACAAATATTAAAAATAAAGGTATAAATTTTTTTAAATAAATTTTCATTTCATATTCCAAATCAAAAAATGAAGGAGAAGTTTGGTTTTTTAAAGCAATTGCACATTTTTCTTGGATTGCACAGCAATTGCCCAATCCGGTTTCAATAAAATGTGAGTTGTGTCATTGCAGATACCGGTATAATCAGCATAAAAGGTAATTGCACATAAATGAAATATCTCAAACTTGAAATGTGCAATCTTCTCCAACATTCCCCTTTTTTCCGAATTCAACTATTTCAACTATTTCAACCGATTCAACCATAGCGAAGGGTTTCGACCATTCGCAAAGTTTTCTGATATTATTCCTTCACCTGCCGCACAACATCGATCACAGTTCCATCCACCCATTTGATGGCTGCGATGATCTTTTCTTCAAACTCGACTGCTTTTGGTTTCCCGCAAATTCTTTCAGCTTCATCTTTCAATTCTTGAATTGTTTTAATGGGAAGTCTGGAACTTTTCATCTTTTCGATGAGATCGGTTCTTCCTGGATTTATCGCGATTCCCCTTTCTGTAACAATAATATCGATCAATTCTCCCGGACCGCAAATGGTTGTAACTTCGTCGCGAATGACAGGAATTCTGTCTCTGAATAATGGAATAGGAAGGATTACATTTTTACTGAAAAGACAATTCTGCCAGCCGCCGATCCCGTGCAGCAAGTAACCATCTGAATGAGTAACAACATTCGCATTAAAATTTACATCCACTTCTGTTGCTCCGAGAATGACAATATCGACGATTCCGGCAAAATTCCCTTTGCTGTGATAATTGTAACTCGTGAACGGACTCGTATCGACATGGTTAGGATTATCTCTCATCGATGCAACTCCATCGAGATCGAAAGTCTGTCCGTCGAGAATATATTCGATCAGACCTTCATTGAGCAATTGAACGAGATATTTATTGCTGCCACCGCGAGCAAATCTGGCTTTGATCTCTTTTCGCCGCATAATTTCACCAAAGAAAATTCCAATAGAAAGAGCAGTTCCGCCGGCTCCAGCCTGGAAAGAAAATCCTTCTTTGATCAAACCTGCTTCTTCACAAAATTTGGCAGTCATTTCTGCGATTAAAAGACGATCCGGACTTTTGGTGACTTGCGTTGTTCCTGAAACTATCTTTTCGGGAATTCCAATCTTATCCACCTGCACTACATAATCCACATAATTTCCCTGAATCTGCCAGGGAATGCAGGGGAAAGGAATCAAATTGTCGGTTACTGCGATAACTTTATGAGCATATTGAGAATCCGCCAGGGCAAAACCGAGAAGCCCGCAGGCTGAAGGTCCGCGCAAACCATTGGCGTTTCCAAACGGGTCAGCAGTTGGAGCGGCAATGACCGCAATATCTATTACAACATCTCCATCCTGAACTGCTTGATAACGACCTCCGTGTGAACGCAGAACTCCGACGCCTTTCATTTTTCCATGTGATGTAAATCTTCCCAGAGGTCCGTTCATACTTCCTTCGATATGATGAATGGTTCCGTCTTTCAGAAATTCGATGATGGGTTCGTGGCAGGGAAACGATGCGGACGGATACCAGACCAGGTCTTTGATTCCTAATTCGGAAGCAATTTTAAATACTTTGACAGCGAGAATATCTCCATTACGGAAATGATGATGCGTCGAGATCGTCATACCGTCTTTCAAACCTGATTTGATGAGTGCTTCTTTTAGATTTGGAACGAGTTTATTTCCATCTGATGGGTAATCAGAACAGGAAGCGATTTGAGGAGCATATTTTCGTGCTTCCGGTTTGTATTTTCCTACTCCTTTGAAGGGGATTACGGATTTTCCGTTTATTGTTTCGGGAATTTCTCTTCCGACTGTGTTTTTTGTGAATTTCATATATTTTTCTCCGTGAGAAACTAATTTTTTTCTATGTTAAACATCAAATCGAGTGGATTAATCTTGCTTGTTCCCAAATTTTATTTGGGAAATAATTGTTAAAGAAATTGTATTTCTAATAAATTTCATCTTTTAAAAATGGGTTCAAAGTAAAACTTTTCCAAAAATTGCATTCCCAAATACAATTTAGGAATGAGAAAAAATTTTTCGATACAATTGAACCAAATACATAAAGTTTCAAGACATTACGTGTATTGCATAATTTTTTGATTTTTGTTAGATTTTGATCTATCAGGTTCATATTTCAAGTTTCCTTAAAATTTTCATTGGCAGTCAATTCTGTGAAATTGATAAAATTATCCTTTTTTATTTATTTTTGAGATTTCCAAAATAAAATCCTCTTCGATCTTTAATTCATCATCTTTCGTTTGAATTTTAATTTTATTTCCGATATTTTTCAGACTTTTAATAAAATTCAAAATATTATCGATGAGTTTATCTTCTGCGGTGATTGTTAGAGTTTTCAAATTTTACCTCCAAAACCATCATCCTCTTTTTTACCATCGGGACGATGGTGTTACTGACTTCATACTTAAATATTTCTGTCAATAAATCTGCAAGTTTTTAAGAATCCTCTCTCCAATTTTCTTCCAATTTCCCCGCTTCGATCGCCTGCTCGATAGTTCTTTGCGCTCTTTTCACAACCGGCGGATCGATCATTTTGGAACCGAGCGAAACGACTCCGAGTCCTTTTTCCGTGGCGATATGGAAAGCATTCACGATCTTTTTCGCTTTCTCGATCTCCTTCTCATTCGGAGCAAAATATTCGTGCATCACTTTGATCTGGCGAGGATGAATACAGCCCATTCCATCGAATCCGAGAGATTTGGATTCCAGCACATTCTGTTTGAGACCTTCCATATCGGAAACATCGGAAAATACGGAATCAATCGGTTGAATCCCGGCAGCACGAGCAGCATTTACGATCTGACAACGAGCGAAGAAAGTTTCCTTTGCTTCTTTGGTGCGTTGCGTTCCCAAATCTGCGGTATAATCTTCCAATCCGATTGCTAACGAAACAACATTTTCTGCAGCAGATGCTATTTCATACGATTTTATCACTCCCAAAGCACTTTCGATGATCGGCATCAGATAGATTTTTGTGTCTGAAATTTTCTGGTTGGAAATCTCTTCAATTTTTTGATTTACCTGATGAATCTGCTCTGCACTTTCACATTTCGGTACTAAAATCAAATTCACATTGTGCGGAACAATATATTTCAGATCATCCAAACCTCTTGGAATCTGATTGATGCGCACCATTCTTTCCGCACCATAAAAATCGACCGAACGAAGTGCATTTCTGACCAAAATCGCTGCTTCGAACTTTTTGGCTGGAGCAACCGAATCTTCCAGATCGAGAATAATTCCATCCGGTTTATGAATTCCGGCATTTAGTGCAAGTTTGGGTGTATTCCCCGGGAGATAAAGCCGGGAACGACGGTAGGTATCTTTTTTGGTTTTGCATTTATTTTGCGGAAGCATTTCAAATAAAAATTCTTTATCAGTTTCCATTGCCTGCTTGATTGCTGCTTCGATGCGAGCAGCGAGAATATAATCCAACGCTCCGGAATCCTCGATCTTGATCTTACAATTCTTAACACCGAAAAATTCGAGTTCTTCTCTACATAATTTCAGGATGGAATCTCCAAATAAAGTCTGCACTTTGCTGCTCAAATCGATATCAATTCCCCCGGATTTTGTTATTTCCAAAGTTACGAAAAAATCCGAACGGATTCCCTTACCTTTATTTCCGGCTGTAACTATCATTTGTTCTCCTTATCTTGCTTTGATTATCGGGGAGTGAATCTACGATTTCAATTATTCCGAAGAATAAGAGGGAGAAACCTTCCGGTAGAAATCATTCGGTAGGTTTTGGTTTTCTGATTCAACTATTTCCCAGATTCAACTAATTCAATTAAATGCTCATATGCGGGCAGCAATTTCCCGTGATGAGTTATACAAGCCCCTTTTATTTCATCCGGAATAGCTGTTTCTGCGAGAGGTTTATCACATTCGCACATCAATAATTTTTCGATGAATGGCTCTAAAGTCCGCGAAAAATAATCCGATGATTCTTTGGAAAATTCGCAGGGAAGATTATCGACAGCCATATCGGCAAAACCTTCCCCGAGCAGTCCATCGGTTGCTTCACCGGTTTTTGCATCATAAATGAAGATCGGATCATCCGGATAAGTTGCTTTTACGGTTGCCTGCACGGAACCATTGATATCGCAGGAAATGTCCCCGATAATTATCAGTTTCTGTTTCTCACCTTGAATTTTTTCCAGATCAGTTCTTTTCAAATAAACCGGACAATCCGGTTCCCAGTAAATGGTGTTTATATAAACGGTACAATAGGGAAGATATTGGCTAAATTTGGATATGTATTCCGCACGATTTTCAAAGAAATGCTGCAGTTCAAAAGCACTTCCATCTTTTCTCTTAACCAGATGTTTTTCTTTGAAGGTTGATAAGTAAATCCTGTCATTCCGGTGCTTTTTTTGATATTCAACCACATCTTCGGGATTGATCTCGATGATCGGCAAAGCATTCAGGATCTCCCGGCAACCATACGAAACATGACCATAACCAAGCAGGAAAATATTCAAAGGACAAATTTTTTGCGGTAATCCGTTTTCTTCGATCTCCTTCCCGATCAATTTCAAATGCTCAACAGCATCCTGAACAGATTCGTATTCAAATGCTCTTTTTACTTTGAGAAAAGGAGTTTCGATTCCTTTTTGTAGTTTCAACCTCTGACCGAGTCCCCAAAGAGTATCTATCATTCCGGCATTTCCGGCGAATTTTCCAAAAAAGACAAGTCGTCTTCCTTTGTTATCCTCGATCTTTTCATAATCGAAAAGAGTGATATTTTGCTCCAGAATATGTTTCAGCATCGGCATGTTGTAATCCTGACCTTTGATCACATGCGAAAAGAAAAGATGCGGAATATCAGGGATCAATTCTTCGATAAGAATTTCTTTTACACCTAAAATCAAATCGCAATCCGCTAGGTCTTCGGAAATTATTGCTCCGACTTTTTTATATTCTTCATCCCGATAAATTCTCAAAGTCGAAGGCTGAACGATCACTTCAAAGCCTTTACTGATCAATTTTTTAACTGCTGCCGGATTTAATGGAACTCTCGCTTCCCACCTGTTTTTTGTTTCTCTTTTGATGCCTAATTTTTTCATATTTTGCCTTTTAACAACTAACAAAAACTAACAAAACGAACATTTTTTTTAGACTCGACTTGCTCCGAAGTGCGAGTTGAGTTCTTCATACAATTACTTCCCCAAGTCGAGTCCAACAGTCCAATTCATTAAAAACCAATGACCATGTTACAGAACAACCAGTACGAAGGTTTCGTTCATCAACCATTCTTATGGTTTTCAGTTATCTTCGTGTTCTTCGCGGCTAATCCTCTCTAATAAAACCTTTCCACAACTTTAATATCCAATGTTTCCAATTCTTTCAGAACAGGTTTATAAATATCGGGAAGAATCGGCATGTGAACACCTTTGACATTTATTTCTCCCTGCAATATCATGTGAACTCCGATCGCAGCAGGTAGGGAAACCGTTCGAGCCATCGAGGAATCTCCTTTTGGAATTCCGTAATCGATCATCGTGGAAGTTATTTTCTGCTTCTTATCTGGATATTCCGCAATAAATTGATGATGAAGAACCAGCAGGTCGCGTTCACCTTCTTCGTAAGACATTTTTTCGAGCATGATCGCAGTCAGAACATCGACAGCTCCGCCTTTTTTAATTGGAATTGGAGTATCATCGAAGAACCCGAGCCATTCGAATTTTTTTAAGATCACACTCTCTAAAGGAAGATTATATTTTTCAGCCAGGAAACATCTCAAACAATCGTTCTTATCTTTTTTGAACATTTTGGTCAGGATGAATTCCTTCACAGTTCCAGTCAGATTTTCAAAGATCTCGTCTTCTTTGTAAAATCCCATCCGGGAAAGAATATACCAGCTATCGCAATGACTGATATTCCTGAATGTGCCACGATACATTGTCTTCAGATGCTTGAGATTATAAAGGTCGATATAACCCATAGAATCGCGATTCGGATATGCTTCGAGGGTTCCTGCTCCTTCCACATCCACAAACCAGTAATTCTTAAAAAGGTCTTTTCCTTCCACATCTTTGACCTCTCCATCGAGCATAAAACGAGCACCATTTCCGGCTGCTTTGAGAACACCTTTCGGCGCCCAGGAAAATTTATAGCCAAGCGGATTCGTGTTCGCTTCCGGAGCCGGAAGTCCACCGCAATAACTCATAAAACTAACGATCTTCCCGCCTTCATTTTCCACTTTATGGAAGATCTTCATAGCACTCATATGATCGATCCCGGGATCGACTCCAATCTCATTGAGAATAATTACTCCTGCATCTTTTGCTTCCTGATCGAGTGCTCTCATTTCCGGGCTAATATAAGAAGTTGTAACCATATTTTTCTTCAGTTGAATACACTTTTTTGCCACTTTGACATGATAAGTTGCAGGTAACAAACTCACAACCAGGTCGCTCTTCTTAATGAAATCTTCCATTGCCGCATCATCGTCGGAAAGAAACTGTTTTGCATCGACATTAGAATGCGGAGCAGCCAGTTTTTCCGCTTTGCTCAAAGTCCTGCTTGCTACTGTGATCTCATAACCTTTCCTTGCAAGATAATCGACCATTGGTTTGACGACCAATCCTGCTCCAAAAATCGTTACTTTTTGCGCCATAAAAATCCTCCGTTTTTTTATAAAATTTGAAGGAAAGTTTTAAAATTCGATTTTATTGTCAACCTTTAAACAACCGGTGATTTATTTTCAAGTTATCCTGATAAAAAAAATTGAAAAATTTTTATTTTAAAATAAAAAGTTGACATAAAATTAGACGATATTTATTAGAAAAATGTATTTTTTCCCGAATGGGAGCGAATAATGAAGCGATATTTCAATACATCGGGTCCGAACAAACCTGAAAAACATTATACTTTGAAAAGGAAAAATTATATTGAAAAGGGAATTTCTCTTATCAAAGATGTAAAATATTTTACTATCTGGGCGCCGCGTCAGACTGGGAAAAGTACTTACTTCCGGTTATTAGCGTATGAGTTAAAGAAAATTGGATTCAAGCCTGTTTTTTTTAGTGTTGAAGGATTCATAACTTTCAGCATAAAAAATACTTTATATGAGTTAAATATCTGTGCCGCAGAGCAACTGGGAATAGAATTTAACATCGAATCTTTAGAGGAGTTTTCTCAATTTTTTAGAAAAAACACTAAAGATAAGTTTGTTTTAATAATAGACGAAATCGAACAGTTCAATCATGTATACTGTTATCGATCTTTGTAATGGCTGAAACCTTGTAGTTTAGTCGAAATCGGGGAAAAGCGGAAATTTAGAATATAAACTGCATCGATTACTTTCCGGTTCAAACTTCATTATAAAATTAGTATCCAAAAAAAATTAATACTGCAGATTCTCCCGCATGCTCCTGTCTTATAAAGTAAATTTAATAAAAGGTGATAAAAATGAAATGTTTATTGATTCTATTATTTTTTTTCCCCATATTGATAAATCCACAAAACTTTTACGACATAAATACGATCAACACGATCGAACTGATTTTTTCCGAAGAAAACTGGGATGAAATCCTCGATCAACTCATCGATGCCGGAAACGAAGAAAGACTCGTCGGAACTGCGATCATTAACGGTGTTCAATTCGACAGTGTCGGAGTTCGTTACAAAGGCAACAGTTCTTATCATCCGAATAATGTAAAAAATCCGCTGAATATCAAACTGGATCATATTATCAGTGACCAGGAAATCGAAGGCTACGGAACGCTTAAACTGGCAAATGGTTTTAAAGATCCGAGTTTTGTCCGCGAAACTTTAAGTTATGAAATTGCCCGTCATTATCTGCCGGCAAGTCTGGCAAATTATTGTCATGTTTCCATAAATGATCAGGAAATTGGACTTTATACAAGTGTACAGGATGTCGATAAATATTTTATGAGGACACATTTTATCAATGATGAGAATGCTCGTTTCAAAGGCGAATTACACGGAGGAGCAGAAATCGAAGTCTGGGGCTATTTCGGTTCGGACTCGACAGATTATATGAATTATTACGAACTCGAATCGGATACCGGCTGGAATGATCTGATCAATTTCCTGGATATTTTCAATAATGATACCGAAGAAGTCGAAGAAGTTCTCGATGTTGACAGTCACATCTGGATGCTGGCTTTTGATATTTTGATGGTCAATCTCGATGCTCCCATAAATTTCGGTCATAATTATTATTTATTTCAGGATAGTTTCGGAAGATTTTGCCCGATCCTGTGGGATTTGAATGAGAATTTCGGTGGATTTCGACATATAATCGGAGGACCTCCGTTAAATAATTACCAGATGCAGCATCTGGATCCGTTCCTGAACATTTCCCATCCGAATTACCCGATCATTTATAGAATCCTGACCAATTCAACCTATCAAAAAATCTATATCGCTCATCTGAAAACCCTGATCGAAGAAAATTTCAGCAATGATTTTTATCTCGATCGCGCTTTGGAAATACAGCAGATCATAGATGATGCTGTACAAACAGATGAAAATATGTTTTTTTCCTACTCCGAATTTTTGGATAATATCTACAATTCAGTCGGAGGAGGTCCGATGCAAATTGTCGGGATAACCCAATTGATGGACACAAGGATCGATTATATTTTGAATCATGAAGATTTTCAGGGAATTCCACCGGAAATATTAGAGATTTCTTATCAACCGGAAAATATCGAACCCGGAACAATCGTGAATTTTATTGTGGAAGTGAACAATGCAGAATTGGTAAAACTCGGTTTTCGTCAGAATTATTCTCCCAAATTTGAGAAAATCCAGATGTTCGATGACGGAGGACATAACGATGGAGATGCAAATGATGGAATTTACGGAATTTCAGTCGAAGCAGAAACAGGAAATCTCGAATATTACATTTTTGCTGAAAACACTGAAGCTTTAAAATTTTCTCCCGTCAGAGCAGAATATGAATTTTACACAATCGAAATAAACAGCACTAACGATGGAGATTTGGTGATCAACGAGTTTTTAGCATCGAACGATACGATCATTCCCGATCAGGATGGAGAATACGACGATTGGGTTGAACTTTACAATAATTCCAATGAGGATATTTCTCTGAACGGATATTTCCTCTCGGATGATCTAACCAATCTTTCGAAATGGCAATTCCCGGATACAACAATTTTTGTGCATGATTACCTTATCATCTGGACTGATAACGATGAAGAACAGGAAGGACTGCATACTTCCTTCAAATTATCCGCTTCCGGTGAATCCGTTGTGCTGTCAAACCCGGAACTGGAGATAATCGATGAGATAACTTTCGGACCGCAAACAACAGATATCAGCAGTGGTCGTTATCCTAACGGCATCGGAGATTTTATCGAGATGACTCCTTCATTTAATGCTGAAAACCTGGATGGAATCGTAAACATCGAGGATGCGAATTTTGTTTTGGATGAGACTTTTGGGATAACTAATTATCCGAATCCTTTCCGAAATTCAACTACCATTTCTTTTGATCTAACCTCAGAACACACGAAGCGAAGTCCGGCTTTTAACGGAAATACCGAGATATCGATCTATAATATCAAAGGACAAAAGGTCAGATCTTTCTCAAATCTCCAAATCGATAGCTCATCAATTCAAAAAATCGAATGGAATGGGAGAGATGAAAATTATCGGGAAGTCGGTCCGGGTATTTATATTTACAAACTAAAAATTGGAGATCAGAAAATTCAAAAAAAGATGCTATTGATCAGGTAAGTAAAACTTGAATTAAATATCCGGTTACGATCGGGGCTCGATTTAAGTTTTTGCAGGACAGGATCGATTAAATTTGAATTTCTAATTATGATGGTTTCCTAAAAGTCATTTTATGTCATCCTGATCGAAGTCGATGAATCTTATAACTTCTTGATAATATTGATCTTTCGACTACGCTCAAGATGACAGTTCGTGTGAATTTTTGACTTTTTACGATATCGTCAATTATTGACGAAGCAGAATTTTTTTTGAAACTCTTGAAAATCTAATTTTATTCTTCAAAATTTGAACGAAACCATATCTGATTTTGTCAGTAGTGTTTTCCGGTTCATTGCGATGTTTCGATAAAATACCTCTATTATAAACTTTCGCAAAGTTTTACTTCCGCAAAGCCGCTTTCGAAAACTTCGCTTCCGGAATTTCCTCCTCGAATTCAATCGAATCGACAATTATTTCCGTACCTTTCCCTTTCAGAAGCATATCTTTGAACAGGATTTTTTTCGGATACCAGCGTTTTCCAATTTGAAAAACTTCCTGAATTTCCGTCTTTTTCAAGAGTTTATCGCTCTTTCCGAAAAGTTCTTCCTTCAACGGCAGAAATCTCTCTTTATCTATCCAGACTTTTCTTTTTTGATAGGATACATCTTTCACATTTGCTGTCAGGAGAACTATCCAGCAATCCCTTTCCAGGAAAATTTCTTGTGCAACAACTTCCGCATCATACACTTTGATCAATTCCTGATCTTCCATAAAATCTTCGTAGGATAGATCAGACCCCATCACCGATTCCCGCAGCATATGACCGGAAATCCGGATCTGGCGATCAGCATTCGGGTCATAGATCCAGAGATTATCACCGAGTTTAAGCATTTTTGTGCCGGCGTCTCTGGGAGGATGGAGATATTCGGAAAATGATTTATCCTCACCTTGCGACCAGGTTTTGACTTTAAGAGTTTTACTCGTTCTTCTGCCGTGAATTATCATTTGAGCTGTTGTGATATGAGTTTCCGAATACAGATTTTTATCGACTTTCCGGAGGAGATCATTGCCGTTTGGAAAATCTGCAAATAATATCTGAAATGTAATAAGGATAAATCCGAAAATATATTTTTTCATTTGTTTTACTCCTGGTTTTATCTGTCATTCCGAGGTTTCTTCAACGGAATTCTTCCGAAGAATCTACAACTGAACCTTATCTTGTTCCCAAATTGCATTTGGGAACACAATCGTTTTAGAAATTTCATTTCGATTTCCGCTTCTTATTTTCAATGTAAAACTTTTCCAAAGTTAACATTCCCAAATACAATTTGGGAATGAGATGAATGAAAGAAACATCGGATTGTCCGCAGGTCATCCGATTGTTCCTTGTTTAATTCACAACATTCCGAAGTTCTGCGAACATTCGGAAGTTTAATTTAAGTTTCCAACTCCTTAAACAATTGAGCCGTTTTCCTGCGATAAATGCCGATCCCGGAAAAGATCGAGCCGATTACGGAAGCGATCAAACCCGGCACAAAACCGATGTAATAACTGGTCGCATTCACTTCGGCTTTCATTCTGGTGCTCATGATCACGGAAACATCCTTCATCATTGAACTTGTATCGATTCCTTTGTATTGCAGATAATATGAAAACAGCAAACCGACGCATGTTCCTAAAATCGTTGCTACTAAACCGATGATCAGTGATTCGAAGATCATTGCCCGATAAATGTGTGATTTGCTTTCCCCGATCGCTAATCGAACTCCGATCTCTCCGTATCTGCGAATGCCGTTCATCAAACCGGAATTCCAGAGTACGAGTGACATAATAAAAATGAAAATAAAGACAAAAAGTCCCATTCGTTCTTCAATCAAAGCCATGAGGGAAGCAAGATTGTTCTGTTCTTTCAAGGGCAGCATCAAGTTGGAAAATTCATCATTTTTGCTGGAATATTTTTCATTAAAATCTCGCGACATTTGATAGGATAACTGTTCATCGTATTTCATATTTGGAAAAAAACCGAGAATTTCAGCAGCAGCATTTTCCATATCGAGCAGCAATTGTGCATCCCCAATATTTACGATCACTGCTCCTTTATCAAGAGCTTGAATGCCAAATTTGATCGATCCCACGAATGTGAAATTCATCATACTCATCGAACCGAACATGGTCGAACTTATGATCGTAAGTTTGTCATTAAGTTTGAGATCGAGTTTTTTCACGATTCCCGAACTGATCAAAATCTCTGCAGGAGCAGTCGGCAATCTTCCTGAAATGATCGCCTTTTCCAGGTTCAAAAGGTCTTTTTCCAGGGAATTCACCGACAAGTCGATCCCAATTCCAAAGACTTCACCTTGAACCTTGGTGCTGCCCTTTTCATCAGGAATATCGAGTAATCCTCCAAAATAGATCCTGGGAAGCCAATCGATTTCTGGAAATTCCCGATTCAATTTTGTGAGCAATTCATCAACATTCAAAATTCCCAGATCAAACGGCTTTCGATCTATTTCTTCCGCATAAGCATGTGTTACAACTTTGACATGACCGGTTTCAAAACGGGCATTTTCGTAAATGGTCATCGTTGCTAAACCGTTCAGCCAACTATACATCAGAACTGTAATGGCAACACCTCCGGAAATGATCAGGATCGGGAAAAGGGTTCTGGTTCTGTCTCTTAATAATCCTTTTGCCAAGAATTTGAACATTTTACCTCTAACATCGGATTGTCCGCAGTACATCCGATTGTTCTAGTATCTCTTTGTTAAAGTTGCGATGTACAACATTCCGAAGTGCTTCACACATTCGGAAGTTATTCATTTCGTCATCTTCCCTCGTAGTGCATCTGTCGGTTTTAGTTTTGCGATTTTCCTGGTTGGAAGATAACTGACAATCGTAGTCGTGAATAAAACGATCACGATTGTTCCGACAACCAGTTTCCAGCCGTATTGCGGATATAGACTGTCCGTGATTCCGCTCAAACCGAAGTCTTCCGCCGACATTCCAATCTTGATCCCGACTATCGATAAATAATTTAATAAGGGAATTCCGTAAATTGCTCCCATAAAGATCGCCAGCAATGCATGCAAACTTCCTTCCAGAGTGAAAAGTCGAATGATCTTTTGACGGGTCATACCGAGAGCCATCATTGTTCCCATTTCCTTTCTTCTTCGGAAAATCGAGAGAATTTGCGTATCGAAAATAGCGATCATTGCCATAAATAAGAGGATGAAGAAGAAAAATATGGAGCCGACTTTTTTTGCCTGAACCATGGCATTCAAATCCTGCAGCAGGAAATCGAGATCGCGGAATTTCCAACCGGATATTTCCGAAATATCGACTTTTTCATTTATCACGATCAAAGTTGCTTCATTCTCCATTTCCAGCATTTCTTCAAGATTTTTTCTTGAAATCCAGATTTGATTGGCATCGATCGTCAAAACGGTTGTATTGAATATTTGCGCGATTTTCACATCGACAGCATCGAAAGTTCCGAATTTATCCCGCCAGCGAATTGTCAAATAATCACCAATCTTCAAATCCATCGATTTTGCCATCCGGGAACCGATTACAACATTTATCTCATCAGAATTATTCGACTGAAATTTTGTGGGAATTTTCAAAAGTTGCTGCTCAGGAGCGATTCCTTTCAGCAAAACTCTTCTCATCCTTCCTTCCGGGAAAACAGTTGCGGATGCGATCAGGATCGGAACTGCGTTTTTTTCATTGATATCTTTTTCTAATTCTTCCGGGATGGGAGCATGACTTTCATCGATGGTGAAGGGATCGTACGGATCGTAGTTTTCCTGCCGGAATTGTCCGGCTCCGATATCCCATTGTCGGATCTGAATTGTTGCATCTTTCTGCCAGCCCTCGAACATTCCCTGCATCAAAATAATGGCAAAATAAGCCAGAGAAAGGATGAACACATTGAGCCAAGTTCGTAATCCTGCTCCGAATATATTTCTAAAGGCTAACTTTAAAATCACGATTTCTTCCTTTTTAAAAACATCGGATTGTCCGCAGGTCATCCGATTGTTTTGTTTTTCTCAAAGTAATAATGTTCAACATTTGAAGAATTTCTTTTTTCTGATAGTTTTATAAAAAGTTCAACATTCCGAAGTGCTTTGCTTTACTTTCGTATTGGAGTTCAACATTCCGAAGAACTTCGTACATTCGGAAGTTGTTCATCCTTCGCTACTTTTCCGTCAAACAGCGTAATTTTCCTTTTCAGATATTTAATAACTTTCGCATCATGCGTAGAGAAGATGAAAGTCGTTCCCAATTCTCGATTGATCTTTTCCATTGTTTTCAGGATGTGATGGGAATTATCTGCATCGAGATTGGCTGTCGGTTCATCTGCCAGTACTAAATCCGGTTTTTTCACAACTGCTCTGGCAATAGCAACTCGCTGACATTCTCCGCCGGAAAGTTGTGCTGGGCGCGATTTCGTTTTATCGGTAAGTCCGACCCAGGCAAGTGCATCTTCGACTGCTTTTTTCCGTTCCAATGTATTCATTTTCAACAGCAGCAGCGGAAATTCCACATTCTCAAAAACCGTATAAACCGGAAGCAGGTTGTATGTCTGGAAAATAAATCCGAAATGCTGACTTCGCAATATCGCGGATTTTTTCGCTGAAAGTTTTTTTATGGATAATCCCAAAACCTTAACTTCACCTTCAGTTTGAGAATCGAGAGAACCGATGATATTCAGAAGAGTAGTTTTCCCGGAACCACTCGGTCCCACAACTCCGGTAAATTCTCCTTCCGAAAAATTAAGATTAATATCCTGCAGAGCGGTGAATTGCGTAATTCCCATCGGATATTTTTTGGTCATATTTTCGATGATGATTAAATCTTTATTCATTTTTCCTCTTTTAACTCATCCCCTAACCCCTTCTCTTGGGAAGAGAAGGGGAATTTTTAGAGGAAACCAAATTTATTTTGATGATAAAACCAACTTAATAGTGCAAACACTGTCTGAACTTTTGGAAATAAGGATAAAATTCATTTAATTCCTCAATTTTGATAATGTAATGTTTTTTCTCATAACTCTTTTGAAAACTCCACTTTAATAAATCTATGCGAAAATTATCTTTAAAGAATTTCTCTGCCGGAATTTTGGCAAAGTCCATAAATCTCCCTCTCTTTTTAAGAGAGGGCTGGGGTGAGTTATCTAAAAATTAACCACAATCATCAACTGCACACTTTTTCCATCAAAATAAATCTCCTCATAATCGATATTCCCATTTTGCGGATTCCAGAGAAAGTTCATGTAAAAACTCCAGTAATCGAAACTCATCTGATAAGAAATAAATCGATACCAGTTTTCCGAAATCCAATCATAAGAAAAAATAGTCCTGAATTTGCTGAAAAAACCGGTTGCAAAGTCTGCTGAAATTGCTGATAATTGTAAATCCTTTGGGAAATCACTTATTTCAGTAGTGAATTGCGAACCATTTTGATGTTCAGCCAAAAAATGAATTCCATTCAGGAAAGGGAGCGTGTAATCCGCACCAAATGTGAACATTTTTGTCCAGGCAGAATTTTCATTTCCTTCAAATCTTGATAAAAAAGTTTCCAGCCAGAAACCAATCAATAAATCAAAGCGGGAATCGAAGCCGAATCTGAATTCCAAATCATAATCAGAATTCTCTAATTTTCGATGATGAAAGGAAAGAGCCGATTCGCAAATCTTGAACGGATATTGAAATCTGCCGCCAAATTCCAGTGAATTATCTTTGGAATTCAGCATTTCCAAATCCTTGATTTCATTTTGTCCTAACAAACTCCAGAACCAGATATTTGCATTATTTAAGAAAAAATAACGAAAAAGTAAGGAAGTCACTCCTTCGGTTTCTGCTAAAGGATCCTGCGGATTTATCAGGTCGAACCATTTGAGAGAGCGGAGTAGAAATGCCGGTCCGAAATTTACCTGCTGCAATCCAAAACGAATTTCATATTTTTCAGCATTAAATCTTATCCAACCTCGATAGAAATCAGCAGCAGTTTCGGAAAATGTTTTTTTATCATTTTTCACATTTTGGAAACTCAAATTAACAATTGTCTCCAAATCGAGTGAAAAAGACTCTTTTTGAATAATTTCCCGGTAGATTTCCGGTTTATAGGAAATTCCTAAATGATATTGTTGGGAACTTTTTTTTTCAAAAAGGTTGGTCCTGGTTTTGATCTCATTTTTGAATGAAAGCGAATTTAACAAAACCACATTCAATACGAAGAAAACCAGGAAAATGGCTTTTGTTTCTTTTTCCAAAATGTTAAAATCCAACAACTCTTTCATTTTTTTCACTGGTTGTTGAATAATTTCGGGAAATAATCTGGCAAGGAAAATTTATCGATTTAAAAAAAATCCGAAAATAATTTGACAATTAAGTGATTGAGTAAATTTAGTTTATCAAGTTAATTTCCTAATTAAGGAAAGAGGTATATTTTGAAATATGATAAGATTTTGTTAAAGATTTTAAGCGGTTCATCAGATAATAATATAAACTTTGATAAATTATGTAATTTTTTGAAAAAACACGGATTTGTAGAAAGAATAAAAGGAAGTCACCACCTTTTTAGAAAAGAAGGAGTTTATGAAAAAATTAATCTCCAAAAAGACGGAAACAATGCAAAATCATATCAAGTTAAGCAAGTAAGAGAAATTTTAGCAAAATATAAATTATTTGGAGCAATTAATGTATAAATATGAAATAATCATTTATTGGGATAAAACAGATAATCTTTATATCGCGGAAGTTCCCGAATTACCCGGTTGTTCTGCTCATGGAAAAACCTACGAAGAAGCATTGGATAATTCTCAAGATGCTATCCAGTTATGGCTCGATACTGCGAAAGAATTCGGTGATCCCATTCCGACAGCAAAAGAACAAAGATTGATGTATGCCTAAAAAACCGGAATGAAAGTCTCTCTTATTCCTCTCCTTTGGAATTTGATAATCTTCTTTGATAAACAATATTAAAAACTTATCAAAAAGAATATTCATCAATGAAATTTATGATGAGAGCAATTCAACTATTCTAACTCAAATACAACCGGAAATGTAATCCAAGCTTTAATCGCTTTTCCATCTTTCAACGCCGGCTCGAACTTCCATTTTTTAACTGCATCGATACCGGTTTTTGCTAATTCCGTACTCCCTGTTTTGTTTTCAGTCACAGAAATCTCTCCCACGGTTCCATCCGCCTTTACTTCCACTTCCAACCAGATTTGTCCTTCCAACCCTTTCTTTTTTTCTGCAACCGGATATTTCGGATTAACCTGTTTAAGCAATTTAGGGGCAACATCATAAATAACAAACCTCATGGAATCGATTTTCGTTTTGACCGTTAGCGAATCATCCATAGCATACAGCAATCCACCGATAACTAAAAAGACTAACAACAATCTTTGAGCAACTTTTAACTTCAACATTTTCTCCTCCTTTCGCTTTAAAATATACTCAAACCTTTGTATAATCGACTTTTTTGAAAAAATGAAACCATCTATCAAAGCAAATTTATATCCCAGTTTTGCTTTCGAATCCAGACAATTCTTCAGGGTTTCCAAAACGCATTTTCCATAAGCAAGTGAATTCCCTTTGTTCGCTTTCATCGCCATTTCATCACAAATCTTTTCTCTATGCAGACTCGATTGATTTCGAGCAAACCAGATAAACGGATGAAAAAAATACAAGACATTAATCAGTGTTTCAAATATCTGAAAAATTATATCTTTTCGCTTAATATGAGCCATTTCATGAGCAATAATGGAATTAAGTTCATTAAAATTCCATTTTTTTGCATCGGCAGGTAAAAATATTTTCGGTTTCAAAAATGAGCGGGTCAAAGGTACGGAAATATTATCAGATAAATAAATCTTAATCTTTTTCTTAATTTCCAACTTTGATTTTAGTTTGGATACGATTTCCGTGAAATCTGCTTCCTTTGAATAAGACAATTTTTTCTCCAGTTTTATTTCCAGGATTATTTGAAGAAAGAACAATAACAGAGCAACAAAAAACCAGGTAATAAACAAAACTGTTTTGTAAGGAAACGATGAAGATATTTCCGAATTTGAGATAAAAAACCGTGGCAGAATATTTGTTGAAATCGGCATAATTTCGGAAAAAACCGGTAAATTAATTCTGGGTGGTAAAATTGCTTTCAGGAATAAAATCAGCCATAAATATGACAAAAACAGGGGAGTACTTTTTCTGGCTAAAAATGCAACAATAGAGATGATTCCAAAAAATATAAAAAGATGGAGTGAATTTTCGAGGAAAAAGTCGAACCAGAGATGGGAAATTGTCTCAATCATCTTCTCGTTCCTTTTTTTCAATCATTTTTTTGATTTTCTCAACATCATTTTTTTCGAGTTTATCCGAATCAAAAAGATAGGCAGCAAAATTGGAATAGGAACCAGCGAATACATTTTGGATAAATTTGGAAGTTTCTTTACTGATAAAATTTTTTTTTTGCACAGCAGCATGATAAAAATTCACCAAACCAATCTTTTCTTTGGTTAGAAATCCTTTCTCGATCATTCGTTCCATATAAGTCTGGATGGTTGTATATGCTCTTTTATTCGGTTCGGAAAGTGCTTTTGAAATCTCCTTTACCGTGATTTTTCCTTTCTGCCAGATTATTCGTAAGATTTCCCATTCCAGATTGCTGATATTAATTCTTTTCATTTTTCATTCTCCTACTTCTGTGGTAAACTTCCTACAGGTGTAGTATCTGTCAAGAAAAAAATCTCCTCACCCTTTTAAAAATTTAGGCAAATTCTTATAGAGCTTCTTATAGAGTGGAATTTGGACGATAAAAAAAAGCTATTTTCCTTCTTTCTTATACAAAACAAAAGAATACAAAACCGGATATAAAATCGCTCCCAAAAACAAAATAGACATCACAATCAAAGCTGTTTGCGAATTCCTCCAGAGCAATGGAACCATAATCATAAGCAAACCTCCCAGAACAAAACTATAACCACCTGAACGATGCGTTTTCCTCCAGACATTTTCCGATGATAAAGTCCAGGGAGTGCGGATTCCGGCAAAGAAATTGGAAGGAATTTTGGGAAGAACATTTCCCAGAAAGATGAACATCATTCCCATAAGAAAAAATATGGGATTAGCTGCCGGGCAGATAACTTTTTTTGCCAATAGAATTGTATAAATATGGATGCAGGCAAAGAAAAAGATGATGATGAGCGAAATTAAGGGAAGAATTAAATTAAATCTTTCTTTTGCTTTTTTATAACGCACAGAGATATACGGTAAAACAATAAAAAGTAATAAAATCCCGATATTAATCGCTGGAAAAAGCAGGATCCCGGTCCATTTCCCGACATAATTATCGATCTCACCTTTGATATTCCAATGACTGGGAATTTTTGCATCATCCGGTAAGTTCCACCCTAAATATAATGCTAAAATTATCTGGATGATGATTACGAAAATACTCCATTTGAATTTGTTCATTTTTTTTACTCCTGTAACACCACCGTCCCGGTGGTTTTCTCCTGTATCACCATCGTCCCGATGGTATGTTTTCCCATCGAGACGACGGGGTTACTGTAACCTTTTTCCTTTTCCTTTTTCCCATCGGGACGACGGGGATGCAAACTCATTGTTTGTTGTTAATAATCTCCAGAAAATAGGAAATCACATCTTCCAAAATAGAAGTATTCAAAAAGTATGTGATAAACTGTCCTTTTTTTTCCGAACTGATCAAATCGGCATTTTTCAGGACTTTCAGGTGTTCGCTGATCGATGGTTTGGAAATATTAAAATTCTCTGCGATCTCTCCGGCGGTCAGATCTTTCTTTTTAAGAAGACCGATTATTCTTCTCCTGTTTTTGTCTGATATTGCTTTAAAGACTTTATCATTCAGCATATAGGACTAAATCTCCTTTTCTTTTATTTAGTCTGTTGCCTAATTAACTAAATACCAAAATGCTGTCAAGAAAAAAAATTCAATGATGATCTTAAACTTTTTATATATTCTAATTTCAAATGATAATGTCTTTTAAAACTTCACAAATCTTTAAGATTTGGTAAGTTTTCTATCCGTTCAATCTGTGTAAATCCGTGAGCCAAAAAAATCAATGCGCATCGAACCAATCCTTCCCTACTCCGACATCGACAACAAGAGGAACGATTTCTGAATATTCTTCAGGAAGAGCATTCTCCATCTCACTGATGATCAAACCTTTAGCAAAATCCAGTTTTGATTTCTTCACTTCGAAAACCAGTTCGTCATGCACCTGGATTATCATTTTTATTCCCGGAATATTTTTCAGTTTTTTATTCAGGTTAATCATCGCGATTTTGATGATATCCGCGGCACTTCCCTGGATCGGCATATTGGTTGCAACTCTTTCTGCTTCCTGCACATCACGCTTATTTTTGCTGTTCAAACCTGGCAGGAACAGTTTCCGACCAAAAATAGTGGAAACGAATCCGTTCTCTTTTGCCTTTTCCAGACTATGATTGATATAATCTTTGATGGTCGGGAATTTGCTGAAATAATTATCGATGAATTCGTTTGCTTCCTTTCTGGAAATATCGAGTTCTTTGGAAATGCGGAACGCTCCCATACCATACATCAAACCAAAATTGATGATTTTGGCATAACGACGGTCATCAGCAGAAATTTCATCTTTTGACTTACCGAATATAATGCTCGCAGTTTGGGAATGAATGTCTTCATTATTACGGAAGGATGCGATCATTTTCTCATCTCCGGAAAGGATCGCCAGAATGCGAAGTTCGATCTGCGAATAATCTGCAGAAAGGATGATCCAATCTTCATTTTCGGGAACAAATGCTTTCCTGATCTCCTTTCCCATTTCCGTTCTAATCGGAATATTCTGTAAATTTGGATTGGAACTGGATAGTCTTCCTGTCGAAGCGATCGTTTGATTAAAAGACGAATGAATGCGGTTGGAATGCGTATTTATCAGTTTGGGAAGAGCAGTAACATAAGTCGATTCCAATTTTGTCAGACGACGATAGTTCATCAAAAGACGGGCAATTTCGTATTTTTTGGAAAGTGCTTCCAGAACCGTCACATCCGTCGAATAGCCGGTTTTGGTTTTTTTGATGTAAGGAATTCCCAAGTCTTCGAAAAGCACTTTTCCGAGTTGTTGGGTGGAATTCAGATTAAATTGTGAACCCGCGATTTCATATATTTTTTTTGTCAAATCTCCCAATTTCTTTTGATTTTGGGAAGATATTGAGGATAGAATTTTGGTATCGATCCTGACGCCGTTTTTCTCCATTTCTGCGAGTACGAATATGAGCGGAATTTCGATTTTTTCATAAAGTACGGACAGTTCGTATCCTCTCAATTTTTCCTTGAAAATATTATAAAGACGAAAAGTGATGTTCGCATCTTCTGCTGAATATTTGGCAGCCTGAGAAACAGGAACCAGGTCGAAAGTAATCTGCTTTTTGCCGGTTCCGATGAGTTCTTTCAGCGGTGTCATTTGATAAGCGAATTCGCGTTCGGAACACGTTTCCAGAGAATGCCTGGAAGTCGGATTTATCAGGTAATCGGCTATGATCGTATCGAAAATTTCCTCGCGGATTTCCCAACCTGCTCGCAGCAAAATCTCGTAATCATATTTGAAATTATGAGCGATAAGAAGTTTTCCTTTCAGAGTATCCGCTAACTTTTCCAGGACATATTTCATTTCCAGATTTTCCGCCATTTGATGAGCGAGGGGAATGTAATATGCTTTTTGGTTTTCCAGGCAAAGAGAAATTCCGACAAGTTCCGCCAGGAAAGGATCTTTACCGGTTGTTTCCGTATCGACAGCAATTATTTCTTTTGATTTTATCTCACGCAAAAGTTTTTGAAATTCAGGATAATTATCCGCTATGATCGTCTTGAATTTTATGGTTTTTTCATCTTCGGATTCACCAAAATCGAGTTCTTCATCAGCACCGATCTTCCTGATCAAAGATTTGAGATCGTGCTTTTCCAAAAATGGAATTGCATTTTTCAGATCGTTTTTATCGAATTTAAAATCATGATTTTCCGGAATATCCAGCGGAACATCGAGTACGATTTTTGCCAATTTCTGAGAAAGAAAAGCATCCTCTTTGAATTCGAGTAACCTGATTTTATGTACTTTTTTAGAGACTTTATCGATATTCTCATAAATATTTTCCAGATTTCCAAATTCCTGCAGAAGATTTTTTGCACCAACTTTCCCGATCCCTTTCACACCCGGAATATTATCGGCAGAATCTCCGCAGATCGCCAGATAATCGATGAACTGCTCCGGCTTCAAACCATACTTTTCGATCACATCGTCGGTTTTCGTAACTACTTCTTTGAACGGATCGTAAAGCATAACTTTATTATCGACAAGTTGAGCAAAATCTTTATCACCGGTAACGATGATGATCTCGAATTTATTTTTATGTTTTTCCGCAATCGTTGCCAGAGAATCATCCGCTTCAAAACCTACTTTCGAGATTTCCGGAATATTGATCAACCGGAAAAACTCTTTGATCGGCTCCACTTGAGCGTGCAGTTCATCCGGAGCAGGAGGACGATTCGCTTTGTAGGTTTCTGTTATCTTGTGTCGGAAAGTTTTTTCTTTGCGATCAAAAGAGATCGCGATATGTTCCGGATTGTAGCGTTCTACCAGTTTCAGAAAGGAACTCACCGTACCGTAAATAGCACTTGTATTTTCGCCGCGACTATTTCGCAGCGGATTTTTGATAAAAGCGAAAAATGAACGGAAAATAATGGCTGTTCCATCTATTAAGAAAAGTTTTTTGGACATAATATCTCCTGAAAAATTTTAGCAACGAACAAGACGAACGAACTTGTTTCCTAAAAAAAAAGACGACTCTATTCGCCGTCTTTATTATATTGTGATTTTCTATTCGAACATTCTCAAAAATGCTTTCAAATCATCCAAAACTTTATGTTCAAAATTCCAGATATCTTTTTTCATCGATGCTGCAAAATTACATTTGGTTCCAGCCTGCTTTATCTCATTTCTGCTGCAGCAATCATATCTCTGGTAAATATTTATCCAGAATTTATCAAAGTCTTTATCCGTAATTACTTTCTCATTATCTTCCAGACAATCTTTCCAATTATCTAAACAATCAGCATAAAACGACTCTTTTTTCTTAATGGATTTCAATACTGTTTCTAATTCACCGAAACCATCTAAATTCATTATAAAGCAAGCGAATTCAACATCTCTGATTTTGTCCCTTACAAATTCATTCGGATTTTTCATATCTGTTTCAATAGAGAAAACATGTTTCAAAACTTTATTTATCAATTCAATTCTTTTCTGAATTCCTTTTTTGTTTGCATCTAAAATAATCCCGATTCTTTGATTTTTTTCAATATCTATCGAGTATTTTAATTCAAATAATCTTTTTTGAAGATTCTTTTCCGATAAACCTTCCAAACATTCGTAATCATCGATTTTACAAATTGGAGCACTGATTTCTATATTTTTTTGATTAATATGATTCATTAATGCTTCAATAAAGTATCGATCATTAACACTTTCTACGATTAGAACATTCTTACTCACCTCTAAACCTCATATCATTCTCGATTACATAATTTAATTGCTCTTTCTCTCTTCTTATAACAAAAATAGAATTGTCCTTCTTTTTACGAGCAAATTCAAAATATGCAGTATTCTTGGAATCTTTGAAATTTCGTTTATCCTGAACTTTATTGAATGCTTCGATACATTCTCTGGAATGAGTGGTAGCAAAAACCTGGCAATTTGCTTCCTTACTGGTTTTGAAAATGATTTCCCAGAGTTTTTCATATTTGGTGAAATGGATTCCGTTTTCGATTTCATCGATGAAAAGTTGTCCGTTTTGACTTGCCCAGATCGCACATAAAAAGGTTATAAATCTTTTAACTCCTTCTCCGTAACCGGATAGATTATTATATTGTTTTGAAATATTATTATATATTTTAGGAATTCCTGTAGAAATTTCTATTTTAAAAGCATCCATGTTTTTATCGAATCCGTTTATCGATTTATTTAAAAATTTCTCTTTATTATTTAATTGAATTTTATCAAAAAAAGACATCAAATTAATATTATCGATGTTACTGACCGAAATGAAATTTATCTGATTATTTATTAATGGGAAAAATCCTTTTTCTTGAAACTCACTTATTTTGATTTCGATTTTTTTCCCATCTATCGAGAGTATAAATGAATTATTTATTGAATTTCTCATTTCTTCTAATTTTAAGGCTCTCAGACTACTTTCAATGCAAAAATAACTTGAATTGTGATATAGAAAATCGATTGGATTATATATATTTTCTTCTTTCAATTTGGTGTTGACTAACCGATTTATTAGGTTTCTTTGATTTTCTATAAACCGTAAGTTTAATATAAAACTTTTAAAATCAAGAGTTTTGTTATTCAAATAAGCTACTTCCAAAAAAGCTGTCTTTCCAATATTATTAACTCCTCCAATAAGATTAACTCTTTCCAGGTTTTCGACAGATAAGTCTTCAAAACATTTATAATTTTTAATATTTATGTATCTTAAAAAATGATTCTTAACCATTTTTCACCTCGATTTTACTTCTTTCATCAACATCACAGATTTGTTTCCAATATTTTAAGTCAACAACTTTTTCTTTGACACGATTTTTCAGAAAGAAAATCTCGCTCCGATTTTTGAAAGGAGGTTCTAAACTTGTATTCTTCCGTCTTATCCATCCTGACTGCCGTTTTTGAAATTATCGCAGCAGTAATCGCTTTCAAAACCAAAGGAAGGAAATCGATCCGTTTCACTTCTGCATTTCTTTTGCTGCTGCTCGCAAGTTATCAAATCCTGGAAATCCTGATCTGCTCGATATCGCAAAATAATCTGTTTTTTTCCAAACTTGCATTTGTGACCATCGTCTGGCTTCCACCTCTCGGAGTTCTGCTTATTTCATTTTTATTTCCGTATAAGAGAAAACTCATTTTAAAATATTCTCTTTTTCTTTTTGGAATGTCGCTTTTAACGGTCATTTGGATTCTATTTACGCAAGATTTTGTAAAGCAGACAGTTTGTTCGGTGGTATTTGCCTATTTTTCCCATCCAAAATTTATTTATTTTGCCTATTCGGTTTTGTATCAATTGGGGCTTTTCAGTATGCTCATTTTAACTGCTATCGGCGTGATGAACAGCGAAGAAGAGCAGCAAAGAAAACAACTCGGACAGTTTCTACTCGGTGCGATCGCTTTTATTTTCCCGGCGATGCTGACCGTGATCGTTGTTCCCGCAACAGAAGGAGCACTTCCTTCGATCATGTGTCATTATGCGCTTTTCTTAGCGATCTTTATCTGCAGGTTGATCTACTTTGAAAATCGATTTACCAACGAAAGACACGAAATGACACTAAAAAAGGAAACTTGAATAAAATTGTAGAATTGGACTTGATTCGTGACAAAGTATGAATCGAGGATAATTTGATCCTGGTCGCAATTCTCGACTCGCATTTCCTTCGAAAATTGCGAGTCAAGTCTCGATCATTATATCGAGATGCTTTCAAATCATCATTATCAAAACCGGAATATAAAAAATCCCCGTTAGAATAGAAATAGAAACAAGATTAGCAGCGAATTCCTTATCCAGGTTTTCCAGAGTAGAAAAGACAAGTGTATTATAACCAACCGGAGCACTGCAGCAGATAATTACGATCGTTCTGATCATTCCCTGCAAATTTAAAAATGAAGCAAAGATGAATCCTAAAATCAAACCAATTCCTGTACGGAGAAAAAGAACGATCAAAAGCCGGGATAGATTGTGAATACGAGGTGAGAAATAAATTCCGATGGAAAGCATGATCAGAGGAATTGTCAGCATCCCGATCTGATCAAGGAAATTATCAGCGATTATCGGGATAGGAATTTTTATCAGATTAAAAAACAATCCGAGGATCAATCCCCAAACCGGAGGTAATGAAAACAATTTTCTATATTCGATTTTTGAATCTTTCTTTTTCCCAAATCTCATTGCAATATAATAGCCAAAAGTCAAAACCAGCATAGCATTCCCAAAATCGAAAATAGCAACGACTGCTACTCCTTTTTCTCCAAATGCAGAAAAAATGAACGGCAAAGAAAACCCGGTGTTCATGATCATCGCACCAAGAATGAATGTGCCGCGAGTTTTGGTTGGAAGTTCGAGTTTTTTCCCGATTATAAGAGCGACAAAATAAATGAGAAAAAAAACAGTAACCGCAATAAAAGGCAGATAAACATATTTGAGTGAAAGTTGGATTTGCGAGACAGAACGGAAAACCAGAGCCGGCATAGAAACATAAAAGATCAATTTCAACAAAATATCGGCTGTTTCTTTATTGAAAAGTTTTATCCTTTTCAGGAAATATCCCAAAAAGAAAATCAGGATGATGGGGATGATCTTATTGAGGAAATCGGTCATATTTCTCTTTTCCTTCTATTTTTTCTGCAAGAATATATCAGTGATTTTCGGTTCAATATAAATTATCAATAAAATCCTTTACATTTAGTCCTAATTTTGAGTTTTTGAAATTTGAAAAGGTAAATTTTAATTAAGAGGTTTTTATGAAAATTTTAATTTCATTCATCGGAAACCACGATCCTTATGCAAATGAACAGGATGAGTTAGGTCCGATTCTTTCCATTCTGAAAATAAGGAAATACGAAAAACTTTACTTGCTTTTCAACAACGATAAATATTGGAATGCTTTGATCGAAACTCAAAAATACTGTAACCGGAATTATCCGCAATTGAAAGTCGAATACCGCGAAGCAAAATCATTAAATCCAATCGACCATAATCTCGTTTATCCTGCTATATATCAGGTTACTCGAAAAATCGTGAAAGATAATCCGCAAGCAGATTTTACTATTTCCATAACTTCAGGAACTCCAACCGGCATGCTTGCTGGATGTTCCTAGTTTATGGGAAAGTTATCAAAGCAAGATTGATTCAGCATTCACGAGAATCCGGGATTTCTGAAGTGAAATTTAAACTCGACGATTTCCCGGCAATTGAAAAGACAGATGAAATTAAAGTTGAAATGACTAAATTAGCTCGAGAGAATGAACAACTAAAGAATTCTATGAATTTAGAAACAGCAATAAAAAACGGTTTTTACATCCCCGATGAGGGAATTGATATCGATAAGGAATTAATTCCTGCTTATTATCGAGGTGCTTTGAATAAGACGAATGGAAATAAAGCAAAAGCCGCAAAATTATTAGGTTTGAAACCACATACTTTCAGGAAGAGACTAAAAAGTTTGCAGGGATATCTGGAGTAATTCAACCGTGTTGAATTTTGAGACCGCAGGTCTCACCTATGGAGTATTGAAACCGAGTTTCAATTTGAGATGCTTGCATCTCAACTTATTTCTATCATTCAATTGTTAACTGGAAGCGACTTCGTCGCTTCAAGCCAACACGGTTGGTTTACTCCAAAAGGAGAAAAAATGGAAAAATATAAAACATACCCGCATAATCCACCACACTTATTTCGGGATGATTCGAAATATTTTATAACCGCATCTACATATAACAGAATACATTATTTCAAAACTGATCAAGCAAAAGAAAAATTGAGAAACTCGATATTTATCGAATTTTCCAAAAATGACTGGATTCTTGAAGATTTGGTAATTCTCGATAATCATTACCACCTAATGGCAGACGCAAAAGGAAATGCTGATAAATTAAGTTCTATCATGCGAGAAATTCACAAATTTACTGCTTTATGGATTAAGAAAAATAATGCATTGGGAAAACAGGCAGAAAAAATCTGGTATAATTATTGGGATACCTGCATAACATTCGAGAATTCATACTATACAAGAATAAATTACATCTGGTTCAATCCGGTAAAACATGGTTATGTCGATGACCCGAAAGACTGGAAATTCGGGAGTTATTACTACCGATTTAAAGAAAAACCTGAATATATGAAAAAACTCATTAAGAAATATCCTTGTGATAAATTAGATTTGGAATGATTTGGAGTAAAGTAACCGTGTTACTTTATGAGACCGCAGGTCTCACCTTTGGAGTATTGAAACCGTGTTTCAATTTGAGATGCTAGCATCTCACCTTTTTTTGGAAGCAACTGCGTTGCTTAACATTAACACGGTTAATGTAGTCCAAAGAGATAAAGTAACGATCGTTACCAATAAATAGGTTTTTATAAATTGCTGAAAATTGAGTTAACTCGTTGATAAGAAACGATTAAAGTGATATAATGGAAAATAATGATAGACAGAAATGAAATTATCAGTATATTCGAAATCAGATATTTGAAGAGTTGAGAAGAGAATTAAACCTCCGGGAAAAGAGAGAAAAAAAGTTCGGCTTACCGAACAAAAAAACAAGGAGGTGAATGATGGCAAAATCTAAAACTTACACAACGAATGATCATCGTTCGATTGTTAAGAATCCTAATAATCCTGCTTTCAATGCTAATCTTAACAATCGTTCTGTGCAACTCAACACTAATCAATCTTCATCAAAAACTGGCAAAAAATAAGTGTCTGTTTTCCCCCGGATGGAACACTCCGGGAGATTTTTCAAATTATCTTGGAGGAGAAAATATGGATAGAAAAAAAATAATTGAAAAAGCATTGATTGATGGGAGTTTTTCAAACATAAACATTAACAAAGATGATGATAATATTATACTTGAAATATTTGAAAACACGATTTTGCGAAATGAATTCGAATTAGGTTCTCTTACTATATCTCAATTATTCTACAATCTTCTTTTTAAAATTGAAGATAATGATAAAATCGAATACGGCTCAATTAAAGATACTGAAAAAATCGAACACTACTCAATTAAAGATTTTGAAAGAAACAGAATCAATACAGAAAAGATCCTGAAAATACTAGATAATAAGACTATAACTATAATTAAGGAAAGAAATTGGGAAAATTTATACAAACTTATTGATGCATTTTCAAGCCATAGTGATTTATTTACAGATTTGCTTATTACCATTACTTCAAATATTCTTAAAAACCACTTAACCTCAAAAGTCTGTGAAATTTTCGAGTATTTGGATAATGGTAATAACCTTTATTTTATGTGTGATGCATACTTACCTTCATTGGAATATGGAATTGAAAAAAATGAAAAAGATTTTATTAAAATGATATATTCTGATTTTATTAAGAGATTTAAATTTGATATTGAAAATAATATAGCGACAGAAATCGAATCAAATATTATTCAACTATTTGTAGAAAAAAAACAAGATAGTTTTCTGATCGAGATGTTAGGAATAGCATTAACAAATAACTCAATATGGATTTTTATCGAATCTTATGATTTAATATATGATTTAGAATCATCTTATGCAAAGAAAATTATTGAAAAACTGATAAAAAAATATCCAAAATATATACTTCTATATACAACATTGTTTAGAAACATGGCAATAAATAAAGACTTAATAAAAACAAAAGAAATATTTGAAATTGTGACTGAAAAAAATAAAATTAACGATTTTTTAAACTTAATTGTAAATTTTTATATAAGGAAAAATGATTCTTATTCAGAAAGAATATCCATTTTATGTTCTTTAATGAAAATTAATATTTTAGATAGAAAAATTAAAAAGAAAATTGAACATTTAACATTTCCTTTCCTCCAAAAAAAAGACAAATACTATTCTGAATTATTACATAAAGCCCGAAATGAAGAACGCAACAAAATCATCTCAACTCTCTCCCATTCTCTAAAAAACATGATAACTACTGTCATCGATCCTCTTGAAAACCTGAAAAAAGAAAAAGAATTCAAACCTTTAGTAATCGAAAATGCTATTCGAGGAGCAAACCTTATCCGCGAAATTGTGAATGCTATGAATTTTTCTTTCAAAGGTTCTTTTGAAGATTTTAATTATGATGCTGCAAATAATTTAGGTAAAGATTCGAAAGATTTTCAAACTATGTTCCTCGAATCGCTCAAATATTCAGTCAGCAACATGTTCGATGGAAAATATTTCAAAGAGTTTCTGGATAATTATTTCCCGACAAAAAAAATATTTTTAGAAGCAAAATCGAAATGGGAAGAAATTTCTCAAACAGATGATTTAATAAAACTTACTGGATTTTTAAATAAGTATTTCTTTAAAACTGAATTCAACTTTGAAGTTGCGGAAAAAATAAAAATCGGAAATGATAAAAATTCTGCTGTAAAAATGCTGATCTTGATCCAGGAATTGGTCTTTAATGCCATAAAATATTCCGGATTTGTTCCGAAAGAAAAAAGAAAATTAAGGATTCAATTCTCGAAAACTAATAGTTTTATTTCTATTAAGGTTCAGAATAACTTTAAACCAAAAGTGAAAACTAAAACTACTGGTCTTGGAAATGTTGTTATCAAAAATTTCGCAGAAATGTTGAACACCAAGCCAAAAATTGATACTAAAAATGATTTGTATTCTGTTAAGATAACATTTGAAAATCTATGGAGGAAGAAAACATGAAAATACTTTTTGTGGAAGATGAATTATCATCCAATATCGACAGAATTGTTGAATTGTTTGAGAATTATCTTGAGCATAGTATAATTAAGCAATTGAAAGAACTGAAAGATGATCCTACCGGTTTTGGAGCATCCAATCAAGATATAAAGGAAGTTTTCGAGAATTCCGGACTTATTGATATTGAGTTTAAGTTTTCTGCTGCTCTTTATAAAGTTATCAATGATTATCAGAATTACTCACTTTTCATTATCGATAGGAATCTTGCTTCAGAAGATTATAACACTGAAATGATTCATGAAATAGATCAAAATTTCGATGAAAAACTTCATAATAAGTATCACGAAAGAGAAGGTGATTATTTGCTGCAGAAACTTGTCTATCAAGGTGCTGATGTTCTTTCGCAATTCTACTTTTTAACTGCATATTCCGCAAGTGAGTTACCAAATGCTGATGAAATCAAAAATCATATCGACTTAAAAAAGTTTAAAGAGAAAAACTTGATCGAAAAAGGAAATTCCGAATCGAAAAATTATTTAATGAACAGAATCAATAATCTGGAAATCCTAAAACTTCATTGGGAAAATAAAGTTTTTATCGATATTTTAAGAAAAAAAGTCGGAAAAAACCTTCCTTATAAGTTTATTGAATTATTGAAGAATAAGGACTCCTCTGATTCTGTAAGAACGGAAATGAGTTTCGATCTGATAAGAAATCTGCTTGAGAATATTTTGACAGAATTAGCAAAAAAACAAAATGCTCCTAAAATATGTTTTAATAAGAAAAGTGAAAAGCAAATTATCACCCGAAATGTTATAAAGTGGATTAATGATTTCAATAAAGAAAAAGAAGAACCAATTTATCGTTTTAACTCAAATAGTATTATTAAAAACTTCCTTTATGATATACAGGGGATTTGTAGCGACTTTGGTGCACATAAGAAATCAGAAATGACAGGATTTCAACCAACATCGAATACTGTTAATGCTTTAATATTTGAACTTAAAGATATTATTCTCTGGTTTAATGATTTGGAATAAAGTAACCGCGTTACTTTTTGTAGAACGAAGTTCTCATCTTTTTATTTATGCCTTTACGGAAGCGATTGCATCGCTAAAACCAACATGGTTTGTTTACTCCAAAAAAAGGTGCGAAAAAATCGCACCTTAAATTATCTTTTATCTGTTCGATCCCTGTAATCTGCGGTATTATTCCTCCGGTTCGATATAACAGAGTATATCACCTTTTGCCACAGATTCTCCAGCTTTATAATCGATATCCATTATTTCACCGGCACAGGGAGCAGCGAGATTATTGAACATCTTCATTGCTTCCAGCACAACAACAGTTTCTCCTTCTTCTACTTTATCCCCAACTTTTTTCTTATACTCGATGATCATACCCGGAATCGGAGCAACCAGGTTTCCAACTTTATCCGTCGCTTCTTCTTTCTTTTCAACTTTTCTTGGACCGACCACTCCATAAACTTTCGCATTCGGATCAGCAACTTCCACATTGAAATATTCTCCGTCCACAAAAACATCGAAAGAGCGTAAATTACCTGCTTTTTCTTTCTTTGCTTTGGCAGTCAACTCACCGGAAAGTGCTTTACTAACAAGTTCTTTATCTGCTTCCACCTGTTCCATCGTTCTTGGTTTAAACTCATCCGGAACTTCTTCCAAACCGTATTTCCATTTCAGGAATCTTTTACCGGTTGTCGGATAAAGAGCATAAATGATCTCATCATCGATGTCTTTTGCCAGACCTTTGACATCTTCCTTGACTTGCGGCATTTCCGGTTCGAGCACATCACCGGGTCTGGTCGTGATTGGAGTTTCACCACGCGGGTAACCTTTCAATGCTTTTTTCTGCACTTCCGGGTCCATCGGTTTGGTCGTCTTTCCGTATAAACCGTAACAGAGAGCTTTTACCTGCTCGGTGATCTGGGAATAATCTCCGACTTTTTTATCGAAAAGAACATTGTTCACGGTTTGAATGCCGACGATCTGACTGGTTGGAGTAACCAGCGGCACCTGCCCAAGTTCTTTCCTGACTCGCGGAAGAGCTTCGAATACATCATCCAGTCTATCGAGGGCATCCATCTGACGCAGTTGATTTACGAGATTGGAAAGCATTCCGCCCGGAGTTTGATGCAGGATCACATTGATATCGATGATCGCATTTTTAGTATCATCCAAAAGATGTTTATATTTAGGAATTTTTTTTTCCATCTCTTTATCGATCTCGGCTATTTTTTTGATATCGAACCCGGAATCTCGATTTGTTCCTAATAAAGAGACAACAAGCGGTTCGACTGCAGGATGTGAAGTTCGATAAGCATACGGAGCCATACAAGTATCGACGATATCAACGTCAGCTTCGATCGCTTTGAAGATCGCCAGGTCTCCCATGCCGGAAGTGAAGTGCGTATGAAGATGGATAGGTATTTTCGTCTGCTGTTTTAATGCTCGAATCAGATTATAAACATCGTAAGGAGAGATCAATCCTGCCATATCCTTGATGCAGATCGTGTCCGCTCCGATCTCTTCGAGTTGTTTTGCTTTTTCCAAATAATAATCGGTGTTGTAAGTATCACCGCCCATTCTCGGTTCGGTCAGGGAATAACAGATCGTTCCCTGGAAATGTTTCTTGTTCTTTTTGATGATCCTGACGGCAGTTTCAAAATTGCGGAAATCATTAAGAGCATCGAAAACGCGGAAAATATCCATCCCGTTATCGCAAGCTCGCTGGATAAATGCTTCCACCACATCGTCTGCATAATTCCTATAACCGACAACATTCTGTCCGCGCAGCAACATCGAGAAAGGAGTTGTCTTGATATATTTTTTAAGAGTTCTGATCCTTTCCCATGGGTCTTCATTTAAAAATCTATGCATCGTATCAAAAGTCGCTCCGCCCCAGATTTCCATCGAGTAGAAGCCGATCTCATCCATTTGCTCAGCTACCGGGATCATATCTTCAGTCCTGCCGCGAGTTGCGAAAAGTGATTGATGTCCGTCCCTGAAACTCAGATCCTGGATTTTAATAGGATTTTCCGCGGGCGGACGATCGATGTCATAATTCATTTTGGTCATTTCCAATATACCGTGTTTATCGTTTTTCATTTATTCCTCCGTTTTTTTTATTATTTTATCTTCATCATTCATCATACACTAATCGATATTTTTCTTTTTTGGAATCGGAACAAGTTCCGAACTACACTTCTACTTCTTTCTTTAAATCATTTATCTTCATATTAAGATTTTACTTTTTTTTGGATATCTTTGGATTTCTTTTCAATATATGAAGTAACTTCTTTTATGAATCTTTTTGCATCTTTAAAACTCTTTTCGATATCACTTTTTACAGGTTTGTCATAAATTGAGTAATCGCTTTTCTGCCGATTTTCGTAAGCATTATTGTATATTTGAAACATCTCCTTATTAAATATTTTATCTTCATAAACAAATTTTTTGTTAAACCAGCCCATTAAAGGATAATGTTTTGAAGTAATGAAATTTTCAAAATAACCCAATGCCATTACTGAATAAAAGATAGAATAATAAATTCTGTTCTGGGCAACGGAAAGCCTATTAATTTTCAGACTCAATTCAACATCAATCAATGCTTCTTGAGATTTTTCCAAGTAGTTTTTAACGAAAATCTCTTTATCAAATGTCATAACATATTCCTTTTTCTGTTACTTCTTCATAAAAAAAAGGATTGAACTTAAATTCTTTTTCCGTTAAAATCTTACTATCGATAAAAATATCATATTTATAATCGATTTCACTCAAAAGTCCGTAAATATCGAATTTTGTATCTCTGTCTGTTTTATTAAATAAGATAACAATATCATAATCACTATATGGTTTTGCTGTACCGTTTACTCTAGAACCAAAAAAATATGAACATATATAATTCTTGTATTTCTTTTGTAGTGAACGATGCAAAAACATCAAAATTTCATTGTCTTTTTTCTTCAGCATTTCCTATCTTCTAATCCCTCGTCTCTGCACGAGCATCCTGTTTCTCATGATGATCTCTCGCCCGGAACGCACCCAGTGATTTGTTTGTGTCAGATTAAGTTCTCTCTCTTTCTCCAGCAAATAGTAGATCACTCCGGTCAGTGCTGCTTTCAGCTTTTTCTTTTTATCCAAAATTCCTCCACATTAAACCGGAATATTCCCATGTTTTTTAGGAGGAAGAGCTTCTTTCTTGGTGATCATTATTTCCAGAGCAGCGATCAATCTGGCTCTGGTTTCACTCGGTTGGATAACAGCATCGATGTAACCTCGTTCCGCTGCAATGTATGGTGTGTTGAATTTTTCTTCGTATTCTTGAATCAGTTCCTGCCGTTTTGCTTCCTGGTCTTTTGCTGCTTTCAGTTCCTTCCTGTAAGTTCCGACAATATTGACTGCTCCCTGCGCTCCCATCACAGCAATTTCAGCAGAGGGCCAGGCAAAGAGAATGTCGGAACCGAGATGTCTCGAACTCATGGCGATGTAAGCTCCGCCGTAACTTTTACGAGTCGTTACCGTCATTTTGGGAACAGTAGCTTCGGAATAACTCCAGAGAATTTTCGCTCCATGGCGGATAACTCCATTCCATTCCTGATCTGTTCCGGGTAAATATCCGGGAACATCGACAAAGGTCAGTAGCGGGATATTGAACGCATCACAGAACCTGATGAAACGGGCTATTTTATCGGAAGCATCGATATCGAGACAACCGGCGAGAACCAACGGCTGATTAGCAATAACTCCAACAGACCTGCCGTTCAACCTGATAAACCCGATCACAGCATTTTGAGCAAAAAGTGCGTGAGGTTCAAAAAATTCTCCATTATCTGCGATGGCATGGATAACATCTTTCATGTCATAAGCGGCTTTGGGATTATCAGGGATTATTGTTTCCAGTTCGGGACATAAACGGTGAGGATCGTCTCCGGTCATAATTAAAGGAGGATCTTCCATATTATTATTGGGAAGAAAACCGAGTAACATCTTCATTTTTTCGATGGCATCTTCATCGCTTTCACAGGCAAAATGGGCATTTCCGCTTTTGGTGTTATTCGTGATCGCCCCACCCAGATCCTCAAAAGTTGTTTCCTCGCCGGTAACCGTTTTGATCACATTTGGTCCGGTGATGAACATATAACTGCTGTTTTTTACCATGAACACAAAATCCGTCATCGAAGGAGAATAAACAGCACCTCCAGCAGTCGGTCCCATAATTGCCGAAATTTGCGGAATAACTCCCGAAGCACGGGAATTCCTGAAGAAAATTTCCCCGTAACCTTTTAAAGAATCGATTCCTTCTTCGACACGAGCGCCGCCGGAATCATTAATTCCAATAATTGGAACTCCCGATTTCATCGCCAGATCCATTACTTTTGTAATTTTCTCAGCATGTTTTTCACCAAGTGATCCGCCGCGAGAAGTAAAATCCTGAGCATACGCAAAAACAGGTCTGCCATGAACCAAGCCGTGTCCGGTTACAACTCCGTCGGATGGAATTTCCGTTACGGGCATATTAAAATTTGTGGAACGATGCTTTACGAACTGATCGATTTCCTTAAAAGTTCCTTCATCAAAAAGGATATCCAGTCTTTCTCTGGCTGTAAGCTTATTCTGACCATGCTGTTTTTCAATTCGAGCTTCACCGCCCATCTCTTTGATCTTGTTTTTCTTTTCGAGTAGAATATCAATTTTTTCTTTATTATTCATCTTCTCTCCTGATTTCTTTATCCGTTAATTACACGAATTTCACTATTCTCATGTTTGTCTTAAGTCGAGAGTATTGCACAAAGTCAACACTTTCGAGTTCTCTTACTTTTTTATCTTTCATAATTTATTGAGAATTTCTAAAAAACTCAATTCTGCATTTTTCGACAAATTTATATGGACGGCACATCTGTCAAATATTCGATCTTCTCGGCTGCTCCTTTGTGTTTGGGATCGAGTTTGAGCACTTTCCGGAATAACTTCAGCGCTTTAAAGATCTCGTGCTTCTGCAGGTGAGCCAGCCCAAGATGGTAAAGAGCAGAAACATGATCCGGATGTTTGTTCATGACAAATTGCAGGTCTTTGATAGCTTTGTCAGTCTCACCTTTGGATTTGTAAGCAATTGCCCGATGATAATGGACGATAAACGGCTCGGATGTATGCTTGAGAAGTTTTGTATATTCTTCGATACTTTTTTCTCCGTTGCCGATATGGTAATAGCACAAACCCAGCCAGTTATGAGCCATATAAAGTTCCGGATCCGATTTTGTTATTCCTTTAAAAATATCAATAGCTTTTCTGAAATGAGCAGCCCGGTAATGAGAAATCGCCAAACGATATAAAGCATAACCGAATTTTGGTTTAATTTTCAAAACTTTTTCATAATTTTCAATGGAATTTTTAAGTTCTCCCAACATATAAAAAAGATTACCTAAATTCATTAAAGCAGGAATACTTTCCGGGTGTTTTTCCAGGATTTTTTTATATTGTTCGATCGCCTTGTTAAGTTTTCCCTGCATCCTGTATTTTTCGGCTAAAGTGAAATTTTCGATGGCTGATTTCATTAGATCACCTCGATTCAAATGTCATTCTGAGTCCTCTCCTTGATTCTCTCTTTAAATCTTGGAACTCTTCCATATTTTCTTCCAAGATTAAGAATCTCAAGCGTTTATCTCCCTACTTTTTATCAGCAGTTACAGATTCCTCGGATGAAATATTGGAAGACACCTCGGAATGACAAATCTACATATTTTTAATGATTTTATCTCCGAATTCGGAAGTTTTCAGTTTTTTCGCACCTTCCATCTGGCGTTCGAGATCATAAGTTACGGTTTTATTGGAAATTGTTTTTTCGAGTGCATTCTCGATCATAATTCCAGCTTCATTCCAACCCAAATATTTTAACATCAAAACACCGGAAAGAAGTAAGGAAGAAGGATTAACTTTATCCATTCCTGTATATTTGGGAGCAGTTCCGTGAGTGGCTTCAAAGAGAGCGACTTGATCTCCAATATTTGCTCCCGGAGCTAATCCCAAACCTCCTACTTGAGCTGCACACGCATCCGAAAGGTAATCTCCATTCAGGTTAGGAGTTGCGATCACACTATATTCATCCGGTCGGAGAAGAACCTGCTGGAACATCTGATCTGCGATCCTGTCTTTGATCAAAATCTTATCAACAGGTATTTTACCATCGTATTTATCCCATAATTCCTGTTCCGTGATGATCTGATCGCGATATTCCTCTTTTGCCAGTTCATAACCCCAATCTCTAAATGCTCCTTCTGTAAACTTCATGATATTACCTTTATGAACCAGGGTAACGCTCAATAAATTCTGCTGGATGGCATAATCGATAGCCTTTCTGACCAGTCTTTTCGTGCCGGTAACAGAAATCGGTTTAACTCCGACACCGCTGTCTTCGCGGATACTTTTTCCCATTACATTGTTCATGAAATTGATCACTTTAGTCGCTTCCGGGGTATCTTTCTGGAATTCGATCCCGGAATATACATCTTCGGTATTTTCCCGGAAAACAACTACATCCAGTTTATCCGGTCTTTTTACCGGCGCTGAAACTCCTTTGTACCAGCGAACAGGACGCACGCAGGCATATAGATCGAGAAGCTGTCGCAAACCGACATTTAATGAACGAAATCGTTTAGTCACAAATTCGGAACCGCATTTAACACATTTTTCCGGTCGTTCGCCATTTGTTCCGTTTTGTTCTTTGGCACAAACCAGGCAGACATAATCGAATCCTCCAACCGGTGTTGTCAGAGGTCCTTTAATTGCAACTTTGAACTCCCTGATCGCTTTCAATGTATCTTCCGGTAAAATATTGTCATCACCGTAATTCTGCAAGGCTGATAATCCGGCATGGATCTGCATCCATTGAATTTTTCTCAGACTATCATAAGATTTCTTTACGGCTGCATCGATAACTTTTCTCGTTACTTTCCAGATATCCGGACCAATACCATCACCTTCGATAAACGGAATGATGGGATTATCAGGAACATTTATATTTCCATCCCTAACAGTGATCTTCGCACCTTTCGGTGGTATTTTTAATTTTTCAAATTTCAAATTTCCTCCTATGTATTTTTCTTGAATAATTGCTTTTCTTCCTATGACTTTCGGGATAAATTATATTGATAAAATGCGCTCTTATGTTGAACCGTTTTTCTGTTTTGTAAAATGGACAAGATCAGAATCTTGTTTAAGGATTCGGCTCCATCTGAAATTGGACAAGATTGGAATCTTGTCTAACTGTTATGTTCCCATTTATGAATTCTTGATGATATTAAGAACACCACCTGCAATAAGAATATCTCGTTCTCTTTTGCTTAGTTCCAATTTTACATCGAATTCAATATTTTTAGAAATATTTTTGATTACAAAAGTATCATCCTCTTTTACTGATCGGACAACATTTTGGAATAATAACTCATCAGTCTGTTCGATCTTATCGTAATCATCTTCAGAATTAAAAAGCAGGGGAATAATTCCGAAATTTACCAGGTTTGCCCAATGAATTCTCTCGATCGATTTTGCAATAACTGCTTTTACTCCCAGATAGGACGGACAGATCGCAGCATGTTCCCGCGATGAACCTTGCCCGTAACTGAGACCAGCAATAATGATATTTCCCCGTTGTTTCTTTCTATTGGAAAGACATCTCTCCGGGAAAGTGTTGTCGATTGGTTCAAAAACGAATTCCGAATATTTGGGAATATTGGAGCGATACTTCAGCCTGATACCAGCCGGCATGATATGGTCTGTCGTAATTTTGTCTTCAACTTTGAGCATTACATCTGCAGGAAATTCATCGAGTAAAGGTTCATTTGTCGGGGGATCACCGATATTTGGACCACGACAAATTTGAATATCCTTTTCCTGTTTGGAAGGAGCGATGATCATTGCGTCATCGACAGCAAAACCTGTTGGAATTTCAATAGCAGGCGGTTCAAAATCCAGCGTACGCGGATCGGTAATTTCCCCGGTCAAAACGCAGGCTGCTGCTGTTTCCGGACTTACCAGGTAAATACCTGCCGATTGAGTTCCCGAACGACCTTTGAAGTTTCGATTGTTAGTGCGAACAGATACTGCATTGGTTTGCGGAGCTTGCCCGTTACCAATACAAAAACCACAGGCAGATTCCATTATTCTCGCTCCGAAATCGATCAAATCTGCTAAAGCTCCATTGGCAGCGATCATCTTAAAGACCTGCTTCGAGCCGGGAGCAACGACAAAACTTATTCCTGCAGGTAGATGTTTTCCTCTCAGCATCGAAGCAACTGTCATCAAATCTTTATAAGAAGAATTGGTACAGCTGCCGATACAAACCTGATCAACCTTCATCCCTGCCAGTTCTCTGACCAACTTGATATTTCCCGGACTGTGCGGAGTTGCCATTCTCGGTTCGAGCGTTGCTAAATCGACCTCGATGTTCCGCTCATATTCCGCATCACCATCTGCTTTCATTTCTATCCAACCGGTATCTCGTTTTTGAGATTTCAGAAATGAAAGTGTAATCTCATCACTGGGAAAAATAGAACAAGTTACTCCTAATTCTGCTCCCATATTAGTGATGGTTGCTCTTTCGGGAACACTCAAAGAACTCACCCCGGGACCTCCGTATTCAACTAACCAGCCAACATTTCCTTTAGTGGATAGTAATTCCAAGAGATATAAGATAACATCTTTTGCTGCCACCCAGGGAGATAATTTCCCAGTCAAATTCACCTTCAAGACTTTTGGATATGGAATATAGAACGGAAAACCGGCTAAAGCACGAGCCACATCCAAACCACCGGAACCGATCGCCATCATCCCGATTCCACCGCCGGTCGGAGTATGGCTATCCGAACCGAGTAGAGTTTTCCCGGGTAAACCGAACCTTTCCAGGTGAACTTGATGGCAAATTCCATTTCCTGCACGGGAATAATACAAACCGTATTTTTCTGCAATCGTCTGCAGGTATTTATGATCATCAGCATTTTCAAAACCCATCTGGCTGGTATTATGATCGACATAACTGACCGAAAGTTCGGTTTTGATCTCCGGCAGATCCATTGCTTCAAATTCCAGATATGCCATAGTTCCGGTCGCATCCTGCGTCAGAGTCTGATCGATCTTGATGCCGATGACATTTCCTGGTTTCAGTTCACCTTCGACCAGATGCGGTTTTAATATTTTTTGAACGATATTTAATCCCATTTAAAATCCTTTGTTAGCCGTATCACAAACAATTATGTTTGTGGAACTTAGTTTCATCGCTCCCAATACGCAATTGGGAACGATGATGTCATTGTCTTGCCATTCTGAGGAATCTTGTTGAGAAATTCTCACAAAGAATCTATCAAACCTCACCTCCATCCGTCTTCGCCGGACTTAAGACCAATTTCTCTTGAGAAGAGAGGGAGAAAGTACTGTTCTTATGGTGTTGTAGATTTCTCGATATAAAAATATTGAGAAAACTCGGAATGACAGACCGGTCTATTTCTTCTTCCCTAATTTATCCAGCAACCATTCATTGGTAACTGTTTTCGGTCTAATGATCGGGGCCTGCAAACCGCGGCACATGATCGCTTGCGCGCTGAATCCGAGGATCCTGGAAACACCAAACATAACCGTGTAGTAATCGAACATGGTCAATCCATAATGGAATAGCAGAGAACCTGAAATAGCATCGACATTCGGATACGGATCAGCAATTTTTCCTCCCCCGTATTCCTTTAAAATCTCCGGAACAACTTCAAACAATCTCTTCACGATCATAAATATTTCTTCTTTAGGACAATGATTTTCACCAAATTTATGAAATGCTGTAAAACGCGGATCAGTTGCTCGTAAAACAGCATGTCCATATCCCGGAACAACCCTACCGAGTTTGAGAGTTGAAAGGACAAAATCGATCAATTCTTTTTTGGTTGGTACTTTTTCAAATTTTTCCTGGATGGAGAGGACAAATTTCAGACATTCCTGGTTGGCAAGACCATGTAATGGTCCAGCAAGTCCATTCAATCCGGCAGCAACAGCTAAATAGAGATTGGAGAGAGCTGAGTTTACAACTCGGGCTGTAAACGCACTGACATTCCCACCTTCATGATCACAATGCAGAACCAGATAAAGACGAACTAATTTAGCAAATTCACCATCCGGATCAGGAACTCCGAGCATATGAGCATAATTTCCACCCCAATCGAGACTATCATCGTAAGGAATCAAATCACCCATAGAATAGCGAATACGATAGATTCCAGCTGCAATGGATGGCAATTTTGCAATTATCTCCAAAGCATCATCGAGAGTCGCTTCCCAATAATCTGCTTTTCTCATACCTTCCGCATATTTTGCTTTAAAAATCGAATTGCCTTCCACAGCCATAATAGCAATACTGAACATGGTCATCGGGTGAGTATCTTTTGGTAAAGCATACAACACATCCCAGATATGATCCGGAACTTCTGATCGAATGTGTAATTCATTTTGTAATTTTTCCAGATCCGGTTTTTGCGGAAGTTCTCCTGTGCAGAGCAAGTAAAAAATCTCTTCCGGAATTTTATCAGTCAATTTTGCCAGAGGAATTCCTCTGATATGTAGTCCTTTATAAGGATCGACAAAAGAAGAATTACATACTAATCCCGTAACTCCTCTCATTCCACCATACATCTGCTTGACGGTAACATTTCCCACTACAGTATCGCCGTGTTTTGCCAGCATCTCATTTTTAATGAATGACCTGATTTCCGGCACCTGACTTCTGATTTTTTCTCTAAGTCGTGACATTGTATCCTCCTTTTTTTACTTAGAATTTTTTCAATTTTTATTTAAATGACTTATGTCAAAATTTATCTTATTTCGACAATTTCCTGAACAAAGAAAAAAGTCTTGTTTTTTTTATGTCAATGAAAAAATATCAATTTTCTCAAAACTCACAAATTAGTCATTTTGAATTAAAGCAAAATCTAATCATAAACACTTTTAATAGGAAACATTAATCACCGAACAGACTATCGAAATCGACACTTTTTTTTGATTTTAATTTCTCCCGGGCTGGGCTGTAAATAAATTTACTTTTATGCAGAATGCGAGGAGCAATGCGGGGGACTGTCATACTCGCATCCATCAGGAAGAGGACTTTTTCGTTTCCTTTGATCTCGAGAGCTTTGTCTATCGCTTCCTGCAAATCCCAAAATCCTTTGATAAAAATATTTTCCAGTAATTTCGGATCGAGTTTCGTATAAGCCCATAAAGATGCCCATTTCATTATTTCAGCAAGTTTGGCTGCTTTATGATAACCGAGTTTATAACCTTTGGCGATGTTTTCAAACACCTCGTCCGGATTCCTGGAAGCGGTCATTAATTTCAGGAAAGTCTCACCTCCAACACCTTTTCGGCAGCTTGAAACAAGGATGAGAATACCGTTATCGTTCAAAGCCAATTTACTGTTATCGATCGCTTTCTGAGATTGATAAAGATCGATATCCATCGGGTAAGGAGCAACTGCAACCACAATATCGGCTTTATCTTTTACTTCCACGGAAAAGACATCCTTTGCCTTTTCAGTAGCCAAATTGAAAGCCTGGTGAGTCTCTCCGCAGGCACAATAATAAATTTTGTGGTCTTTGTTCAGAACAGTCTGGATCGAAAATATCTGTTTATCTTTAGCGAGCAGATCGTAAGCCTCTTTGATATCATTCCGCACAGGATTTCCTTCGATTATAAGAGCTTTGGCAGTTTCTTCGAGAGCCAGGATATGATTTTGCTCGATCGTTTGATAACCGGCAATTCCTGGTAGAAATGACTTTGCTCCACCTGTATATCCCGCAAAATAATGAGGTTCGACAGAAGTTATGTAGATGATCTTTTTCGCATCGGTGACTAATTTATCAAAAAAAACTTCAGTTCCGTTTTTAGTTTTTCCGACAAAAATATTGTCTTTTTCATTCCTGGCATCATGAGAAATCGTTTTGTCTTTGAGTTTGGAAAAATGGTTACCAAAAAGTTCGTTGTATTCATCTTTGCTTGCACCACGATGAGCACCTGTTGCAATGATGAATTTCACATTTTTATTTTTGATCTTATCCCATAATAGATTTATGATCTTTGCATTCGGAGTAGGTCTGGTTGCATCGTTGATAACAAAAAGAAGTGGTTCATCTCCTTTGATAAAATTGTCGAAAGATGGTGAATTTACAGGATTCAGCAGAGCATGGGAAATCACCTCGTTTTCGGAGCGAAGTTCGACCGAGTTCGGATATATTATCTCCCCGACATTTTGTTTAGGGAGAGAAATATTTAATTCCTCTCCCCAATATGGAATATTTATCTTCATTTAGATCAATTTTTCTGCTTCGATCATTTCGATAACTTCCCGGACTTTCGCAGCAGAAAGATGAAGTGCATCCTTTTCTTCTGTGGTCAGAGAAAGTTCTATAATCTCTTCGACACCGTTTTTTCCGATTTTTATAGGAACACCCGAAAATAATCCGTCGATACCGTATTCACCTCTTAAATATGCTGAACAAGGTAAAATCCTGTTTCTATTACGGACAATGCATTCAACCATTTCCGCAGCAGAACTACCGGGAGACCAATAAGCACTTCCGGTTTTAAGATAAGCAACAATTTCTCCTCCTGCTTTACGGGTTCGAGTAACCAGTTTATCGATCGTTGCTCTCGGCAGAAGTTCCGTCACAGGAATACCGTGAACAGTTGAATATCTTGGTAACGGAACCATTAAATCACCATGTCCGCCGAGAACAAGAGCAGTAACATTAAGAGGACTTACTCCAAGTTCGTCTGCAATAAAATACCTGAATCTTGAGGAATCCAGGATACCAGCCATTCCGATCACTCTTTTCAAAGCAAAACCGGTAACTTTCAAAGCAACATAGGCTAAAATATCGAGAGGATTCGTAACTGTAATGACAACCGCATTAGGAGCATATTTGGCAATATCTTCCGAAACACTTTTCATGATCTTGACATTATCTTTGATCAAATCCTCGCGGGACATTCCCGGCAATCTCGGTTTTCCGGCTGTTACCACGATCACATCCGAATCTTTGATCATCGATATATCGGAATATCCCTGAATATGAACATCATACCTTCTGATAGGAGAAGCCTGAACAATATCCATTGCTTTACCTTGTGCCCAACCTTCCACAATATCGATCAAAGTTACATTCGCAACTTTCTTTTCCGCGAGATATAAGGCGCAGGCAACTCCGACATTTCCACTTCCTATAATACTGACTTTCATGATTTCCTCCTATATTCCCAATGATTCGATAGTTTTGCTGATCACTTTTGCCGATGTTTGCAGCTGTTCCCGGATAGACAGTGATAATTCAAGTTCAATGATCTTTTCAATTCCATTTTTACCCAATTGCACAGGGACATCGAGACAATTATTCTTAAAACCATATTCTCCTTCGAGACAGGTAGGAACACAAATTATTGCTTTTGTATCATTCAAGATAGCACCTACGGTTTCGGCAATGGCAGCACCCGGAGAATACATCGAAGTTTGTCTTTTCAATAAAGAAAGAATTTCCGTACCTGCTTCCCTTGCTTTGGCAATTATCTCCTTTATTCTATCCGCAGGTAATAATTCCGTGATCGGAATTCCACAAACCCTGATGAATTCAGGAGGAATAACCATAAATTTATGGTGACCTCCGAGAACGAGAGCACTAACTTCAACCGGAGTTACACCAAGTTCCTCGCATACAAATTCACAAACTCTGGTTACATCTAATTTACCGGCGACTCCGAGAACTTTCATCCTGTCAAAACCTGATTTTTTCCAGGTATAGTATGTCATCGCTGTTACCGGTTCAGTTAAAACGATGATTATCGCGTTAGGTGCATATTTTTTGATATCCTCGATGATCGGATCGATAACTTTGACATTCTCCTCCAGTAATTCGAGTCGCAGAGTATTCGGTTTCCTGACCTTTCCTGCTGTGATCACTACAACTTTGGAACCCTTAATTTTTTTAATATCAGATGATCCCTCGATCTTGATATTATAACCTCGCAGGGGAGAAGCCTCCGAAAGATCGAGAGCGCTTCCCTCGGCTTTTCCTTCTAATTTGTCGATCAGCAGAATGTTAGCCACGCCTTTTTCCGCGAGATAAAAAGCGGCAGCAACACCCACATTTCCACTACCGATAATCGATACTTTTTCCATTCATTCCTCCTTATTTGATTTTTGCTTACGATTTGCGATTGATGAACAACAACTATGGATTGCTGATTGTTGAGGATAAAAACGATTGGAGCTTCTTCTGAAATCTGAAATCGATAATCATCATTTTTTTCTTCAACATTCAAAAATCAACAATCATCAATCATTATTCATTATTCATTATTCATTTTTATTATCGGAACAATCCGTCAAAAGCCGGACTAAAGGTTCCAGACTACACCATTCATCATTCCTTTTTATATTCCTTCACTCCCTCATCAAAAAGATCATTGCCGTAAATGTCATTAGCTACGATACAAGGCAAATTCTCAACTTTCATTTCCCTGATCGCTTCGGTACCCAGGTCTTCATAAGCAATAATTTTTGCTGCTTTGATGGATTGAGCCATCACAACTGCCGCTCCCCCGATCGCAGCAAAATAAACCCCTTTATTTCTGGTCATGGAAGCGATCACTTCTTTACTTCTCGGACCTTTACCTATCATCCCTTTGAGACCGTTATCCAGCAAGACAGGTGAATAAGGATCCATGCGGTAACTTGTTGTCGGACCGGCAGAACCGATAGGCATTCCCTCTCTGGCAGGAGCAGGTCCAACAAAATAAATGATCTGTCCTTTAAGATCGAATGGTAATTCTTTTCCGGCTGTTATTAAGTCAACCAATCTTTTATGAGCAGCATCACGAGCTGTATAGATCGTGCCGCTGAGCAATACTTTATCTCCGATATGTAAATCTTCCAAATCTTTATTTTTGAGAGGAGTTTGTAATTTTTTTTCTTTTGCCATAATTTATCCTTTATAGATTATTTTATAATCACGACGAAAAACCATCAGCAAATTCATAATGTTCGTAATTGTTAGTTTCTTGTTCCGATAGATAGATATAAAAAATCTTTATAAGTAATTTTAGTAATTTTATTTATCGGGATGAATTCGCTGTTAATAATTTTCTCCTTAAATAACCGCACTTTTATGCCGATGCACATGACATTGAATATTCACAGCAACCGGCATGGAAGCAATATGACACGGTTTATGAAGAATATTGACTGCAATCGCTGTCGTTCTTCCGCCCAATCCCTGCGGACCGATTCCCAGTTTATTGATCCTTTCGAGAATCTCCGCTTCCACTTCTGCCCATTTGGGATCAGGATTTTCTTCATCGAGAGAGCGGAGCAGGGATTTTTTGGCGAGTAACGCACTTTGCTCGAAATTTCCTCCCAGACCGACTCCGACAATGATGGGAGGACAGGGGTTTCCGCCTGATCTGCGAACTCTATCCACAACAAAATCTTTTACTCCTTCGATCCCATCCGCCGCTTTCATCATCTTGACTTCACTCATATTTTCCGAACCGCCGCCTTTAGCAGCAAGTGTGATCTTGATCTTATCTCCCGGAACAAGATCCAGGTAAATTAATGCCGGAGTATTATCCTTCGTGTTTTTCCTTTCGATGATCGGATCATCGACCATCGATTTGCGTAAATATCCGTCTTTGTAACCTTGCCGCACACCTTCATCGATGGCTTCATAAAAATCTCCTCCAACCAGGTGCACATCCTGACCGAGTTCGACAAAGATAACGGCAACTCCCGTATCCTGGCAAAGCGGCATTTTCTTTTCCACCGCTAATTTCTGGTTTTCAAAAATAATGGAAATGATCTCTTTAGCGATAGGTGATTCTTCTTTTTTTTGGAATTCCTGCAATTTTTTTACGACATCGTCTCCAATATAAATGCTCGCATCGAGACAAAGTTTCCTGACGATTGGAATGATTTCTTTAACTTCGATTTCACGCATTATTGCTCCTGTTGATTCCCACACCTAAAGGAGTGGGTTATTGATTTTGACCATTTTCTCTAATTAACATCTAAACTTAAATTCATAAATTATTCAAGAATTACACTGATTGATAAATAAAAATTAGTGTAATTTGTGAAATTCGGGGACAATCAATTTCTTAAAAAACTTCTTTTCCATTTCCTGATTTAATTCTTCTCTCATTTTCTTTAATTCGTAGTTAATCTTTAAACCTTTTAATTTATCTTTGAAATTCCACACAGTTCAATAGATTTATTTTTTTCTTCGGGTATTTCATAAGTTATGATCACATCATAAATACCTTTATTGGGTAGATGAAAAGGAATACTTAAATGACCATTTATTGCTTTTGTTTGAATTGGTTTTAACTTTGTTCCTCCATTTTATATCGATCACGATTTATACATTCTCACCCAATCAATACTCGCGTTCTAAAACTTTCCGATTCCTATTTGTAAGAGTTTCTTTGTGAGAAGCTTCGGAAAGTAAACACGCTCTCTGACTCTCTTCATTCCATAGGACAACATCTGTCTCAGACAACTTCTGTCCTATCGATTTTGGACATTATTTATTTTTCGTGTCTTTTCCAATTTTCTTCTTAAAATATTTGAATGCATTATCGATTGCAGAAAAACCTTTGTATGCTTCTCCAATATGATAATTGGAGATCATTTCATCGATATTATCCTCGCTTTTTACTCTTTCAATACCGAATGAGTATAAAAGTTCCTGGTCGTTTACCAGACTGGACAATTTTTCCTGTGCACCTTTATGATCTTTATCGATCTCGAGAACTTTTTTAAAACAAAGCAATGCTTCCTTTATTTTGGAAAGACCGAGATAGGAAAGACCGAGATGATAATTCACGGATACAATGTTCGCATCTTCTTTGAGGATTTCCTGAAAATATTTGATCGCCTCTTTATAATTCCCGATCGTTTTATAAGAAATCGCAATATGATAATATCCGAGCGTGCATTTATTCCCTTTTTCATGTAATTTTTGGAATGACTCGATACTTTTCCTGACCTTGCCCTGATGATAAAAAGACAGTCCTTTCCAGTAATGAGCCATATAAAGATCCGGTTCTGATTCCAAAACGCGATCCAGATAAGAAATTGCTTTATAGAATTTTGTAGCCCGGTAATATAGAACTCCAAGCCGGTATAAAACAAGATCATAATTAGGTTTCAGGGAAATTATCTTTTCATATTGCCTGATCGAGTTCCCGATATCTCCCAGAATATAATAAATATCGGCTAAATTCATATTTGCTGTTATATTCCCCAGGTCGATCTCCAATATTTTCTTATATTCTTTGGCAGCATTAATGATCTCACCTTGCATTTTATATTCTTCTGCAAGTTTGCACATCTCATCCATTTTTTCCATTATATTCTCTTTTATCTTTTTGGAATTATTCCAACACTTCTTTGACTTTTATCCCGATTTCCGCCGGAGAATCGACCACATAAACTCCTGCTTTGGAAAGTGCTTCCATTTTTTCCTGAGCAGTTCCTTTGCTGCCGGCAATTATCGCTCCGGCATGACCCATTCTTTTACCTTTGGGAGCAGTTGCTCCGGCGATAAATGCAATCACAGGTTTGGAAATATTTTTTTTAATGAAATCTGCTGCCTGGATTTCCAGGTCTCCGCCGATTTCACCGATAATAACTATCGCTTCTGTTTCCGCATCTTCATCAAATAATTTCAGCAAGTCGATAAAAGTGCTGCCGATGATCGGATCTCCGCCGATCCCGATCGCCGTCGAAATTCCCAATCCTGCCAGCACGACCTGGTTTGCCATTTCATAAGTCAGAGTTCCCGATTTGGAGATCAAACCTACTTTTCCTTTTTTGAAGACAAATCCCGGCATGATCCCGATCTTTGCTTCTTCCGAAGTTATTATTCCAGGGCAGTTCGGACCGATCAAAGTTACATTATGTTTATCCGTGAATTTTTTAGCGATAACAACATCCATCGTAGGAATTCCTTCCGTGATGCAGACAATTATTTTGATCCCGCCGGCTGCTGCTTCCATAATTGCATCTGATGCAAATGCGGGAGGAACGAGAATTAAAGAAACATCTGCTCCGGTTTCTGCAACTGCTTCCTTAACTGTATTAAAAACAGGTTTTCCAAGATGAGTTTGTCCGCCTTTATTAGGAGTAACTCCTCCGACAATGTTCGTTCCGTAAGCAAGACACTGCTCCGCATGAAAAGTTCCTTCTTTTCCAGTAAATCCCTGCACGATCACTTTTGAAGATCTATTCACTAAAATACTCATTATTGCACTCCTTTCGCAGCTTTAACGGCTTTACCGGCAGCGTCTGACAGATCGGATGCTGTGATAATATTCTTGAGTGATGATGCTTCGAGAATTTTAGCGGCTTCTGCTGCATTCGTTCCGTCCAGGCGAACGACTATCGGAACTTTTACATCTGTTTTCCCGGTTGCTTCGATGATGCCGTTGGCGATCCGGTCGCAGCGCACGATCCCTCCGAAAATATTAACGAGGATCGCTTTCACATTCGGATCTTTGAGGATAAGTTTAAAACCTTCGGCAACTGTATTCGCACTCGCTTTACCGCCGACATCGAGGAAATTTGCCGGAAATCCGCCTTCGAGCTTGATGATATCCATTGTTGACATTGCCAGCCCGGCACCATTGACCATACAGCCGACATTACCGTCGAGTTTGACATAACTTAATCCGAATTCCGCTGCTTCCATCTCTGAGGGATCTTCTTCATTATAATCTCTCATTTCCGCTATATTTTGATGACGATAAAGAGCATTATCATCGAATCCCATTTTCGCATCGAGTGCCGTAAATTTATTCTCCGAAGTTAATATCAGGGGATTGATCTCGACCAAACTTGCATCATTAAAAATATAAGCATTGTACAATGCTCTGGCAAATCTGGAAAAATCTTTGCTTTGCTCTCTGGAAAGATTCAAACCAAAAGCCAGTTCCCGAGCATGATATCCCCGGAATCCCGTTAAGGGATCGATCCCTGTTTTGATGATCTTTTCGGGAGTTTCTGCCGCCACTTTCTCGATCTCCACTCCGCCTTCGGTCGAAGCCATCATGACCGGCATTTCTTTTGCTCTGTCCAGAACCATTCCCAGGTAATATTCTTTCACAATGTCCAGTGCATTTCCGATATAAACCTTCTGTACGATCTTTCCGGCGGGTCCGGTTTGATGAGTAACAAGTTTCATACCCAGCATATTTTTCACAATTTCCTCGACTTCATCGATATTTTTCGCAAACTTTACTCCGCCGCCCTTTCCTCTACCTCCGGCATGGATTTGCGCTTTTATCACCCAGTTTTTTCCGCCTATTTTTTTTGCAGCCTGTCTGGCATCATCGACTTTTTCAACCATAATGCCGTCCTGAACAGCTACTCCGAATTCTTTCAGTATCTCTTTTGCCTGATACTCGTGAATGTTCATTTAACCTCCGAATATATAACTTTTTGATTAAAATGTTCCCTGGCTTTTTTCAAAAAAACAACAAGAATTTCTAATCCGAAAAAATAATAAATTCCTGGAATATGTGCGGGAACTAATTTTTTTTTGCTTATAGATGCAAGTATTTTTTATAAAATCAATCTATTTCCTGTTCCTCGATAATCCTCCGTGTAATTCTCGAAACAGCATCTTCCACTTCCGGAGTACATTTTTCCGACAAAGTTTCGGTATCCAAAACTTCGACAGCATAAATTTCAATTATTGTTGGTAATTCGTCACCATGTTTTTTGATAATGTCGAATGCTTCAAAAAGGCTGATATCATGCGGTTGGGAATGATGTCTTGTTTTGAAATCGTCCAAGGAAAATTTATGCAGAGTTCCGGGTTTTGCTTCTCCGGTTTGGATGGAATCGATCAGGATCAGTTTTTCGTAACCGATCATTTCATCGATAACTCTGAAGCCGGCAGCACTGGCTTCGAGTATATCGATATTTTTACACTTTTTTTTTATTTCCTGTGCTATCCTAATTCCAACTCTGTCATCGGAAAGAATTGTGTTTCCAAGACCAAGTATGAGTGTTTTCATAGAAACCTTTCCAATTAGAGTATTAGATTATTCATTTCACAAACTCTCATAATCCATTATTAGTTATAAGATGAAATATAAATTGAAAGTCAGATTCTCCCCTCTCTTTTTCAAAATCTCAAAAAGTCCATTTCATCTCCCTTTGCTAAAGGGAGAACTAAAGAGGGTTCAAAAGAGGGGTAGGGGGTGAGTTAAAAAAAATCGAGTCACAATCACAGAATGAAATGCGACTCGAAAGTTTCAAAGATTAAATAAGATTGTTCTCGGCTCGCACTTCAAGCAAGTCGATGTCAATCTTAGTCTCTTTTGATAGATTTAATGATCTCTTTATCGTGACTATGAATATTGACAATTAACGGCATTTTACCGGGGAGAGTATGAGTTGCACAAGCTAAACACGGATCGTAAGGTCGGAATGCCATTTCGACCATATTGAGAAGTCCGTCATTAACTTCACCGTTCTTAATAAGATTTTTTGCAGCTTTGGCAATTGACATCGATATTGCCGCTGAATTTCCAACCGTAGCAACAATCAGGTTCACGCCGGTCGTCATTCCATTTTCATCTGTTTTGTAATGATGAATAAGAGTTCCTCTCGGAGCTTCGATAATGCCGACACCTTCATCAGGTGTTTCTGTTGGAAGATTCCTGATATCAGGATTTGTGATGGATTTATCGGAAAGAAGCTGCAGCATTTCTTCCGCGACATACATAACTTCTACCAGTCGCGCCCAATGAAAAGCTAAAGTATGATGAGCAGGTTTCCCACCTAAAGTGTCGAACATTTTTTCATATTCTGCTTGAGCCAATGGTGTTTTCATGCCGTCTGCTGCATTTAGTCTGGCAAGAGGAGCTACCCGATAAATTCCACTATCTGCACCATCGACAAATCCTTTCCAGCCAATATTTTTCAGGAAGGGAAATTTCATATAACTCCACGGTTCAACATGTTCGGAAATATGTTCCAGGTAATCTTTAGCTGCAAATTTAACGAATTCTTTACCACCCGGATCAACTACTCGAACCATCCCGTCATACAGGTCTTCTTTGTTATTTTCATCGACCAATCCCATATAGTTAGTTTCATGTTTGAAAATATCTCCCACAATCAAATCGACATAAGTTTTATTTTTCAGGACGACATCTTCAAACACTTTAAGGGTGAATTTAGCGAATTCTACAGAATCATAAGCGATTTGGAGAAAGGCTTTTCGCTGGTCTTCATCGAGTCCTTTGGAAACTCCGCCGGGTAAGCCGTTAACAGGATGAATTACTCTTCCGCCAAGGTAAGTAATAATACTTCTTAACCTTCTCCTGATGTCGATAACTTTTTTGCCGATTTCCAGACCGACTTTGCCGATAACTCCTAAAATGTTTCTTTCTCCGGCAGGAGCAGTGGGACCGACTACAAAATCGGGTCCACCCAGGAAAAAGAAATGCAGAAGATGGTCTTCCGCCATAAAAGCATCATACATCAATCTTCTCAATTTTAATGCTGTTTCCGTTGGTTTAACATGATAAACTGCATCGAGAGCTTTAGTCGAACATAAATGATGAGTAGTCGGGCAGACACCGCAGATTCGCGGAGTAATTCTTGCTAATTCTTCGATGGGTCTACCAATACAGAATTGCTCGAAACCTTTTAATTCCGGAACTTGTAAATAAGCGTTTTCGACATTCCCGGAATCATCGAGGAAGATCTCGATTTTGCCATGACCTTCCAACCTTGTAATTGGATCTATGGATATTTTCTTTGCCATAATCTATTCTCCTTCTTTATTTTTGATAATTTTCACAAACATTGTTAAAAAAATTAATTTACTCTATCTGAATCCAACTATCGATTAAGTCTTCTTTTGTTTTCATAGAGAATTTTTCCATTGTTTACAACATCTGTAATAAATGCTTGTCTTACTCCTGCCCAGTCATTGATTTCTCTTTGTGTATAAACAAGAATATCTTTAGGTATATCTGTGATTCCCCAGAGACTTTTTCTTATTTCTATCGCTCTTTTATACCTGGGAAGTTTGCTGTTTTTAACAATTAGTAAATCCAGGTCACTGTCTTTATCAGGATGACCATTCGCATAAGAACCAAACAGAATTACTTTTTCCGGTTCATGTTTTTCAATGATGACATTTTCGATTTTTTTTAAAAGTTTTTGACTGATCATTTTTCAAAATTTCTAATAATTTATGATTATGCTTATATTCTTCTTCTTCTGAGCAGTGACTTTGCCAGGGAAAAGCGATAAAAATAACCGGCAGGATCAACAACCTGGTCCATTAGCTTCTGAACTTGTTCTTCATCCATATTTTCTTCACCTTCCAGACCGATTATAGATGCTAAAGCAGAAATCATTTTCCCACCTACATCTTTAACTTCGATAGGCGGTCCATAACAGCCGCGACAGGGCATATTTGCAGTGATACATCTACCGCTTCCTTCGGGAGTACAACCTGAACGGGTAACAGGTCCCATGCAGATAATTCCTTCTGCCAGAAAACATTTCTCCGGATCGGCTATTACTTCGGAAATTCTTTTAATTTCGCTAACTGAAAGTTTTTCCGGTTTGGATTCATTACGGTCACAAACATCACACAACGATTTTAAAGGTGCGAGGACTGTTCCTTTTTCCGGCAGTTTTCCTTCTAATATAGCTCCCACTGCTTCCATAGTAAGATGGGGTGCGGGAGAACAACCCGGAAGATAATAATCGACATCTATAACCTGATCCAGACTTTTCACAGTATTATGGAAAGCCGGTAAAGTTAATTCTCCTTCAGGAACTTTACTGGAAGTTCGGGGAACAATTCCTTCCGGATTATCAACAGAAGGACAATTCTTTCCATAGGAAGATTCAAAGATCGTTTCTCTATCCCAGAAATTAGCCAGACCCGGAATTCCTCCGATATGAGAACACGCTCCAAAAGAAACAATTAACTGAGATTTTTTCCTTAAAAGATGAGCCATTTCTTCCTGTTCATCGGTTCGGATTGCACCATTAATAAAGGAAACAACTATTTCATTATCTTCCATATTTCTGACATCTTTGTATTTGAAGTCAGTTGCACAGGGCCAGAAGACAATATCGACTAAATCCGCAACTTTTACCAGATCTTCATTCAAGTCAACAATTGCTTCTTCGCAGCCGCCGCAGGATGCACACCAATAAAATGCTACTTTTGGTTTAGGCATTTATACCTCCATTTATTTTTAATTTATCTCTAATTTTTCTAAAGGACCTAAATTCTTTAAATCATTCATAAAATTGATAATTACTTTCTCAAATTTACCTGATTCACCTTTATCTATCCATTCCAATTTAATTCTTTGAGGTTCGACTCCGAACTGTTCCAGGACTTTTTGAGTTAACAGGACTCTTCTTTGGGTTTTATAATTTGCATCATGTTCACATTTGTCTTCAGGACAAGCAGCGATCAATACACCCCAAGCATTATTTATTAAAGCTTCCAGGATTAATTCCGAGGAAACTCGACCGGAACACATATTTACGATTATTTTTTTACTCAGATCAGGTTGTTCATTGGAAATTTCAGAGAGTTGTAAACCGGGATAAGAAGACCAATTACAGCAAAAGATTATCGCTTTTGGAATCATACTAAGCTCCTTTCAAGAATCCTATAACTTTATCATTTAATTCATTTTCACTGAGTTCCCAACCTTCTATGATATAAGCAGCACTCGACGGACAGGCAGATTCGCAACAACCACAGCTTTGACATTTGGATTTATCGATCAGTATCTTATTTTCTTCTTTATCTAAGGAACGAGCTTCATGCTTGCATACTGAAATACAAATCTGGCAGTGACTGCATAGATCATCATTTGTTTTGGAAGTTGTGCCGTCAACATCAAAACCTGCATCGATAAAATCTGCTCTGGCATCGGTAAAAATTTCAGTCAGGGAAACACCTGCCGAACAATTCTTGTCGCATCTTTTACAGAAAAAACACTCGAAAATCTTATTAGCAAGATATTCGGAAGGTTCTATCTCTCCGTGAAGCAAACCATAAAGCATGATGAGTTTACTGCGGGGAGTGTCTGTTTCCCATTGCGTAATTTTAAAAAGATGGCATTGCTCATAACAATAGCCGCATCTAATACAAATATCGAACTGGTCCGACCACTTTTTCAGTCTTTCAAACTTCATTTATTGAACCTCCGTGAAATTATTTAATTTTCTGATTTTAGTATAATCACAAACTCCCCTAACCCCTCTTTAACTAAAGAGGGGAATAATATGGAAATGATCAATGTTTCCTTGTTGCTCCTCTCTCTTTGACAAAGAGAGGGGCTGGGGGTGAGTTTTCAACTGGCTGTATATCTTAAATCTGTAGCAGTTACCCAATCATCCGGTGCATCCATCATCTTATCCGGATTCAAAATGTTATTGGGATCTAACGCTTTTTTTATTGCCCGCATTACTCCTAAAGAATCTACTTTTTCTTTTTTAAAGGCAGGAGCTTTGGAAAGCCCGATTCCATGCTCTGCCGATGTTGTTCCATTTACGGATTGAACATAATCATAAATTTCAGCAACTGCTTTTCGGGCATCGTTCCATTGCGATTTTTTGGTTGGATCCATCAGGATTTTCGTATGCATACAACCGGAGCCGCAATGTCCGTAAGCCGTCATTAAAACATTATTTTTTTCTGCTACTTCATGGATTTTTCGAGCAGTTTCCGCCATTTTTGAATATGGAACAGCCATATCATCAGCCAGAGAAGTGCAGGCAAAACCTTCTTTATATTTTGATAAAGACGGGAATAATTTTTTTCGTCCCAGGAAGATCCTGGTTCGTTCTTTCGCATCATAACTTAATTCGATGCCGAAACCGTTGTTTTTTTCACAAATAGCTTTCATCTTATTTATTTCATATTCAACAGCTTCTTTCACCATACCGTCGGCTTCAAATAAAAGAATTGCTTCTACTTCCGGAAGTCCGAGGTTCTGAGATTTGTTGACTGCTGTGATCGCTACATCATCCATCAATTCAACCATCGATGGTGAAGCACCGCTGGACATTATTTTTGAAATGGCGTTACCGGCATCTTCCAGTTTATTGAATTTAGCAATTCCCAAACACCTGAATTTCGGGATCGGTACTATTTTTAACATCGCTTCGACAACAATGCCTAATGTACCTTCCGAACCGACCATGAGTCTATCGATTTGATAACCCGAGGCTTCGACTCTCGTTCTTGCTCCCAGGTTAACTAAATCTCCATTTGCCAGAACAACCTTCATTCCCAGGATCGAATCTCGAACCGCTCCATATTTAACAGACCTGACTCCGCTGGCATTATTTGCAATTTCACCGCCGATCGTCGCGATCCTGCTGGAAGCTGGAGCTACCGGATACAATACTCCGTACGGTTTTAAAGCTCGATTCAAATCATCATCAACAACTCCCGGTTGAACCCGGCAAAAAGTATCTTCCAGATTTATCTCGAGAATTTTGTTCATTAACTTCATATCCAGGATAATACCGCCTTTGATCGGAACAGCTTGCCCCGACATACCGGAACCTGCTCCTCTTGGTACAACAGGTATTAAATCAGCATTAGCATATTTCATTATCTCCTGAACCTGTCCGGTTGTAGTCGGTCTGACTACAGCCCATGGCATTGCTTCATGAACCGAGGCATCGGAACCGTATATATAAAGGTCTGCCGGGTCATTCCTGACATTATTTTCACCGACTATTTGTTTTAGTTTTTTGATATCTATTTTTTTCATATTGAATCCTTTTCTATATCAAAGTCCCATGATATTCAGTTGTTTTCTGTTTCGCTTTAACATGATCCGGAATATAATCGGGAAGAACAATTGGAGAAATTCTTGTTTTGTCGATTCCCAAACTTTCTATTTCATTTTCATAATCATAAATATGATTTAAAGTTAATTTTCCATTTTCAGAACTTTTGGCAAATTCAGCTGCAAATTTTCCCGCTCTTCGGCCAAAAACAATTAAATCGAGTTGAGAATTTCCCATAAGCCTGTTACGACCGTGAATTCCTCCGGAGGCTTCTCCGGCTACATAAAGACCGGGAATATTTGTCCGGCATTGTTCATTGATCTCGATTCCGCCATTCTGATAATGCAAAGTAGGATAAACCAGAATAGGATTATTAATCATATCCACATTGAACCTGGCAAACTGCCTGACCATTGCCGGGACATTTTCTTCGGTCGTTCCCTCGCCATTAATCTCATCGATCAAGGGAGTGTCGAGCCAGATCCCGACATGCCCCGGAACATTATACCCGAGATCCGTCAGTAAAAGTGTCTCGATCCCGTTTCCTCGTTCTCTGCATTCCCTGATAAAAGCAGATGATTCCACATCTCGCGGTTCAAGAGGATTAACAAAAGGTTCACCGAATTTATTCAACGGTTGAGCACCTAAAGCCCTTAATTTTTCCGTACATAAAAAACCGATGATCTGCTGGGGATAGATAGCTCCTGTCGGATGATATTGAACCGAATCCATAAATAACAGTTTTGCTCCGACACGATAAGCCATAACAATACCGTCTGCAGTTGCTCCATAATGATTTGTCGTCTCAAAACCCCTGATATGAAGTCTGCCGAAACCACCTGTTGTGATGATCGTCGATTTTGCTTTTACGATGAAATATTCTCTATTTTCGAGATGATAAAGGACAGCACCCGAGACTTTCCCTTTATCATCCAATATTAATTCTACTGCCGGTTGATGTTCCAAAACCTTGATTTTATCCGGTCTGTTAAGAACTTCATCCCGCAAAGTACTGCAAATTGCCGCACCTGTATAATCTCGGGCAGAATGCATTCTTAACCTGCTGGTTCCTCCTCCGGATTTAGTGATCATGGTTCCGTCGGGATTCCTATCGAACATAACTCCCAGGTCTTTCAGCCAGTTTATGCCATCCGGAGCTTCTGAAGTAAGAGCTCTCACCAATTCCGGTTTGTTATCAAAATGTCCCCCGCCGATTGCATCTAAATAATGTAAGATAGGAGAATCATCGGGTCTGACTGCGGCTTGAATTCCACCTTGAGCCATTACGGAATTAGAATCACCGAGCCTTAATTTTGTTACTAACAAAACATCGGCATTATTCTGTTCTGCGATAAGAGCGGCTGAGAATCCGGCTGTACCGGCTCCGACAATTAAAACATCGGTTTCATAATCCGGTCTGGTTAAATCAAAATCTTGGGGATTGATCCTGGCATAAGTTTCCAAAAGGTCTGCGACTTCGGTCGTAATTCTTTCGCCTTTATTGGGACCTATTCTAACAATCCGTCTGGCATCGGCTTGATAATCCGGGTGAAATTTATTTAAGATTTCTTCCCTTTCCTGTTCATTCATCATAGAAAATATTTTTTCCCCGGATTTAACTTTTCTTAATCTTGCCGGTCTTGTTTCTTCAACTTTTTTTATCGATTCTTGCATATAATCAGGATACATTATTTCTCCTTCTAATCAAAAAGTTTTATTTCTCTGGCATAATACTTTTCTTTAAGACTCTCCATCTTCATTTTCTGCAATTCGTCAAGATCCGGTTCGTATTTTCCATCAGCTATTTCCTTAACTCGATTCGTTAGATCTTTACTTTCTATCATTAAGTATTTTCCATAAAGACGACGGGCTAATATCGCGGAATTATATTGGACAATTTCTGCCGGACATCGCAACGCACAGAGACCGCAACGGATACAATCAAAGGAAAGGTCCGCTGCTTGTTCGATATCTCCTTTGATCAATGCCTGGATATAATCCATAACTTCCAGGTCTTGAGGACAGGCTTTTGAGCAAGTATTACATGCGACACAGCGAAATATGACCGGAAATATTTCTTTAAAAGAAGTAAGAGAGGGTGTTAAATTATCAATATCATAAATTGGTTTTTCGGCGGGTACAAAAGGAATCTGGGCAAGATACATGCCATCGGTAACTATTGTCTGGCAGGCAAGTCCTGCCTGCAGCTTATAATCACCTTTTTCTCGATAAATTGTACCACAGGCACCGCAAAATCCTTCCCGGCAACCCACTCCTTGAGTTAATTGAAATCCGGCATATTCGAGAGCATTGAGAATAGTCGAACCTACAGGTACAAGAAAAGCTTCGCCGTAAACATACATTTTTACTTTTTTAACTTCAGATGCCATTATTATTCGACCTCCTTGGAGGTTGATTTGGAAATTGGTCCAAGACTCCTAATAAATTCGGTGAATTTTGTCATTGTTTCCGCTAATTTTTTTCCTTCGCTGGCGGAAATCCATTCTAAATGTAATCTTTTTGAATTGATACCCATCTGCTCCAAATACTTTTTAAGTAAAATTACTCTTCTCCGGGTTTTGTAATTTCCGGATTGATAATGACAGTCTCCCGGATGACAACCGCCGATCAAAATACCGTCACTTCCTTTCTGAAAAGCCAATAAAATATGTTCGGTATCTATTCGCGAAGAACATAATGTCTTGATGACGACGCCATTGGGTGGATATTTCATGCGCGAAGTTCCTGCCAGGTCAGCCCCGGCACAGGTACACCATTTGCAAAAAAAACAGATTATTTTTGGTTCGAATTCTTTCATTTTTCTTACCTCTTTCTTTTAATCCAAAATTGCACAGATCATATCATTTATTTGGTCATCTTTAAAATTTTTCTGCTGGGAAGCGGAAGAAGGACAAGCACTTATACACGAGCCGCAGCCTTCACAAAGTACTTCATTCACTTTTGCAATATGATCTTCTTCATCGATTTCCCGGGCAAGATAAGGACAAGTTGAAATACAAATTTCGCAACCGGAACACAAATCTTCATTTACAGTCGCCACAACAGGAAGATGATGGATATTATCGATAGAAAGAAGGGTCAGGGCTTTGGCAGCAGAACCGGAAGCCTGGGCAACAGTATCCGGAATATCTCTTGGAGATTGCGCACAACCGGCCAGGAAAATCCCGCTTGTATTTGTTTCTACCGGACGCAGTTTGGGATGTGCTTCCGAAAGGAAACCGTTTTCATCTGTCTGGATCTTCAGTTTTTTGAACAGACCTTCAACATCTAACCTGGGAACGATTGCCTGCGCCAGAACCACCATATCTGCTTTGATGGAAATTTGTTCTCCGGAAAGAGTATCAACTCCCCAGACAACCAGTTTATCTCCTTCCTGATAGACTTTGGCAGGTCTTCCCCGCAGGTAAACAACATTTTCTTCTTCCTGTGCTCGCTGCACAAATTCTTCGTAACCTTTTCCTCCGGAACGAATATCGATATAAAAGATATAAGGTTGTCCGTCCGGAACACGATGTTTATATAGCAATGCGTGTTTTGCAGAATACATACAGCAGATTTTTGAACAATACGGTTTGTAATACTCAAGGTTCCTGGAACCGGAGCATTGGATAAAGACAATATCTTTCGGTACTTTTCCATCCGAGGGTCGCTTAACCTGTCCTTCGGTCGGACCGGAAGCGGAGAGTAATCTTTCAAATTGTAAACCATCTATAACATCTTTATATTTCCCATATCCATATTCTCTCATATCTGTGATCGGTAAGAGATCGTAACCTGTCGCAACGATGATCGCTCCCACTTCTTCTTCAATAATTTCATCTTCCTGGTCGAACCTGATCGCTTTGGGACCGCACACGACTTCACAAATTTTGCATTTGTCTTTTAAGAAATATGTACAGTTTTCTTTATCGATTACAGGAATATTAGGTACTGCTTGCGGAAACGGAACATAGATCGCAGAACGAGTCGCCATATCAACATTAAATTCATCGGAGATATTTTTAGCAGGACATTTATTTATACAGATTCCGCAACCTGTACAAAGTTCCTCATCCACACACCTTGCCTTCTTCCTGATTTTTATTTTAAAATTCCCGACACTTCCTTCGACATCATCGATTTCCGAATAAGTATAAAGAGTTATTTTGGAATTTTGGGAAGCATCGACCATTTTCGGAGTCAGGATACATTGCGAGCAATCTAAAGTTGGGAATGTTTCGGAAAGTTGAGCCATATGTCCGCCGATCGAAGGAGATTTTTCTACTAAGATCACTTCTTGTCCGGCATCTGCAATATCGATCGCAGCCTGCATTCCGGCAATGCCGCCGCCGATTATTAATGCTTTTTTTGTAACCGGAACTTCGACCGGGACCAGACTTTCATTTCCTCTCACCTTTTCGACAATAGACTTCACTATTTTAATTGCTTTTTCCGTTGCTTTCATCTTATCTTCGTGAACCCAGCTGCATTGTTCCCTGATATTGGCAATTTCACATAAATAAGCATTCAAGCCGGTTTTTTCCGATAATCTGCGAAAAGTATTTTCATGTAAGTTCGGTGAACAACAGGCAATGACAATACCGGTTAATTTTTTCTCTTTTATCGCTTCGGCAATAAGTTTCTGACCCGGATCAGAGCACATATATTTATAGTCTTCAGAATAAACAACATCCGGATATTTGCTAAAATGTTCGACAAGTTTATCGACATCGACAACTCCGGCAATATTGATTCCGCAATGACAGATAAAGACGCCGATTCTTTTCGTGTATGTATCTCCAACTACTTTATTATCAGACATTTTTTAACTCCTTTTTTAGGAATTTAGGGTTGTTAATTTTTTAAAGAACCGAAATCGGATCTATATAATGTAAATCCTGCCATTTCTTTTTAAATTCGATACCTAAACTATATGCCAATAACTCCGTAAAATAAAAGATCGGCATTTCGCTGAATTTAGAATATTTTTCCCTGGTCTCTTTTTGACGCTGATCAAGATTAAAAGCACATAGAGGACAACTGGTAATAATTGCTTCCGCACCTTGTTTTCTTGCTCCCTCGACAATGACTTTTGTCCGTTCCGCAACAATATCGACCTGATTCACTGTCTGGTAAGCACCACAGCATTCTACAATATAAGGTGAATCGACAGGTTCTCCTCCCATGGTTGTGATCAATTTTTCCAGGATCGTGGGTTTAAAAGGATCATCTATCTGTACTTCCTGGGGTCGCAGGAGAGTACATCCGTAAAAAGCTGAAACTTTTAGTCCGTTTAATGGTTTTTTTACTTTTTTCTTGATCTCAGAAAATTTAATTTCATCTTGAAGATACGGTAATAAATGCAAGACTTCTACTTCGGCATCATAATTCAAGTCTTCTTTATACATAAAATCATTTATTTTTCCCAGATCTTCCGGATTGTTTTTTACTCTATAATTTGACCGTTTCAGAGTATTATAACACATCGCACATAAAGTCATGACCCGGTTGCTGTCGTTTTCTCTGACCCTGATTAGATTCCTGATCGCAGCGAGATGGTGCATCAGATCATCGGATGCTAAAGAGAAAACCGTACCGCAGCAATTCCAGCGTTCGAGTTCTTCCAGTTCTGTCTCGAATATTTTCATGACTTCGATTGCAGATTCCTCGAAGTTTGCAGCTGCTGTTTTTAAAGTGCAGCCCGGGTAATAAGTAATTTTCTTCATATCTCTGTCCTTTTTTCGATTTTTAACAGTTAAATATTTTTAGATTAAATCTCATTCCATACTAAAAAATTATCCTGTCATTTTCCTGAGATTACTTATTAAAGCAATGGGAGGAAGCTTTTGCAGTTCTTTGAAATCGATCTCGGCAAGTATTGTCCAATCGACTTTTTTGCGTAATTTCATTTGTCTGAGAGCTTCCATCACTTTGGCAATATCGATTCCCCTTGGACACCTTGCCTGGCAAGCATAACAAGTAGCACAGATCCACATGGTGTTTCCGTTCAGCACTTCATCCGTTAGACCTATCTGAATATAACGCATAACCTGGCTGGGAAGCAGATCCATCTCCGACGCAACCGGACAAGCAGCAGAACAACATCCGCATTGATAACAATTAAATGTGTTTTCCCCGGAAATCGTTTCGAATTTGGTTAGTAATTTACTAAATATTTTTTGAGTTGAAATTTCTTTCTGCATAAGACTCTCCACTTTTTAAAAACTTGAGTTAAGTTTTCAGGCAACTGCCTGATGACTTGATTTAAGTTTTCCTTTAATGCCTAATACATCGTTTTTAAATTTCACTTTGCATGAATTCCAAATCGACTTAACACAAGATCCTTCGGACTTGTGCCAGGTCTCAGCTGGAAGTCTAATCTGAAATTTGCCCAAGTTGCGTTGTCTTGGAACACGACACTTAATCTTGGGATAAGTTGAGTGCCAGTTAATACTCTCCAGAGAGGTCTCTTTTTCCGTATTTTCCATAGTAAGTCACATAAAATCGTTCATCGATCACTTTCGCCAGGTCTCTTTGCGAAATAATACCGATCAATTTACCCGACTTCACAACCGGAGCGTGCCTGATATTATTTTTCACAAAAATATGATAAGCAAAACCTACGCTTTCTTCGGCATCGATGGAAATCAGTTCCCTGGTCATCACATCTCCGACAGTAACTTTTTCAGGATCTTTACCTAAAGATATTACTCTTTTAATTAAATCCCTCTCGGAAAAAATACCGATGGGCATTTTCTTTTTAATAACGATTATCGAACCGATATCGTTTTCAGCCATTTTTTCTACAGCAAAAGAAACACTATCATTTTCTCTACAAGTTTTGACATCTTTTGTGATATATTTTTGAACTTCCATGATTTCCCTCTATAAATTTGGATCAACCGGTTTTTGATCGATTATTTTTTCTCAACCGGACGGACACTATTGCTGCCGCATTTCGGACATGCTCTTTCTTCCGGTTTATTTTTTTCAAAAGGAGCTTTGAACCAATGTCCGCATCTTAAACATTTGAAATCAGATTCGATTGCCATAATTTTCCTTATCTCGTTCCCAAATTGAGATTGTGAACGAGGTTGCTATTTATCCTCGTGCTATAATATTGATTTGCGTATATCTGAGTCATCGAAGACGATTTGGGTGAAGATGAAACAAGAATTAGAGACACGCTATTTTGCACTGTTGAGTTCATTTGCATTATTTCTAATAAATATTTCATAATCTTGTCTTAGGGAAGTACAGGCACTTATTTTTTCTACAGTTAGGATGGTGTTTATTAGAATGAAAACAGGAAATCTTTTCCCGATGAATCGGCAGATGAACATTGAAATACTCCTTCGCTGAATTATAGGCTACTCCAAGAGCAGTCCGTACGAAACTCTTACAACACATTGGACCAACATCATTGGCTATAGTATCAATCGTCCGAGCTACAATATGCATTGTGATAGCAGATTCCCTGTCCTTGGGACAGGCAGCGCCTAAAATGATGCTGAAGGCTGCACCAATCCCTATCGGCACACCGCAGATACCGGTGAGAGCACAGTATGGTGGCATGGATTGTTTTTGAGTGCGTTTCATAGCCTCGATGATCTGTTCCTTAGATATGCCCAGAGTGGCATCGTTCTTTAAAGCCGCTAATAGTGATGCAGTGGCAATTAGACCATGTTCGCAACCCAAAAATGGTATTTTGGGATGAGCCATAAGTAACTCGGCTATTGCTAAGGGATCTTTTTCCTCTGTAGCGAGAGCGATACCTTTGATGAGGTCAAATGCTCCTTTGCCGTGGCATTCATCGCAGACATAGTGTCCCTGAGGACATCGCACATATCCTGTTTCTTTCTTGCCGCAGTAGTTACAGACAACACTGACTGCAATTTTTAAGTATTCCAAGGATACACCACAAACCATGCAGTTCTCTGCTCTTTTTTCTTCTTCTTTGGTTTTACAACATTCTTTATTCGTGCTAACATTTCCTTTCTTAGCAATTACATGGATGACTTCCCCTTCTGTTTTAGTTTCCAATATTTCGCAATCCTCTTTTTTAGTTGTACTTAAGAGCATTGTTCTCCAATATCCGTACTAATGATAATTTCTACTTTTTCATCTGGACTCAGTTGCCGAAGCTTTTTATCTAAGCCGGCACTAGCCAAACAACAAGCAGCACGGATGTCGATGGATTTCATTTTGAACACCTTAATTATTTCATGGACTCGATTGTGTATAACTACTTCACGGTTTTACTCAATATTCTCTTGGTCTCTTCAATTTCTTCTATGGAAACCTTCTTTCTAAATTCATCTAAATCGTTCATTGTTTTCACAAACTTTCCTACCTCAGAAGCCGAAATCCATTCGAATTGGACCCGTTCCGGTCGAATTCCCTTTCGCTCCAATTTATTCCATAACTTTTCTACTCTCAGCTGAGCAGTTAACGAAGCACTGATATAATGACAATCAGCCGGATGGCAGCCGGACATAAGCACGATCGGTGCTCCGAGCTCGAGAGCATATAAAATAAATTTTTCATCGAGACGACCGGTACACATTAGTCTTATGATTCTCGGAGAAGTCGGATACTGCATCCTGGAAATTCCAACTAGATCCGCACCCGGATAAGAACACCAATTACAAGCAAAAACAACGATTTTTTCTTCCGGCTTATCTTCCAAAACAGCTTCGATTTGAGCCATTATCTGCCGATCGTTGAAATGTCTCATGCGGATAGCTTCGAATTTGCATTCAGCAGCACAGGTTCCGCAACCTTTACAGGCAGCTTCGATCACCTTTGCAGGAATTTTTGCTTTTCTGTCCATGGTGATCGCACCATAAGGACAAACCTTTACGCAAACACCGCAAAGTTTACACAGGTCTTCTTCGACTTCCGCAGTAAGTGCCGGTATTTTAACTTTTTCTTTAGACAGGATAGTCGTACAACGAGCAGCTGCTCCGGATGCTTGCGTGACCGAATCTTTGATATCTTTCGGTGCTTCGCAGCAACCGGCAAAAAAAACACCTGCAGTCGGTGCATCGATGGGAGTCAGTTTAGGATGAACTTCCATCATAAATCCATCTGATGTTGTCGATAATGTCAATAATTTTTTTATGCTCTCGGAATCGTGCCTGGGTTCCATGCCAACGGATAGAACAATCATATCCAATTCATGTTCCCGGATACTGTTATTAGTAGTATTTTCAACCGTGAGGAACAGGTTTTTCGTATTTGGATCTTCCCTGATATCACCTGGAATACCGCGAATATATTCGACACCGAGTGCTTTGCTTCTGCGATAAAAATCCTCGAAACCTTTACCGAATGCGCGAATATCCATATAGAAAACTTTGCAGTCGATATCATGATAATACTCTCGCAGGAGCAGTGTATCTTTGATGGTGTTCATACAACAGATATTGCTGCAATAAGGATTACCGCGAGTGTCACATCTCGAACCCACACATTGAATAAAACCGATGGATTTCGGCACTTTCCTATCGGTAGGTCTGATCAATTCACCTTTGGTGACACCACCCGGTCCGGTCAGAATTTCAAATTCCATCGAGGTCAGAACATTCTCGAACCTGGTATAACCATATTCATCGAATTCGGTTGGGTCATACACATCGAGACCCGTCGCAACTACAACCGAACCGACATCGAACTCGACGATCTTATCCTGGTCATCATAATCGATACAGTTCTTATCACAATGTTCGGCACATTTCCCGCATGCTATCGGGTTGAAACCGAGACAAGCGTCCGTATCTATCAGGTAAGCAGCTGGAACTGCCTGAGGAAATGGAATATAGATTGCTTTGCGCGATGCTAATCCGACCTGATGTTCTTTATGAACAACTATCGGGCAGATATCAACGCATTCATCACAGGAAGTGCATTCGACTTCATCGACATAACGGGCTTTCTTGCGGACTTTTATATGAAAGTTCCCGATGTAACCGGAAATATCTTCAATTTCTGAGTATGCTAAAAGTGTTATTAAGGGATGCCGACCGACATCCATCATCCTCGGACCGAGGATTCAGATAGCTCAGTCGATCGTTGGATAGGTCTTATTCAATTGAGCCATTATCCCACCGATAGACGCTTCCTTTTCAACAAGATAAACAGGGAAACCGGAATCAGCCAGATCGAGAGCAGATTGAATACCTGCGATCCCGCCGCCGATAACAAGAGCAGATTGTGTAACAGGAACCTGCAATTCTTCTTGAGGTTCGAGAAATCTTGCCCTGGCAACCGCTGATTTTACTAGTTCATTTGCTTTTTGACTTGCCTTTACTTTTTCCGAGTGATGAACCCACGAACAATGCTCCCGGATATTTGCCATTTCCATAAGATACGGATTCAGTCCGGCATCGCTTACACAATTGCGGAAAGTAGGCTCGTGCATTTTTGGAGTGCAGGCAGCAACCACAACCCGGTCCAGGTTTTCTTCTTCGATGAAACGCTTGATCTCCTGTTGACCCGGTTCAGCACAAGTGTAACGATTTTTTACGGAAAAAACAACATCGGGTAAAGATTTCGCATATTCGACCAGGGCATCACAATCTACAGTCGAAGCAATATTCGATCCGCATTCACAGACAAACACCCCTATCCTGGTTTTTTCTTTCACTAACTCTACCTCCTTCAAAATGTTTGAAGGTGTTCTAACTTTTTATTTAGAGTCTATCCTTAAAGAATGATCATTCGACTCGTAAGGAAATCGTCTTGAAAAAGACGCCGAGTCGAAACAAACTGCTGTATTATGCTGTTTCGAGTCGTCGTCCTTCGTCCTTACGACTCGAATAGCAGACACTCACTGATCTTATTTCAACCTCTCAGCAACCAGAGTCGTCAAATCGAGAAGATCAATTTTTTCATCATTCGCAATATTCTCATCGCAGGCAGCACATTTAAAATGAATCTCACATTTTGAACAAGCAGTAACGAGATAATCTGCTTCTGTTGATTTTGCTTCCTTGAGTCGCTCGACCTGGATCTGCTTGGAAACACTATTACAATTTGCCCAGGCACTCGTACCGCAGCAGACAGAACCTTTCCTGCTTCTCGGCATATCGATCAATTCCAGACCTTCGATTGCTTCTAAAACCGCTCTTGGTTCATCATAAATACCGGAATATCTTCCTAACCTGCACGGGTCTTGATAAGTTACTTTCGTCTTTTTTTGAATTTTTTTGAATTTTATTTTATCATTAGAAAGATTCTCCGCTATAATTTGCGAAATATGAATAATCTCGACTCCTATATCTGAGAAATATTCCGGGTAATCGAATTTTAAAGTTGTATAACATTCCGGGCAAGTAACAACTATTTTCTTGCATCCGGTTTTTTTGATTTCTTTGAGATTATGTTCTGCCAGTTTTTTGAAATTATCGAGATCTCCTGTCCAGAGCAGATCGTGTCCGCAGCAGCGTTCATTATCCATTACAACCGGATCGATACCGAGGTAATTCAAGATCTTGAGCGTACTTTTTGCAGAATCGATGGTTTTCAAATCCAGGTTTTTGAAGAAAATATTAAAATATGGAGAACATCCCACAAAAAATAAATACTCGCTGTCTTCTGAAGTTTGCAGGTTTGGAGTTATCCAGTCGAGCCGGTTCTGCTGCAGACCGGGTTTTGTCATTAATCTCATTAAAGATTGGAGAGCACCGCCGTGCGAGCATTCGGTTCTATTTCCGAGTTCGGCAGCAGCAAACCTGACATCCCTGATAAAACCGGAAAAAAAGACATCGGAAGGACATCTTTCACGACAGGTTCGACAGGTTAAACATTCCCAGAGGAGACGATCTTTCAGGAATTCTTCCGGAGATAGATGAACGGCTTTATTGATTATACTGCGCGGAGAAAAATCGGGATTCCTGAGAGCAACCGGGCAGATCGAAGTACATTTTCCGCAATCCAGACAAAAATAGACATTTCTCTTCTTAATGGCTTCAGTCATAGCATTCATTATTTTTCACCCGGATCAGTATGAAGAGAGATCGGTCCCAACTTCCCGATATCTTTTATAAATTTATCCACTTTTTGAGCAAATTTCAAATCTTCGGAAATAGAAATATGGATTTGACAAAATCTTTCTTTTTTAATTCCGAGAAGGTGTCCTAATTTCCTGGCAGTAACCAGGTGTTCTTCCGCTAATTTATTACCGAAACTATACTGGCATTCACCGGAAGGACACCCGATGAGTAAAATCCCGTCCGCTCCGTTTTCAAAGGCATTGAATAAGAATGAAAGACTGATCCTGCCGAGACAGATCAATCTGATATTTTTCATAAATTCTGGAAATTGAAATTCGTCTCTTTTCAACATCGCATAAGAACTTCGATTACAGATAAAACTTACAATTTTGGGATTCTGATCTCTTCGATCCTTTTTTAATTCTTTCATAATTTATAATTGTTGAAGTTTTTTTTCTATATTATCATTGATCCAGGTATCGGTAAAATGCTTGGCTACGATTGCACTGGATTCGCAGACAGCAGCACAGGTTCCACATCCCCGGCAAATGTTCGGATCGATCCGGGCTGTAAATACGCCTTTTGTCTTTTTGATCAATTCGATAGCTTTATACTCGCAGATCTCTGCGCATCTCCCGCAACCGCGACAGAACACTTCCCGGACATAACTGACCACGGACTCCATTTTGACGGGCACTTTCTTTTTCGACCAGCGCAGTGTTCCAAACCAGGGACCTTCTTTTGAAGGAAATCGGGAAGGGATCCAGGGAACTCTGAGAAGAATGTCCTCCTGCAGATTATCTTCCGAAGAAAGAGCGATTATTTTTTTATTGCAATCAGAACTGCATTCCACACACTCGATACACGGACCGCATCTTAAACACCGACCTGCTTCATCCGTTGCTTGCTTATCCGATAAACCCAGTTCTACTTCATCGAAGCTGAGTTTTCGTTTTTTTAATGAAAGTTTTGGAATATGGATGTGTTCTTCTTTTTCAATTACTATGCCGCCGATTGCCAGATTCAATCTCCTTTCCAGGATCTCATCCTTAACTTCGCTTTCTTTCAAATCCCTGCCGCTCAAATAATTATTTATCGATTTAGCTGCTATATGACCCGCTTGAATAGCATCGATAACCGTATTAGGACCGGTAACCACATCACCGCCGGCAAAAATACCGGGTTTATTGGTTGCTAAAGTTTCCGCATCTACTTCGAATGTATCCCACCTGGATAAATTAAATCCGTGATTTTCAGTAAGAAAACTAAGATCAGGTTTCTGGCTGATGGCTGAGATAATTACATCTGCCTCAATGGTAAATTCCGTGTCTTTAATTGGAATGGGTCTTCTCCTGCCGCTTTCATCGGGCTCTCCCAATCTCATTTTGATACATTCCATACCGGTAACTTTGTTATTCTTACCTAATATTTTAACTGGAGTAGCCAGATAATTTATCTTCACCCCTTCAAATTCTGCTTCATAAATTTCCGCTTCATCTGCCGGCATTTCCTTTTTTGACCTTCTGTAAACAATATGGACTTTATCCGCTCCTAAACGAATAGCAGTTCTGGCAGAATCTATCGCAGCATTTCCACCGCCGATAACCAATACTTTTTTTCCGGGTTTTGTGCGATCTCCTAAATTTGTTTTTTTTAGAAAAGCTAAACAGTCCAGAATGCCTTCGAATTCATCTTCCCCGGGAATATTTAATTTCAAACTTTTATGAGCACCTGCGGCAATGAAGACAGAATTATATCCTTTTTGAAGAAGTTCATTGAGGTCGTTTATTTTGGTATTTGTCTGGATTTTTACACCCAGGTTCTTAACGGAATCGATTTCAGCCTGGATAATATTTCTCGGTAAACGATAGGGAGGAATTCCAACAGTAAGCATACCTCCGGCAACGGGCAATGCTTCAAAGATGGTTACTCCGTAACCCAGCCTGATCAAATCATTTGCAGCAGTAAGTCCGGCAGGACCGGAGCCGATTACGGCAACATATTTTTTTTGAAAGTCTATTTTTTTCTTTTTGGATACAGACGCTTTCTTTTTTGTTTGCTGAAGTTCAAAGTCGGCAATGAATCTTTTCAGAGTTCTGATAGCAACCGGGTCATCGACTTCATCGCGACGGCAATCACTCTCGCAAGGATAGGTACAGACTCTGCCGCAGATTCCGGGTAAAGGATTTGTTCTTTTTACAACTCCGAGAGCCTGTTCAAATTTTCCGGCAGCAATGAGTCCGAGATATGCTTTGACATTCACCCCGGCAGGACAGGCAACGCGGCACGGACTTCCGTTTATTTTCTCGATGTTATATTTAGTGCCGATTTCATCGAACTCCAAATATGTGCCTTCTTTATCGATAATATCCTTGATACCTGGCATAATTAAACCTTAAAAATAATTTTATCCTTACCTATTCATTACAGAAACAAGAAAACGAGTTGAAATTTCTTCTTGTTCCCATGCTCCTGCGTGGGAACACACTTGCTTAAAAATCTCTAAAAAACAATTTTTCTCAATAGGTAGAAATTCTTCTTCCTATCCTAATCTGAAGCAGGAGCGTCCATTCTTCGTTCCCACGCAGGAGCATGGGAAAGAGTTGATCTTCACCGGATTTTGCAGTTCTCTCCTCTAAATCGAATATCTTTTTATTTGTCATTTGAAATTTCATTAGAAATTAGATATTTGTATTTAGAAATTTTTCCCATACTCGTATCCTTTTTCAAATGCCCGCAGATTCAATTCTACGAATCTCGACGGCACGGATTCGGGGATACTTTTTTTCATCGATTCCAGGGAGACGACTTTTGTGATCGAAGTAAAGAAACCCATCATCACCACATTAGCGATAATTCTTTGACCCAATTCCTCAGCAAACCTGGTTGCCCGGATCGGGTAAACTTTTATTTTCCCTCTTTTCTTTTTTAATTTGACCAGATCGGAATCATAGAGAAGAATTCCATCTTCTTTCAATTCAGGTTCAAATTTTTCATAAGCTTCCTGTGCCATACAAACCAGGATATCCGAGCCGGCAACATAAGGATAAAGAATTTTTCTGTTCGAGACGAGCAGCTGGGAACTGCATGCTCCTCCCCTGGCTTCGGGACCGAATGCCTGGTTCATAGTTGTAAATTTGTCGTCGTATATAGCACCGGCTCTACCGACAATGATCCCGCACCTGATTATTCCCTGTCCGCCATAACCGGCAAACCTGATCTCAGCTGTTTTTTTTGCCATAAGGCGTAAATTTATCTCCTATAGTTTTGGCAAGTTGCTCATTATATGAATCTATGTATGTAAGCCTTTCCTGTTCAAAAAATTTACCCACTATAATTTTTTTACCTGCTGTAATTTCAACATTTTGAGTATCTTCATCATTCTTAATTTCAGAATTATTATAATAGAATTTCAGCAGTTTATCCCGGTCTTTCGATTCCGGGATACCGGCAAAATAACAGGTTCCGGGTGTCAATACTTCGATTGCTGAGAATCCGGATTTTCCCAGGGCTTCCGCTATACTTCCGCTGAGTTCCTTCTTGTGCAGGGCAGTCCAGCGGGCAACATAAACTGCCCTCGACGACCTGGCTACATGCGGGATATTGACCGGGCGCTCAAAAGTTGCATAAGCCGAGAATGAGGATTCGAGAGTGGGCGCTGTTTTATTTCCTATTTCCGGATAGAAAAAGTTATTCACACATATTACCAGGATATCCATATTTCTCCTGCTGGCATGCATGAAATGATTCCCGCCGAGAGTGATCATATCTCCAACGAACACGACTACTTTCAGGTCCGGATTTCCGAGTTTGAGACCTGTTCCGAACGGTATAGCCCGACCTCTTGTAACATGGAACAGATCTGATCCGAGATATTCCGAGATCTCCGGCTGATGAAGAAAATCCGAAACCAGGCAGATTTTGGTTTTATCTACTTCAGCCTTTTGAACAGCTTCGGCAAAACAGGTAAATAACGGATGATATTTCATTAGTAAAATTTATATCCCTTTTCATGAATTAGACGATACAGCTCGGTTTTATGCTCGATGATCCCTTCGATCTTCTTGTCTTCATTAGCAGCATATTTGATTGCCCGGAAAATATCTTTTGGATCATGAACATAACCCCCGCCGTGAGGAACAAGAACAACATTTGCATTTCCGTGGGAACATCTTTCCACTTCATAGACTATCTGACCGTAATTTATTTCAGGAACTACAAAAGCTTTTACTTTTTTGGAGAGTTCGGCAATCCTTTTGTCCGGGAAGGGCCAGACAGTAACGAGCCGCAGGTTTCCGACTTTCAAACCGCTTGCTCTTGCTTCTTCGATCCCTCGAATAGCAACCCTGGAAGTTATCCCGTAAGATACGACCACAACATCCGCATCTTCCAAACCATCTTCTCTTAACTCGATGATCTCATCTGCATTATTCCGGATTTTATCAACTAATCTTTTGGTATCGTTTGTCTGGCGGAAGGTTGGATGTCCTTTCTCATTATGAGTAAGCCCGGTAAGATGGAGTTTAAGACCATCTCCTGCTTTTGCCATCTCAGGAACCAGGTTTTTCCCGGGTTTGAACGGCAGGTATTTATCTTTCGGACCTTGATAAAATCTTCTCGCTTCGATATCTATTTCGCCGGCTTCCGGGATAACCAGTTTCTCGGTCATATGCCCGACGCATTCATCGGACATGATCATCACGGGACAGCGATATTTCTCTGCCAGATTGAAGGCTTTGACTGTATAATCGAACATTTCCTGGGGAGAATCGGGTGAAATGGCAATAACTTCATAATCACCGTTTGAACCCCATCTCGACTGCATCATATCTGCTTGTCCGGCGAGAGTCGGCAGACCGGTCGAGGGACCACTTCTTTGAATGTTCAACATCACAAAAGGCGTTTCCAGCATTGCTCCGAGTCCGATATTTTCCATCATAAGAGAATATCCGGGACCGGAAGTAATGGTCATCGATTTCCGCCCCGACCAAACAGCTCCCAGGATAGCAGCGATAGAACCGAGTTCATCCTCCATTTGGATTGTAATACCTCCGACAAGTGGAGCTCTTCTGACAAATGCTTCGAATGCTTCCGTAGAAGGAGTGATCGGATAACCGGCAACGAATTTACATCCTGCTGCAATAGCTCCATAGGCGGAAGCAACATCTCCGTCAACATAATACGAACCGGTCAGGACATCTTTTGGATCTGCTTTCATATCTACTTCTTTTTGGATTTGATTTCGGAAAGCCGCTTTTCATATAACTCCATATATGTAGGTCTTTCCCGATCAACAAATTTTCCGAGGATTATTTGCTTCTGATAATCGATATCAAGATTTTCAGTAGGTTCATTATGTTTAATCACAGCATTATCGTGATAGAATTTCATCATATCGAGTCCGTCGCCTAACCTGTTTATCCGCGAATAATATTGAGCGCAGGGAGAAATAACTTCGACAACGGAAAATCCGGGTTTATTCATCGCTTCGATAATAGAATTAGTTAACCGTCGAACATGAAGTGCTGTCCACCGTGCCACATAAACTGCTCCGCATGCTTCTGCGAGACGGGGAATATTATACGGAGGTTCGACATTTCCAAAAGGTGAAGTCGTAGCATAAGCCGTCAGCGGAGTTGTCGGAGCAACCTGTCCTCCGGTCATAGCATAAATAAAATTATTAACGCAGACAACCGTCAGATCGATGTTCCTGCGTGCGGCATGCATAAAATGGTTGCCGCCGATAGCAATAATATCACCATCACCAGAGAAAACAACGACTTTCATTTTTGGATTTCCCAGCTTGACTCCGGATGCAAAAGCTATAGGTCTGCCATGTGTTGTATGGAACGAATCGACCTTTGTGTATCCTGCTACTCTTCCGGTACAGCCGATTCCGGAGACAACGCAAACTTTATTCAAGTCCGCCTGCATTTTTTCAAGGGCAGAAGCAAAAGAAGTAACCGCAAGTCCGATCCCGCAAGCAGGACACCAGATATGCGGAATTCTATCCATGCGAAGAGCATTATCCATCGGATGTGATACTATTTTTTTCTTAGCCATTTTCTCTCAAAAAATATTCTTAATTCAACACTCAATGATCTTATCAATTTTTCTTTTCTCTTTAGCGGCTTTAATGATCACCTCGGAAATATCTTCCGGTTTGTGAACCGCTCCGCCTGCTGCCGGGATGGAATAAACATTACAATTCCCTGAAGCACAGCGTTCGACTTCATAAACTATCTGCCCGAAATTAATTTCCGGAACTACAAAAGCTTTAACTTTTTTTGCCAGTTCCCTGATCCTTTTTTCAGGAAAGGGCCAGGTTACAAGCGATCGAAACCCACCTACTTTTATTTTTTTTTTCTTTACTGATTTCATCGCATTTTTAACAGCTTGAGAAGTTGCTCCGTAATAAAACACTATTACATCCGCATCTTTCATATCGAATTCCTCGAATTCAATGATCTCATCTTCATATTTCGTTATTTTTTCCAGAAGCGGTCTGACGCAATATTCTTGGCATTCGGCATTCATTACCGGGTAACCTCGGTCATCATGAGTCAAGCCGGTAACATGAAATCTGTAACCTTCCCCGACGGTTACCATCGGCGGGATCAAGTCTTTATCTCTTTTATAAGGAAGATATTTATCCTTCTTTCCTTTAAATAATTTTCGCACATGGATCTTAATATCTTTAGCCGGAGGAATTACGACTTTTTCTTTTTTATGAGCAATAAATTCATCCGTTAAAATTACCACAGGAACACGGAATCTTTCCGACAAATTGAAAGCTTTGATCATAAAATCGAAACATTCCTGCGGAGAGTTCGGAGAAAACGCAATAACTTCATAGTCTCCATGAGAACCCCAACGAGCCTGCATCACATCACCTTGAGACACTCCGTTCGGAATGCCGAGAGAAGGACCTGCCCGTTGTACATCGACAATTACGCAAGGGGTTTGCAGCATAATACCTAGACCGATATGTTCCATCATATTCGAGAGACCGGAACCGGAAGTTACGGACAGAGATCTTTTGTTGGTCCAGGAAGCTCCCAGAACAGCAGCCAGCGCGGAAATTTCATCTTCCATCTGGACAAAAGTTGCTCCTACTTCTGCACTTCTTTCCAGGAAACGGTTAACTGCTTCGAGAGAAGGAACGATCGGGTAAACTCCAAGGAAACGGCATTCTGCTGCAAAAGCACCTTCGATCAGGGCTTCATTCCCGCTGAGAAGATGAGTTCCTGATAAAACTCCTTTTTTATCTGCTGCCAAGAGTAACCTCTTCTTTTAATGTGCTCCAGATAGCAAATTCCGGACAAAGCATTTCACACAAACCGCAATTTACACATTCTAATTTATTTGTAATTTCTGGTGGGTGATAACCTTTGGAATTGAATTCTTCGGACATCTCCAGGACATCTTTGGGACAATATTCCACGCAAAAGCCGCAGCCTTTACATCTGTCCTTTAGTATATGGATTTCACCGAGAGGGACTTTAAATTCGTTTAGATTTAAAGGTTCACGCCAAAATTTGGGCTTAATATTATTCATGATTTTAAGATATAACAGAAGTAATTTTCAAAAAGCGGATTTTTTTATAAGAATAGTCTTTCGTAATTTCTACTTCAGAAATCCTTAATCGTATATTCAATTCAACCTCTTTTCCGAATTAATAGTTAGTTGAATCTCTAATAATTCCGATTTTTTGGAGACGAAACTTTTAAGCCGTAAAACTTTGTCAAACAATTTAATTTTTATTTTTTATTACGGTAAAATCATACTATTTTTATAGAAAATTTTAAACTGATATTTATCAGTATTTTATCCAAAATTTCCCTTCCGAAGCCTTCTTTCTCATTTTCTCACTTCGGAGGATTCGGAAGGTTGGATGGATGATGAAATTCGTGAGTGAGAACTTGAACTTTTCGAATCCTATTTGGGAGAATTTCTTTGGGAGAAGCTTTGGAATCACCCTTTACTTATCTTCTTCTTCATCCTGGCAAATTTCCATCAAAACACCATGACTCGATTTCGGATGCAGAAAAGCAATTTCGGTGTTATGTGCACCTTTTCTGGGAGTTTTATCGATCATGCGAATATCTTTCTGTGCGGCATTTTTAAGAAAGAGTTCGAGGTTGTCTATTCCGAATGCAAGATGATGGATTCCTTCGCCCTTTTTTTCCAGGAATTTAGCGACCGGACTATCCTCCGAAGTTGCTTCCAAAAGTTCGATCCTGACATTCCCGATTGGAATGAAAGCAACTTTAACCTTCTGTGATTCAACAAATTCCGTTGCTTCGACATCCAATCCTAATTTCTTATAAAAATCGACAGCAGCAGTCAGATCCTTGACAGCGATCCCGATATGGCTTATTTTATGCAGCATAATTTTCGAAAATCGTTAATCAGCATTCTCGGAACAAGTTCCGAACTACACTCGATCATCATTCGCTAATTTAAAACCTATTTTCATTGCTTTTAAATTCAAGTCCAGGTACTGAGGTTTCATCGATTCTCTTATTGCTTTTTTGAGAGAGGATTCAGAAACAACTTTTGTTTTCCTCACTAAAAAAGAAAGAGCAAGAATATTTGCCGGAAGAGGGGTTTTTAATTTTTTGACAGCGATCTCGGTAAAAGGGAGTTCATATATTTCCGAATCCAGGAGTGTAATATTTTTGATAAAAGTTTTATCAGCGATCAGGATCCCGTCATCTTTAAGATCGATAGAATATTTATCATACGCTTCCTGGGTTAGAGCAAGCAATATATCAAAATTAGTTGCTTCCGGGAAATAGAATTCCTTATCGCCGATAATAACATCTGCTCTGCTCGCACCGCCGCGGGATTCCGGTCCGTAACTCTGGGTTTGAGTAACGATAAATTTGTCCTTCACAGCAGCTCGTGCTAAAATTATTCCGGCTGTGATCAAACCCTGTCCTCCGCTGCCGCTTAATCTCAATTCCTTTTTGTGTCCATCGCTGTTTTTCATTTTTTGACATCCTCTTTATCTCTAAATGAATCGATCAATTTACCGTATTCTTCCGTGTATTCGGGTTTAATATTTTGTCTGAAAATTCCTCTTTTATATTTTCCGGTTTGTTCTTCGGGTTTTAATTTTTGAAAAGAATCTATAGTTAAAGCATTCTCTTTCATTTCTTTCATCATGGTTGGAGCATCACCTTTTTTATTCATTCTTCCGTAAATTACAGGGCAGGCACTGATTATTTCAACGAGTGAAAAACCTTTATGTTCGAGAGCTTTTTTGATCATCGATTGGGCTTCGATCACATGATAGGCGGTTGTTCTGCTGACAAAGCTTGCACCCGAGCCGAGAGCGAGCTCGCAAATATCGAAAACAGGATCGATATTCCCGAAAGGAGTTGTGGTGGAACGGTCTCCTTTCGGAGTTGTCGGAGAATATTGTCCTCCGGTCATCCCGTAAATATTGTTATTGATCAGAATTGTGGTCAGGTCGATATTGCGGCGGGCAGCGTGAATAAAATGGTTTCCGCCGATCGCAGTTGCATCTCCGTCACCGGTTACAACGATCACTTTCATTCCCGGTTTGAACATTTTGATCCCGGTCGCATAAGCCAAAGCTCTGCCGTGCAAAGTATGCAGAGTATTAAAATCGACATAAACCGGCATGCGGCTGGAACATCCGATCCCGGAAACCATGGCTATATCATCTTTGCGGTAATTCAATTCGTCTATCGCCCTGATGATCACTCCTAAAACGATTCCAATACTGCAACCCGGACACCAGACATGAGGAAACTGTTTTCTGTGTCTTAAATATTGATGAACTTTCTTTTGAGGAATTTTCGCCATTTTATTTAGCCTCCTTCATTGCATTCAGGATTTCATCCGGCGTGATCAGTTCACCGTTATTTTTATGGATCTCTATAATTTTTTTAGATTTCCTGTTATCAATGCTCCAGGCTCCGCCAAGTGCTTTCCTGAGTTCGAGTGAGAGCTGTCCCTGATTCAGTTCGGGAACGATTATTGCTTTCTTATTAGAAAGATATTTTCTGACGGCAATATCCGGGAAGGGCCAGATAGTGAGAGGACGAAGAAGTCCGAGTCTTTTACCGGATTTTCGTGCTGTTTTGACAGCAGCTTTTGCTGCTCTCGAAGTAATTCCGGCAGCAAAAATGGCGGTTGTAGCATCTTCGAGATAAAAACTTTCCACCTGCACCAGGTCGTTTAAATGATGAGTTATCTTTTTTCTTAACCGCTTCATCAGAATAGATATCTCTTCCGCTTTATTTGTTGGAAATCCCATGGAATCATGCGCGAGACCCGTAACATGAAAACGGTAGCCTTCACCAAAATTGGCAACTGGTGATATGTATTTCGGATTTTCCGCATAATGTTTATACCATTCCGGCGGAACAGTTGGTTTAATGCGATTCACGATCTTGACTTTTTTCAGACAGGGAAGTTCGACCATTTCCCGCATGTGACCCAGAACTTCGTCTGAAAGCAAAACAACACAAGTTCTGTATTTCTCCGCCAGGTTAAAAGCCCTGATCGTTAATTCGTAATTTTCCAAAACAGAATTCGGATAGAGAACGATCGCAGGAGCATCACCGTGATTTCCCCATCTTGACTGCATAATATCACCTTGAGAAGGACTTGTCGGTAAGCCTGTACTCGGTCCTCCTCTCATAACATTGACAACAACACACGGTGTTTCCGTCATTTTGGCAAAACCGATTCCTTCCAGCATCAGGGAAAAACCCGGTCCGCTGGTGGCAGTCATTGCTTTTGCTCCGGCAAGAGAAGCCCCGATGATCGCGGAAATTCCAGCGATCTCATCTTCCATCTGGATAAATTTCCCTCCAACTTTTGGCAATTCGGAAGCAAGGATTTCCGCAACCTCAGTCGAGGGTGTGATCGGATAACCTGCATAAAAATTTATTCCTGCCTGCAAAGCTCCTTTTGCAATAGCTTCGTTGCCCTGCATTAAAACTGTTTCTTTTCGGCATTCATCTTTATTTTTCCTGAGCATGTTTTCCTCCTATCTCCTGGCTCCGGTGATGGCAAAATTCGGACAAAGCCGGTCACACATTTCACAATGAATGCACTTTTCAGGATTTTTTACATAAGGAGAGCCATCTGATTTCAGGGCAAGAGTTTTGGTTGGACAGAAAGCAGCGCAAATTCCGCACTTTACACACCAATCGTGATAAATATAAACAGGGTCTTTCTGATAATCTCCTTCCGCTTGGATCCCGGTAAGTTCGACTTCCATTTTCCTGGTCGAGTCTTCACTTTTGAAAACCGTTCCTTCCCGGTGTTTCAGTGCTTTATCAGGCATAAATCCTCCCACAGAAAATATAATATAAGCATATTTAACCTTGTTTTTTCATAAAAATAGAGTTTAACCGAATTATATGGAAAGAGTAGTTTTATTTGAAATTGTTGGAAAATGTTCAATGTTCAAAATTATAATCCTTTCAGTTCGAAAATGCGATCCCTGATCTCCATTGCGGATTCAAAATCCAGCTTTTCAGCAGCTTCTCTCATTTCTTTTTCCAGCAATTTTATAACCTTTTCCATTGAATTTAGATCGAGATAATCCGAAAATTTCTTCTTCTCTGATTCCATTGATTTTTTTTCGGATTTCCTGTATCCTTCTGCCACAGATGTAGAAGCCATTATAGCGTCAATATTTTTTTTAATGCTTTGCGGAGTGATGTTATTTGCTTGATTATATTGGAGTTGCTTGTTTCTTCTGCGGTTCGTTTCCGAGATCGTCTGCTCCATTGCTCCCGTAATTCGATCTGCATAAAAGATGACTTTCCCGTCGATATTCCGGGCAGCTCTTCCAGAAGTTTGGATAAGAGAACGGGTCGAACGCAGGAAACCGACTTTATCCGCATCAAAAATAGCAACCAATGAAACTTCCGGCAGATCGAGTCCTTCCCGCAGCAGGTTTACTCCGACCAGCACATCGAATTCTCCCAATCTTAAATCACGAATGATCTTCGCTCGTTCGATAGTCTTGATCTCGCTGTGTAAATACCGAACTTTCACACCTGCTTTTGATAAATACTGACTCAGATCCTCCGCCATGCGTTTAGTCAAAGTGGTAACCAATATTCTCTGCTTTTTCTCTGTTCTCTGCCTGATCTCTTCAAGCAAATCATCTACTTGTGATGAAACCGGTTTGATCACAATTTCCGGATCGACCAATCCGGTCGGACGAATGACCTGCTCCACGAAAACACCATTAGTTTTGGATAATTCATAATCGCCGGGAGTTGCAGAGATAAAAATTACCCGGTTTATTTTTGCTTCAAATTCAGGAAATTTCAGCGGACGATTATCAAAAGCAGAAGGTAAACGAAACCCGTAATCGACCAGATTTTTCTTACGCGTATAATCTCCTCCATACATTGCATGAACCTGCGGAATGGTGGCATGAGACTCGTCGATGACCATTAAAAAATCATCAGGAAAATAATCCAGTAAACAAGCCGGAGGTTCACCTTTTTTTGCTCCTGTCAAATGTCGTGAATAGTTTTCTATTCCCGAACAAAACCCCAATTCCCGCAGCATTTCCAGGTCAAAATTCGTGCGCTGTTCGATTCTTTGAGCTTCGAGCAACTGGTTATTTTTCGCAAAGTGATCGACTCTTGTTTTTAATTCATCTTTGATCGATTTGATCGCTCTCTCCAAAGCACTCCTGGTTGTTACAAAATGATTGGCAGGATAGATAGGATACATCTCGACGATTTCCAGTACTTTATTATTCAGAGGATCGATACGGGAAATTTTCTCGACCTGGTCTCCGAAAAACTCGATCCTGACCGAATGCTCGACATAAGCAGGAAACACATCGACAACATCGCCTTTGACCCGGAAAGTTCCTCGCTCAAAAGCAATATCATTGCGTCCGTAATGGATATTGACCAATTGTTTCAGCAATTCATCCCGCTCGATACGGTCTCCAACCTGAATTCTGATCAATGCTTCACGATATTCTTCCGGAATTCCCAAACCGTAAATGCAGGAAACACTTGCAACAATGATCACATCTTCTCTTTCCATCAAAGACATCGTCGCATGCAGCCGCAGCTTTTCGATCTGGCTATTGATATCGGAATCCTTTTCAATATAAATATCTTTACCCGGAATGTATGCTTCCGGTTGATAATAATCATAATAACTGATAAAAAATTCGACTGCATTATCAGGAAAAAGCTGCTTGAATTCTCCATAAAGCTGAGCAGCTAAAGTTTTGTTATGGGAAAGAACCAATGTCGGTTTTCCGATCTTTTGGATGACATTGGCAATGGTAAATGTTTTCCCTGAACCTGTTACTCCCAGCAAGGTTTGATAATTCTCATTATTTTTCAAACCTGCAATGAGTTCTTTGATTGCTTGAGGTTGATCACCTTTTGGATAATAATCCGAAACTAAATTAAATTTATTCATTTTCTCAAACCACTTTTTGGGGAACTTATTTTAATAAATAGAATATTTTGCAATGTTTTTTTTAAATCTGAAATTTTCAAACTTAATCTGTCCCATTTATGTCCCAAATTTATAAAAAGTCATCAATTGAATCGAACTCTAAAAACTATCGAATCGAAAATGAAATATCTCTAACTTAATATTTTTAAGAGTGATAGAAAATCTATTCAAGATTTCTTATAATAATTTTGCTCTGGTATAACTCTTGCGAATTATTGCATCTGAAAAAGTTTTTGGAGGGGAGGAACAATGAATTCTATTTTAATTGTCGATGAGAAAAATATTAAACTTTTATTAGCCTATATTTCAAAATATAAAAAAGAGGAATATTCTTTTGTAAATAATAAGTTCAGCACTTCCGAAATCAAAACAAATTCCTCGAATTTTATCATATTTGATATTACTTTACCTGAAATGAATGGATTGCGTTTCCTTGAAATTTTTCCTTCAGATAAAGATAATTTCCAATTACTGAATTCATTTAGTGATCGATTGGTTAAAGAAAATCCTCATCTTTCCAATTATGCAAATCTTTAAGTTTTTTGCCTGCCACAATTCAGCTCAATCTGTCCCAAATATGACCCAAACAAGAAAAATGGAAAACTTTTATTCCTTGATCAAATTCTCTAATGAACTACTTATCTTCATAATTTTAAAAGAATTAAGCACTATCATTTATACCGATAAAGTCACTCTTAACTTGGAACATCATCTGCATTATTACCAGGTGTGATAGATGTGAAATAAAAATTTTTCATAGGGGGAAAAATGAAAAAATATTTTGAATTACTCGTAATCATAGCCATTTTATCAGGCTGTGCTTTTGGTTCGATTTCCCAGTTTTCGGCAAAATATACAGAGGGAAAAGAAAATATAGTTCCTAATTCAAGCTTTGAACAAGGGGAATATGAACCGTCTTCTGTTCCGGAAGGATGGGTTGTTTTAAATGACCTGGAAAGCAATATTGTCTGGGATGACGAAACCCATAATGTTGGTGGAAAATGTTTGAAAGTAGAAAGTTCCGAAGAAAATACAAGTCTTATTTCCGATGGATTTTCCATCAATCCGCAAGCAGTATATTACTCGAGATGTTATGTTAAATCTGATAAACCGACCAAAGAACCTGTCCAACTTTATTTCTTTGCTTTTGATAAAAAAGGAAAAAAAGTTAATGAATATTCCGAAAAAGTAGATCTTAAAGCAGGTTGGAACCAGATCGAATTGACAACCGGATTTTTCAATGCTAATGCTTCTGTAGGTCGTCTTGTTATTGCAATTCCCGATGAAAAGGATAATGTTTACTGGATTGATGATGTCGAAAGTTATAATGTCCATAAATTTGCATATCGCTACCAGACAGATTAAGAAGTTCTTTTAAAAATATATCCTACCCTGATATATAGTGCTGATTTGATTAAATGCTGAAAAATACAGCATATTCGTTCCAGCACTAAAAACCTGCCAGCCACCCTCTGGCAGGTTTTTTTAAAATTCAAATCACAGTAAAAATAAATTACAAATCACAAAAAAAAAGTCCAAACATAACTGGAAAGGAATTTCTAAATCTGAATATCAAATTTCTAAAAAAATTCAAAAACAATAAATCTCATAACACATAATTGCAAACATCTACCTTTTCCTAAAAAATATCAGTGTCCACAAGAAAAAGCAGCAACTAAAATTTTGATTTGATCCGCACATTTCAACGGTATTCGGATTTTTTTGATTGACCGATAAATCTAAAATAAAATTTTAAGAAAAAATCTGAACAGGATCTAGGCATAGATTTTTCCATAATGAGAGGATTTATGAAGGCAAAAACAAGGTTGAATGAATTACAGAATTTTTTCAAGGGCAAATATGCTCACTTTCTTTTCCTTGGTTTGTTATTTTTGATATTGGCGGTTTTTTTCTTTAAAATCGCTTTTTCAGGTTACGCTCCTCCAGCCAGTGATACTCAGCAATGGAGGGCATCTGCGGAACCTTTACTCGAATACAATAAGACTCATAAAGAGCAGGCATTGTGGAACAGCAATTTATTTTCCGGAATGCCGGGATATTTGATCCAATTATCAGCAAAATACCCGTATTTAAATGATCTGCGTAAATTTACCGATAAATTGATGAATTGGAGAATTTTCCTTTTATTCACTGCCGGTCTTGGAGTTTACTTGTTGATGATCTTACTCGGTTTTGAACCAATCGTTGCTTTTATCAGTGCGCTCGCTTTTTCGCTTTCCACTCATTTTCTCGGTTTGATCGAGATCGGTCATAATACGAAATTCAGAGCGATCGTTTATATTCCCTGGATTTTCTTTGCTGTTCATTATTTGAAGGAAAAAAGAAACCTGTTAGGTTTGGGATTAACCTCGCTTTTTATCATCGGGCAACTACGAGAGAATCATCCGCAAATCTCATATTACACATTCATAATGGTAGGTATTTACTGGATTTTCCAACTTTTCAGGTCCATTAAAGATAAAAAAATTCCGAAATTCGCTGTTTTCACCGTGCTAATATTGGCTGCATTTATCATTTCATTGCTGGCAGTTGCTCACCCGTATTTGTCCAACAAAGAATTTGGAGAATATACGATTCGCGGTGGTTCGGAAGGATTACTTTCTCATAAAGATACAGATTATGTTACGCAATGGTCGTTTCATCCGGCGGAAATGATAACTTTTATTATCCCTAATTTTTATGGAGGAGTTTCTCCTTATTACTGGGGTTGGATGCCTTTTACGCAAACCTCGATGTATATGGGAGTGATCATTTTCCTGCTGGCAATATTAGGATTGATTTACAGTCGATCATATTTAGTAAAAATCCTGATGACAGTTTCCATTGTTTCGCTTCTGATGTCATTCGGCAGGCATTTTCCGTTTCTCTCCAATCTTTTATTGAATTATCTACCCATGTTCAATAAATTCCGGGTACCGGCAATGGTGCTGGTTTTGCTGCAGTTTTCTGTTGTCGTTTTAGCTGGTTACGGATTGAAAGTGATCATCCGGAAATTCGAAGAAAAGGACAAAAAATTCTTTGATCTTATTCAAAAAATTATAATCATTATTGCTGTCTTGTTTTTTATTTTCATTTTATCGAGTAGCCTTTTTGCAAACTTGAATTTAATGCAGAAAGGAGAAATCAAGGATATAAAAGAGCAATATGTCAAATACTACGGAAAGTCGGAAGGCTTGAAGAATGCTGCCTATAAAATTAACGAGTTAAGATCAGAACGATTAGATAAACTGGTTAGCGATGGAATTCAAGCGTTTATTTTGATCATTGCTTTTTTTGGATTAACTCTCGTATTTGGTCGCGAAAAAATCTCAAAATATGTTTATCTCTTCCTGATTCTTGCTCTAGTCGTGATCGACTTGCTCATCATCGACAGCCGATTCCTGCAAAACTTGTCTCCTCAAAAAGTAATAGAAAGTAAACTCGTTAAAACTCAAACCGACAATTTCCTGTTGAATGATAAAGAAACATTCCGTATTTATCCAATGAAACATCCTATCGGAAGAGAATTCGGTAAAAACCAGTGGACTGCCTATCATCAATCCATAGGAGGGTATCACGGAGCAAAACTGAAACGTTACCAGGAAATCATTGAGAATTGTTTAACCGCTGAGTTAACTTATCGTGTTCCGATTAATTGGAATATTGCTAATATGTTAAATGCAAAATATGTAGTTTCTAACCAAAATCTTCCTTTGGAAAATCTGGAATATGCTTTTCATGACCGCAAACAGAAACTGACGACTTATAAAAACCTGGAATATCTGCCGCGAGCCTGGTTCGTGAAAAATCTCGAAACAATCAAAGAAAAGGAAAACATCTGGAAACGATTGAACAATCCGAAATTCAATCCTGCTACAACAGCAATCGTGGAAACAGAAATCTCCAATGTTTCTCAACCGGATTCAACATCTGTAGATTTGCTTGATTCCGGACTTCATTTTCTCAAATTTGAGGTGAAAACCGACACAACTTCCTTTTTAAATGTTAGCGAAATTTATTATCCAGCCGGTTGGAAAGCCTTCCTCGATGGAAAGGAAACCGAGATCTATCCAGCAAATTATATTTTGCGAGGAGTTGTGATTCCAAAAGGTGAACATACTCTGGAAATGAAATTCGAACCGGAAACTTATAAATGGAGCCTGCAGTTACATTTGATCGGAATTTTGGCATCGTTGATAATTCTTCTCGTCGGAGCATTTCTCTTTTATCGAAAAAACTATCGGACAAAATAAGTCATGTCCTCAAAAAGCAGATTATATGTAGTTGCAACTCCGATCGGAAATCCGAATGATATAACTTTACGAGCCCTAAAAGTTTTGAAAGAAGTCGATTTTGTGATATGTGAGGAACGCAAGGTCGGCAGCAGGTTTCTGAAGAAATACAAAATCGAAAAACCGTTTGAACTTCTTAATGAACACAACGAAAAAGAACAAACGCAAAATATTAAATCGCGACTTACGGAAAATATCGAATCTGCGGCTTTGATCAGCGATGCAGGAACTCCGCTTTTTGCCGATCCAGGAAATGAATTAGTCCATCAATGTCATCAAAACAACATTCCGGTTATTCCAATCCCGGGAGTTTCTTCTCTGATGACCGCTTTGATGGGAAGCGGATTGAAACTCGATAGATTTCTTTATTACGGATTTCTTCCTGCTAACAAAGATAAACGACTTTCTGAACTGAAGAAACTTCCTAAAAATATTGATCTTATTTTTTTGGAAGCACCTTATCGTTTGAAACAACTTTTGCGGGATATGATTAGAGTTTTAGGCGAGAAAAGACAGGCAGTAATCGCTTATAAACTGACATTTCCGGAAGAGAAGTTTTTCTGGGGAAATATGAAGGAACTTTCGATCATGACGGATGGATTAGCGAAAGGTGAGTTTGTTTTTATTTTGAGGAAATTGGAGCAGCGAACAAAACTAACAAAACGAACAGGATAAATATATAATATGATCAAAATGATTAACGAATTAACGAAAAAAACCTTTGAAGAAACAGATAAAAATATGAATATAATCGAATGCGAAACTGTAGAAGAAATGTTCAAGAAATTGGGTATTGATTCTAAATATTCGGATTCGAGAAGCAATAAAGAAATCTGTAGTCATCCTTCTCCTCGCAGGAGAAGGACCGAGGATGAGGTATAATATGCAAAATCAAAAATGGTTCTTTATCATCAATGCCACTGCCGGCAGAGGAAAAACCGGGAAAAAGATCAGCAGATTAATTCAAATTCTGAATAAGCAGAATTTCAATTACAAACTCGAACTGACAAAAGGATGTAAACACGCAACGGAACTCACGACCACCGCCATTCAAAATGGATTTCGAAACATCATCGCAGTGGGAGGTGACGGAACTGTCAATGAAGTTGTGAACGGAATCATGAGTTCGGGAAACCCGGGAAAGATAAATTTCGGAGTGATACCCGCAGGCGGAGGTAATGATTTCGCTCATCAGTTTGAACTTCCTTCCAAAGTCGGAAAAGCGGTAAAAAAACTGAAAAAGGGAATTATTAAAAAGATCGATGTGGGAAAGATCGAAGACAAATTTTTCATAAATTCCTTCGGAATCGGATTCGATGCTCTGGTTGCTGTGAATGGTTACAAGATCAAATATTTGAATGGATTACCTCGTTATATTTTAGCAGTTATTTTATCTCTTATAAAATTGAAACCTTATCATCTCGAGATCAAGATCAATGGTAAAACGATAGAATCAGAATATTTAATGGTTACGGTCGGGAATGGAAAATATTGCGGCAGTGGATTTCAAATAACGCCGCAAGCAAAAGCAAACGATGGTGTTTTTGATATTTGCCTGATCGAGAAAGTGAACCGCAGAAGATTATTGAAACTCCTACCGTCAGCGATCAAAGGTAAACATCTCGGACAACCGGAAGTTTCGATTAAAAAAAGCAGTTTGATCGAAATAAAAACGAGCGAGGAAATTCCGGTTTATTTTGATGGAGAAATACCGGAATTGGAGAATCAGAAGAATTTCAGGATCGAGTTGCTTCCAAAAAAGATAAATCTGGTTTGTTGAATTAGTTGATTGAAAAAACTTACCAAATCTCAAAGATTTGTGAAGTTTTAATATTTGATTTTACTTGTGCATTTTATGCATTTTTGCAGCAATTTTTGAAGTATCTAAGGAAAAATCATGACAGACCAACTTTCATTATTCGATAAAAAAATAAAACCAACCAATATTCCGTTAGCAGAGAAGATCAGACCGAAAAATCTCGATGAAATGTTCGGTCAGGAAAAACTGCTGAAAATGGATTCCCAACTGCGGAATATGATCGAGACAGACAATTATAGTTCGTTCATTTTATGGGGACCCCCCGGAACCGGTAAAACAACTATTGCTCGCATTATCGAACGAAATACGAAAAAAATGTTCATCTCCTTCAGTGCAGTTCTTTCGAGTATCAAAGATGTCAAAAATGTGATGAAACAAGCGGAATATTTACTGCAGACACAAAACAAAAGCACCATTCTTTTCATCGATGAAATCCACCGTTTCAATAAATCGCAGCAGGATGCTTTCCTGCCGTATGTAGAATCCGGTGCGATCATTTTGATGGGAGCGACAACGGAAAATCCTTCCTTTGAAGTAATCTCTCCGCTGCTATCCCGTTGTCAGGTTTTTGTTTTGGAACAACTTTCCAAAAAAGATATCGAAAGAATTCTCAAGCAGGCAGTTTCCAAAATTGAAAAGAATATCGAATTTGAAGAAAACTGTCTTCCCTATCTTTCCGAACAAAGCGGCGGAGATGCTCGCAAAGCTTTGAATTACCTGGAAAGTATCATTAAAAATACTAAACCGGAACAGAAACTCGATGTGGAATTCATCTCCAAAATTCTAACCAAAAAAGCAATGTTCTACGATAAAGACCGCGAAGAGCATTACAATGTCATTTCCGCTCTGCATAAATCTCTGCGTGGAAGCGATCCGCAGGCTGGACTTTATTGGCTGGCTCGTATGCTGGAAGCAGGAGAAAATCCGCTTTATGTGGCTCGCAGATTAGTTCGTTTTGCTTCCGAGGATGTTGGACTCGCCGATCCGAATGCACTCGTTCAAGCAATTGCCGTCAAAGATGCAGTTCACTTTTTAGGAATGCCGGAAGCAAATACCGCTTTGGCTCAACTAGTCGTTTACCTGGCAACCGCTCCCAAAAGTAATGCTCTTTATTCTGCTTACAAAAAAGCGAAAGATGACGCAGAAAAAACCAGTCATCTCGGAGTTCCGCTTCATATCAGAAATGCTCCCACGAAATTAATGAAAGACCTGGATTACGGGAAAGAATATAAATATGATCATGAATTTGAAGATGCTTATTCCTTTCAGAAATATTTTCCTGATAAAATGAATGAGAAAGAGTATTACAGACCTTCGAAATTTGGTTTTGAGAAGGAAATCCTGAAACGATTGGATTGGTGGAAGAAGTTGAAAGGGAAGCGGGAAAAAGGAGACAGGAAATGAAAACATAGCAAGACCTTGATCAAACTTCTGAAGTTTAATGAAAAGAACAATAAATGGCAAAATTATTAACCAATCAGAAAGAAGTTGAAAATCAATTAGGAGCATTAGATGAATAATTCAGGCATAAAAGATAATTTCTCAAGAGGAAATATCGGTGATTATTTAAAAGAAACAATTGATCTTAATTCGAAATTATCTTTTGTATCAGCATATTTTACAATTTATGCTTATGGATCTTTAAAAGAAAAACTGGATGGTATAGAACATCTCGATTTTCTTTTCGGTGAACCAACTTTTATTTCACAGATAAATCCGAATGCAGAAAAAAAACATTTCAGGATTGAAGACAATTCATTAGAAATTCCAATTGAAAACAGACTTTCACAAAAATCACTTGCTCAAGAATGTGCTGATTGGATTAATGAAAAAGTCAATATCAGATCAATGATAAAACCAAATTTTCTACACGGAAAAATGTATCACATAAAAAATCAAAATAATACAGAGAGTGCAATTGTCGGAAGTTCTAATTTTACAAAAAACGGGTTGGGTTTCGGTTCAAGACCGAATATTGAACTGAATTTGGAATTAAATGATAGAAGAGACATCGCAGATCTACATCAATGGTTTAAGGAAATATGGAATTCGGAACATACAGAAGATGTAAAACAACAAGTTCTGGATTACTTAAACAGGCTTTATGCAGACAACTCACCTGAATTTATTTATTTTAAAACGCTTTATCACCTTTTTGAAGATTTTCTAAATGAGCAAACAAAAGGTGGATTATTAAACGAAAGTGTCGGCTTCTTTGAAACTGAAATATGGAAAATGTTATATGATTTTCAAAAAGATGGAGTAAAAGGAGCAATCAATAAAATTTTGAAATTCAACGGTTGCATTATAGCTGATAGCGTTGGTCTTGGTAAAACCTTTGAAGCTTTGGCTGTAATAAAATATTTTTTGCTGTTAAATTACCGAATTTTAGTATTATGCCCTAAAAAATTAAGAGATAATTGGACTCAATTCCGAGCAGATGTAAGCGAGAAATACAATATTCTTGCAACTGATAAACTGGAATATACTGTCCTCTCTCATACTGATCTTTCCAGAATTTCAGGACAATCTGACGGAAAAAATCTGGAAACATTTAGCTGGGGTAATTATGATCTGATAATTATTGATGAATCTCATAATTTCAGAAATTATTCTAAAGGTAAATATAAAGAAGACGGAACTTTCGTTCAAAGCAGATACAATAGACTTATGGAAAATATCATTAAATCGGGAGTTCAGACTAAAGTTCTGCTATTATCCGCAACTCCTGTTAATAATAATTTAAAAGACATAAGAAATCAAATTTACCTTATTACTGAAGAAAATGATAATGCTCTGACAGAAACTACCGGAATAAATGATATTGGAGAAACATTAAGAGTTGCCCAAATTCAATTTTCAGATTGGGCAAAAAAACGAAAATCACATTCACTCTCAAATGATGTTTTATATGAAAAATTGGATTCAGGTTTCTTCAAATTGCTGGATGTTGTTTCTATAGCAAGATCAAGAAAACATATTACTAATTATTATGATATTAAAAAGATCGGTAATTTCCCGAAAAGGAAAAAACCTGTTTCCGAGTATCCTGATTTAGACACAGAAAATAGATTCCCCTCTTATGATAAATTAAACAGCCAAATTATGAAATTTCAACTTTCTTTGTATAATCCTTCTAAATTTGTAAAAGAAGAATTTCGGGAAATGTATAGGAAAAAAGCCAGTGGAAGGAAAATGATCTTTGCTCAGAAAACTCGTGAACATTTCCTGATCGGAATGATGAAAGTAAATTTTTTAAAACGTTTGGAAAGTTCGATCGAATCTTTTGAAATTTCTTTGGAAAGAACAATCGATAAGATAAAAAAATTACAGGAAAAGATAATAAACTTTGAAGTTACAAAACAAATTAAAGAAAATATCGACCTTGAAAATTTCATTGAAGATGTAGATATTGAGGAAGACGATAATGTAAAAGAAGCTTCTGAAATGTGGCAGGTCGGTTCAAAACTGAAATTTGATCTATCTCACTTGAATTTAGGAAAATGGAAAAAAGAACTGAAAGAAGACTTTGAACAATTATCGGTTATCTATGAAGCGGCTAAGGATGTAACACCAGATAGAGATCAAAAATTAAAAAAAATAAAAGAATTAATAAAAACCAAATTGGAAAATCCTTTTAACGAACTTCCAGGATTGAATAATGAAAGCAAAATTCCAAATAAAAAAGTAATAATTTTCACCGCTTTTGCCGATACTGCTGTTTACCTTTATAATAATTTGAATGAATGGATAACAAGTGAATTCAATGCTGATATTGCAATAGTTACAGGTGGAAATTCCGGTAATAAAACAAGTTTCAAACCAAAAGGTTTTTTGCGGCAAACAAAATTTAACAATATTCTCACTAATTTTTCTCCTCGCTCTAAAAAAAGAAACAAAATGAAAGCAATGCCACAAACAGGAGAAATCAATATTCTCATAGCTACGGATTGTATTTCAGAAGGACAAAATCTGCAGGATTGCGATTATTTGATCAATTATGATATCCATTGGAATCCTGTTCGTATTATTCAAAGGTTTGGACGAATCGACCGTATCGGAAGCACAAACAAAGAAATACAATTGGTAAATTTCTGGCCGACGGAAAATTTGAATAAATACATTAACCTAACTGAAAGAGTGAAAGCAAGAATGGCTCTTGTTGACATTACGGCAACCGGAGAAGATAATCTTTTAGATTTGAAAAAACAGGAAATAAAAGAAATTTTAATAGATGAATGGAAATTTCGCGAAAAACAGTTGCAAAAACTTAAAGAAGAGGTTTTGGATCTGGAAGAGATTGATGACAATATCTCCTTAACCGATTTTACTCTCGATGATTTCAGGATTGAATTATCAAATTTTATTCAGAATAATAAACAAATATTGAAAGAAACTCCGCTTGGTCTATATGGAATTGTTCCTTCTCCAACAGGCGATTTCAAAGATTTATCTAAGATCGAAAAACTGTCTGAAGGAGCAAGGAAAATAATATTACCGGGAGTTATTTTCTGCCTGCGCCAAAAGAACAGTAGTTCCGAAACTTCTGTTGTGAATCCATTGAATCCATATTTTCTCATATATATTCGGGATGATGGAGAAGTAAAATATAATTTTACAAATCCTAAACAAATATTGGAAATCTACAGGATTATGTGCAATGAACAAAAAGTTCCTTATGAAAAATTGTGCGATATTTTTAATAATGAAACCGATAATGGAAAAAAAATGGATAAATATGCAGAATTATCCCAAAAAGCAATAAAAGAAATTTCACGCGTTTTCCAAAAAAGAAATACAGGAAGATTGAGCACAAGCAGAGATGCTGTGTTAATTCCACAAACACATCAAGTTGGAAGCAAAAGTGATTTTGAATTGATAACCTGGTTGATTGTAAAGTAAACAAGACTTGATCCGCAACAAGCGAAGCGAGTGTGATTCGAGGATTGCGGAAGGTCATAGTTTGTCTTCGACTCACGCTTTGCTGCGAGTCAAATCCAAACTTTGAATTATTGAAGGATTTGAAATATGAATGATGAAATTATGATTTTAGATAATAAACAAATTCGTAGTAAAATTTATACGGTTCGTGGTAAACAGGTGATGTTGGATAGAGATTTAGCCGAGCTTTATGGTGTAAAGCCTATTAGATTAAGAGAGCAGGTTAAGAGAAATATTGATAGATTTCCGAGTGATTTTATGTTTCAATTAACTGAAGATGAAGCTAACCTATTGGTATCGCAAAATGCGATACCATCCAAAAAACATCTTGGAGGTTCGCTACCTTATGTCTTTACAGAACAAGGTGTAGCAAGCATATCCGGTGTGCTCACAAATAAAATTGCCATTGAAATAAATATCAAAATTATGAGAGTTTTTGTTTCGATGCGTCGATTTCTTACTTCAAATGCCGCCATCTTTGAAAGAATTGATTCTGTAGAAAGAAAACAAATTGAATACAAAACAGAATCAGATAGCAAATTCAATAAAATATTTGAAGCAATTGAAGAACGAGAGATCAAACCCAAACAAGGCATATTTTTTGAAGGACAGATCTTTGACGCTTATCAATTTGTTTCCGATCTCTTCCGTTCTGCAAAAAAATCTATACTCATAATTGATAACTATATCGATGACTCTGTTTTAACTCATCTAACCAAAAAGCAGAAAAATGTAAAAGCTACAATTTTTACAAAACATATTTCCAAACTGTTAAAACTCGATATAAAGAAATTCAATTTGCAATATAAAAATATCACGATCAAAGAGTTCACAAAATCTCACGACCGCTTTATTATCATCGACGATAAAGATATTTATCACTTTGGAGCATCACTCAAAGATCTTGGAAAAAAGTGGTTTGCCTTTTTTAAATTTGGAATAGATGCCATAAAAATTTTGGCACAATTAGAGAATATCGGCAATCAATAATTGAGGAAAATATGAATAAAATTAAACATGAGATCGAAAACGCAATAAAAAGATTTATTGATAAAAACAATTACCAAAATGCTGTTCACCTTTTCAAAACTCTTGGTTACAAATCTAATTTGCAGGTAAAATTCGCTGATAATTCAAAAGATGATTTTATCGATAGTAATATCGATAATGAGAAACAATTTAAAGAAAAAACTCTTTTTGATAAATGGAAGGAAGTTCCACTATTATATCAAATAACGCAAAACGAACTAAAAATATCAGAGCAAATGGAATTTTTTCAGGTAAACGAATTTAACAGGGAAGAATATCTATCTTATATTTTTCTGGTCATTGAATTGAAAGATGATCATTATACGAGAGGACAACTTTCCACGATTACCAGAGAGATAAACAAACATTTCAGAATGCCTGCTATGATCTTATTCATCATCGAAGATAAACTTACATTTGCTATTATAAACCGCAGACCAAACAAGGTTCTGAAGCACAAAGATGTGCTGGAAAAAGTTACTCTTATCAAGGACATCAATATAAAAAATCCCCATCGAGCGCATATCGAAATCCTCTTTGATCTTTCCCTCGAAAAACTTACAGA
>CAZFPK010000007.1:0-106424 GCA_964521025.1 uncultured Candidatus Cloacimonadota bacterium | reverse complement strand
TGTCAAAGATCTAAATGCTGCTGTTAAAACTACCGCATTAGCGGTTTTGTTCAACGGTAAGTAACGGAACCGATACGGATACGATAATAAAATCCAATTATATCTATGTTTATGATTCACAACCGGTTTTATATGTAGATGCTTTAAATGGATCTGACGAAAACGATGGAACAGAAGAAAATCCATTTGCTTCTATTCAGAAAGGAATTGATGAAGCCGATTTTTATGATGATATCGTAATCGTAAAACCAGGAATTTATAATGAAAACATTGATTTTAATAGCAAATGTATCACGGTAAAATCGTCCGATGGTCCTGTAAATACAATTATAGACGGTAGCAATCCCGTTGATCCTGATTTGGGAAGTGTTGTCATTATTGAAAATTGTATAGCTGAACCTATGGTATTTGACGGCTTTACAATTGAAAATGGAATAGGAATTATCAATATAGTAAATCCACAATTCCCAGAAAATCATGGTGGTGGTTTATACATTGTAAATTCGTTTGCAAATTTAAAAAATTTAGTCATAAAAAATAATAGCTCTGAACAGATTATGGACTATAGTTTTGGAGGAGGTTTAGCATGTTTTAATTCAAGCATAACTGTTGAAAATAGTGAATTTATTTCTAATATTGCCCAAAGCTATGGAGGAGCAATTTATAGTAAAAATAGCGAATTGGAAATAACTAATACAACCATCTCAAATAATCAATGCAGAACATCGGGTGGTGTATATTGTATTGATGATAATAACATATTAATTACTAATACAATAATTTGGGATAATCAATCAAATGAAGTATATTTATCAAATTCCGGCTCTCAACCTAATATCATAAGTATTTCTTATTCAGATATAGAAGCTGGATTAGAAGGAATTAATAATGTTGGTGATAACACCATAAATTGGTTAGATGGAAACATTGAAGCAGATCCTACCTTTTATGATCCGGAAAATAATGATTACAGTTTATCCTGGACATCTGATGGACCAAGTCCCTGCATCGATACCGGAAATCCTGATACGGATGGAGATGGAACTGAATTTCAATTCGATGCAGATGACCAGGATCCGGACGAAACCAGGAAAGACATGGGAGCAATTTATTTCCCGCATAATTATGAGGTTTATAAACTACCGGACTTAAATTATCATCACGGTTGGAAATGGATGTGTTTTCCGGTTATCGATGATAGAACCGATGGGTATAATGTTATCTTAAATATGTTTGATACTGTTCTCGATTATTTAGAAAAAGTAGAATGGAGAAATGTTGGAGTACTAGAAACATTTGAATGGGATGATAATCAATGGCTTTTTGATTTTCATATCATAACCAGTCCGCAGGGGTATAAGGTTCAGATGAATAGTGAATCAGGAGTTTCTCTGCCGATTTCCGGTTTCCTTTGTCCACCTGATGCGGAATTTAATATCCTGGCAAATATCGGGGAGAACTGGATCGGGTATTATATTGAATTAACTCAAGGAGTTAATATAGCTTTTTCTTCTTGTATGGATGATCTATATATGATCAAAACTCAATTCTGGACAATGATTCGAGCAGATTATGATCCGGAAAGTGAGTGGATCTGTAGTGTTGAAAAACCAACAATAAGTTATGGTGATATGGTTGCCGTAGTCCCTTTCAATGATATAATTGATTTTAGCTGGAATAATTTAGAATCCACCGAAGCTTATGTCCGCCAGGAACCGGAAAATTTCAGTTATGAAGAAAAATCCGATTATATTCCAGTATTCGTGGAACACGATCCTGAAAATCCACCCCTGGAAATTGGAGTTATTATCAATGATATTTGTAAAGGGGCTGCTGTGGTGGAAGATTCCTTAACTCAAATAAATGCTTACATAATTGGTGAAGAAGGAGAGGAAATAGAATTCGAATTATTTTATGGTCGTCAAAATAATTCAAACAGGATATCCGAATATTTACTCTATGATCCTGAAACAAAACTAAAAGAAAAAAGAAAAATAACTATCGATAACAAGAATGACTATTATTTAGTGTCATTCAATCAAAATGAACTTTCTGATAACACACCGAAGAAATTCGGGATAAAACATTATCCGAATCCTTTTAATCTCGTAGCTGGAAAAGGTGCACATACAACAACTTTCCAATACTGTTTACCTGAGCAAAATGAAATTTCTCTAAAAATTTATAACATCAAAGGACAAAAAATAAAAGAACTTGTAAATTGTCAGCAGGAACCGGGAATTTATCATGTAAGCTGGGATGGAAAAGATGAGTATAATAAACCGGTTTCCAGTGGAATCTATTTCTACAGTTTAAAAACTCGCACAAAAACTTTAAACAAAAAAATGCTTTTATTACGATAGTGTGGTTCAAAATTTATTTTGAACAAAGATAATCTTGCGAAGGATTTATAATTTTCTTTTTCATATAACCTTTGCCTGGTTATTTTGTAAAACCGAATAGAGAAAATTTGAGTTAAGTTCGCTTTAACTAACTTAGCTTAAGTTTTCTAATCCGTTGATATGAGTCAAATTAACTCATCCAGAAAGTTTTCGGGATAAATCAAGTTTCTTTTTTTTAAAATGAGATTGATCGGATGTTAATCTCAAAAAGGATACGAATTAATGAGTTCAGCATAATTAGGTGTTTTTCAGAAGAATTCTAAAAAGTGTCTTTGCGAGTTTTCCTCTTGCTGTTACATACGAAGCAATCTCTTTCTTTAACATATAGTTAGAGCTGGAGATTGCTTCGGAAGAAAATATGTGAAAGAGTCCTCGCAACGACAACATTATATTTTACAGAATCCTTGATACGAATTACATCCAAGATATAAATATGAATATTTTACTAATCTTTTCATTGTTCGTTATTGTTAGTTTTAGTTCGTTGTTGAACACTACAATAATTGAAATAAAACAAGATGGTTCCGGAGACTTTGAATTTATACAGGCGGGAATAGATGCTTCGACAGATGGTGATACTGTTCTTGTTTATTCTGGAACATACCTGGAAAATATTGATTTTAATGGAAAAAATATAACTGTATCCAGTCTTGAAATAATTACCGGAGATGAAAGTTACATTAGTTCAACGGTCATTAATGGAAACCAATCCGGTAGTTGCGTTCGAGTTCATAACGAGGAAACTAATGCAATCATCAGGGGATTGACTTTAACAAATGGTTCCGGAGATTTACATTACAATACTATCGGTGGTGGTGGAATCCAGGTATTTAATTACAGTACAATTTATATAATCAATTGTTCTATATATGGAAACCGAACTCATTCCGGAGGTGGTATTTACGGCAGGAGATGTAATATCTATTTGGAAGGAACATCCATTAGAAATAATATTGCTCAAACCGGAGGTGGTATTTTAATCAGGGATGATACCGATATATTCATGAGTGAGTCAAATCGTTGCAGCATTTATGATAATTATGCAGGCTCCGGAGTCGATATTATAGCAATCGAAATTGAGTATGCTCCTGTTATTCTCGATACTTTTACAGTATTAGAGCCGGAGAGATATTTTGCGAACTATCATCAAGCCCTATCAGATATATATCCGTTTAATTTCGATATTTTGTCTGGCTTTATAGAACCAACTAATAATGATCTTTTTATATCTTCACAGGGTAATAATGAAAACAGCGGATTATTTCCTGATGATCCTTTATTATCGATTTCATATGCTTTACATAAGATCAAATCAGATAGCCTTAATCCAAAAACTATTTACATTGCTAATGGAAGATATTCCGAAACATTGAATAACCAAATTTACCCTTTAGCCGGAAAAAAGTGTGTCTCCCTGATTGGGGAAGAAAGAGAAGAAACCATACTTGACGGAGATAACATGATCAGTCTTTTAGTTTTGAGCCCGGCAAACGGAAATTCTACAATAAAAAACCTAACATTTGAAAATGCTGAGAATTATACTGCAGTTCGTCTGGACAGAATTTCTGATATGACTTTAGAAAATACAATTATCCGCAATTGTTATTCTGACGACTTTACTGGTTTAATCGGGGGTCGTATTGAGAATATATATTTTAAAGATGTTATATTTCAAAATCTTTTTGCTGAAGAGGATTTCGCTGGTTTATTTCTTTATTACTCCTCTAATATTATCCTGGATAATTGCATCTTTGATCACATTGTAAGTTATGGCGGATATGAAACAGTTTATAATGCTTTAAGAATTTCTGGCGAAGGATATGTTTCACTTCAGAATTGTACATTTGTTAATAATATTGATAATACTCACCATGGTTTTGGAATTTTTACAATTGGAAGCGATCAGTTCTGTACTCTAGAAGTCGATATTGTAAATTGTCTTGCGGTCAATAATGAAAGTCAGGGATATGAAGTAATGGCAGCTCTTGGTGTTGATGGTAATATAAATATAACCAATTGCACTTTTGCCGATAATACAGGAGAATCTGATTTTTTGCAATTAGCCGGAAATGTAAATATCAATAATTGTATATTCAGTAATAATACCGATCATGAAATATTCGTTCCCAATCTTGTTTCAGAGGGAGTATTTTCAACGGTAAACATCGGTCACTCTAATATCAAAAACGGAGAAGATGGCGTAAATAACCAAACAACAGCAAATACAATAAATTGGTTGGAAGGGAATATAGATGAGGATTCACTTTTCCAGGAAGAAGGAGAGAATCCATATTCGTTATCCGAATTCTCTCCCTGTATCGATGCAGGAACACCGGATACAACCGGTTTGTTTCTTCCTCCCTGGGATATTCTCCATAATCAAAGGATATGGGATGGAGACAACGATGGGACAGCAATCATAGATATGGGCTGTTATGAGTATGATGCTCCTTTTGTTTCTGTCGATGATCCGGAAATTACTCAACAAGAAGAAATAAAGATATTTAATTATCCTAATCCTTTCAATCCTGAAACTACTATTAGTTTCCAGATTCCTAAAAGTAAAAGTATCGAATTATCAATCTATAATATTAAAGGACAACTGGTAAAAACTTTAGTTAATGAAAATAAAGAAAAAGGAACTCATTTAATTACCTGGGACGGAAATGATAAAAATAATAAACCTGTTGAAAGTGGAGTTTATTTGTATAAATTAGATATTGATGGTAGTGTATATGATGTGAGAAAATGTACATTGATCAGATAGTTCAAAAATATCGAAAGATAGTCTTTTTTGTTAGTTGCTAATTAATGCATCATTTTTCATTCCAAAAATTTAACAAAATTTTCAAAAAAAAAATTATTCTATCTAAACTCTTTCTATAAAAAGTAAAAATAAATTTTCCTTTTTTTTCTGAAATTTCTATCTTGACACGAGTGCTAACCCTCGAATTTTTAACGAGTAAATTGCAAAATTAAGGATTTGCAGGAATCGGTTTCAGGTTCGCAACTTTATAATATATTTGAAGTTACGGATTCAGATAACAATTGCAGTTTTACAAAAATATTATTTTTTTATCTTTACAGGGGAGAGAGAATGAAGTTGTCTGAAAATGCTCTAACTGTCCTTAAAACAAGGTATTTCAAAAAGGATGACGATGGTAATTGTATCGAAGACTGGGAAAAATTAATAGATCGCGTTTCAGAAAATATCAGCGGTGGGGATCCGAAGAAAAAGCAAAAATATTATCATTTATTAGATTCCGGTCATTTCCTGCCGAATTCTCCGACTTTGATGAATGCAGGCAGAGATTTGCAGCAACTTTCCGCTTGTTTCGTCCTACCCATCGAAGACAGTATGGAAGGGATTTTTTCCAGCATTAAGAATGCTGCCCTTATTCATAAAAGCGGAGGAGGAACAGGTTTCAGTTTCAGTCGCCTGCGGGAAGCAAATGCCCGTGTTAAAACAACCAATGGAGTTTCAAGCGGACCAATTTCCTTTTTAAAAGTTTTTAATTCTTCAACTGATGCAGTGAAACAAGGCGGAACCAGGCGCGGAGCAAATATTGCTATACTTAATATCGATCATCCCCAAATCATTGATTTTATCCAATCCAAGGAAGATACAAAACAACTGACAAATTTCAATATCAGCGTCGGTATTACTGAAAAATTCATGCAAGCGGTTTATGAAGACAAAGATTATGAACTGATTTCTCCGCATACTGGAAAAGTTGCAGAAAAATTGAATGCGCGGGATGTGTTTTCATTGATCGTTGAAATGGCTCATAAGAACGGGGAACCGGGAATCATTTTCCTGGATCGGATAAATGACTATAATCCCACCCCGAATGTGGGTAAGATCGAATCAACAAATCCGTGTGGTGAGCAACCTTTGCTTCCCAACGAAGCCTGCAACCTCGGTTCGATCAACCTTGTTCCGATGGTGAAAAACGGAAATATCGATTGGAAAAAATTAAACGGTGTTATTTACGACAGCGTAGAATTCCTGGATGATGTTATTAACCGTTCCGAATTCCCGCTACCGGAAATCGATAAAATGGTGAAAGCAAATCGTAAGATCGGACTCGGTATTATGGGTTGGGCAGATCTGCTTTATCTTCTGGAAATTCCTTATAACAGTAAAAAAGCAACGAATCTGGCAAAAGAAATGATGGAATTCATCGACTTTCATTCCAAGAAAAAATCAATCGAATTGGCAGTTCAACATGGAAAATTCTCTAATTTTAAAGGAAGTATTTACGAGAATGGAGGATTAAAAAGAGAGAACACCAAATTAGACTGGAATCTTCTCAAATCCGAAATCAGGGAAAAAGGCATCAGGAATGCAGCCACAACAACGATTGCTCCCACCGGAACGATCAGTATGATCGCTAATACTTCCGGCGGGATCGAACCGCAATTCTCTCTCGTTTATGTGAAAAATGTGATGGACGGGAAAAAACTGCTTTATGTGAATCCCATCTTTGAGAAAGCCATGAAAAAAATCGGTTTGTATTCAGAAAAATTAATGGAAAAGGTATCGGAGAGCGGGAGCATTTCCAAAATTAGAGAAATCCCGGAAAAACTGAAAAAAATCTTTGTTACTTCGCATGACATCACTCCCGAATGGCACATCAAAATGCAGGCTGCTTTCCAGAAATATACTGATAATGCAGTTTCCAAGACGATCAACTTTCCTGAAGAAGCGGCTAAAGAAGACATCCGTATGGCTTATGAACTGGCGTATGAACTCGGTTGTAAAGGTGTAACAGTTTACCGCGACGGCAGCCGGGAAAACCAGGTTCTGAATGTCGGAAAAGAAGTAAAAAAAGAAAAGACCATCAACGGTACCCGGATCGGTCCGCGGGAAAGACCGGAGATCACAAACGGAATTACACAAAAGATCGAAACCGGCTGCGGACATCTCTACATCACCATTAATTCAGACGAAAAAGGACCGTGCGAAGTTTTCACACAAATGGGAAAAGTAGGTGGTTGTGCTTCTGCGCAACTGGAAGCAATTGCCCGCCTGACCTCACTGTGCCTGCGCTCCAATTTGAAACTGGAATCTATTATCCGGCAATTACGGGGAATTCGCTGCCCTTCCCCGATGTGGCATAAAGGAAAGATCATAACTTCCTGTTCGGACGGAGTTTCCCAATCACTGGAAAATTTCGTTTTGTTAGAAGATAAATCCCTGCAAAATAATAATTTGATAAATAAAACAAATCCTGCAGTTCTTTTGAAAAAACCCAAAAAATTGAAAGGAACCTGCCCCGACTGCGGCAGTTCAGTCGAACACAGCGAGGGATGCTTGCGCTGTAATACCTGCGGCTGGTCGAAGTGTTGATCTGAGTTATTAGACAAAATCGTATCACCGTTCCCAATCCCATTTAGGAATGCTTCTCATTTCAAATCCATTGACAATCGAGAGAATAGTAACAATGTCGTTTTTTGAAACTTTATTCTCTATTTCCAAAATTTGAAAATTTCTCAGAAATTTAAAAAAACCTTGACTCATCATCTCATCATTTCAGAAATGTCTCATATTATAGAAACAGGAGTGTTTCATGCTCGACGATTTCGTCATCAAAAAGCTTTCTAAGCTGTTCACCATCATCTCCAACGAGATCAGGATCAAGATCATTTATACTTTGATGGAGGAAAAATCTCTGACCGTTACAGAATTGGCGGACAAGATCGGGATCGCTCAAAATACATTATCAGCACATTTGAAGATTTTGTTCGATGGCGGTTATATCGATAAATCACAGGAATGGCGGAATCTTCATTATTATTTGAAAGAACAAAAACTAAAGGAAATTTTGGAACTCGGTTCTTTGATCCTTTATAACAAATGGGAAGGAAACTGGGAGAAAATCGCGGAAGCAAAAAAAAATATCGAAAAAATAAATACAAAGAAGAGAACTGTTAGTGATGAAAAATGATTCACGAATTGCATAAAAAGAGAATGATTTAAGTTTACGGTGATTGCTCGATAAGTCGATCAACTTTAATATTGTGAAAATCAATGTAAATTCGTTGTAAGAAACAAGGAAACATAATGGAAAAAATAATCCCCCGCTGGGAATGGCGAACTTTCGGAAAGGATTTCGGGAAAGCAGAAAACAACATCAAAAAATATGAAATAACCATCAAACGGGAGAGTTCGGAAATTTATATCTTATCAAATTTCAGTAATGATAACACCAAAATCAGGAATGAAAAAATGGACATCAAATCTCCTTTGAGAACGAATCATAACGGTTTGGAACAATGGACAGTTCTCATGAAATCTGCTTTTCCTATCTATATTAATGATCTTGCCCTGGTTTACAAAGCATTCAATTTGAAACTTCCTTATCTGGAAAAAGACGAATATTCTTATGAAGAATACCTGCAAACCCTGATAAAACCAAACAAAGATTTGAAAATGATCGATGTTTTCAAGTTAAGGAACGGATTCATGATCGATGATTGTATCGTCGAAATTGCAGAAGTGAAATTCAATGAAATTCCGCTGCGGACGATCGCGGTTGAACAGGCGGATCCGCAATTAGTTATCAAAACTGTCAGAAAACTAGGTTTGAACGGATTTGAAAATATTAACTATATCAAAGTCATGAAAAGAATTTTCGGGATCAGCTATTAAATCAGGAATTCGGTAAGCAAATGAAAAAATACGCCATCCTCGATATCGGGACAAATTCCATCAAGTTTTATCTAACTTCCGTAGAAAATGGAAAAGTTAATGTTATTAAAGATACTAATAATATTTCCAGGTTGGGAGAAGGATTACTAAAAACCGGGAAAATTTCTGATGCTGCCATGGAAAGGAATATTGAAGCTTTATCCGCATTCCTGGAAATCGCTCGTTCTGAAAATACCTCTGAAATCGTTGCTGTCGGTACTATGTGCCTGCGGACAGCAGCAAACTCTAATGTTTTCCTGGATAAAACAAGGCAGGAATTAAATTTGAATATCGAGGTCATTGATGGTGAAGAAGAAGCACGGCTATCCTATTTAGCAGTTATTTCCACGATTGGAATTACAGATAAGAAAATCGTTGTTTTTGATACGGGAGGTGGCAGCACGGAATTTATTTTCGGAAAAGGAAACGAAATATTGAAAAAGATCAGCCTGGATATCGGAGCGATTTCTCCCACCGAAAATTTTTTGCATTCCGATCCGGTAACAAAAATTGAACTTGAAAATATGCAGAATTTTATCAAAGATTTCTTTAAGAAACATGACCTTGAAAGCGATGCAGATATTCTTTTCGGAATCGGCGGAACAGTTACAACTATGGGAGCAATTAAACATCGAATGATAAAATATGATCCGGAAAAAATTCAAGGTTCAAAATTGAAATTAGAAGAAATAAATCATCAGATCGAGATGTTCACGAGCAAAACGATCGCAGCGCGAAAACAAATTCCCGGTCTGCAGCCCAAAAGAGCAGATGTCATCCTGGCGGGAGCTGTGATCGTAAAGAATATTATGGAAATTTTCAAAAAAGATTCCTTCATCGTCAACGACCGCGGATTGAGACACGGAATTTTGTACGATCGATTTTTAATTTGAGAAAATGATATTATCTCGAAATCCCACAGTGGAACTGCCATCATTGTTTATCATTCCCAAATTCCGTTTTCATGATCGTTTCTCAACCCCGTTTGGGAATGTTTTTCGCAGATATAAACTAAATTTCGTTACCAATCAGGGGATTGGTAACGATATGAAAACACTGATCATTCGAGGATTGGTCTATCAAATGTTTATGGATGGATCGACTCGCTTACAAACTTAACTTAGTTGGAGTTTATTTTTGTTTCGTGAAATTCGTGTAATTAGTGGATAAAATCGGATTGTTGGAAAAAGGAAAAATTGTGAATTCGTTTCAAAAAATTAAAATTTTACTAATCCTTTCATTTTTTCTTATTTACTTAAACGCTTCCGGATCGAGTGTTCCGGAGAGTATCTCGCTGCAAAAAGCCGAAAACATCATGTCCTTCAGTTTGATCAATGTGGTTGGAAAGAAAGTGCAGCAGCCGTTATTGGTCAAAGTTGTGGATGAGAATTTGGAACCGGTCGAGGGAATTCCTGTAACTTTTCATATCGTTTCAAAACCTTCCGGGGCTGAAGGTCAGAAATTTGAAGAAGAAGTAGCATTTACACGAAAAGACGGAATTGCCCGGAATTTTTTCATTTTAGGCTCAAAACCGGGAAAGTATGAATGCTCCGCGCGTATCATCAACAAAACAGGCATAAACGATTTAGTCTATTTCACATTAATAGCTCGTGATGCGAAATGGCTTTTCTTCCTCATAACAGGAGTTCTCGGCGGACTCGGACTTTTCCTATTCGGAATGAACATGATGAGCGAAGGTATGAAAAAAGCAGCCGGGAACAAAATGCGTTCGATCTTGTCTGTTCTTACGAAAAACAGGTTTATCGGTTTAATCGTCGGAGCAGTCGTTACCATGATCATCCAGAGCAGCAGTGCGACAACCGTGATGCTGGTCAGTTTTGTACAGGCAGAGTTGATGACTTTTGCCCAATCACTCGGTGTTATTCTCGGTGCTGATATCGGAACGACGATCACGGCTCAACTTATCGCTTTCAAATTGACGGATTACGCTTTATTGATGATCGGTGTCGGATTCCTGCTTTATATGTTCTCCCGCAAAGACACTTATAAAAATATCGGGGAAGCGATCCTCGGTTTCGGGATCCTCTTTTTCGGGATGAGCGTTATGTCCAAAGCCATGTATCCGCTCCGCTCTTATGAAGGATTCATTAATCTTCTCTTAAAGTTGGAAAATCCTCTTTTCGGAGTAATAGTCGGTGCGATTTTTACCGGCTTGATCCAGAGCAGCAGTGCGTTTACCGGAATCGTAATTGTTCTCGCATCCCAGGGTTTATTAACTCTCGAAGCCGGAATCCCGTTAATTTTCGGAGCAAATATCGGAACCTGTATTACGGCCGGACTTGCCAGCATTAAAACTTCTCGAGATGCCAAAAGAGTCGCCATCGCTCATGTCATCTTTAAAATTTCAGGAGTTTTACTTTTTATTTTCTGGATCCCGACTTTTGCTGCATTTGTCCGCTCTATCTCTCCGGTCGCAGATACTGCTCTTACAGGTTTTGCCGCAAAAAGTGCGGTCGTCCCACGGCAAATTGCTAATTCTCACACTATTTTTAATGTTGGTTTTGGTTTATTATTCCTGCCTTTCACCACTATTTTTGCCAAATTCATTTTCAAGATCCTTCCGGAAAAGAAATACGAACGCGGCACAAAACCCTCTTTATGGCATCTCGATTATAATGTGATCTCAACTCCGGCTATCGCTTTGAATCTGGCTCGTTCGGAAATTTCCCGTATGATCAAAATTTTGAGGAGAATGCTGGGTTATGTTATCTATCCTTTTTTAATGGAAGAAGAGCAGAAAGACGAAAAATATCCAACTTTGACTTTGGTCGAGGGAATTCACATGCGGGAAAATAAGATCGATTTCCTCGAAGAAGAAGTACTGAAATACCTGATCAAAGTCAGCGGTAAAGACCTGAACAAAGAACAGGCGAATGAAGTTTATATTATGATGTCTGTCGTCAATGATATCGAAAGTATTGCTGATATTATCGATAAGAATGTGCTTCCGCTTATTCCAAAAAAACAAAACTTAGACGAAGATTTTTCTCCGGAAGGAAAGGAAGAGATCAAAGAATACCATCTTAAAGCATTGAAACAGATCAGCAGGCTGAAAGATGCATTTAAAGAAATGGATACAAAAGAAGCAGCCCGTATAATGCAAAAAGATGAGAAATATATTCAACTCGAATCGGAATTCAGAACGAGTCATCTGAAACGAGTCGGGACGAAACGATCCGAATCGGTAGTTACTCATGAAATCCACATGGAATTGATGGACCTGCTCAAACAGATCAATGTTTATGCTTCAAATATTGCCAAGACAATTGTTTCTTCTGTGCCGGAAAATAAGGATGTGAAAGCGAAAAAATAATGAAGGTTTTTTTTATGTCAGGTGTATCACAATCATTCTTGTTTGTGCAATGAAACAAACAAGAATATTAGTGGATATTCGTTATTATTATCAAAATTCTATAATTGTTTTGTCTTAGATGGAATATATTTTGATAAAAAACTAACAAAATTAATGAATTGGGAAGAAAAAAATTGGAGGTTTATTATATTTAGCAAAGTTACAATTCTAATAAGCTTATTATTAGTGAGCTTAGTCGTGTTAGTAGAAGCAGACGAAATTTCAGAAAGTGAGAGGGTAAAGAATAAAGATAGTACTTCATCTTTGTACAGTCATCCTGCACTCGATGAAGATAGTTGGTATTCTGAAAAGATTAATCAGAAAATTCAAGACAATGAACAATTGTCTTTTAATTTATTCGATATGCTCTATCGTATTGTTATCGGAGATAAAGCAATCGATATTAGAGAACTAAATATGGTTTTGAAGTTTTTAGAACATGGTGATAATGATACAAAAAAACTTGTATTAGAAGTTTTACCAAAATCAGTTGAAAAGAATTTCTCTGTAATAAAAGACAAGGATTATGACTATTTCTTCGATTTATTAAAACCTATCGTTAATAGCCAATATCCGGCATTAATTGTAGAAATCTGTATTTCCTTATACAAAATCAGTTCGATATATGAGCATGTTTATGATGATTCGTTAATCTCTAAACTGGAATATTATGCCCGGAGAACTGATTCCGAAAATTAGAATTTAGAGCATACTCTAAATTATAGAGATTATAATCCTGAATCGTATATGTTAAATAAAATCTGTGAAGAAAAAGGATATGATCGGGAAGAATATGTAAAAGAAAGAGCAATTAATGAAATTAGAAGAAATACAATAAGATGTCTTTTTTTAATGAATGACTATAGAGCAGATGAAATATTGATAGAAATCATGAATAATGAAAAAGAACCAAAATTCAAAACAGATCCATTTTATATTCAGAGAACGGTTGAAATTCTTTGGAAAAGAAGAGAAAATGGGGAAAAACTTTTTAATATGAAACGAAATGAAAAATATAATAGGAAAGAAATAAGAGAACCCAATTGGAATGGTGCATTATCTGCTGCTTATTGTTATCAATATGCTGAAACATATAACTCTGATGAATATAACACCTATGATCCGGATTGTGCAAACTTTGGTTCTCAATGCTTGATTGCCGGAGGATTAAATTTAAGAGATTATGGTGGAAATGCTTATATAGCCGATACATGTGGAGTAATTTCAAGTGTTCCGCTTCTTCATACTTATCTTTCTTCAAGACCTGATGTTCGTTCTGAAATAATTAATTTTTGTTCACATCAAAGCTGGAATCCCGATGAACATATCCCCGAATGGTTTACTACCGGTGACATAGCCATTTTGGGAACTTATTTTTCAGTTGCTTATAATCATACAATTATTAATCATGCCGGAAGTGGATCAGCAGCAATATATTGTACAAATTCATCTCCTGATTTTGAAGATTGCCTGTTTATCAATAACTCTGCAAACGGCGGTGGCGGAGCAATGTGTCTGTCTGACTGGTCATCTCCTTTCATAAAAAGAACAAGATTTACTTCGAATACAGCATCGGAAGGTGGTGCTGTTTTTGTTATGAATACGCTGTATTATAACTATTGTTATCCTAATTTTGAAGAGATCATTTTCTATAATAATACTGCACTTAATAACGGAGGAGCAGTATATCTTCATACTAATGTTTCACCTGTCTTTTTTAATAATACTTTTTTTCAAAATTCCGCATCTGTCTTGAATGGAGGTGCAATCTATTGCACAAATAATTGTAATTTTCATATTGATAATTCAATCTTCTGGCAGAATCCATCACCGGAACTATTTGCAGATGAAAGTTGCATTGTTCAAGTCCATAATAGTGATTTAACCAATGGAGATGATTCATATATAGTTGGTCAATTCAGTTATGTTTATTTTGATGGAAATATATTAGCCAGTGATCCACAGTTTGTGGATGATAATGACGGAAATTTTAATTTGGAATGGAATTCTCCATGTATCGATATGGGAGCAACAGTAGCGGTTAGAACCGACGACAGGCAATATCAAAGGAATCGTGATGATGACGGAACTTTACCGGATATTGGTGCGGAAAGTTATTACCAGCCGGATTATATAGATCAACCCGCTGATTTGACTATTTTAACAGAAAATGATTCCATTATTTAGATTGGAATCATGGAGATGGAGCAATTTTTAATAAGATATACGAAAGTCAGAATCCATTTAGCAGTTTTACAGTGATCGATACTGTAGTTGGAAATACTGAATATGCAAAAGCAATTACGAATAACAAAAATTTCTATAAAATAACCGGTGGAAATAATCGTTCTGAATAATTGTAAATAGTTATCATCCTGATTTTCTTTAAGTATGAAGAGAAAATATCCACTAACATAAAACTCACGACTTATTGCTTATCAAGGTCTGGTGGATTTTTAAAGCAATTTTATTTGTAAAAATTTGGTAATATTCGATAGAGGTCGTGGCAGGCTCGAAACATTTATGATACTTTCCGCATCCGTCATTTGAAACCTGACCGGACACTGGTAAGATCAAAGAACTCGAAGCAAATATCCATTTTCAGGAGTTTGGAAATTAGTGTAAAAATATGAAAAAATTATTTCTAATAAATTTATTATTTATTATTTTGTTGATTTCTTGTAAGCAGGAAAACAACGAATTCGGTTTCCCTGAAAAACCTGTCAAAATTATAGTTTATACCGGACCGGGCGGATTGATCGATATCACTGCCAGAAAATTTACCGACATCGCTAACAAATATACGGACGCTACTTTCGTCGTTGAAAACAAATCCGGAGCCGGTGGAATCGTTGCCATCAAAAGACTTCTCCAATTACCTGCCGACGGTTATACAATTCTTGCCTGCACCAAATCCAATATTTCCAAGATCGTTTCCTCCGGTGGAGAAGTTTATATTGATGCCATAGATTGGGCGGCACTGATGATGGCTGATCCGGAATGTGTGATCACCAATCTTCAGCAGAAAAATTTTTTATGGGAAGATGTCGTTAAAGATGCTGAGGAAAAAAACGGTCACCAACTCTGGCTCGGACCCGCAAACGGTGGACTCGATCATGTTACGGCGTTGAAGATCTGGGAAAATTTTGATATAAAAGCAAAATGGATTCCTTTTAAAAGCGGCGGCAAAGCAAGATCTGCCCTTCTCGGAAAACAGGGAATCGCTTATGTTGGAAATCCCGGTGAAGTTCTCGGAAATCCTGATCTCAATGTCGCGGTTATTTCTTCCCAGGAAAGATTAGCGAAATTTCCAAATACTCCTGTTTTTCGGGATTTTGGCATAACTGAACTCGATAATGAATATATGTGGCGCGGATTCGTGTTCCGGAAAGGAATTCCGGATAAGATCAAAAAATGGTATGATCATCTTTTTCAGAATGTAACTAACGATCCGGAATGGCGAGAGTTCTGGGAAAAAAGCGGGATCGATGTCGTTTATTATGATTCCGAAAAATTCACGGAAATCGTGCAGCAAGATCTGCAGGATTTCACTCATTATCTCGGGAAGATCGGGATCATCCAGGCTGAAAATGAAAATATTCTGGCAAAACTCGCTTCCGGAAAACCTCTTCAATTTTTACTTTTAACTGTTTTGCTCATTTTACTTGCAGTTGCTTTTTTACTTTTCTTTTCCAAAAAAAAGGATTATCTCGGACAAATTATGATCCCTCTATTTTTCATCTTCCTGGCATTCATTTTTTTCCTGCTCACCTTCGCTTTCCCGACCAACGATGAAGTCGGACCGTCCGTTGTTCCGAGATTATGGATCTTTCTGTTGATCCCGCTCAATCTTTATCTGCTGATTGATGTCTTAAAGAAGAAGGAAAAGATGATACAAAATGGAGATAAAAACACGGTTTTCAAATTTGTGCTCCTGCTTGTATTGTATCTGTTCAGTATTTTTTATCTCGGTTATTTTCTCAGTTCCTTCTTATTTGTTTTCCTGGGAATTTACCTGCTCGGGTATCGAAAGTATTTGCCTATCATCTTGATTTCATGCGGTTGGGTTTTGTTTTCTTATTTTATTTTCTACCGGATTTTGTTTGTTCCTTTCCCGGTTGGAAAATTGATCGAGGTTGTTTTTTGAAAAAATTTAACAGCGAACAAATACGAACAATTACGAACAAAATAAAGAATGAAATAAATGAATATGACACTTTCCGAAGCTTCCACCAAAGGAATTCTTGCTACTAAGATTCGGAAAGATATATAGAAAACTAATGTGAACAAAACTAACAGAACAAACAGGGAAAACAAAATTTTGCTGTGTTGATGTTATATCTCATTTTTTGTGATTTTCGAGGTAAAAAAATTTTTGTAATGTAAATGAAAGAGCTTTCCGAATCTTATTTTTTTAAAATTTTTTGAAAGAAGCTTCGGAAAGAAGCCGTATTGCTTTTTTTTAGAGTATTTTGTGTGTTTCGCAATTAAATAAGTTCGTTATTGTTCGCACTTGTTCGCTGTTTATTTTCGAGGTTCTATGGAGTTATTATCAAATCTGGTGGAAGGTTTCGGATTCGTTCTCGCCTGGCAGCCGCTCTTATTCATCGTTATCGGAGTTGTTTTAGGAATAATGGCAGGTGCGATGCCGGGACTTTCTCCTTCGATGGGAGTTGCTCTGCTTGTTCCGTTCACTTATGCGATGTCTCCGACAATTGCTTTGATCCTGCTTGTTGCCATTTATATTTCCGCTAATTACGGCGGCTCCATAACCGCTGTAACCATCAATGCACCGGGAACACCATCTGCGGTCGTAACTTCCTTCGATGGTTATCCGCTTACGAAACAGGGAAAACCCGGAATGGGATTGGGAGTTTCTTTGATCTCATCGACGATCGGTGGATTTATCGGCACTATTATTTTGATCCTGTTCAGCGTTCAGCTGGCAAAGATTGCTGTTAAATTCCATCCTGCAGAATATTTCGCACTCGCTATTTTCGGACTGACAACCGTTGCTTCTCTCGGTGGGAAAAACTGGCTTAAAGCATTTATTGCCGCTTTATTTGGACTCTTGCTCAACACCATCGGGATCGATCCAATATCAGGAGTGAGTCGCTTTACTTTCGGTTCGGTTCATCTCTACGACGGCTTTTCCCTGATCCCGGCTTTGATCGGACTTTTTGCTTTAAGCGAAGTTTTCAAACAACTGGAGGAACAGAATTTTAAAAGCAGGAAAGTAGAACTGGAAAAAACTAAATGGCCCTCTTTTTTGGATTATTGGAAACTGAAATTCACGATTATCCGCTCTTCTGTTTTAGGAACACTGATCGGCATCTTCCCTGGAGCAGGAGCAACCATCGCTTCTTTTATCTCTTATGATATAACAAAACGCACCAGCAAAGAACCTGAGAAATTCGGAAAGGGAAGTCTGGATGGAGTCGCAGCTGCCGAAGCTGCAAACAGCAGTTCAGTTGGCGGAGCATTAGTGCCGCTGCTCACTCTCGGTATTCCGGGAAGCGCTTCGACAGCCGTTCTTATCGGAGCTTTAATGATCCATGATCTGACTCCCGGACCCTTACTTTTCAAAAACAACCCGGAAATCATTTACGGTCTATTTGCCAGTTTACTCGTTGCTAACCTGGTAATGTTGATCCTCGGATTATTCGGTAGCAGGTTATGGATAAAAGTTACCGCGATTCCCAAGAAAATACTTTTTCCGCTCATCTTCACGGTTTCTATTGTCGGCAGTTTCGCTGTTCGGTATTCGATGTTCGATATGATTGCTTGTCTCGGATTCGGCATTTTTGGGTGGATCTTGCGGCGGTTTGATTATCCGGTTGCTCCGATCATTCTCGGAATAGTTTTGGGTAACATTGCCGAAACTAATTTCCGCAGAGCAGTTATGATGGGAGGTTACGGAATATTTTTCGCGAGAATCGCCAGCTTGTTAATACTATCCCTGGCAATTTTATCATTTATCATTCCAATTATTAAGATGAGGAAAGCTAAGTAACTCATCCGGCAGCTGCCGGATTTAGAAAAATGGAAATTAGCCACGAAGTTCACTAAAAATATACGAAGAGAAAGAATAAATTTTTCGCGATTCTTCGTGTTCTTGGTGGCTAAAAAAGATAAAAACCCATCGGGACGATGGGGATACAAGAGGTAAAAAATGCAAAAAAAACTATTCCTGTTTACACTTATTTTGCTTTTGGTAAATTTGCCTGCCAAAGAAAATTCCGGCAAAACCGGTTGGGATAACGGTTTCCTGGAATGGAAATCAAAAAATGGAATTTTCCAAACCAGGTTAGATGTTCGTATGTATCTCGATGCGGCTTTTTATGAAGAGAACAAAACCGAGATTGGGAATGGTTTCACTGTTCGTCGAGCAAGGTTTGCTATTAAGTCCAAACTCTGGAAAAAATGGAATGCTGAATTCGACATCGATGTTGCCAACAATGAGATAGAGATCAAAGACTTATGGATGAGTTACGATTTTTTCAAAAACGGATTTATCAAATTCGGGAATTTCAAACCTCCGTTCAGTCTGGAAGAATTGACCAGTTCCCGCTTATTGACTTTCCCGGAAAGAGCTTACCCGAACTGTTTCACCTCTGGTAGAATTATGGGAACTGCTTTCACTTACTGGGGAAATTTCTGGCACTTTTCCTCTGGAATTTTCGGACAGCAAATTGCCTTATGGAATGATAGGAAAGACAATAAACATCTTAGTCAATCCCTTAATTATGCTTCTCGCATTGCTTTTGCTCCATTAAACCTGAACCGGAAAACATTGCATTTCGGCGGCTCTTTTTTGAAGTTGAAACCTGACAATAAAAGCGAAATTACGGAATTTGATTCCTATCCCGAGTCAAATGTCGCTCCTATCCAATTTGTCGATACGGATGATATCGATCGTATTGATTTCTGGACGGTTTGTGGCTTGGAAGGAGCGGTTGTTTTTGGTCCCGTTTCTTTGCAAAGCGAATTAATTCAGACAAATGTTAAAAGATTGGAAGATGCCCAGGAATTGAAATTCCAGGGACTTTATGCATTTTTGAGTTATTTCATCACGGGAGAGTCCCGAATTTATAATTCCAAAGAAGGCGAGTTCGGACAGGTTATTCCAAAAAGAAAGAACGGAGCTTTTGAATTTGCTTTTCGCTACAGTCATCTGAACTTAACGGATATGAATTATCAACATCCTGCGGGAGAAGAAATTGAAGGTGAACGGATCAAAGGCGGGAAAGCAAATAATTTTACTATTGCTTTGAACTGGTATGCTAATCCGAATGTCCGTTTGATGACAAATTATATTTTTGTTGACAATTCCGATTTTGCCGATGGAAAAGGTGATTTTGAAGGGAATGATGATTTTAATTTTTTCCTGGCACGATTATTGGTTAGTTTTTAAAAAGAGGAAATGATGAAAAATATTTTATGCCTTGGTTTGATTTTGCTGGGTTTACTTGGCTGCGATACGAAAGATATAACCTACCCGGAACATTCCGATTTGAAAATCTTTATCAACGAGATAATGGCAGCGAATGAAGCGACTATCCAGGATGAAAACGGAGATTACGATGATTGGTTCGAACTATATAATGCCGGAAATTCAAATGTAAATCTAAATGGATTTTTATTTAAGAATGAAGACAAATTATTCAGGTTGGAATCTGACGCTATCCTGACCGCCGGAAGTTATATCCTCATCTGGTGTGATGAAGACAGTACCGGAATTCATACGAATTTTTCCTTTTCAGATGTTGCGGATAAGTTAGTGGTTTTCGATCAGGATAATAAACTTGTCGATCTGGTCGAATTCAGCGACCAGAATACCGATATCTCTTACGGTAGAATTCCCGATGGCGGTGATTTTGGAACTTTATATCCGACTCCTGCGGCTGCCAATCCGGATCCTTCTTTGTATGAGATTGCTATCAATGAATTTATGGCTGATAATGATACGACTTTATCTGATCCTGATTTTAACAATTTTGGTGATTGGATCGAATTGTATAACAACAGTACATCCATCGCTGATATCTCCGGTTGGTTCCTGACAGATGATTCAACTAATATCGGTAAATGGCAAATCCCACCGGCAACCATCATCGAAGAAAATAGCTTCCTGCTCATCTGGTGTGATCAAATGGATGGTCAACCCGATTCCGTTAAGACAGTTCTGCATACAAATTTCACATTAAATAGTCAGGGAGAATTTATCGGTCTTTTCCGAAATACCGGAACACTCGAAGATACATTAAGTTACGGAGAACAAACTGCTGATATTTCTTTCGGAAGATTTCCGGACGGTGCGGATAACTGGCAACCCTTTGAAAATCCAACTCCCGGAGAGAGTAATCAACCGTAACTCGACATTCCAATGTCGAGCAATAAGAAAAATCAGCCACGAAGTTCACTAAAAACCTACGAAAGAAATAAATATATTTTTCGTGTTCCTGGTGGCAATGAAAAAGGAAATCAGTCGCGAATTACGCAAAATATCTCGAAGAAAAATTGACAAGGAACTTTTGTGTTTCTTCGTGTCTTGGTAGTAAAAAATGGAGGAATTATGAAAAAAATTATGTGCACAGTATTTTTTCTGACAGGTTTGCTGCTTTTTACTCAAACCTTATTTATCAATGAATTTATGGCAGATAATGACAATGTTATCGAAGATCCTGACGAACCGGGTGCATTCGATGATTGGATCGAATTGTATAATCCAAATGTCTATGCCATCGAATTATCCGAAATGTATTTGACCGATGATCTTACAGATTTGACCAAATGGCAGATACCGGATGGAGTTGTAATTTCAGGAGGAAGTTTTCTCTTATTCTGGGCTGATAATGATGAAGAACAAGGAGATGTTCATACGAATTTCAAACTTTCTTCCGGTGGAGAAGAAATCGGACTGATTGATACTGATGGCTCGACAATTATCGATTCCTATACTTTTGGTCCTCAGGAAATGGATATTTCCGAAGGAAGATATCCTGATGGAGCCGATAACTGGATATTTATGTCTGCTCCGACTCCCGGGTATTCAAACGGGCAAAGCAATAATCCGCCAAATATTTCAGATTTTGCTCAATTCCCGCTTCTTCCGAGTTCCGGTCAGGATGTTAATGTCGTTGCCACAGTTACCGATGATAATTTTGTTTCTACTGTTTACACGAAATATGATACTGGTTCCGGTTTCATCGATTTGATCATGTGGGATGACGGAGATCATGGAGATTTGGACGAAGAAGACGGAATTTATGGTTGTTACATTCCTTCCCAAGCCAGTGGCACTGAAGTTCAGTATTATATCGAAGCAACTGATAATGAAGGAGAATCGACTGTTTATCCCGTAACTTCTCCCGATATTATCATGCATTATATCGTCGATTACGAAATTCCACTTCTTTATCTCAACGAATTCATGGCTGATAATGATTCCACGATCACTGATCCGCAAGGCGATTTCGATGACTGGATTGAAATCTATAATGCATCGACTGAACCTATCGATATTGGCGGTATGTATCTAACGGATAAATTTCAGGAACCGGAAGATTGGTGGATGATCCCTACTACTCAACCGGATTCGACAACTATTGCTCCCGGCAGTTTCCTCCTGCTCTGGGCGGACAGCGACATCGAATTCGGAGTTCTGCATCTAGATTTCAAACTTTCCATTGATGGCGAACAAATTGGTTTATTCGCTTTTTACGGAACCACTCCTATCGATACTCTCAGTTTCGGAGTGCAGACGATCGATGTTTCCTACGGACGCTATCCGGATGGTTCGGAAAACTGGATTTTTATGAATACTCCCACCCCAGGCTCTGCCAATAGTTCAGCACTCGCTGATGATCAGATTATAGATAATACCGAAACGATAAGTCTGTTAGGAAATTATCCGAATCCCTTTAATTATGAAACAGTTATTCACTTTTCTCTTACACGCCCGGAATTTATAAATTTGAATATCTATAATGTTAAAGGAGAGAAGGTTAGAAATCTTATTCATCGAGAATTACAGCCCGATACATATTCCATTAATTGGAACGGAAGAGATCAAAACATGAAAAAAAATTCTTCCGGAATATATATCATTAAGCTTTCGGCTTCCACGAAAACAAAGGTTCAAAAAATTATCCTGATGAACAAGTAAATGCTAATTTGAATCATTTGTAAATACGATCTTCAATCTCGAAACTTCCCTTTTGAAATCGAAATATTTGTTATATTCTCTCTTTCCTCGAGTAATACGAAATGAAAATGACACATGAACGGATCGAGGTTACAAATTTGATAAAATGATATTTGCTAACATCATGTAATTGTATAAATTAGATAATTATAATTAATCTTTCCTTTGGAAGTTAGAAAAATGATTTGACATAGAATTTCATAATTAAGATTGTGTCTTTTGCTTTGGATGGAAAATAGATGTGAAAAAATTTAGAAATTTAGGTAAAATCATAAAGTTGACTTACAACTTTTTTTGATTTTTTTGTGTGTTAACCAAATAAAAAAAATGGAGGGAAAATGAAAAAAGTTTTATTTATTGGTTTCATAATGTTCTTTGTAATTGCAAATTTTGCCTTTGCTCAAGAACTATTGACTAATGAAGGTTTTGAAAACTGGACTGTAAACGGCGCTTCCGGTCCACCGGATGATTGGAACCTTTCGGGAACAAGTATAACTGCTGCTCAAGAAGCAACTGAAATACACGGCGGAACTTATTCAGTTAATCTGACCTGGACAACAACTTCTACTCGTTACCTGAGGCAGCAAGATGTTGCAGTTACGGAAGGAACGAACTATCTCTTCACCTACTGGGCTTTGGATAACGATCCGGATGGAAGGTGTCGAGTTACTGTTCGTTGGTACGATTCCGGAGGAGGATTTATCTCCGGTTATTATGGAGATTATTCTTCCGATTCACCGGATTGGCAGCAAATGACCAGCGGTTTGCAAGCAGCACCCACCGGAGCTGTTACTGCCGATGTTGAAATAAGAGTTTATGATGTCTCCGGTTGGGATGGTGAAGCAACAGTTTATGTTGACGACGCCAGTTTCACCGCTTCGACCACAGTCGAAATCAGTAAAGCATATTCCATCAGCGATTCGGAGATCGATGTTATTTATACAAATGATGTTGCTGCTGTCGATCCGGCAGATTATACACTGACCGGAACTGCAACGATTACTTTCTCGGGAGCCACAATAGATGCTTTAGATGCAACCGTCGTACACCTGACAGGTGCTTCCGCAACTATCGACGGAGATCGAACTCTCGATAATATCGATGATTCGGCTAACGGAACCAACTATGATTTTTATGCCGGAATTATGCCGATTATGTACACAAACACGAGTATTCCCGGTGGAACTGTCGATGATACTCATTTCGCCACTTATACAGGAATTATTTCAGCAAATGATGAATACAATAATGTCTGGATTCATGATAATTTTGGAGCTTATAACGGTGTTATGATCTATGACAGCGGTTTTGACAATCTGGTCGATGTTGGTGATGAAATCTTAGTATTTGCAAAAAGATCCCCGTATTACAGTTTAACCGAACTGGTAGATCCGGAACTTATCTCAACGATTTCAACTGGAAATACTCCTTACGGACCGACAGTTATAAATGGTTCGGATATCGATGAAGATTTGGTTGCTGATGAAAATCCTGGTGAGATTTACGAAGGACAATTATGTAAAATCGAAGATTTTACGGTTGTTTCTTATACCGATTATGACTATAGATGCAGCTGGGTTTCTCCATCTTTTCGGGATACTTTTTATTTCCATGTTGGAGATAATGTCGATTATCATTTTGGAGTCATTTCTTTGAATGTTGGTTCCGAATATTCGGAAATTGTAGGGATTATCGACTGGTACAACTCCGATGAAAATTACAGGATCAACCCCAGAGATGACAGCGATTATATTATTTCCGGCGATTATGATCCTCCGACTATTACCTCTGCCGCTGCTCCTGACGAAAATACAGTGGAAGTTTATTTCAATGAGGATGTGGAAGAAACAACTGCTGAAACAACTGGAAATTATTCTATAGTAGCCAGGGATGTAACAGTGACAGACGCAGTTCTGGATGTCGGAGATGCTACTCATGTTACTCTAACAGTTACCGGTATGACTGAGGGAAATTACACACTTACGGCAACTGGAGTGGAAGATCTTAGCGGCAATCCTTCCAATGATAGCGAAGATTTCAGTTACATTGCCCCTCTTCCGGATGGAGCGATCGTTATCAATGAAATAATGTATAATTCCCCCGGAACTGATAATGAATGGATCGAACTACACAATACAACTGGTGCCGCGATCGACCTGGAAAATTTCTATGTCCTGGATGATGACAATGGCCATGACCACCTGGTTATTCCAGCTGGACATTCGATCGCAGCCGGAGGTTATTTCACGATAGCTATAGCAATTGGAAGTCCTCCGCTTGGATTTACTCCGGATTATGACGGAAGTGGGGATGTTACCTGGGCTCTTAATAACGGAGGTGATGAAGTCCGTTTATTCGATACTGCCGACAGATTGGTCGATAATGTTCCTTATGATGACGGTGGAGATTGGCCAACTGCTCCTGATGGAGACGGACCTTCCCTCGAATTGATCGATCCTGCTTACGACAATACTTTAGGAACCAGCTGGCAGGCAAGTTCCGAAAATGGTGGTACTCCCGGTGCAGAAAATTCCGATGGACAGGATATAACACCTCCGACTATCGAAGATGTAATTGCTACAGATTCTACTACCGTAGTCGTTACTTTCAATGAAGATGTCGAAGAAACAACCGCGGAAACAACCACTAACTATACTATCACAGCCAGAGATGTAACGGTAACCGCTGCTGTCAGGGATGAATCTGATAATTCTGAAGTTACTTTGACGGTAACCGGAATGACCGAAGGCAATTATACTCTAGCTGCTGTTGGCGTCGAAGATCTGGCTGGTAATCCGTCCGATGACAGCGAGAACTTCTCCTATTCCGAAGGTCTGGCTGATATCGTGATCAATGAAATTCACTATAATCCAAGCGGTGACCTGCAAGGCGATGATCAGTATTACGAATTCCTCGAATTATACAATAATGACGCAATTACTGTCGATTTAACAGATTATAGTTTTGATCAAGGAATAACCTTTACTTTCCCGGGAGGAAGTTCGATAGACCCCGGGGAATATATCATCGTTGCATATGAGGATACAACCTATGACGGAAATGGTTATCAGGTCTTCGAATGGTCGAGTGGTGGCTTGAGCAACGGCGGAGAAGATATCGATCTGCGTGATGCCGGTAACAACCAAATCGATTATGTAGATTATGATGATTATACACCTTGGCCAACCGAACCCGATGGGGACGGACCTTCTCTCGAATTAAACGGTCCTTCATTGGATAATACTTTAGCAGAAAACTGGCATGCAAGTGCAGCTACGGGTGGAAGTCCCGGAGCGGCGAATTCAGCCCCAACCCCGGATCCTCCCCAGAATATCACAATTTCCCAAGACGGAACAAATGTTACGATTTCCTGGGATGTCGAAGCCGGTGTAACATACACGATCTATAGTGATTCCGATCCTTACGGGTCATTTGCTACGGAAGAGGAAACAGGAAATACATCCGGAACTTATACCGAAACACTCGATACTAAAAAATTCTTCCGGGTAACAGCAAATAATTGATCAAAAAAAATAATAAATAAGAAAGGCAGGGGGGAGAAATTTCTTCTGCCTTTTTCATTCAATGGAGATTCTATGATTTTTTTTAAATTTATCTTGATATTAAGTTTTCTCATATCAGCCAATTTATTTTCAGACACTAATTTCAGAGTTATTTCTTATAATGCTTTGAATTTTGAAGGAACTTCTCGACTTTCAGATTTCCGGACTGTTTTAAATAATACGGAACCGGATATCTTGATCTGTCAGGAAATTGGTACCGCATCTGCTGCTGATTCTATGTTAGCCATTTTAAATGATGTCATCGGAGGTTTTGCACGAGCAGATTTTATCCCGGATGGTGATTTGAACAACATGCTTTTTTATCGAACTTCAATCGCTTCTCTATCCAATCAGGATACGATCGGAACATATCCGCGTGACATATCCGAATATGTGATGTCTATCAATGACAATCCCATCAGATTTTATAGTTGTCATCTGAAAGCAGCGGATGGTTCTGAAAATGAACAGAACCGTTATGAATCTGTGACAACTTTAAGAAACCACATAACTTCGCTTCCGGATGGAACTGAATTCATCATTGTCGGTGATATGAATTTTTATACTTCTTCGGAAACAGGTTACCAGAAATTTATCGCAGATGAAGCCGATAATTCCGGTAGGTCTTTGGATCTATGTGACCAGGTTGGCTCCTGGCACAATAGCATTGCCTATGCTGCTGTTCATACTCAATCATCGAGATTTGAACAATTTGGCGGAGGAGCAGGTGGCGGTCTGGATGATAAATTCGATTTTATCTTTACTTATTATGAATTGAACAACAGTTCGGGAATAGAATACATTAGCGACAGTTTTACAACTTATGGAAATGACGGTGCTCATTTCAACCAATCTGTTAACGATGGTGATAATACAGCAGTTCCTGATTCTGTTGCCGACGCTCTTCATGATGCTTCGGACCATCTTCCGGTTTATGCTGATTTTTCCAGTTTAGATAGTTTTCAAACATATCTTATCCTTTCCGAATATATCGAAGGCAGCAGTTATAACAAAGCAATCGAAATTTATAACGGCACCGGAGCGGCTGTCGATCTTTCGATTTATAGTTTGGAAAAGGATACAAATGGTTATGGAGTTTGGGCAAATACTTACAATTACTCGGGAACTCTGGCAAACGACGATGTTTTTGTGCTGGCAAATTCGCAAGCAGACCCGGCAATCCTGGCTGTCGCTGATGATACGGATAATGGAGTTATTAATTTTAATGGAGACGACCAGGTTCGTCTCCTGAAATATGGAGTGGAAATCGACAGAATCGGAATTCCGGGTGATATTAGTTTTGGTCAGGATGTTACTTATGTGAGGAAATCATCTGTTACGGAACCGTTAAGCGGACCTCAAGATCCGAGAACAAATGGGGAATGGGATGAATATCCAAGCGATACTTTCGATTATCTCGGTAGCCATGAAGCAGTAAATCCGATTCTGACGGTAACAGTTCCCAATGGAATCGAAGAATGGGAAAAAGGAACCGAATATGATATAACCTGGACATCTCTCGATTTTGAAGGAAATATCAAAATCGAATTGTATAAAGAAAGTTCTCAAGATTATACGGAATTGGTCTCATCTACTGAAAATGACAGCATCTGGGCATGGTCTATTCCTTTGGAACAGACTGTTGGGAATGATTATAAGATCAGAATCTCAGATGCAAATGATGGAATTCCAAACGATGAAAGCGATGATTATTTCTCCATAATAGGAACACAAACAGCGAATGATCTTTTCATTTCCGAATATATCGAAGGCAGCAGTTATAACAAAGCCCTGGAGATCTTTAATGGCACCGGTAATTCTGTCGATCTATCTGATTATGAGATTTGGAAGGTTACAAATGGAGGGTCCTGGCCCGAACTAACATTATCTTTATCAGGAACTTTATCTAATGACAGTGTTTATATTATAGCTCATCCGAGTGCAAATTCGACAATCTTAAATCTTGCTGATATTACCTGGAGTAATGCAGACTGGAATGGAGATGATGCGGTTGGACTTGCCAAAGATATCAATAGAACAATGACACTCATCGATGCTATTGGAGAAGAAGGAGCAGACCCGGGTTCCGGCTGGGATGTTGCCGGTACAACTAATGCCACAAAAGACCATACATTGGTTAGAAAAGCCGGTATTATCGAAGGGAATACGGATTGGAACGCTTCTGCCGGAACAGATACATCGAATTCCGAATGGACTGTATATTCCCAGGACTATTTAGATAACCTGGGAACACATCAGTTTGGAGAAGGTGAAAATTTACCTCCGGTAATTTCCAATATTATGACAGACCCGGAAACACCTTATGAAAATGATGCGGTTTCCGTTTCTGCCGATATTTCAGATTCTGATGGAACAATCGAATCCGCATCTCTATTCTGGGGAACGGATGGAACTACTTTTCCCAATGAAATAAATATGTCCGTTACTTTAAGAGATAATTATACGACGGATAGTTCGATTCCCGGTCAAGCTGCCGGAACAACTGTTTATTTTTATATCGAAGCAACGGACGATGATGAGGAAACCACGACTTCTCCCACAGATTCTTATACAATTCCGGATGATTATACTATTTATGAAATTCAGGGACAATCGAGCTCTTCTCCTTTTGATGGAGAAATCGTCATTACTTCCGGCATTGTAACTGCAGATTTTATCCAGGGATATTTCCTGCAAGACGGAGCAGGAGCCTGGAATGGAATTTATGTTTACGGTTACGGTCATGGAATGGATGTCGGAGATGAGGTTAGAATCCAGGGTGAAGTCGATGAATACAATGGATTAACAGAAATCAAAAATGTTTCCAGTGTTGATACTCTCTCAACCGGCAATGAATTACCTGCTCCCACAGTTCTTACAACTTCCGGCTGCAATGCGGAAGATTATGAAGGGGTTCTGGTACAAACAACAGGTGAGTGTGACAACGAAAATCCCGATGCACCGAATGATTGGGGAGAATGGTCTATCAATGATGGTTCAGGTTCTATCCGAATCGATGATTTACATTATCTTTACGAGCCGACTTTGGGAATTACGTACGAAGTTACAGGACCTCTTTATTATTCCTACGGCAATTATAAGATCGAACCACGGGATTCGACATATATTATCATTCCTGATTCCCAACCTGAAGCGCCGGATAATATCGCGATCGAAATAATCGCCAGTGGGGACAGTATCAGGATTAGCTGGAATAATGAAGGTTATGAATACAAGATCTATTCCGACGAGAATCCTTATGGCTCTTTTTCTACTTTAGAAGCTACCGTTACTGATGTTGGTGAAGCTATCCTGGAAGTTATTGATATCAAGAAATTTTATCAGGTTACAGCGGAATAGAATAATAAATTATCCCGTATCTATGATAGAATTTCATTTAAAATTCAATTTAAATCATTTTCTGGATAAATGATACCTGGCTTTTCCAATCTTTAGGGAAAAGCCAGGTTATCATTGTATAAAAAAACTTTAAATATACAACATCCATCAACTATCTTTTGGTAGTTCGCTTAATGTCCAATACATATTGATCGTTTTAATGACTTCTACAAACTGCAGATAATCGACAGGCTTGATCATATAACCGGCAATCCCCAAATTAAAACTTTCGATCCTGTCCTGCTCTTCTTTGGAAGTGGTCAGCACAACAACCGGAATTTTCTTTATTCTTTCGTCTTTTTTCGCTATTTTAAGAAATTCCTTCCCGTTCATTTTCGGCATATTCAAATCTAAAAGAATTATGCAAGGTTCTTCATTTTCAGGTTTTCTTAAATATTCAAGAGCTTCCTCACCATTACCAACTAAATCCATTTTGTTAGTAACTTTAATATCTTTCAGGGCTCTTTTTACTGTCATGGCATCGACAATATCATCTTCAACTAATAAAATAGGTCTTTTACTTCGCATACCCGGACTCCATGAATTTTCGTCTCTTCTACAGTATTTAATGTTTCTTTTTTTTCTTTGGCAATAAAACCATAAAAGTCGATCCTTTTCCGCCTTCAGAGCTAACTTTGATCGAACCACCGTTCATTTCAACTATTTTCTTTACCAGGGATAGTCCGATACCGGTTCTTTCGCATTCATCCCTGGCTTTCAGGGTTTGAAATATGCGAAATATCTTAGTAAAATATTTCTCATTAATCCCCATCCCGTTGTCAGTAATGCTGAATTTCCAGAAATCAGAATCCTCAGTGAATGTTACATTTATTTCTCCCTTCGGTTTATCTATGAATTGAACAGCATTTGATAATAAGTTATGAAAAATGATCTCAATATATTTTCTGTCAAATAAAATGACAGGTAATTTCTTTTCAATAAAGATATTAATATTATCAGGAGGATTTATATTCTCAAGCACATTTTTTATGGTTTGATTCAAATCTATTCTCACTTCTTTTGCTTTATCCATACCAATTTCAGAATAAAGAAGAATTCCGTCAAGAAGGTAATACATTCGTTTTACTCTATTTTCCAGCAAACTTATCTTTTCCTTTCCATCCTCGTCAAATTTATCTCCGTAATCTGTTGCCAACCAGTTTACTAAAGTGCTGATATTCCTTAAAGGAGTTTTCAGATCATGAGCCGAGATGTAGGAAAAATTTTTCAGTTCTTTATGTGCTGATTCAAGTTGTTTCAGAAGATGGGCTTGCCTTTTTCGGGCTAATTCTCTTTCTGTTATATCTTTATGTAAATCTTCTGTCATCAGATTGAAGGAGTTAGCTAATTTCCCGATCTCGTCTTTTGATTTTATTTTCACCCGATGTGAAAGATCTCCTTTACCGATCTTTTCCGTTCCTGATATCAACAAGTTCAATGGTTCGTGAATAAATAATCTTACCACAATAAACAGCATTAAAGTTGAAATAATCATTACTATTATTACTATCGAAATGATAACTCTGCGGATTTGAATTGATTTTGAATATAAGTTTGATAGAGAAATGCCTAAATAGATAGTTCCAATAACCTCTTTTTCCTGTTTCGGTTTTGAACCGGATGGTAAGCTAAATTCATCCAGACTCTCTAACAGGGGTTTAACAAAAACCTGAGCTTTATACTCTTTGATCAGCGATCTTCTTTTCCTTCCTGCTTGAACAATTATTTCTCCTTTCTTATTTTCAATAATCGCATAAGCAACATCTCTTTCTTTTATGACACCTGCAATAAGCCGGTTTAAAACATCTTTATCCTCGACGAGTACGCCATACTCGCTGTTATAAGCAAGATTATTGACAATGGTTTGAGCCCGTTTATCAAGTTCTAATCTTATTGCTCGTGTTTCATGTCTGATAAAGAACCAACCCAGAAAAATATTTGAAAAAATAACTAAAATCGTTGTAAAAAAATTAATTTTTGCAGCAATACCGAATTTCACTTTTTAACTCCCAAATCCTGCTTTCCTACTTTATCGTAATTAGTCTCCTGATTCCTTTTAGAATCTATCTGTAAAACACTTTTTTCGACTTTTAATCCGACTAAAGCCATTACGGGCGGTTTCAAGTCGTGGTCACAAGCTCCCTACAACTCAAAACCTTTGTTTTCTGATAAACACTAATCAAGAGAATCCGACACTTACCCGAGATGCAAATGGAGATATTTTAAAATGTAAAATCCTCAAAGTTCATCTCGGAAATCTCTCTCTTCTTATTTTTTTTAAAAAATCCAATTTTATGATACTCTAAAATTTCATCTACCAAAAACCTGTTTTGCTTTTTTTAATACTTTATCCGGAATTTCTATTCCCAATCTTTTAGCTACTGCCAGATTTACATATAGATCAGTTTTCCTTGGTTCGGTTATGGGAATATTGGCAGGAGATTCTCCGTTTAAAATGGTTAGTGCTATTTCACCGGTTTGATATCCAATGTCTTCATAATCACAAGATAGAGCAAAAAGTGCTCCGGCTTTGGCAAAAGCCGGAGAAATCCCGATAACAGGGATTTTAAGTTTTAAGCAGGATAGAAGAATATGACTGATGATCGCCTGTTTACAAACAATATTATCCGGAACCATGAATAAAGCATCGATTTCCATGTTCTCGATTTTCGGAATTTCCCTGGCAGAATTTACCGGAAAAGTTATCAATAAAAGATTTAGTGAATTTGCGATTTTTTTTGCTTCAGCGATAATCTTTCCATTTTCCTGCGGATTAAAGATAACTCCTATTTTCTTAACTTCAGGTGCTATCTCTTTCAGGTTATCAAACTGCCTTTTCATGGGAATATCCAGGGATGCTCCGGTTAGATTGTTTGTTTTTAATCCAATCCCGAAGGGATCGAGAACCATGGAAAATACCAGAGGAATATTGATTATTTTCTCTCTGGCGCGAATCGAAGTTTCTGTTCCCATCGTGACAACAAGATCGGGATTTGAGTTTATAATTTGAGTAAATATCGTCTCTGATTTTTGAGTCATCATATTGTATTCCGTGGATTTTAAAATAACTCTATTTTTATCAAAGTATGTTTGAAAACCAGTCCAGGCTTTCTTATATGCCATGGCTTCAGATGGAAAAACAACGGGAATATCTGCTCTTTTTTCTGCAAAAACAATAATCGCGGGCAGTATCAAGATAATCGTAGTTATTAAAATAATATTTTTTTCATTCTATCCTCGAATTTTTCTCTTTTTAAGAGAAATTAACAAACTGAACTCTTGCGATTAGAATCAATTTGATATTAAAGTTACTCAAGTTCGACTATAAAATACCCGGAACTTTGATCCCATAAGGTATGAAAAAAGTCATTTACATCCTTTGTGCCATACTTCAGATAACAAAATAAATGATGTTTCCAAAAAATTATTTTGCTGCTAGTTCGATTATTTTTCCCACCAGTTTTTTAATTCCCTGAGCAACATCTGAAATTTCCGGACCGAGCATATAAGCGGGAGTTGTAACCACCAGATTTTTCTCATCGACTATTATATTGTTGACATTACAAGGAATATGAACAGCACCCAGATTTTCAATCGTCCGGGCAGTACTTTTATCATGACCAATTGTTATTTCGGGATTGTATTTACCCAGGACTTTAGCAGCTATTACCGGAGCAATACAGATAAAACCAATTGGTTTTTTAGCATTATAAGTATCTAAAATCAATTTTTCAACATCCGGATTGACCTCGAATTTTTCTCCTTCTACAGCAAAATCACTAAGATTCTTGGCTGCTCCAAAACCTCCGGGTAAAATCAGAGCATCTATATCCTCTGCTTTAATAAGGGAAAGATCTTTTATATTTCCCCTGGCAATTCTGGCTGCTTCGATCAATACATTTCTGCTTTCACCTTTTTCCGTTTCCTGGGAAACATGATTGATTACATGCATCTGCTCTATATCCGGAGCCATAATTATGGTCTCTGTTTTTTCTTGATCCAAGTAAAGCAAAGTTAATGTTGCTTCATGAATCTCGCTTCCATCTAAAACTCCACATCCTGCAAGGATAACTCCTACCCTTATTTTTTCGTAGTTTTTCACTTCTCCTCCTAATTGTATTGGTTTAATAAATAATAAAAAAAATAGAGAAAGTAAAGAAATCATTCTGGTTATTTTTCTCAAAATCCTCCTCCTTGTAATACGAATTTTTTTCAGTTCTTATAAAATTGCTGATTTTTCATTTAAAACTTGAAACTTATACTAGCGGAAATTTTTCTTCCGATCAGATCTCCATTATGCCAATTCCCGTCGAGTTCACTTGGAGGATTTGACTCGTAGTGTCTGTCGTTAAAAATGTTGTAACCTGCAATCGCTAATTCAATTTTGTCGGTTGGTGCGTAAGAAACCCTTGCATTAGTAGTTGTGTAAGAGTCTATTTTCTGGGGAATAGCTTCACCTGTAGTCCAATCCTGAATAAGACCAAAAACAGGATTTGAGGTTAGATAGATCTCATAATACCGGTCAACATAATGGAAAGTCGAGCTCACTGTGTATTTTCCTAGTTTCGCCGTGAAACCGATATTAATCTTATTCTCAGGATCAACTGACAGGTCACCAAAATCATCTCTCTGTATGGTTTGATACGCATAATTGGCAAATCCGGAAAGTTGCTCACAAAATAAGAACTTGAGACCTAATTCACCTCCTTTCTGGTTTGCATCAGCAACATTTTGCATAGGACCGGATTGAGTATTATCGATCAAATTTCTGTAATTATTGTAAAAAATAGCAGCATTTAATTTTAATTTCTCACTCAACTGTCCGTAGTAGTTCAATTCATATGACGAAATTTTTTCTTCTTTTAGATCGTAATTCCCAACAGCAAAAGGATAGGCAGTTCCTTCATTAGTATGTTGAAATAATGATGGAATATAATACCCGCTGGCAACAGTTAAACGAAGACTCTGGTTCGCAGCAGGTTTATAAATAAAACTTCCTCTGCCCAGACCGATATAATCGAGATGAGTGTAGTATTCACCTCTTGCTCCCAAAAATAGAATAAATTTATCATTAAGATGAAACTCATTCTCTATATTGAGAGCAAAATCTCTAACTTTATGTTTTTCCAGATTTCCGATTTCAGGACCTCCGTCTGTATCTTTCAGCGTTTCCACTTCCCAGGCTGTTTGTTTAGCAAATCCGCCTAAAGAGATAATACCTTTTCTCCATTTAAAAGAACGGAAAATCTCAAATTCATAATTTGCGTCTTTGACTCCAAAAGTATCATTCCAGAAGGTTTTTTCATGATTATTATAGAAAAAACGGAGCCAGAAGTCAGGATTATCATAACGCAGAGCAGCGAAAGTTGTTTTTGGTTGGCAAACCTTGGAGATAACATTTCCGGCATCGGAAAATCTTCCCATGAATGATAAATTGGATTGCTCAGTAAAATTGTAAATAGCCTTCCCGGCAAGATAACCAACTTTGAATTTTTCCCCTTCGATATTCTCCTGACCTAGAATTGGTTCAGCATTTTCCCATTCCAGAGACTGACGATAACCCCCCGATAAAATAAATGAGAAATTCTTATAAATATCGGCATGAATGAGATTGGTACGAGCAGATTCCCAGTCTCCTCCGACCAGATTGACCTGAGTTCCTTTTAATTGTTGCGGAGTTTTGGTGATAATATTGATCACACCGCTAAATGCGTTTCCACCATAAAAAATAGCTCCTGGACCTTTGATGATCTCAATATGGTCGATTTCTTCCAGATCCACGGGAGCCCAGTCAAGAAAAATATGGTTGGCGTGATACATAAAGACATTATTGCCATCTAATGTAACGAGTAGATGACCGGTATCACAAAAACCGCGGACTCCAATAACATGTTGGGCAACATCCGATTCCCTGACATCGATTCCAGCAACAGATCTTAATACATCACCCAAGTTGGTTGCACCTGATAGTTTTATATCCTCATTGGTAATGATTTCGATGGTCGATGCAGACTCTGTTATTGGTTGCAGTCTTTTGCTCGATGCAAAAACTTCGGGAATTTCCATGAAAAGTAGTTCTTCTTTGCCTTGAGCAAAAAGCATCCAACTGCTAAAAAAAATAATCAAAAATAACAAACCGACCTTCAGTAAATGCTTTTTTCCAAACATTATATCCCCCTTTTTTTTATTTAATCAACAGCTCGATAAGTAAACCGCTGATAAATCTCTAACTATTCATTGACGATCTCGTTAAAAGTCAACAATCATTGAAATCTGTCATCTTGAGTCCTTCGACATGCTCAGGATAAACTGCGTCGAAAGATCAATATTACCAAGAAGTTATAAAATTCTTTCCCGAGCAAAGACTCGGGACTCAGAATGACAATCTCTGGCTTTTTACTTAACCATCATCATTTAGAAAACAATTTCTTTTCACAGAATCTATAAACCTCAATTGTCATATTGCACGAATCTTTAGTAAACAATTAGAAACAACAGTAATTGTCTATTTTATTTCATCCATGAATAATAATCAATCCTCTTTCGGTAAAGTAAAAAAGAAGGTGCTTCCTTTCCCGAGTTCGGATTTTACCCAGATCTTACCTTTATTCATTTCAATAATTTTTTTGATCATTGTCAGACCGATCCCGGTGCTTTCATATTTATCTTTGGGTTGCAATGTCTGGAAAATCCTGAAGATGGTATCATAAAATTTTTCCTCGATTCCCGGACCATTATCTTTAACATAAAATTTCCAGTATTTTATTTCATCGGAACAACCGATATTAATCAATCCTTGAGTTTTATCCATATATTTGACAGCATTACTCAATAAATTCTGAAAAACCTGAGTAATGCGTGTTTTCTCAAATATAATTGTCGGTAGTTCATTATCGATTTTGATTTTAATATTTGCCGGCGGAGAGATGAGATCGACAATTTCCGGGACAAGATCAGAAAGGATAACTTCCACTTTTTCTTCCCTGATACGACCCACGCGGGAATATTGCAGAATTCCATTGATCAAATCCCGCATTCTATTTACTCTCTGGATCATTAATTTTAATTGTTCTCGCCCGGCTTTATCGATAACCTCAGAATAATCTTCTGAAATCCAGTTGGCAAGAGAATTGATTGCCCGAAGCGGAGCTTTCAGGTCGTGGGAAACAACATAAGCAAAATCTTTCAATTCCTGGTTAATGCTTTCTATTTCTTCATATAACTTGGCTTTATGCTCTTCTGCCTTTTTTCTTTCAGTTATGTCAGGAATGACGATAATATCTCCGATGATTTTTCCATTATCATCCCTTAAAGGAGCGGCTAAAATATTACCGATATGTTTATCTCCGTTTTTAGCAATAAAATCCAGTTCATATGAGAATACTTCTTTTCCTGCCATCCTTTCATGGAATTTTTGCACCATGATCTCTCTGCTCTTATGAGTAATGAAATGCAGGAATAAAATGTTTTTACCAATAACATCTTCCGGTTTATAACCAAGCCAGTCGAAAATTCTGCCATTTGTATCCAGAATTTTACCTTTATTATCAGTTAAAACGATCGCTTCAGGAGATAATTCAAAAATAGATCTATATTTTTCTTCACTTTCCCTTAATGCAATTTCGGCTTCTTTCTGTTTAGTTATATCCTCAATTATACCGTCAAAATATTGTACTTTCCCAAATTCATTTTTTACAGCACTGGCAGTTACCAACCCGATAAATGTCGAACCATCTTTTCTTCTCAATATTTCTTCGTCTCTAATATAGCCCTTTTCCAGCATCTCCTGGCTGAATCTCTCTCTTAAAGACGGTTTCTGATATAAGTTAGAAACCGATTCTTTCATAAATTCTTCTTTATCATTATAGCCGAACATTTCGATAATAGCGGGGTTTACCTCAATGAACTTACCTTTTACTCCGGGAGTATTTCGATAAACACCAACTCTTACATTCTCGGTTAGAGTTCTGAATTTTTCTTCACTCTTTTTTAAGGCTGTTTCAGCCTTTATCCGACCTGTAATATCCTCAAAACTTTCAATTCCTCCTATAATATTTCCGGTATTATCTTTCAGGATATCAGCATTCTTCAGGATTACACGAGATTTTCCTTCTTTTGTATTGATTGTACATTCTTTGCAATTTATCGGTTTTTCAATTCCTTTATCATATAATCTGCATCCGACATCGCAAGGAGCTTTTGCAAATAAAATGCATTCTTTTCCTAAAACTTCATTTGCGGAATAACCTGTAATTTCCGCCGCTTTATCATTCCAGCTTGTTATCTTTTTTTCTGTATCAACCGTAAAAATAGCACTGGGGACAACTCGATTGAGAAGTTCGGCATGTTCTTTTGCTAATCGAAGTCTTTCACTTACTTTTTTCCGCTCTGTAATGTTCCTGAGAACAGCAACAATTCCAATGATCTTTCTCCCTTTTCTCATCACGGAACTGTTTATTTCAATATCGATTTTATCTCCGCTTTTTGTATTTGCTTTAACTTCATAAGCCTGTACTTGTTTTCCCATGATCAGACTACCGAAAGCGAGTAAAATTTTTGTCATGCTTTTAGGTGGAAAGATCGTAGTAAATGCTTTCAGTCGTTTCCCGACGATTTCATCTTCATCATATCCGCCCATTTTCAGAAGAGCTTCATTAACCTTAATAACTTTAGCCGACTTATCCAGAACTGCAATTCCATCATTTACTCCAGCAAAAATTGTCCTTAATTGATCTTCAGAATGTTGGAGAGCATCTTCCATCAATTTTCTTTCTGTAATATCCCGCGAGATCGTGGAAATCCCGATTATTTTTTCAGTTGAATCTTTGATTGGAGAAATTGTCAAAGAGACATAAATTTCTTTCCTATCCTTTTTAATAAATTTTGTTTCGTAATTTTCAACATGTTTGCCCTTTTTTATTTTCTCGAGTAATTTTTTGATTTCAGCATTATTTTCAGAAGGAATCAGCATCGTATAAGGATTACCCTTGATCTCTTCGGCTGAATATCCAAAAATATTCTTCGCTCCCAGATTCCAACTAATGATATAACCTTCCAGAGTTATTCCGATAATCGCATCGTCGGATGATTCTACAATGGCTGCGAGTCGAATTACCTCTTCTTCTGCTTTTTTTCTCTCTGTAATGTCTTCACAGGTAGTAACAATCGCAATTGGTTCATTTTTTGTATTTTTTACAACATCAGACATTAGTCTGACAGGAAATATAGATCCGTCTTTGCGTACATTTATACTTTCCCTGACTAATCCTTTTAGTTTAACGATTTGGTGGAAAGTCATCGGTTTTCGCTGCTTTGTGGTAGCAAAAATCCCGATATCTTTTCCTATTAATTCTTCTGTGGAGTAACCATGCATAAAAGCATCAGCAGAATTTGTGTAGATTATTTTTCCATCTATATCGGTTATGGTAACACCTAACCGCATGGTTTCAACTGCTTTCTTGAGTTCACTTAAAGCTTTTTCTTTTCCTTTCCATTCGGTTATATCTTCACAAGTCGTAACAACTGCGATTGGTTTTCCATCATTATTTCTGACAACATCGGAAATCAATCTTACTGGAAAACTGGAGCCATCTTTCCTGATATTGACACTTTCCCGGGAAATACCTTTCAAGCGCTGGATTTGGTCTATTGTCATCTTTTTCCGCAGCTTTGGTAAAGATAAAATACCGACATCTTTTCCGATCAACTCCTCCACAAAATATCCGTGCATTTTTGCTTCTGCGGAATTTGTATAAATAATTTTCCCTTTAATATCTATGATAGTAACTCCAAGCTGCATTGTCTCAACTGCTTTTTTTAATTCCAATAATGTTGTTTCCGAACTTTTCCTTTCAGTAATATCCTCAGCGATTTTTATATAGCGGATAATTTTTCCGTTTTTATCTTTGATCGGTGAGATGGAAGCTGATTCCCAATATAATTCCCCATTTTTTTTCTTATTCAGGAATTCTCCCTGCCATTCTTTTCCTGCCGTAATGATTTTCCAGATTTCCTTATATTTTTCACTGGAAGTATAATGAGATTTGAGGATACGGGGATTTTTGCCAATGATTTCTTTTTCAGTATAACCTGTTATTTTGGTAAATTTGGGATTTATATATTCTATCTCAGCTTTTAAATTTGTAACCAGAACTGCACTTGGACTCTGTTCAACAGCATGAGATAATTTGAGAAGCTTTTCTTCTATTTTTTTCCTTTTTTCCAACTCCTTTTTCAGTTCTAATCGTAATTTTTCCAATTCTTCGTTTATAGAGCAATTATTTTTTGATTCTTTTATCTTTTGCTTTTCATCCATTTAAAAGCTCCGGTATGATATATCAATTTTCAACTTAATGAACTTTAAAGGTTTCATAAAAAGTCGAGTATTGTCATTCTGCTCGTTAGCTGCGGAATGGTTTTCTCTCGAAGAATCTACAAAATTCAAATGTTTTTTCTAATTTTCTGTTGTAAATTCCTCATTAGAATAGAGATATGGATTTTAATTTCTCGACATGCAAAGTCGAGTTACACTTTTCACACAACCTTTTTAATCATAAGAAATTTCTCTTTGCGTATTTTATCTCATAATAATACCAAATACTTTTACAAAAAAACAGTTTATAAATAGCATTTTGTTTTTTGAAGTCAAGATAAATTTAAAAATCGGGAAGATTTTTTTCAATTTTTATCAGCTTTAAAAGTTTTTTTTATTTGTAACTTCTTTTCTCTGATCGCGATATTTATCTTTTGATGCGGAGCTTTTTGTGTTAGAATAACAGACCATTCTTCCTTTGCTGGTAATTTTCTTCTTGGTAACCATTTTCTGTCGATTTTAAGGTAATAAATTCCAGGCAATAAATCTGCAATCTCAAAGTATCCGTCATTATTCGAATATGCTTCCCATTTTTGTTGATCCTGGTTTTGAACCTCAAGCCGCATCGTTGAGACACTTTTTTCATTTGCGTCGAATTTAGAGTTTTCATTAGAATCGAGGTAAACATAACCGCTAATCGAACAAATCGAGGTTATTGGAATATCGAGAGAAATTTCCTCTCCCTTATCTATGAAAATAGTCTCAGGAATTTCATTTGCAGGTTTCAAGTAAGCTGGTAAAGCAGCAATATCGAGGAGAAAAGGATATTCTCCGGCAGCCATGGAAGGAAATTCAAACTTGCCGTCACTATCTGTAATTGCCTGCTCATCATCGAGGAATAAAAGAATATTAGGTTCACCGATTTCATTCAAGTCTCGAATCCCGTTACCGTTTTTGTCGAGATAGAGTTGTCCGTAAATTCTACCTTTGGTCTTTACGAATGGAAAAGGCATATAGAATGTGGTCAAACCGCCGGCAGAAAGGAAAAGGGAAATTCTCCAGTTTTCTTCTTCCTCGAAATTTCTGCCGAGCTCCAATTTGAGATTATAATCTAATCCGAATAGTTTTACATTAAAATTGGAAGAAATCCCGATATCTGTAGAAATTTGACTGATATAATCTTGATTTTCTAATTCTTCCCAGTTTTTTTCTCTGGAAAAATATAATCCGAAAATTACCTTGTAAAGTCTGGTGTTGATATCCAAACCGGTTTTATAATTAAGGGGACTTTGCTCGGAACGGGAAAATTTCTGTTCGATTTTATATTTGATAAATTTAATGTAAGAAATCCAATCTAGGCAAATTTCATAAATATTTTTTTTTCCGAGAAGTGGTTCTGAATTATTAGTGAAAATAAAATATACCGATGGTAAACCATATTTGAGTTGTTTTTGTATTCTCAAATCGAATTTGTTCGTCTTCTTTTCAAGACCTTCCAAAATCTTTTCCCGGAAAATATTCATTCCGATATTTAAACTGGGATAACCCCTGAAAGTGAATAAAAACCTGGAATCAAAATCTGTAATAAAAGCAGAAGAATCTGTTTCCGCCAAATACTGATTATATGCCAGTAAATTGTTCCAGCAATAAATAAATGGTTTTGGTCTCCACCTGGACGAAAGAAAAGCACCTGTTTTTCCTTTTTCATTTCCTGTATAAGATTTCCCAGCCCAGAATATTCTGCTTGCTAATTCTAATGATGTTAATTTCTTATTAGCCAAAAATTCGGTTGCTCCGCTGATTTTTTTTTCTTCCAGATAAGATTTACTAATCCCGAAAGATGTTCCTAAAGAAAAATTATTTTTGCTTTCTACAACTGTACCGCTCTTAAGTAAATGAGAATCGTTCTTACCCAGTAAAACAGATGAAATTTCAAACTGCTCGGTAACTTGATAATCAGCAACAACTGAATAAATATTGTAGTTTTCGGAAAGATTTTTCCCGTATAAAAAAGAGAGATACGCTTTTTCAATACTATATTTCGAACTGAAGCCGCGAGCTGTTTCAATATGCTGCTGTAAACCAGGGAGAAAAAATGAATCAGAGATCAATGGATTTGAAGTTGTATTTACATCTCCGAGTTTTACATTCCAATTTTTCCCTGCGAGTTCATATCGGAAATAATCTGTAAATAATTTCGGTTTTTGTTCTGTTGGAACAGATTCGGTTCTCTGCTTTGTTTCTATCCTGGTTTTATATTTACCTAAATTGATATAACCGGTATTTGTAAAGAAAGTTAGAGAAGGATAATTACCTTTTTTTATATTATCCAGAGCAAATCCGACATTGACCGGAACTGCCGGATAAAGCGATGTCGAGATTTTTTTATCGAATTGCCCGATGAATGTTATTTTTGTATCAATTGTCCGGGATAATTCCAATCCATTTTTTTGGGAAGCAGTTGAAATCACAGATAAACGGATTGTTTCTTCAGTTTCCGGTTTTATTTTTTTGGGTGTTTTAAAAGTTAAACTTATATTTCTTTTTTGTTGTGGTTTCAAAATTAATTTATCGATAGACTTTAAGAGATCCCATTCAGGAGGAATTTCCGTATTAATCACTAAAGTATCTAATACATTTCCATTATTCATGATCAGAAAATCCAGATTCTCGGTTTTTCCGGGAATTATTTTTTTCTCATCGAGTAGTGAAACAACTTTAAAAGAAGGTTTAGCTTTAATTTTTATTTTTGCTTTTGCAGTTGCTGAAAATTTATCATGTTCTAAGATTAAGACAATTTGGTGAATCGTATCTGCTCTTGCTTCTTTGGGAACAACGACAGTTAAGCGAACTTTTTCTTTTCCTTGAGGTTCGATTTGGGATGGAACTTTTTGGGAAAATATTTTCCAATTTTCCGGAATTAAAAATTCGAAATCGAGGTCATAGGATTTATCGGAATTATTATAGATGGGAAAAACAAAAGCAGGAAAAGAATTAGGTTCGATCATTCGCTCGGGAGGAATTTTTATTTCAATATCAATCTTTGAAACTGGTTGAGAAGAAATTTTTCCCTCAGAAAAAATAGGGATGGATAGAAAAAAAAATACTAAAAAAAATAATTTTTTTTGCATTAATTAGAATTATTCATTTAATGAAGGATTGGAACCTGAATCATTTTTCTTTAATTTGGTCTCTTTTTTACGGTCCGGGATATCCTCCGTTTCCAGGCTGAAAATTATTGAGATGTAATAATTTGCAGGAAAATCCGTCCAATCTAATATCATCCGAAAATCGAGTTCGATTTCAGTAGAAGAAATAGCGGAAACAATCAACTGTTTTGATAAATCTAACGGCTGAAAGTTCTTCTCTGGTTCTGAACTTAACTTCCACAATAAATCCTGGCACGGTTTTTGATAATTTATCGGAGAGAAAAATGGTTGGTCTGTCCTGACAAAAAGATCTCCTTTCCATCCTTTCTTAAGGGTTGTCTGGATTATTAGATCCGGAAATCCCTGATTGTAATTTATCTCGAGAAATCCTTGATCAAGGTCTTTGGAGTTTGGAGCAGGAAAGCTTAATTTGAAGCGATTAAATTCAATTTTCTCATTTTCTCCCAAAACAACCGATTGATATATGATAAAAATGAAAATGAGAGCCGGGATCATCTTTTTTTTCATGAGATTTAATTCTTGTTTATTATCCTGAATTCCGGTTTGAACTGCCAGTCTCCGGGAACTGCATCTTCCCAGTTTAATTTCAATCTGTAATTTATTGTTATTCGTTGTTCTTTGACACCCTTTTTTCCTTCAGAAACTAAACCAAATCCGGAAGTAACAGGTTGATAATCATTCGAGCCTGACGACCATAAAAAATGTTCGATTGGTTTATATTTTCCTGCAGACTTATAGAGATTTTTTTGAGGAGAAAGAATAACAATCTGCCAGGGAACATTGCTGCTGAACGAAATTGTAACTGCAGCTAATAGTTCCGCATAACCTTTATTTATATCCACAGGAATAATTTCCGGGAAAGTTCTTGATTCTATGATAGCTAATTTCTGGATCTGCGGAATTGATAATTCTATATCAAAGGATTTATATTCATCTCCAAATAGATTTTTCGGAAGAAGATAATAAATACAGAATAAAAAAAATATTAAAGTTAGAAGAAATTTATTCCGATTTTTTTTCAGGAATTTCAAAAAAAACCTCCCCAGCAATCAAGAATTCGGCTTCATAATCGATCACAACCAGAGCAGAATATTCTCCGGGTTTCAGGATGGTTGGAATATCTGTCTTAATAATCCTTTTTCCATCCGGATAAACTGTAAAATTGTTCATTTCGATCTTATCGATAGTTTCTCCGAATTCGTCTCTGATTTCGATCCAACCATTACATTTGATAATAGTTTTTCCAAAATTCTCGATTTGTGTATTCAAGATAAAGAGTGTATCTTTCTCTAAATCAGAAACTGTAACATTGGTTATTTCAGCACTTTTTTCATAAACTCCCGGAATATTTTCTATGACTCTAATAGCCCATCTTGCTTTCACTCCGACTTCAAAAGAATAACCCAGACCTTCTCTTTTTTTGGGTATAGGCTTGGATGTCTGCTCTACATAGATCATCGACCAATAAGAACCTTCTACATTCTCCGGTACGATTATGGTAATTTTTACATTTTTTCTCTCTCCCGGTTCCAAATCCATAGTTTTCGGAGAGACCGATATCCAGTTAGAACATGAGCGTGGAATGGATCCAATATCCCGTTCGGATTCTATTCCATTCGGTTCTCTTTTAAAATCTTTTACATAAATTTTAACTGAAACAGGTTTTTCACCGGTATTATTGACAGTTATGGAACTATTCCCCGAATTATTTTTATCGACCTGAAATTCTATACGCATAGGTGCCACAGTAAATGTTCCGAATACTGTTCCTATGAAAATGATAAAAAAGATGAAGACTAAAGAAATTTTTTTTGAAACTTTCATGCTCGCTCCTTATCTGTAAGATTATTTTCCAAATAGTATTTATATATCATCAAAACAACAAATTACTAATTTTAATATTCCCTCATATTTAACTTTTTAAAGCTTCAATATTTCGTGTTACAAAACACATAATTGATAAAAAAAGTCAATGAAGATTTTTAATATAAGCTAATTCTGTTCAAAAAAAATGGAGCAATATCATAATTGCTCCATCCATTTCTAAAACAAATATTACTCATTCAATTCGCTTATGGTCAAGGTAACTGTTAATGAATAGTTTCCGACAATATCAGTTGCCCAATCCATCAAGATTCCACCATGAATATTACAAGCAGCATTTTCAACACCATGACCAACTCCTTCACCAACTTTTCCGCCTTTAAGAATGTCTGAACCGGAAGTCGTTATATAATAACCATTTCCATAGCCATTAATAGCAGTTAAACCATCAGATTCATAACCGGGGTTAACAATATCAATTTTAAGTCCAAAATCAGTATCGCTACCATTAGTTCTTTTGTTACCGTCATTCTGGTTGTAATGAGCAGGAAGAGTCCAACCGGTTTTAGTAGCAGTAATTTTGAACTTTGTGTTACAATCAAAATCTGCTATTTTAATTAATTCAGTAACTTCCAAAAAGTCTGAATCATAAACAGAAATGTCAACATCAGAAAAAGCATTACTGTTTGGTTCGACTAAATCCCAACTAGCGCAAAAAGGAACTGTTCCGCCGATATTTGTTCCATCATGTGTTTCCACATCACCTGCCATTACTACATTTGTCAGTCCAACGACTAACATTACTACAACTAAAGTGATAATTTTTTTCATTTTTCTTTCCTCCTATTTTTAAATTTTCACTCTATCCGTTTTATCATAATCGCAAATGATGTACCAAATAATTTTTATCGCTTAAAACAACTCCAATCGATGTGCTTAACTTCTTATTTTCAAGTAAGATACGAAAAATAAAAAATATTTAAAAGAAGAATATCAGCAAATAATTTAGTGGTCTGAAATCAAGAAATGTATATTTGACTAATCAATTGTGCTTAATAAAATAAGCATTTTTTTATACTACGCAAATTCATTTCATGTCGAGTTCCTATTATTTGAATCGCCAGATCATTCTCTTTACAATTGTCTCTGGTCCTCATTGAATGATCCGAATGACGGAAGTATCCTGATAATAATGAATAAAAAAAAACAGGATAACTTTGGTTATCCTGTTTCAAAAGTAAGAATGAATCGGTTTATTCAGAAAGTTCACTGATTGTAAGAGTTACACCAACTTGATAATTTCCAACAATGTCAGTAGCCCAATCCATTTTGATTCCGCCATTAACAATACAAGATGAATTTTCAACACCATGTCCGGCACCTTCACCAACTTTTCCACCTTTTAAGATTTCGGAACCATTAGTAGTTATGGATTTGTACGCTTGAAAACCATTAACCGGGGCAAGACCATCGCTGCTATAACCAGGAACGACATTATTGACCATTAACAAGAAATCACCGTCACTTCCATTTGCTTTTTTACTGCCATCTTCTTGATGATAGTTATCAGGAAGAGTCCAACCGGTTTTAGTAGCAGTAATTTTGAACTTTGTGTTACAATCAAAATCTGCTATTTTAATTAATTCAGTAACTTCCAAAAAGTCTGAATCATAAACAGAAATGTCAACATCAGAAAAAGCATTACTGTTTGGTTCGACTAAATCCCAACTAGCGCAAAAAGGAACTGTTCCGCCGATATTTGTTCCATCATGTGTTTCCACATCACCTGCCATTACTACATTTGTCAGTCCAACGACTAACATTACTACAACTAAAGTGATAATTTTTTTCATTTTTCTTTCCTCCTATTTTTAAATTTTCACTCTATCCGTTTTATCATAATCGCAAATGATGTACCAAATAATTTTTATCGCTTAAAACAACTCCAATCGATATGTCTAACTTCTTATTCTCAAATAAGATGCGGTTAGTGAAAAAATAATTAAACGAAGAATATCGTCAAATTATATGGTGGTCTGAAATCAAGAAATGTATATTCAACTAAGCAATTGTGATTATTGAAATAAGCAATTTTTTTATATATGTTTCAAATTATTCCAGATTAAACTCTTTTAATTTTGAATACAAGGTCATCCGGTTTACTTTTAGAATTTTTGCGGTTTTACTTTTATTCCCACCGGCTTGTACCAATGCTTTCTGAATAATATCCTTTTCAACCTGTTTGGACACTTTCATAGTAGTTTCTTTAAGAGAAAATTCCGATCCGAAATCATGAAAAAAACTTAAAGATTCAACATGTTCTGTAGATTCGGAATTTTCCAGAACTATATTATGTGATTCGATAAATTCACCCTCGGTTAGCAGAACAGCTCTTTTTACAACATTTTTAAATTCTCTCACATTCCCGGGCCAATTATAGTTTAATAGAAGTTTTGATGAATCAGAGGAAAAGCCCTTTACTTTCTTTTTCAATTCTTCATTTGATTTTTTCAAAAAATAATTCGCTAACAAAGGTATATCATCTTTGCGGTCACAAAGCGATGGAATTAAAATATGGAATTCATTTAACCGGTGATAAAGGTCTTGGCGGAATTTTCCCTGTTTTACGCTTTGAGAAAAATTCAGATTTGTTGCTGTGATAATACGAACATCGATATCTATGGATTCGGTGCTGCCGATTCTCTGGACTTTTCTTTCCTGTATAACTCTTAATAATTTGGCTTGCGCGATCGAGGGTAAATTAGTGATCTCATCTAAAAAAATAGTTCCCCGGTTAGCAGTTTCAAATTTTCCTGATTTCTTGGCATTTGCTCCAGTAAAAGCTCCTTTTTCATATCCAAATAATTCACTTTCAACTAAAGTATCGGGAATTGCTCCGCAATCGATGGCAATATAAGGTTTATCTTTTCGGTCACTCATCTGATGAATCAAATGTGCTAAAAGTTCTTTACCGGTACCGCTATCGCCTTGCAGGACGACTGTCATATTAGTCGGAGCGACAATATTTACCTGTTTAATAACCTGTTTTATCCTGGAACTTTCACCCACGATTTTATCAAATTCCTGCTTAACTTCAAGTTGTGACTTTAATGTGCTTACTTCCTTCTGTAATGATTTAGTAAGCAAAGCATTCCTGATCGTGATTTTTAATTCCTCGACATTTATCGGTTTTGTAAAATAATCATAGGCACCTGTTTTCATAGCTTTAACTGCGAGTTCTTCGTCTCCTGCACCGGTAGTGAAGATAATCGGAATATCTTGTGCCAGCTCAAAGACATCAAATGCTGTGCCGTCTCCTAATAAATAATCGGAAATAATAATATCGAATTTTTCGATTTTCAGGATTTTTTTTGTTTCTGCTAAAGAAGGTGCAATAGTGAACCGATAAGGGAAATCTTTATCTTTAGCTAATTTTTTAATTGCCATCTGGTCAACAATATCATCTTCTATAAATAATATTTTATTTTTTTTCATCTCAATTCTCCATTTAATCTAAGCATTAGTTACGGTTATAATTCAAAAATAAATATTTATAAAGCACACCTTTAACAGATTGAAACTTTTTAGAGTTTATCTGTTAACTAAAGTTTCGAGTTTAAAGAACATGTGACGACGACCCGAAACCGTCTTAAATGGTTTTTTGAACTCACTACCGGCAACTGCGATTACAAGTCGAAAAAAGCGATTAGCAGATGAACTCTATTCAGATATTATTTAACTTTTTTACTCTTATCTGGAATAATTTCAATTAAAATGCTTAACTTTTATCATCGAAACTCGATCCTGAAAACAACTCCCCCCGGATCAGGACAGCAAAGTTCTTCCATTTCTTCCGGATAGTCTGCTGTTTCATGCTGCTTGCTGACCAGGAACGGGATCAAACTCTGCAAGGCGAACATACAGAATTCTTTGTTTTCCGGTATTTTTATCTTTCCTTTGCCGGTTACGAAAAAAGTATCTCCCGGTTTCAGTTTCGCATCGCAATGATCGACCACTTTTTCAACGATAACTTTCAGTTCTTTCATGATGATATCCTCCTCTTTTATTTGTAATACATTTTGCTAAATTGTTATTGCATTACCGATCAGGGGATTGGTAATGCGGGAGTTTAATCGGAATGATAATTCAATTTCCAGTTAACAGCCAGATTGGAATCTTGCTTTACGATTCCGGTTTCATTTGTGGAAATAAGATAACTTCTTTGATAGAAGTATTGTTCGTAAAGAGCATTACCAAACGATCTATCCCGATGCCCAGACCTCCCGTCGGCGGCATGCCGTATGCGAGTGCTTCGAGGAAATCTTCATCGACCACATTTGCTTCTACATCACCAAGTTCCCGCAATTTTGCCTGAGCTTCCAATCTCTTTCGCTGTTCCAGCGGATCGTTCAATTCCGTAAAAGCATTGGCATATTCGTTTCCGGCTATAAAAAGTTCGAATCTCTCTACCAATTCAGGATTGCCCGGTTTGGTTTTTGCCAGAGGTGAAATTTCTTTTGGATAATCGATCACAAAAGTCGGCTGGATCAATTTGGGTTCGACAAAATGGTTGAATATTTCTTCGATCAGTTTCCCCGTGTTCAAGCCCGGTTCGATCTCGATTTCATTCTCTTCACAGAATTTTTTTGTTTTTTCAAGATCAAAACCGGAAGCATCGAAACCGGTTTCTTCTTTGATCAATTCGAGCATTGATGCTCTTTTCCACGGTTTTTTAAGAGATATTTCCTGACCCTGAAATTTTATTGTTCCTGTCCCAAAAATATTTTTTGATATCCGAATTATCATCTCCTCGGTAAGATCCATCATATCGTTAAAATCTGCATAAGATTGATACAATTCGAGTAAAGAAAATTCCGGGTTATGATTCCTGTCCATTCCTTCATTGCGGAAAGTCTTTCCAATTTCATAAACTTTTTCGATCCCGCCGATGATCAGCCGTTTCAGGTAAAGTTCTGTTGCGATCCGCAGATATAATTTCATATCGAGCGTGTTGTGATGGGTCATGAATGGCCGAGCATTTGCTCCACCGTAAAGAGCAGTCAAGATCGGAGTTTCGACTTCCAGGAAACCTTTTTCATCGAGATAATTACGCATCTCTTTGATTATTTTGGAGCGAATTTCAAAATTCTTTTTATTTTCCGGGTTGAGGAGAAGATCAAGATATCTTTTCCTGAAGCGGAGTTCGATATCGGAAAATTCATCCCATCTTTTTTTCCCGCCGGCGACGATCTTTTCTTTGACGGTTGGAATCGGTCGCAGGTTCTTTCCCAAAATAGTGATTTTATGTGCTTTGATGGAATATTCCCCGCGTTGTGTGATAAAACATTCTCCATCGACCTGTAAAAAATCACCGAGATCGAGCAGTTTGAAGATCTCATAATTTTCTTCTCCAACCGTATCTTTACGCACAAAAATTTGTATCCTTCCCGATTCATCCGATACATTACCGAAACCGATCTTTCCCTGCCTGCGCATGGCATCGAGACGACCGGTTATTTTTACTTGCTGCTGTTCCCGTACGAATTTATCTTTATTTTTATGGAGTTCGTTTATTTTGTGAGTCCGTACGCATCGATTGGGAAAGGGATTAACTCCCAAATTCAGTAATTTTTGTAATTTTTGTCTTCTTACTGCTGCTAACTGGTTTAAGTTTTCCATTGAAATACCTTTTATTTATTTGCTGTCTTAAATAATTATTTATTTTGGGTGTCAAGGTTTGAGTTGTGAAATGTAACACGAAACTCTGTTTCGTTAGTAATTTTAATTCACCGAATCAAATATAGATCGTTAACAATTTGGCAAGTTATTTTACATCTCAATTTGGTAAATTGAGTTACGAACTGTAAAACAATTCGCCTGAATTGTTCTAAAAAATTCATCGTCTCATCTTTTAACAATTTTTGTTGAGTCTCTTTTAACCTTTCGAATCCCCTATACAAAAAAAATTAAAAAAAGGCTTCGGAATGTGAGAATTAATCAAACTGAAAGTCCGAAACGCCGATAATAGAACCGTCGGCAGCTTTTTCCGGTTGCCAGGAACGCACCATAATTTTCGGTTCATCCGGGTTTTCCAGATCGAACATCAGAAAAAGGTAACCTTTATCACGATAATCTGATGAATAATAATATTGTCCGATCTGCATTCCGAAAACTTTATTACCTCTGCCGGTAACTCTATCTATCGTGTTGTCGGAAAAACGGATATTGATGAATTCTTTTTTGGAAAATTGCTTCTGTAATCTTTCTATGTATTCTCCTTTTTTCAGAGTGATATATTCGATCATTTCAGTTCCGAGTTGCTTAAAGAGTTTATCGGAATAATCATCCGGTTTTCGTTTCACTACCCTTCCCACAATGATCAGAGCATCATCACAAAAAACATCCTCGATAAAATCTATATCCTTCAAACAATAGGCAGTTTTGTATTGCTCGATGAAATTTACGATCAAAGATTTTTCTTCATCTGTTCCATATTTTTTGGACATTATATCTTTTATGGCAATCTCAGATAAGGAAAATGTAACACCCTCGATCTTATTATATTTATCGAATACAAAATTTACATATTCCGTGAAATCTTCATTGGAAGAGCGAAAATCAAATTTCAGCGGTATGCTTCTGACAACACTTAAATCACCGATTTTCAGTATTTTCAAAGTAATTTTCTCGGGCAGGATTTCGGCATTTCCATAGCCGATCAGAGCATTAAAATCTTTGAAACCTTTAGCAGTAAAATGTTTACGAGATTTTGCCAGATTTTTTTTGGAAATAGCAACGATGACATTATTCAATACTGCAATTTTTTCTTTGGAAATTTCATCCTCATAAGAAACAATAGACTCGACAGACTCGATGTTTTTGACTTCCTTTTTATGTAATTCACATTTTTTATAGGAATTATTGAATTTCTTCGCTTTCATCGAACCGAGAGTTTCCTCTATTTCTCCGCTGAAACCGTGCTCCGAAAAACTGCAATCGATTTCCATTTCTATAAAAGTCAGCGTTTTTGCCATTGTTTTCTTGATGCAGAAATATCCTTTCCCATTGGTCCAGCGCTCAAAATCCGACCATTGATAGCCATCATTATATTTGATTAGTAAACCATCAGCGGGAATTCCTCGATAAGAAGCCGACAGCAAAATATCGAGGCAATTGGAATCTTTTACATCTTTAACAGATGTAATTTCTATTGTTATTTGAGACAGGATTTTCTCGATCTGATTAACCAGAGCAGTATTTAACAAGCGCTCTTTATTATCGAAATAATAGGTAATTGTTTTATGTTCCGGATGAGTTTTCAAAAGCATCAATGCCCAATAATAATTTCTGATCGCATCGACTGCATTATCGGAACTTTCCGCAATTTCACCTTCCGCCACGAGAGATAATATTTGCGTTTTGCGTTCGGCGAAGATCCTGTCTTTATCTTCCGGGGTAATGTAACGATATACAATTTGATTATTTTTTGTAGAAGAAGGATCGATAAACTTTTTAGCATTGCTCAATTGTATATCGGAAAAGGTTTTAACCACGCTTTCGCAATATTCATCGATTTTAAAGTTTTCCTCTCTCGCAATGCTGACGAAACTGCTTTTGACTTTTACGATTATTTGCGATGCCAAATCCTGCAATGCATATTTATCGGCTTCGGTTTCCGTCTTTGATTCACCTTTACCGACGATCAATTCTCCGCTGTTTTGTTTCTGCTTTAATTGATTTACGGTTATTGCATTTAATGATAAAATGCTGATCAGTAAGATTATGATAAAAATTTGCTTTTTCATTATTCTCCTCGTATATCCAAAAATCTTCGGAATGTGCGAAGCTCTTCCGAATGATGAAAATGAACTCTATTAATATCCCAAACATTCCGATGAGCTTCGCACAATCGGAAGTTAAATCTCCGGTTTTCGACAATGCTACTAACCAAATAAGTAATACTTCGGTCAAATCTTGATAACCTAGCGAAGGTTTCAAATTTTTGACACAGGATATAATACTGGACTCCTTATTTTTGCACACTCTGTAATTAAAAGAAAATTACAGATTCCGGCTATAAAAAAGTATTCAAAAGGCGAAATCCGTTATTGTTGTTACTGTTATCCGGATTGTTCCTATCGCGATTTGCAACCCGGCAGTTATTGTCGTTGTTGTTCCACGAACCGCCACGCAAAATGGACACCTTTAGGCATTATACCCTTTTTAATGTAAATTTATATGACTTCATAAAATCTTGAAATGTCAATTCGTCAAAAACTCTTTCGATTATCTTTTTGGTTTGACCGGCAAAAAGAAAACCGAGATGACCATTCAAACTTAATAACATTTCCGAAACATCTTTTTTATCCTGTGTGTGTTTTTTTAGTTTTCGTTTGAACCTGACAAGATTTTTATTTTGAATTTTAATTTGATTTTCATAAAATCTGAATCCAAGAAAATTTAAACCTCTTTTTGTTGGATGAATTTGATTTTTATCCGGATGTATTAATAGACGCAATTTGGAAAGTTCATTCTTTAAAATTTCTTTGTTTTTTTTAAGTTCGATTTTATGATCGGAAAATATTATCGCATCATCCATATAGCGTAAATAATATTTGCAATGCAGTTTTTCTTTGATAAAATGATCGATTTCCGATAAATAATAATTAGCAAATATCTGACTCGTCAGATTCCCGATCGGCAATCCTCTACTTCTGCCGTAATCGAATATTGTATCGCCCTCAAATGGAAAATAATATTCCCCGCCAGAGCTGTGTGTTTCTAATAATTTCTCCAATAGACTTATTAAGTGTGGATCTTTGATCTTCTTTTTTATCTTTGATAATAATATTTGATGATCGATTGTATAAAAATATTTTCTAATATCGAATTTATAGACAAACTCAGAGTTTCTGTAAAAATAAAATGCTCGCTTTATTGCTCGATGTAATCCTTTTCCTTTTCGGCAAGCATAACTAGCGGCAATGATCGATCTATCAAGGATCGGATTTAACACATTACAAATGGCATGATGAATAACTCTATCTTGAAATGGAGCACAACAAATATTGCGTTCCTTCGGTTCATATATTTTGAAATATTTATAACCGGAAAAATCATATTCATTGTTCTTTAACTTTTCCTGAATTTCGATCAAAATGTTCTCCAGATCATATTCAAAATCCATTACTTCTTGTTTATGACCTTTGGATAAACGAGCTTTTTTATAAGCTGTTAATAAATTATTCCAGTCATATATTTCTGGATAAAGAAAACCTTTTCTTTTAGGCATAATAATCTCATTTAAGACTTGCACAAGCCCGAAGGATCTTGTCGATCAAAACGATCAGGAACATCGATCCTTGATCCAACCGCCAATTTGTTTACCGATATTATTTATCTGCTTTGATAAGGCTTCATAATGCTTCACCGTAATTAATTTATTATCGTTACATATTCTTACGAAATAGCGCAATACTTCCAGAGAGATATTTGCTTTTTCCAAATAGTGCTTTTTCTTTTTGGAAAAACGAGCCGTGATAATTGTCTCTAAAAGATCATATAGATTATTCTCTATACGCAAACCTAAACTATACCTGTAATTCCGTGGGAACTTGGATATTTTCGGTAAAAACCAGTTTATTAACTGGTAAATATCTCTTAATATTGGAAGTTCCATATTTTTCGTGCGAATCTTCTTTTCTTATAAAGAAAAGAAGCAAAAGAAATAAAAAGGGTAAAAGTGTAAAAGTGAAAAGGGTAACATTTTAAGGAGTCCTCAAAAGGCGAAATCCGTAACGGTTGTAACTGCCATCCGGAGGGCTCCCATCGCGATTAGCAACCCGGCAGTGAATGCCGTAGTTGAACCACGAACCGCCACGCAAAATGCGATATTTGCCGGATGAAGCTCCCTCCGGATTATTTTTCGGACTGTTCTTGTAACAATTTTCATCATACCAATCATTACACCATTCCCACACGTTGCCGCTCATATCATAAATACCAAGCTCATTTGGTTTTTTACCACCAACAGATTTTGTAGATTTATTGTTATTACTATAATATTCTGCAACACTTCCAATATCGTTGCTTCCTGAATATTTATAACCTTTACTTTTATTACCACCACTTGCTGCAAATTCCCATTCAGCTTCGGTGGGTAATCTGTAACCATTTGCAGAAAAGTTACATTTTGTGTTATTTCCACTTCCGGTGTAGCATGCTGTTAAACCTTCCGTTTCACTTTTTTTATTACAAAATTCCACTGCATCATACCAGCTTACTTTTTCGACAGGTTTGTCCTCTCCTTTAAAATTGGAAGGATTATTACCCATTATCTCTTTCCATTCTTTTTGGGTTACTTCATAGTTCCCGATATAAAAATCGCTAACCGTTACTGTATGAACAGGTTTTTCGTCATCATCTCCGTCATTGCTTCCCATCTGGAAAGTTCCGCCTTTTACAAAAGCCATGTTGTCCAAACCTTCCGAACGAACTTGTCCTTCGGAATTATTGGAAGAATCAACTTCTAAAATAATATTCTCATTTGTAGTTCTATCAAGAGTAATTGTTATACGCTTTGTTACAGATTTATAACCTGACAAACTTGAATATAAGGTGTATTCGCCAACAGGAATATCCTTTAAAAATTTAGAACCGCTCCAACTTTTGTATGTTGAGTTGTTTCGTTTCAATACCGATGATGCTTCCATTGGATTTACTGTAACTTGCAGTTTACCTGTTTGTTGAGTTAATTCAAAATTTACATTTTTGTTTTGTCCTTTTATTATTTTAACTGTTTTCGAATCTGAGAAATATCCTTCTTTTTCAACTTCAATTTTGTATTTACCGGGTCCTACTTCTTTGGAGTTTCCATTAAGAATTGTATTGTTGATTAATATTGTTGCATCGTTTGGTGTAACATTTACTTTTAATTGGGAAGTAATCTTAAAAAGTTCATATGAGAATGTATTATTGCCTGATTTGGAAACCGTAATATTTTCTTCGATAGTCTCATATTTATTCCGAGATAATATTAATTTGTAAGTACCAGGAAACATAAAAGGCTGGCAATTCGTTACACCTTGCGAAGCTCCATCGAGTGAAACAGATGCACCGGTTGGATTGGATTTTATAGTAAGTAATACAGGCTCGATTTCTTGAAGAGTAAAATTGAAAGAATTATTTTCTGCAGAAATTGTTTTGTTTATTTCTTGTATACCAAAACCATCTTTCTCTACTTTTATTTTATGAGTTCCGATATCGATATTAACGGTCAACATTTTGTTTTGCGTTTTTCCTTTGGATATTCCATCTATAAAAACTTCTGCTCCGTTCTGATTACAAGTTATCACAATCGGAATTTGAGTCGTTTGTTTAAATTTTTCATCCGCACTCATTTCATACACGGAACCGCTTTTTAGTTTGAAACCGAACATTTCTTTAAAACTACCGAATCCGTCTTTTTTCAAAACTATGTACCTTGCTCCTTTTTTCATCGTGATCAAATATTCGCCTTGTTTATCTATCTGGGCTACTTTACTGGCAGTGTTTTCAAAATTGATGTCTTTAACTCCACAGCGCACGATCAATAAGGCACAGAGTTCACCGTTGTTATCGTATTTAAAGTCGGCATCGAGCATCTGCAAACCGAGATGAGCAGGATTTTCTTTGATCTTCGAGGTTATTTCAAATTCTGCGGAGAATAATAAACTAAAACTGAAAAGTAGAATTATTAAAACTGAAATCTTCATATTTTCTGTCCCTGTAAATTTTTTTGATTTAATTTTCTAATTGTTGAATTGGAGTCAATGATTTTGTAAAACAATTTGTCTGAATTGTTATCTAGTGCTTGAACGAAAACTCAGTTTTTTCTATCACAAACTCCCAATTATCTCCGCAGGAGATACATCCATCTTTGACAAAGAGGAGAAACACTTATGGAATAAAAGTTAATGATTTCAAATTCTCCCTTCTCTTTCCAAATTTCAGAAAGTCCTTAAAATCTCCCTTCGCTAAAGGGAGAATTAAAGAGGGTTTAGAGAGGAGCTGGGGGTGAGTTTTCGTTCAGATACTACATACATTTTCTAATACAGAAATCCAAACAAGTATAAAGGAATAATATTCCCTGAGCCAATTTCAGTATCATCTCGCAGGATAAAACCATTCTCTAAATTTTTTATTTGTTTTTTCTGTTTACTTTTACCGCCGACTTCGAATTCCCAGAATCCAAGATATCTACTTTGAATCGAGAAATCTACAACTTCCGAAGAAAAAATAGGATACGATCCTTTTATCTGAGAAACAAGAAAAGATTCTCGAATATTTCCTTTTAAAACATCATGTTGCCACAATTCATTCGCAATCGTATAATACATATTTGACGAATAAAAAAGTATTTTTGAATTCTTGATCGTTCTGACCGAACTTTTTTTAGGTCTGATAATATTAAGCAGATCCGCTCGTTCCAGAAGATCGAGAAATACATAAAGAGTTTCTTTAGAAATTCCAATCTCCGTACAGAGTGAGCTGATATTTAGAGTCGGTATTTTTGACATCGAAATAAAAGCGATCAGTTTTTTTAAGTTCAGAGAAGATGAACTTTTAATATCTTTGATCATTGGAACATCTTCATAGATTATTTTGTCTATGATGTTGTTCATTTTCACATAATACTGTTCTACATTGCATTCCAATATAAAAGGATACATTCCATAACTTAAGAATTCGTGGAAGATACCAATCATCCGGTCAATTTTTCCCAGTATTTTACTCGAAATTTTTATCTGATCAAGAAGAATATCTTCTATTAAATAGATATCCGATTCAATTTTATATTTCATCTCGATATACTCTCGCAGGGAAAGAGGTTTCAAATTGTAGATCATTAATCGCCTGGAAAGATCGCTTTTTTGATGCAAGATCTCAATTTTTGAACTTCCGAGAATGATGAATTTTTTATTAGGAAAAATATCATAAAGAGCTTTCATAGCAATCGACCAGTCTCTTTGTTTATGAACTTCATCGACGATCACGCATTCTCCGAAAAATTTGAAATATTCATTAATAATTCCGTATAATCCTTTTTTCAGGACGAGTGGATTATCCGCTGAAATATATAAACATTTTTTTGCATCATTATATTTTTCCAAAAAATATTGCAATACTAATGTCGTTTTTCCTGTACCTCTTGCTCCTGTAACAGCCAACATTCTTTGTTCCCAATCGATCTGTTTAAATAAGTACCTTTTACATCTTCTCGGAACATATTTGATAATCTTAGATTGAGTTGCGATTAATTCACTTATGATCGGATCCATAATTCTACCTCCGGGGGTATTTTTTTATTCGTTGTTTTTTTTGTCAATCGTATTAGTCGATTTTGACTCATAACCGTCTAACCCAATAGTCACTATTATGGGTGGGATAGATCCGTAAAACAATTCACCTGAATTGTTCAGTAACTCAAACAATCCTGTTTGAGAAAAAACACTCACAATCAAGATTGATTGAGAAAAAACACACTCACAATCAGGATTGATTGTGATACATCTCAATTTAGCAAATTGTTCTACTCCTTATCTTCAAAATCACAGGAAGTTATTCTTCTTCTTCATAACTCTCATAAATCACCAATTGCTCCCATCAAAAACAACGGCAAAAAATAAACAATCGTATTCTCATATTTTTTTACATCATAATAATCGCGGGATAAAATAAAAGCGATTTCGGGTCGATACTTTTTGATAAAACTGATCAAAGACCTCTGTAGAACAGGTTTTGTTAGATTAGACTTAACTTCTATTGGGATCAATTTGGAATTGATTTCCAGGATAAAATCAACTTCTGCTTTGGATTTTGTCCGCCAATACTTTACTTTTTTTCCTGCTTTTTGCAGTTCGGAAAAGACAAAGTTTTCATATAATGCACCTTTGTCTGTTCGTAAATCGATTTCCTGGAAATTTTGAATGACGGCATTTCTAAAGCCCGGATCGGAAAAATATACTTTCTTTGATTTGATTATCTCCAGCAGTTTGTTAGTGTAAAACGGATTCAGCAATTCGACGATAAATGTTTTTTCCAAAATATTCAACAACTGAACAGTCTTTTTATGATTAGTTCCGACAAAACCGGAAACATCTTCTGTCAGCAATAGATCTGAAATCCTTAATCCTAAATATTTTGCTAATTTCTCGATCTTAAAGTCGTCGGTCAGGTTCAATATTTCTCGAATCTCTTTTAGTAAATAAGTGGAAAAAATATTTTTGAGGATGACTTGTTTTTCCTCTTTATCATTAGTTAGAACAACTCTAGGAAAACCTCCGTAAATGGAATATTCATCAACTTCTTTGGCAAAACTGTTTGAAATAACTGTGGAAAGTTCGGGCAGTTTTTCTTCTTTGGTAGAAACACATTCCTGAACCTTCCTAATAAATGGAATTAAAATCAAGTTCAAACCTTCTTCATCTTTATAAGATAAAAATTCATAAAAACTGAAAGGATAAAGTTGGAATTGAAAAATCCTGCCGACCATGAATTTAATCGCTTGTTTAGTCAGATCAAAAGAAGAAGAACCTGAGATGATTATTTTTTTACCGGGAATCGTATCAAACAGAAATTTTAGTTTTTGACCACCTTCCCGAGCATATTGAAACTCATCAATTATAAGAATTTTATTATCAGATAAGTATAATTTCGAAAATGACTCGAGGTCTTCCCGGAACATGGTCAGGATATTTCTGTCTTCAAAAGTGATGAATTTGCAATCAGGATTATTTTCAAAAAGATTTTTTAGGAGTGTGGTTTTCCCAACTTGCCTGGTTCCGAGAATTGCGATGATTTCAGGTGTGTGGAGAAATTTTCTAATCTGTTTTTCTAAATCTCTTTTTAGATACATTTTTGTCCCTGCTATTCCGGAAGACATCTAAATTTTAGCAGGACTATTTCGTCAACACTTTATTTTTTATATTGGTTTTCAAGAAAGATCATGCTAGATTAAAAAATCCCTCTAAATCTCCCCTTTTTAAAGGAGGATTAAAGTGGGTTGAATAATCTCCATAAAAAGTCAGGATATCCAATATTTTTTTTAATGATTATTGGGAGTAACATAATGTTTTGAAGTCAATTCCGAATATTGTTCAGCACCATTTATAAGCAAAAAGCAATTCTATTTTAAAGTGATGAAAGGACTTCAGAATTATTGTGAAAAAAAAACAATTTGGCAAATTGTCCTACATTCTCATCTTCAACACAACCGGGCGATGATCCGTAATATATTTATAACGGGCATCACCTCCGCCTTCCATAAATTTATCGATGGTTATGGTCTTCACTTCCGCATTTTCAAACTCATCGAAAAGTTCGTTGGAGATGAGGATATGATCGATATGTCCGCGATATTTCCAATACGGATAAGACCAATCTGCATTTTCATCTGCCGCAATTTCCCAATCTGCGAATTTATATTTTTCAGGATCATCAAGGAAAACTTGAAAAACATTTTCTGCTTCCTGATCGGTAACCTGATCGTTCAAATCTCCCAGTAAAATAACATTTGCGTTTGGAAATTCTTCATCGATGAATTCTTCCAGTTTCCGGCAGGCATCGATCCTCCGATCATGATTTTTTTTACCGGACTTTGCCTTCAGATGATTATTGATGACCACGAAAGGTTCGTCCTTGAACTCGAATTCCATAACCAGGGGTCGGCGCGGAAAAGCATAATAATCGCCGTCATAAATTTCATAGATCTTTTTCGCTTTGATGATCCCTGTTTTATAGATGTAAGCGAGATTCATTTTCCATTTATCCGTATTTGCACGAAACCCGCTCCAATTGTATGCATCGATATCATTGAGCTTGTCGATCATAGCAAAAAATGCGGAATCGCTCTGGATTTCCTGCAGACCGATCAAATCTGCATTTATCGCATCGATGATCCTGGCTGAATAATCGATGGTAAATTCCGTTTTCGGAAAATTCTGAATATTCCAGGTCATAACTTCAAATGTTTCTCCAGTTCCGAATGCTAATTTTTCATACCGGATTTTTGGCAGTTCTTCAGAAAATAGAAATATACAAATTACCGATAGAATTACTGATACTGTTTTTTTCATTTGGCTTCCTTCATTTTTATCATTTTGAATTATATAATAAATGTATTTTCTCTTTTGGAAAATGAATCCGAAATTATGTTTCTTTTATTTGGACTTTCCTCAAAAGAAAACATCCTGCAGCTGTTGGTCGGAATGACAATTATCGCATCAAGATCATCTTATTTAACACTTTCATTTGTCCGTTTACTTTCAAGCAATAAAAATAAATTCCGCTGCCGACTAATATATTATTTTCATCTTTTCCGTTCCAGGTAATTGTGGAAAGCGACTCTGTCGCTTTTGGATCAGACAGCTGCCGCATGCACTCCAAAGATTTTACTTTTTGTCCTTTGATATTATAAATCTCAAGTTTTGTTTGTTCGTTTTGTTGGTTTTGTTCGCTGCTAATTTGAAAAGAAATCGTAGTCGAGGAACTGAACGGATTTGGGAAATTTGATAAACTCAAAGATGTTTCAATACCGGGAACTCGATCAACCGATGTATCCAATAAAAGTTCTGCGGAATTATAGATATTCAACCTGCCGCCCGAAACTGTTATTCCTGAAAGATCATCGAGAGTATCTGTCCCATCCAGTATGAATTGTTTAATGATAAGAGCAGTCTCAGCGGGCTGCTGCTGATATTGGAATAAAAATTCTTCATTTGCAGCAGAATAAAGGTAAGCAATTGCTCCCGTAACATGCGGAGTTGCCATCGAAGTTCCGGTTTTATAACTGTAAGAATCATAATTATCTGTCGAGTATATTTGCGTTCCCGGAGCGCCCAGATCGATAGTTGTCAAACCGTAAGCAGCCCCGGAATTCTTCTGGTCATACCTGGTTGTATTTGTAACTGTGATCAGGTAATCGCTATCGCAGGCAGTCGGCATATCGCCGGTAACATCGACATCTGCATTGATGTTCATCGTTGCTCCGGTACTCAAAACACCGACAACTCCGAGAGAATCATAGATCGCACACCACAAAGGGTAGTCATCCGGATTTCCAAAATTCACTCCGAAAGAAGCATTCGTTGCCACCACAAAAGCCCCGGATTCACCTTCTGTTTCATTATATCTTGCTCTCATTTCCAGAGCATATCCATACGCTTCGATAACTATCGATTCAGTTCCGGAAGAACCGGCGATCGGCATCACTTGCGCATTCCAGTTCACTCCCGAAACTCCGATACCATTATTTCCAATTGCAGCGGATATTCCGGAAACATGCGTTCCATGACTGCTCACAGGAACATTTCCATTACTGTTAAAAGCATTCCATCCGTCATAATCATCGATGTATCCATTATCATCATCATCGAAACCATTTCCGGGAATCTCATCACGATTTTTCCATAAATTCAGGTCTTCATGATCCAGGTAGCAACCACCATCTACAATTGCAACTACCAGCGTGTCACCAAGAACTGTTACACCTCCGGTCGTATAATCCCAGGCTTCCGGAGCATCGATATCAGCATCGAAAACTCCTCCGGACTGTCCGATGTTTTCCAAACTCCATTGAACATTAAAAGAAGGATCATCCGGAAAAGTCGAGCGTGCGGTTACAAAATGGTTGAATTGGGCTTCTTTTATCAAATCATGATCTTTTAATCGTCCGATAATTTTCTTATCATTTATTTTTTCAGGATCATATTTGCAGAGCCAGATACTCATTCTTGATGAAAGAAGTTTACAGAAATGCAGATCGATATTTTCAAAATCATCTTCAGCGATTTCCAAAGCAGAATTTTCCTTATACAACCGGATCAGGATATCACCCTTTACATATTTTGTTTCAGCCGTATTTGAAAAATACATCGTTAAAAATAGAAGTATGACCAATAAAAATTTCTGTCTCATAATTCCTCCTCAGGATCAATCAAATGCAAGTTTCAAGCCAACCGGCAGATGATCTGAAATATTATCGTCATATTCCTGCCAGCCGAACTGGAGGAACTCATCGATCAAAATGGTCTGTACTTCGGATACGGAATTTTCAAACTCGTCAAAAAGTTCATTCGTGATCAGGATATGGTCTAAATGGTTATCGCCGTCATCGAAAGACCAATTGGAATCATCGCCACCAGCAATTTCCGTATCCGTAAAAAAATAATTCTCAATATCATCGAGAAAAACAGCAAAAACATTGTTTTCCATTGAATCCGTCAGCCGATCATTCAAATCTCCAAGCAGAATAACATTCTCAGCCGGATAATTTTCCGAAATATATTCTTCCAGCAGAATACAGGCATCAAGACGGCGGTGTTCCTCGTCCCATTCATCTATTTCGATGATATTATTTCCTCCTGCTTTCAAATGGTTGTTGATGACAACAAGCGGAACCGAATTCCAGTTCAATTCCATAACCAGCGGGGCTCTGGGAAAAGGTCTTTCATCATAAATGAAAATTTCAAAAATATCGTTAACCTGAACAGAATTCTCGTTGTATAAATAGGCAAGATTAATTTCGAATCCGGCACTTGTTGCTTGAAATCCGTTCCACCCGGTAAGTGAATTTCTCAAGTAATCAAAATCCGTTTCACTGATGATTTCTTGCAGAGCAACCACATCCATATCGAGAGCATTAATGATTTGCATTATATAACTAATGGTTGTATAGCCATTTTTAGGAAATTCCTGAATGTTCCAGGTGAGAATATCAAAAGTTGAATCTGTTCCAAAAAACAGGTCTTCTAAAGTCTGATCTGGATTGGGAGAATTGGGATCGAAAGAATTGTCCTTTCCGCAAGAAAAAAGTAAAACACAGACCCAGATTATTTTGATGATATTTTTCATATATATGATATTTCTGTCATTCTGAGGTTTCTCATGAAATCTTTCTCACGAAAAATCTACAACTTAATAAATATTTCCGGTTCATATTCGCTGAAGATTCCTCGAAAGTTAAGCAGGAAAATCCTCGGAATGACAGTTAAATCCCTAACTTCTCGATCAATTTCGCAGCGACCAATAAATCTTTTACCACATAATCCGGCTGATATTCCCATTTTTTCCGGTCGTTATAAAATATATCTTTTCCAAAACCGGTGAGCAGCAAAATTGTTGTCAAACCTGCTTTCTTCCCGAAGACGATATCGGAATAGCGGTCTCCGATCATGAATGATCTTTTAACATCGAAACGATATTTTTTCAATGCTTTTTTGAACATTCCCAAACCCGGTTTCCGGTCTTCATGATGAATATTATAAGGTTCGATTTTTCCTTCGATATGATACGGAGAGAAAAAAATCTCGTCGATCTTTGCTCCGCATCTTTGCAGTTGTTTTTCCATTTTTTGATGAATTTTCTCCAGATCTTCGGCCGTATAATAACCCCGTGTTATCCCGGATTGATTGGAAACTACAAAAACCAGGTAACCCGGTTTATTCAGAATGGAAATCGCTTCCCCGGCAAAAGGGAATAATTCAAAATCATCCGGGTGATTAATATAACCACCTTTATCCATATTAATAGTCCCATCTCGATCAAGAAAAATGGCGGGGTGCGGGTTGCGTGTTGCGGGTTGCGGGTCGCCAGGTGCGAGGTTCGGGTTGCGGGGTGCAGGTTGCGAGTTGCGAGGTGCAGACTTGTCACGGTGAAGCGTAGCGAAGCCGGATTCTCTGTTCCTTTTTCCTTGACCCTTGCACCTTGTAACTTGAACCTTCCCTTTTTTTCCCTTTTCCATTTTCCTTTCTCCCTTTTCCTTATTTCTTATGATCCGAAGTCTGGAATTTTAGATCCTGCGGTAATTTGATGTTGAATAATCGGAAAGAATATTTCCAATAATCGCTTTGCCTGGAGTATGTGAAAACTATCTTCCAGCAATGCAGTTCGCGGGTGATCGTGAAATTGTGTGAGATCATCTTTTTTTCTTTCAAATCGATATAATTTCCATAAGAAAGCGACCAGTTCTTTGTTAATTTCAAGGAAAGATCTGTGTGCAGGCTGCTGGTAAAATCTCTGGTCTTGAAAAGTGCTTTGTTTGTTTTAAAAGAATTCCTGAATGAAATCGACCAGTTATTTTTATCCTGTGTTAATTGTTCCAGTTCTTCCAGTGTTATTGCGGTTTGTTCCTCTTCGATGGAAAGAGTGTCATCCTGAAAGAATCGACTGGAAATGAACCTGTTTTCCGGTTCCGGGAAATAATCGAAATAACCTGCATCTCCGGAAAAAGACAGTTTTGTCGATGCGTTGAAATTCCAATTATAAACTGCAAAATCCCAATTTTCAGGATTCCAGTCTTTAAACTTCAAACCGTAAGTTTCCTGGTAAATATCCAGGTCAGGATCTAAAGAAAATGTCATAATTCCGAATTTCAGATCGTTTGGATTTAAGTCCAGGTTGTGAGTAATATTGCCGAACCCTTTTCCTTCATTTTCAAAATCATAACTAAGACCGGAATCGAATGAAAAAAAATCATTGATCTTTCTTTCTTTTTGGGATTCTGTTTTCCGGAGCTTCAATTGCCAGGTATTAGCAAAAGAAAAACCGATCTTTCTCTGTTTGGAAGAACTGCTCAAATTAATTCCTTCAAAATTATAAAATCTTTCATTTTGTGAGAAATCCGGATGATAGGAAAAAGTAATTTTCGGCGAAAAAATATGCCTGAGCGCTGAAATATAAAAACCCTGGATTTTTCTTAGCCCGTATAAAGAAAATCCAAGCGTTGAACTGGTCGAGTAGTCAGAACCTCTCACTGCTTTTTTCTCATTTTTGTCCCGGTCAAACCAGGCTTCATGCACGGAAACAGATTGCCGCAAGTCTAACCACCCTTTGAGTTTATGCGCATAACTCAGACCTCCTGAATGTTTTGCTCCGGCATTATGCTGGTTGATGTAATTTCCCGAGCTGTCTTTTTTCACTTTATAAATCACATCATAGAAATCAGCATCCGGATCGTCGATTTCTCCAAAATGAGAGGCTTTGAAATTATACGAATATGAAAAATCCGTCCACCAGGCATCTTCATCGAAATCATCATCTTTGAGGAAAAGTTCATAGATCGGTTTGGAGGGAAGAGAATAACGGATTGACGGTAAAGTTATTTCTTTGGTTTCATTCAGGAAATCATCCGTGTAATCCGCATCCGCATACAGAAAATTTCCTAAAAAAGGTTTTTTGTATGACAACGAGGATTCGATCTTTTCGCTCAATCTTTCATCGATATTGGAACTCCCTTCCCAGATCTGCCGGCTGCTGACAAATTCCAGGTCAGCATCGAAAGTTGTGCGGTTCCCAAAGTCATGATGATGCTGTGCTTTCAGGAGCCAGTCATAAGTTGCAGCTTCAGGACTGGTAGATTTTTTATGAAGTTTTGCTGTGAAATCTCCATCAAAAAGATAGCGTTTCAAATATTGCGTAAAAAAAGTGAGATCCCAACCTTCTTTCTCATAATAATCGAAGGATAGGATCGCATCGACATGATCCTTGAAAGCATAATAAAAAGCAATATTTTCGATGTGTTTGCCGTAAGTTTTACTGTAACCGGGCGCAGGAACCAGGATCCCGGTATGCCTCCCTCTTTTCACGGTAAATGTTCCGAAAGGAAAAGCAAAGACCGGAAAATGATTCGCATAAAAAATTATCGGTTTGCCGACGATCTTATCATCCCGGTATAATCTTAATTTTTTTGTTCCAATATAAAAATGCGGGTGCAAAGCATCGCAAGTCGTAAAAATCCCCCGATCCACATCGAATGTTTTCTCGCCTGCTTTGCGGATCTCGTCTCCATAATAATAACCTTGTTCAAACTTGCTTGCTCCCTGCTCGATCAAACCCCATTGCGAGTCGAGATCGTAATATATTTCATTTCCAAGAGCAGTCTGAGTTCCGTCTTTCAGATAGGATTGACCTTTCGTATATGCCTGATCTTTAGCAATATTAATGGAAATCGTATCCGCTTTAATATCTGAAGACCGGTATTTGATAGAAGCATTCCCCGTCAGATCGATCCTCTCTTTTTCGAGTGCATAAAAAATGCTGTCTGCAGAATAGAAAAGCGAGTCATATTCAATGGTTTCCGTTGAAAGTGTGTCGGTAGAAATCGAATCGATGAGAGAGGTTGTTTCCGGGGAATCTTTTTCTGAAGACAAAGACACAATCTCTTTGTTTTCAGATGCAGGCAGCGATCCGAAATATAACAGAACTATCAGGAATATTATTAAAGATTCTCTCATATCCGGCACTTTTTTTGAGGTTTTATTCTGTGTCAAGGAAAGGAAAAACAGAAGAAGGGAAAAATGGAGGTAAGGAGAAAAAGAATTGTCGGAAAATTATATTATTTCTATTTAGCCGATATTGTTTATCTCCAATCTTTTCAAGCAACTTCCTGATCAAGTCGAATCCTAAATAATTTTTCTTTTGACAAAATGTTATTGCCTTTCCAAAGCTTCTCGAGAAGGAATTCTAATCATTAAAATTCGGAAAACTCCGGGTATTCGCATCCTTCCGAATTTTAATGTCAGAGCAAGTGAAAGAAAGCTTCGGAAGAAAGGAAACAGACAGGATAGAATGATGGATTTAAACAATTTTTCGATTTCAGGAAATATTGTCGATGTTCTAAACTCAAGGATATTTCCCGGAACAATATCAGTAACCAGCGGAAAAATAACAAAAATCCAAGAAGATAAAAAAAACTACAAAAACTACATCCTTCCTGGTTTTATCGATGCTCACATTCACATCGAAAGCTCGATGCTGACTCCTTCCGAATTCTCCAGAATTGCTGTAACTAATGGAACAATCGCGACTGTTTCCGATCCGCATGAGATTGCCAATGTAATGGGAATCGATGGTGTAAAATTCATGCTGGAAGATGCTGATAAAGTTCCCTTCAAGTTCTTTTTTGGAGCGCCTTCCTGCGTTCCGGCAACAGAATTTGAAACTTCCGGAGCAGTTCTGGGTGCGCAAAAAATTGAAGGACTTCTGGAAATGAAAGAGATAAAATATCTTTCCGAAATGATGAATTTTCCGGGAGTAATAAATGATGATCTGGAAGTTTTAGAGAAAATAAATTCTGCGCATAATCTGGGAAAACCAATCGACGGGCATGCACCCGGATTGAAAGGAAAAGATTTAAGAAAATACATTTCAGCCGGAATTTCAACAGACCACGAATGTTTTTCTTATCAAGAAGCGGAGGAAAAAATAAAACTTGGAATGAAAATTCTGATCCGGGAAGGTTCTGCTGCAAAAAACTATGATGATTTAATTCCGCTTATCAATAAATATCCTGAAAAATGTATGTTCTGCAGCGATGACAAACATCCTGATGATCTGCTCAAAGGTCATATCAACGACTTGGTGAAACGGGCAATTGCCAAAGGTTTTGATTTGGTGAAAGTTCTGCAGGCTGCTTGTGTGAATCCGGTCAAGCATTACAATCTCGATGTCGGATTATTGCAGGAAGGTGATGATGCGGATTTACTGATCGTTGATAATTTGAGAGAATTAGATATTTTGAAAACTTATATTAAAGGTGAATTGGCTGCGGAAAATGGACAGACTTCAATTCCCCAAAAAAAAGCAAAAATCATCAATAACTTCAAAGTAGAAAAGAAAACTTTAACAGATTTTTCCCTTCCATCCAAAAAAGAAAAGATCAAAGTCATCGAAGCATTGGATGGACAATTAATTACAAATCTTTCGATGGAAACTCCAAAAGAAAAAAATGGAAATATTGTTTCTGATGTGCAAAGAGATATTCTCAAAATAACAGTAATAAATCGTTATCAACATACGAAACCGGCAGTCGGTTTCATCAGGAATTTTAGTTTGAAAAAAGGAGCGATCGCTTCCAGTATCGCTCATGATTCTCATAATATCATTGCGGTCGGAACTTCCGATGAAATGCTCAAAAAAGCAGTCAATTTGATCATCGAGAATAAAGGCGGGATTTGTGTTGTATCCGAAAATGAAGAAATGATTCTACCTTTACCGATTGCGGGAATTATCTCGGATGAGAGTTACGATATTGTCGCTGAAAAATATTCTGAACTCGATAAAAAAGTGAAAGAATACGGCACAAAACTCTTGTCACCATTTATGACTTTGTCATTTATGTCTCTGCTCGTTATTCCAAAGATCAAATTGAGTGATAAAGGTCTGTTTGATGGCGAGAAGTTTGAGTTAGTAAAGTTGTGATCTGTAACCCCATCTTCCCGATGGGAACTCGATCTGTCGAACGGTTGAGTTGCAAACAAAAACCATCGAGATGACGGGGCTACTGAGAGGTAAATTAACCACCCGGACGGTGGTGATACTGAAAGGAAGAAAAATGAAAAATTTCAAAGGATTTTCCAAAAACACGATAAAATTTTATCAGGATTTATCAGACAACAACTCCAAAGAATGGTTCACAGATCACAAACCGGATTTTGAAGAATTTGTGATGAAACCTGCTCGCAATTTCGTTGTCGATTTAGGAGAAAGGCTGCAGTCCATTTCTCCGGAAATCCGGGCAATTCCTAAAACCGATAAATCCATTTTCCGCATTTATCGTGATATTCGCTTCAGCCCTGATAAACGACCATTCAAAACACATCTGGGAATTTTATTCTGGGAAGGTCACCGCAAAAAACTGGAATGTCCGGGATTTTACCTGCAGATTGAAAAGGACAGGATTTTCATCGGAAGCGGCTTGTATATGTTTCCGGCTGATATCCGCGACAATTTCAGGAAAACGGTTGTGGATGAAAAAAAAGGTGATGAATTAAGAAATATCATCGACAAACTTCAGAAACAGGATTTTCAACTTGGCGGAAAACACTACAAAAAAGTACCTCGCGGATTTGATAAAGATCATAAAAATGCTGAATTTCTACTTTATAACGGATTCTGGGCTGGAAAAGAATTTCCCATAATCGAGGAATTTTATTCGGAAGATTTTTTGGATTGGTGTTTTGAGATTTTCGTGAAGATGATCGATCTGCATAATTGGTTGTTGGGTGTTATCTGATAAATTTAGCGAGACTTGATTCGTCCCTAAAGCATTCGGGATGAATCGAGGATTATGGAAGTTGTCGGTCTTATCTTCGCTTCAGTTTAATTACGAAGCAAATCCACCAAATTTGATTCAAAGATTGTATTAAAAATATGGAATTTGATTTTCTTCTCATCGTTTCCCTCATCATCTTCATCTCCGCAATACTGCAGGGCTTCACAGGTTTCGGCTTTTCGATTCTTTCTCTGCCATTACTCACGCTTCTTTTCTCTCCCAAAACAGCAGTTCCGGTTTTAGTTTTATATTCAATCGTAATCAATGTTGCAGTTTTCCTATCTGCTCGAAAAGCATTCGATTTGAAACGGATCTGGGTATTGATTGTCTGCGGAATTATCGGAGTTCCCATCGGTGCTTATTTCCTTGTTACTCTTAACGATAATCTGATCAAACTTTTCATTGGCATTTTCATCGTTATCTTCGGATTGCTATTATTTTTTGGATTTCGCAGGAAAATCAAACACGAAAAAATCTCAATGATCCCGATTGGAATTGTCAGCGGAATTTTGAGTGGAAGTGTTTCTATCGGAGGACCTCCGGCAATTATTTTTCTTTCCAATCAAGGTGTGAACAAACAGGTTTTCAGAGCAAATCTGGCAGTATATTTTTTTGTTTTGAATATTTTTACGATTCCGGTTTATATTTATCATGGATTGATTTCAGAACAAGTTCTGAACTACTCGCTTTCATTTTTTCCTGCTTTAATGATCGGTGTGATCATGGGAAATGTTTTTTCCAAAAAGATCAAGGAGAAACATTTCCGGAAAGTAACTTTAGTGCTTTTGGTTTTGATGGGAATTTTGTCGGTTGCTTCGAGTTTGAAGTAAGTGTAATACATATTACTAACATTTCCCACTTGGATTTATTCAATTTGATATCTATATAAACTGCGTAGCAGTGCAATCATTGTAATAAATTGCGTTAGCATTTGGCAATTGATAAAGATGATACATAATCTTCGTCGAAGCGACATCATAAACCTGCAAATGATGAAAAAGTTTAAACCAAATGTTAACGCATTTTATTACAAACATATAACCTCTATGAGGTTATTAATATGACTTAACGCAAATACCATTGAAGTGTGAAATGTTAACATATTATAAATTCAAAAATAAATCCTCCCTTTTCCATTTGACACAAAATCATAAAAAATTTTCCTAAAACCAATTTCAAAAAAGGGAGAAGTAAAATGCCTTTTATTTCCAATACCGACCAGCAGCGAAAGGAAATGTTAGAAACAATTGGAGTGGAAAAATTCGTGGATTTACTAAAAGATATTCCCGCTAAATTTATCCATAAAGAACCATGCTGTTTGGAAAATCCTCTGTCTGAATTAGAAATAACAAATAGAATTCAGAAACTCGCTTCTAAAAATATCTCTACCGATGATGTAAGCTCCTTTCTTGGAGTAGGAGTTTATGACCATTTCATCCCGGCAGCAGTTGACAACATCATTTCCCGACCTGAATTTCTGACTGCTTACACTCCTTATCAGGCAGAAGTTAGCCAGGGAACTTTGCAGTATATTTATGAATACCAGACTTTGATCTGCGAATTGACGGGAATGGAGATTTCCAATGCCGGTATGTATGACGGAGCAACTGCTGCTGCCGAAGCGATCCTGATGGCAGTTCGCAAAACCAGGAAATTCAAGGTAATCATTTCGGGAACGATAAATCCGCTCTATTTGCAAGTTATCAAAGCATATACGGAGGGAATCGAAATCGAACTGATTATTATTCCTGAAAAAAACGGTCTTCTCGATAGCGAAGTTTTAAAGGAAAATATCGATGATGAAACTGCTTGTGTCCTCATTCAAACTCCTAATTTTTTTGGGAATCTGGAAGATGTGTTTACAATCGAACCGATAATCCATTCCAGTAGAAAAGCACTTTTCATCGCCTGCGTCGATCCGCTTTCTCTTCCGGTTTTGAATTCTCCATCCGAATATAAAGCAGATATAGTTGTGGGCGAAGGACAATCTTTAGGAAATTTCCAGAGTTTCGGCGGACCTTTGTTCGGATTTCTGGCAGCTAACCTTTCACTGGCTCGAACTATGCCGGGCAGAATTGTCGGAGCAACACTCGATGCAGATGGGAAAAAAGCGTATTCTTTGACTTTGCAGGCAAGAGAACAGCACATCCGTCGTGAAAAAGCAACCTCCAACATCTGTTCCAATCAGGCATTATGCAACCTGGCTGCGACTGTTTATATGTGCTTGCTGGGAAAACAGGGTTTGCTGGAAGTTGCGGAACAATCTACTACTAAAGCCCACTATCTGGCAAAAAAGATCTGTCAAATCGACGGTTTTTTATTAGCATTCGACGCTCCGTTTTTCAAGGAATTTGCGATCAAAACTCCAATACCTACTCGCAAAATAATTCAAAAACTAAAATCGAAAAATATTTTTGCCGGAGTAGATTTGAAACAATTCGGTTATGAAAATATGTTGCTGATCGCAGTTACGGAGAAAAAGAGGAAAGAGGAGCTCGAGCATTTTGTTAAAGAATTGAAACAACTCCAAAGATGATTTCCTTGTAAGTTTCTCCCCTGAAAAGGGGAGATTAAGAGGGGTTTTAAAATTGAAATATCAACCTTACAATACATCCTTAAAAGATAAAGCAAGAGAAAACAGAAAAAAATATGACCTACGCGGAAGCAACTTTGTGGCATAATCTTTTAAGAAACAAGCAGTTAATGAATTATAAATTTCTCAAGCAAAAACCTATCTTAAATTATATTCTGGATTTTTATTGCTCGAAACTTTTATTAGGAATCGAAATCGATGGCGAAAGCCATAATAAACAAATAGAATATGACAAACAAAGAACTGAAAATATAAACAAAACTGGAATTAAAATTATAAGATACTCGAATCATGATGTTATGGATAATCTCGAAGAAGTTTATGAAGATTTGAAAAAACAAGTCAAGATTCGAGAGAAAGAAATTGGATAACCCCTTTTATTCCCCCTTTTCAGGGGGATTATATGGAAACAAGGAGAATCAATGCCAAAAACAATATTCGAAAAAAATTCAGCAGGGAGGAAAGGTTACACGCTTCCCAAAAATGATGTTGACCTAAAACTGCAGGATTGCATACAAAATAAATTTTTAAGAAAAGAAGATGCAAAACTCCCGGAAGTCAGTGAACTCGATGTGATGCGGCATTTCCTCGAACTTTCACAAATGAATTACTGTATCGAAAAAGGATTTTATCCGCTTGGTTCCTGCACCATGAAATATAATCCAAAGATAAATGAAACTCTGGTCAGGAATAAAGGAATTCTGAATTTGCATCCTTTTCAAGACGAAGATACTGTTCAGGGGGTTCTTCAAATTTTATACGAATTGCAGCAGGATTTAGCAGAAATCGCCGGATTTTCCAATGTCACTCTGCAGCCGGTTGCCGGAGCACATGGAGAATTTACCGGACTGAAAATAATGCGTGCTTATCATGATGCAAAAGGGAACTCTCATAAGAAAAAAATCATTCTTCCGGATTCTGCTCACGGTACTAATCCGGCAACAGTATCTCTTGGCGGTTATAAAATGACTGAGATCAAATCCAATGAAAAGGGAATGGTCGATATCGAGGATTTGAAGGCTCATATCGATGAAGAAGTTGCCGGTTTTATGCTGACCAATCCCAACACACTCGGGATTTTCGAAACTCAAATCGAAGAAATTTCCGAACTGATTCACAGCGTTGACGGCTTGATGTACCTTGATGGAGCGAATTTTAATGCTTTACTTGGTTACATAAAACCGGGAGAAATCGGCTTCGATATTATGCACTACAATCTGCATAAAACCTTTTCTACTCCGCATGGAGGAGGAGGTCCGGGTTCAGGTCCGATCGGTGTTCGGGAAGATTTGGAAAAATTTTTACCCGTTCCAATGATTGCCAAAAAAGAAGGTAAATATTATTTAGATGATTCTCATAAAGAAACTTCTATCGGCAAAGTTCATTCCTTTTTTGGGAATTTTGCCGTCAATGTCCGGGCTTATATTTATATTAAGATGTTGGGTTCGAAAGGTTTGAAAAGAGTTACTGAAAATGCGGTCATCAATGCCAATTATCTGATAAAAAAACTGGAAAATCATTACTATATTCCTTATAAAGATATTTTCTGCATGCACGAATTCATTGCCAGCAGTAAATGGCAGAAGGAAAAAACAGGCGTGAAAACTCTCGATGTTGCTAAACGCATCCTGGATAAAGGTTTTCACGCACCTACTATCTATTTCCCGCTCATTGTTCCGGAGGCTATGATGATCGAACCAACCGAAACCGAAAGCAAAGAAACTCTCGATGAATTTATTACTGCCATGATCGAAATTGCTGAAGAAAGTGAAGAAAATCCGGAAATCCTGAAAAATGCTCCCTGCCAAACTCCTGTGAAAAGAGTCGATGATACTCTTGCAGTCCGGCAGTTGAATGTGAAGTTTGAGATGTAGCATAGATTTGTAAACTGTGAAAAAGAATATCTTGCTCACGGATTTTCGCAGATAAACACAGATAAAATATTAGAGTTTCAATATGGAAAACCACAATTTGAATAAGTTTCTAAAAAACCAATAATTAAAAATGAAAAGGATTTTGTTACAGGTAGAAAGGGGAAGAAACAAATCAAAATCAAAAATCATCGGTTTTTCAGAATGATAAAAAATGAAAAAGGGAATACGGTTTTGGAAGAATTAGCAGAAATGCGGAAATCAAGATATTGAATCAATAAATATTAAACTGAAATTCAATAAGATAACCAAAATAGATAAAGGAAAAAAATCATGCCAAAAAATAAAAACAAACGCGTTCTGTCACATCGAAATCCCGGATCAGGATTTGACGAAAACAGAAAAATTCTATTCTAAATTATTCAACTGGAAGGTTAATGTTTTTCCTGATAAAAACTATGCTTTTTTCACCGACGGAATCATTAGCGGTGGATTCGAACCTTCCTACAAACCTGCTGAAGAAGGGATTAATCTGGTAATTGCTGTCGATGATATCAATCAAAAACTGGAAGAAATCGCTGCTGCCGGTGGAAAAATCGTTCATTGGAAAAAGGAGATCGAAGGAGGACACGGATTTGTAGGAACTTTTAAAGATCCTAACGGAAATCGGCTTTCACTCTGGTCGAAGGCTTAATACAATCTTATGAAATTTCTCTCTAAAAATATCTAAAAAAAGTTTCATAAAGATTTTCAATTTACCCTTACTTTGTGTTACATATCACAAAAATTACCCTGACTTTATAACAAAATACTTGAAATTAATTATCATCCATGCTGGGAAAAATTGTTTTAGAACTTTTATTTGACAATAATCCTATCCCAATTCAATTTAGATTAGTAAAAAAAGAATAAGAATTTTCGGAGGAAACAAATGAAAAAATTTTGCGGCTGGTTGTTTTTTTTTGGAGTTATCGGTTTGATAATTTTTATCATCAAAAAATGCCCGTATTGTAAAGAACATTTCAGTTTGTGCAAAGAAAGATTCCACGACCTTTTTCAGCATGAGGAAGAAGATGAAGTAGAAGAATAGCCATTGGTCCCTGGTCATTGGGTCATTAGTAATTGGTCGATTGGAGAAAAAGGAATCAGAAAAATAATTTTATTCGCGTTTTTTCGTGCGTTTCGCGGGTGATTTAATATGAAAAAACCTGTCAGATTATTATTGCACTTAATTTTGGCCGGAGTTGTTTCTGTTACCGCTTTCCTGGGATTTAAGAAAGGAATCGAAAATCTGAATAAAGAGATGGAGCGGAAATGAAAAAAGACGCGCATTATTACGCAGTTTTGGCATATGCTCGAGCAGTTGGTTTCCAAAAAGAAGCTGCTCAAATTATTGCTCATTCTTCCCAATTTGTCGATGATTCCAAAATAAACCATATTGTTTACCGGGGAAATATAAACCATATTGAACATGACATTATCGATAATAAATCTGCTTTTTTTAATATGGCGACCTGTCACTCTTATTTTAAGATCAAAACTTTCAATTTTTCAGCAATGACCAATAATACCTGTGCTTTTCATTTTGTGCCGGGTTGTGATGGGAATAGTTTCGTGAAAAAATTGCGCTGTAAAGAGGAATCACCTGTAATCTTGAAGATTTTGGAAGAAGCAAAAAAGGAAAATAACCTTGTGAAATTCGGGATGGTTCTGCATCCTTATGCTGATACATTTTCACATCAGGGATTTTCCGGTTTGCTAAGCAAAGTCAATGATATCAGGGAAATCAGGACAAAGACAAAAATTGCCGGAGTGTTCACACATAAAATCTCGAAAATCCTGAAATGGTTCTATAAAAGTAAATTCGATAAACTATTAGATTCCGGGATGCCTGCTTATGGTCATGGACAAGCGCTGGAATATCCTGATCTACCTTACCTGATATGGTCTTATAAATATGATTATAGCGATCAATTTTCGGAAGCAATAAAAATTTCTGAAAATGATAATCCCGTTCGGTTCAGGAATGCTTTTGAAAAAATCAAAGAACATCTGGAGGATTTTCTGGGAAAACATACTGAATTTAAAGATGATGACCTGGATTTCCAGGAATTTGAAAAATTAGATAATACTCTTTTAAAAAAGGGAAATGATAAGAAGAGAATCAAAAACTGGCGGAAAATTATTGCTGAACTTGGTTTATTCAATGAATCAGACTTGGCTCTCCAATATAATGAAATTCACTGGTTAGAGCAGGCTTTTTCTAATTTTGAAAAAAAGAAATTTGAGCAGAGAAAAGTTGAGAGCGCTATACTTTCGGACAATTTTGAAAAATCTTACTGGTATGAGTTTTATCAAGCAGTAAAATGGTATAAAAAGTTATTTTTTGCTTTTTGTGAGAAAGAAGGATTGAAGATACCAAATGAGTATGTGAAAACTTAACAAGTTTTTGAAACTTGTTAAGTTTCTAAGACTTCTCAAATAAAATCACATCTTATAAATGAGCAAAAGGGCTTTCGTCGTTGATCACTTCTTTTTTCTTTTTTTGTCTTTTATATTTATGCCAATCGTCCTTTGCTTCGACTGCAGATTCCGGCAGATTTGTCGGCTCCAAAGAAATTCTTTTCTTTTCTCGATCGATCCTGACTACTCGAACTTTCAGTTCCTCTCCAATATTGGTCTTATCCAATTTCAAATTTGCCAGTTTTATCTTAGATGAAGGAAGCAAACCATCGACTCCATCTTTGATCTTGATAAAGACTCCGAAATTTACTACATTCTCTATTTTCCCGGTAATGATATCATTTTCTGCGATTATCTCTTCGATATCATCCCAGGGATCCGGCTGCAAAGCTTTCAAAGAAAGAGAAATCTTTTTCCTTTCGTGATTTATTCTCATTATTTGAGCTTCCACGAAATCACCTTCGGAAACAATTTCTGAAGGATTATTAACTCTTCTTCCAAGAGCAAGTTCAGAAATCGGAATTAATCCCTCCACTCCCGGTATGATCTCGACAAAAGAGCCGAACGGCTGATTTCGGAGAACACGACAGGAAACTGCATCTCCTTCCTTTAATTCATCCAAAGCCTGTTCAAAAGGATTTTCTACCAGAGCTTTCAAACTGAGGGAAATCTTCTCACCTTTAATATTAATTATTTTTGCTTCAATCTCGTCGCCTATATTCAAAATCTCCGATGGTGACTCGACTCTTGCCCAGGAGAACTGGGAAATATGAAGCAGACCTTCGATCCCACCTAAATCGATAAATGCTCCGAAATTAGTTAATCTCGTTACTTTCCCTTTTACAACTGAATCTAACTCGATTTTACTCAAGGTCTCATTCTTGAGTTTATTCTTTTCTTCATCGAGAATGACCTTCCGGGAAACAACAATATTCCGACCATTCTCTTTAAACTCTTTAATGATAAAATCAAGACTTTGACCTAAATATTCTTTAGGATCTTTAACGAATTTATTATCGATATGCGACATCGGGCAAAATGCTCTTACACCCGAGATATCGACCAAATATCCTCTATTAACCAGAGAAACTATTTTACCGTTTACAGGAATTTTTTCTTCGAATGCTTCTCTTAAGATCCTTTTATTCACTGAAACCAGGCTTTTTGAGATCAATGTTTCTGTTTCCGTATATTTTGTTACATAACCGGAAAGATTGTCCCCGACTTTGAAAGGTATTTTGCCTGATTTATCCAGATAGTCGGCTTTTTCGGCATAAGCATCTCTTTTCCCGCCAATGGAGATAAAAATATATGAATCTGTTATATTCAGGATTTCACCTTCGATTTTATCTCCAACCTGCAATTGAGGTATATTTAAAAGTGAGTCTTCAAGCATTTGAGCAAAATCGACATTTTCGTTGGTGGTGGAAGGTTCCGGCATTTCTTTTTCCGCCTTTTCAACATCTTCTGATTTGATTTCATCTGTTTTTTCAATCATTTCAGATCCTTCCATTATATTTTTTAACTTTTCAGGATCTTTTTCTTTTTCCCCGATCATTTCATCGTTTTTTTCCATTACTTCTCCCAATTCCCAAATTATTGTGTCAAAAAGAAAATCGGGCTTGTCTTGTCCAGAATTTTTTAAGTTTAAGAAAAGTAATGAGTTACGGAATTATCTCACCACCAAGACACCAAAACACAAAAAAGAATTTATGTGATCTGAAATAGGATTAAATACAGCACAAAATAGCGTTTTTACTTTCCTAAACAGGAGGTTAGGAACGATGGATTTTTCTGTACTCTTTTCTCTATATTCTCGTTTCCTTTCTCCAAGTTCCTTGTTCCTTGCACCTTTCAACTTGTCCCTTTTTCAAGTCTTCAACTTCTTCTTCTCCGCCGCCGGAAACAAAATATTATTCAGGATCAAGCGGTAACCGGGAGAATTCTTATGTAGATCGAGAACTGTTTCCGGGTCGCCTATTTTATGCTGATAATCTTCCGGATCGTGTCCGCCGTAAAAGGTGAAAGTTCCTTTCCCGAAATTGCCGTGTAAGTATTTAACTTCATTAACTCCCGGTGATTCGCCAAGAACAATCACGCTTTTCTTCACAAATTCTTTATGAAAGGAAGTTGTTTGTCCGAGGAATCCGTTCACAACATTTTGATGGCATTGAGTCAGCATGGTGGGAACAGGATCGTATTTTGCTGAAAAATCGAATAACTGGAAAAAATCCTGTTCCGGTCCTCGCAATTTGGCATAATCGCTGGCATCTATACTGGAAAATTCATAAACATACGGATTAGGAATAAGGGTAAAATTCTCGAAGGCAAAAGTCCTGTCAAAATCGAGTTTGGCTTCGTAGTTCGGTTCTTTCCTGTCTCCATCAAAAACCGGTTCGCAGATATCTACATTGACGGCTGCCTGCGCGATATCGTAAGTATCGCAAGCCGCACACATAGCAAAAAGAAATCCGCCATTCTTTACATATTTACGGATTTTCTCAACAACTGCATGCTTCATCTTCCAGACTTTCTTATAACCGAGATCATAAGCTAATTCTTCGTTGATCCTGACATCTTCTTTATACCAATTGGTATTACGATAAGCAGCATAAAATTTCCCATACTGCCCGGTAAAATCTTCATGGTGAAGATGCAGCCAGTCGTATTCCTCGAGTTTTCCGGAAAGTACTTCTTCGTCGAATAAAGTCTCGTATTCTATTTGAGCATAAGTTAGAGCAAGTGTTACGGCATCGTCCCAGGGTTGTCGATTCGGAGGAACATAAACCGCTATCTTCGGTTCTTTTTCCAGAACCACAATATCCATGTTGGCTGCTTCGATTTCGCTCATAATGTTCACAACTTCTGCTGATGAAATTATTTCATAACTGACTCCTCGAATATTACACAGGTTTTCCAATTCCGGATAATCGGGGAATAACCAGGAACCGCCGCGATAGTTAAGAAGCCATTTGACAACGATCTGCTTTTTTAATGCTTCAAAAGCAACTCCGTACGCTTTCAGATGGTTGGTTTGAGAAAAACTATCCATCGGTATCATGATTTCAGCAGAGACTGAAATGGTTATTAATAATATTAGTGAAATTATGATATATTTCATTTTTTTTCCTTTTTCTGAAACTTCCGAATGTTTCGACGAAGTCGAATCTTCGGAATGTTGGGATTGGCTTCTCTCAAACAATCGGAAGAACATTCATCCTTCCTTCGGAAAGCTTCGCTCATTCCGATGTTAATTCATCATATTATAGATAGACGACATTCGGAAGATCAGATAAATCTGAACATTCCGAAGTTATTTTTACATCTTCATCTTCACTTCATTTACTGTATCAAAAAATTCATTCAATTTATCCTCGTCAATAAAAGCCCTTTCTCCCTGAAAAAGATTTAATTTCATTCTGGGATTAACTTCGATATATTTTGCTTTGGAAATTGCGATTATCTTCTCTATCAATTTTTTGTTCCAAGTCATTTTCTCTTCTTTTTCAGCAGAAGGATTAATGATAATAAAACCAAGTTTTTCATCGCGGATTTTTTCCGCTGCTGATAAAACCAGTTTGTAGGAAGGTTCATCCAGAAGGTCTTTATGACCGCCCTCCAGAGGTTCGGGAAAGCAGTCCGAGATCAAGATCAGCAGGTTTTTCATACCGGGAATTCTATATTTGGTTTTGGAAAAAACCTGCAAAGCCAGATTTAATCCCTCTCCCAGGGGAGTTTGACCTTTAACTTCCATCTTGTTGATCGTGCCGATAACCTGCTTCACATTCAAAGTGGGATAATGGTAAATTTGAGCGAGATCGTTATTAAAAGTGATCAAACCCAATTTGTCCCTTGAATTGGAAACATTGGAAGTTATATAAGAAACAAACTTTTCAATATGCGGAATGACCCACGAAATCGATTTACTCGTATCCAGCACGAGCATAATATTATAGACTACATTTTCTTCGTATTTCGGATACAGAAAATTTTTAGTTTGGATATTGAATTTCTTTTCCTGCAGAGAATAATTCCCATTTTGGAGCGCATTAAAGATAGTTGGAGTGATCGCGATATTTCCTGTTTTATCTTTGGAAAACCTGATGATCCTGCCTTTATCAAGAGAGAGATTGTTTTTTCCTTTTACAGAATGTTTTGTTTTTTCCCTTTTGGCAAAATTCATTCGTATTTTCTGCAGGTCTTTGGTGTCGATGGAAAATTTGGATTTCTCTTTTTTTATCGAATGTTCTTTTTTAATGACTGTCCGATATTTTGGTAAATTCTTTTTGGATGTTTTTACATCTTTATTCCTGACAAATTTCATCACAAATTCCATCATTTGTTTGATCGACATCTTTTCATCAAACATAAACAATGATTTTCCCATTCCGCTTTCCGACATTGGAACTTGGATTTCAGTTTCGGGATTTGAGAAAAGGTTCAGCAGACCTTTCAGGAGCAAAATATTCCTTTTTGGTTTGTTAAACCTTTTAAATACGCTCAACATTTCCTGCAAAACAGCAATCTCTGCTTCTGATAACTCCTCATCTTCAGCAAACCTGACCGGAAGTTTGGGCATTTCGGACTCTAAATTTTCAGGACTTTGGGATTCGAGCCAATTCACAGCATCAGCCAAAGCCCGAATCATTTTTTTTCCTGTTGGATCAAACCTCCTTCGGAAAATAGATTGATATTTTTATTTATCTCAGTAGTTTTTTTCTCTGTTTTTTTAGGAAATTCCTCATCTTTCAGTTTATCAAAAAATTCATCGATCTCTGCTTTAGTCAGCGGTTTGGAAAGTCCGCCTTCCCGCGTGCGATGTCCGAGAATGAACTTTGCTGCCTGCCTTAAATGACGCAGTTCTACCTTTTTCTTCATCTCGAAAGCAGCGTGTGTTCCGGCTGTTTTGATGATCCCGATATCGGCTCGATGACCATCGACCTTGTTCTCTGCACAGAATTTCACGACCAGATCATAAAATTCCGGTTTCACTTCGACTTCTTCCAGAATTGTTCTTCCTAACTTGATGAAGTTTTCCAGGTTTTCTGTTTCTTGTTGGAATTGCTCCCGGAACTTTGCTGAATCCTTTTCAAAGGCAAGATTGCGTTTGATGATCTCCTTCCTGAATTCCTCGTTGGAAACCGAACCAATTTCTACAGAAAGCGGAAATCTATCCAGGATTTGCGGTCGTAATTCACCCTCTTCCGGATTCATCGTTCCAATTAAAAGAAACTTCGAGGGATGGGAAATGGAAAATCCTTCACGCTCGATGCGATTCCAGCCCATTGCCGAAACATCGAGAATATCATCGACAATGTGATCAGGCAGCAAATTAACTTCATCGATGTATAGTATCTGGCGATGTGCTTTTGCCAGAAGTCCGGGAATAAATTTGTGTTTTCCTTCCTTCAAGAGCAGTTCGACATCGACATTTCCCAGAAGTCGATCTTCGGTGATGCTCAACGGAATCGAAACATTTTCGATTTTTTTAGAGATGACTTCCTTCTTATCTTCAGAATATTTTTCCCGGCAATCTTTACACCAATATTCAGGTTTTTGCGGATCACAATTGAATTTACAATCTTTCAAAACTTCGATTTCCGGGATAATATCGGTCATCGCATAAACTGCTGTGCTTTTTCCCGAACCTTTGACACCTTTGATCAGCAAGCCGCCCAATTTGGGATTGATGATGTTCAGGATTATTCCGAGCAGCAGTTCTTCCTGCCCGACAATGGCGGTAAATGGATAATGGATTTTTTGCATAAACACCTCACCTCTTGCACTTGAAAAAATCTCTTTCTTAATTTCTCAATATTGATTATTTCAGAGTTTCAACCTTGAAAGTGTTAAGCAAGAGAAAAATATTGAAAGAAACATTTTCAAGGTTTCGTCACACAAACTCCGCAAAAATTTCATTCGAGACAAAATAAGCTTGCGGAGTTAACCTGATAAAATCTCCAGCAATTCCCAGGTATTTAATTTTTAAATATTTAGCAATTATTTTCTCATATTTCTGAATGAAATCTACTCCGAATTTAGTGCGAAAATGTTTCAAATTCATTCCTTTTGTTTTTCGTAATGAAAGAAAAATGAACTCCTTTTCATGTTCATCTTTGTCCAAACTTAACAAATTTCCCAAAATTTGTGAAGTTTTTATGGTATCAAAATACTTTTTCAGATCAGCCGGATTAGTATATCTGAAAATCCTTCGGCTTCGCTCAGGATGACAATATTTCAAGTATCCGGCAGCAGCAGGTCCAAATCCCAGATAAGTTTCATCATTCCAATAAGAAAGATTATGTTGGGAAGCAAATCCCGGTTTTGCAAAATTGGAAATTTCATACTGCTCGAATCCGGCAGAAAGTAATTTTTCTCGAATTGAAAAATAAAAGCTGGAAACAGTTTCATCCCCAGGAATTTCTGATTTCTTCTGATAAAGAGGAACCTTTTTTTCCAAACTCAAACAATAAGTTGAAACATGTTCCGGTTCAAGTTCAATCATTTTTTCAAGGGAAAATTCGACATCTTCTTTTTTCTGGTAAGGAAGTCCGTAAATCAAATCGAGAGAAAGATTTTTGAATCCTGATTTTCTTAAAATATTGAAGGAAGAATGGATTTTGTCCGCATCATGCAGTCTTCCCAGCAATTTCAATTCTCTGTCCAGAAAGGACTGAACTCCCAAACTGATTCGCTTGATCGGAGTATCGAAAAGTTCATGCGCAAATTTCCTGCTGATATTGATTGGATTTGCTTCGAGCGTGATTTCACAACCATTCGAGATTTCAAATTTTGATGAAATCCTATTTATTTCTTCGACAGAAAGTAAGGAAGGAGTTCCACCGCCAAAATAAATTGTTGTCGGTTTTATCTCGAATTTCTGTTTATAATGGTTTATCTCTTGAAATAGAAATTTTAAATATTTTTCTTTCAGCGAGTTAGAATATTCAATGGAATAAAATGAGCAGTAATTACATTTTCTCAAACAAAAGGGAATGTGGATGTAAATATGATCTATCAAAGATTTTCTGTAAATGAATTTAGTTCACTAATTTTTTCTGGACTTCATCGATCCTTTTTGCCTTTCTTAACAATTCTTTAATCTCTTCTAACTTTTTGATATCGGACAATTTTTTTATTCGGTTCATCAAACTTAAACCTGGTCCACCGAATTTTATATCGAGCATTCCTTCGATTCCTTCCAATAATCCTTGATGTATTCCTTCATGTCTTAATCGTTCTGCAATGGTCATAATTTCCTCACTTCTTTCATAAGAAATATCTTTCACTATTCCTTTCAGATCTTGTAAAGTAAAATCTTCTTTGGCATTCATAATATAAAGAATAAAAGTTCTTAAAATTCCATTAAATCAGTATTTTTATCAAACTTATCGAATAAAAGCAGCAATTCTTTAACTTTTTCCGGGAAATTACCCAGAAAAATACATTTCATGATTTCTACGAATATTTTTAGTTTTACTCCGCCGACTATATCTTCCTCTTCATATTCTGAAAGATCGAGCAAAATATATTCAAATTCCGGAACATATTTCTTTAACTCATAAGGAATTTCCTGCATAATATCCGACAATTTCAATCCGGTATTCCATTTATTCCTGCCATGATAAAATACCAGCGGAATTATTTTTGGATAAGGATAACTCTTATGTTCGAATAAAAAATAGATGAATGCTGGTTTTTTTGCTAATTCCACTTCATAAAGAATGTCCGAAAAAGTCTCCTGCATATCTGGTTCGACAAAACTATCTTTGGCGATTTGAATTTTATCCGGATCTATTATTTTTCGTATCTCTTTTGGCAGGTAATTAGTAGGGAAATCTTTAACAACCTCTTTGTCGGTCATCACTTGCTTGAAGAATTTATCATGCGGATTTACAATTTCTTCCATAAATTTAATCTCAGATAATGTTAATCATATAAACCGAATCATTTTATAAACTTAAAAGTTCTCTCCCAACGAACCCTGGACTTTTCTTTGATCTGTCCTCGCTGCTTCAAAATATAAGTTCTGACATCTTTGGTTGGAGGTTCTCCCGATGAAAAAACGATCAAGGAAGGTGTTCCGGTGATCAGGTTTTTATTGAGAAATCCCCAATAACGGCTGTCCAGACTCATATCGCGATTATCTCCCATCACAAAATAAGCATCTTCAGGAACAATGAAGGGACCGATGTTATCTCGCGTTCCGCTTATTTTTCCGTCAAAATCACCGAAATTTACATCGCTTCCCCTGAATTTCCGATCTTTGCTGTTCCATTCGATCTTTTCTCTACCGATGAGATTATTCGGATCGACATATTGCTCATATTTCCGCTGGAACAATGCACCGTTTATATAAACTTTTTTATTCTTGATCTGAATAGTATCTCCCGGAATACCGATCACCCTTTTCACGACATTTTTCTTTTCCTGCCATTTGAAACCCCATTTTTCCTTATTCCAATAGAGAGGACCAACGAGCCGTGCATAATTCTCGGAAGGCTGAGGATAGATCGGATCTGCGGGACTTTTGAAAGTTACAATATCTTCCCTTTGCGGGTCAGTAAAAAAATATTTCCATTTATTGGCGATCAAATAATCACCGATGAGAAGACTTTTTTCCATCGAGGAAGATGGAATTTTGAAATTTTGCAATGTATAATTTTTAATTGGAAACACGATCACAAAAGCAAACAGGATCGCTTCGAGCCAGCCTTGAACTGCCGGCAATTTCCTTTTTATCGGTTTTGGTTTACTTCTTTTGAACATACTTTTTCCCTATTATTTTTTGGGAACTTTCTCCTGAAACAGCATTATAGTGTCAAGAACAAAACTTTGCGAAAGTTCTGTTACAAGATTTTCAGAGAAGATAACTTTCGCAAAGTTATTTAAGACTCTTCTGATACTTGATCAGCTGTTCAATACCTCTTTTTGCCAATTTCAACATCATCTTCAACTGCTCTTCAGAAAACGGTTTTTCTTCCGCTGTTCCCTGGATTTCAACAAATTTCCCTGATTCCGTCATCACTACATTCATATCGACTTCTGCCTGCGAATCCTGTTCATAAGAAAGATCGAGAACTGGTTCTCCTTCTACAATCCCGACACTAATAGCCGCAATCCGTTCCTTTAACGGATTCTGATCGATTTGGTTACTTTCCATCATTTTCAGAAAAGCATCATGCAAGGCAACGCAAGCACCGGTTATGGCTGCGGTTCTGGTTCCGCCATCTGCCTGGATAACATCACAATCGATTTGGATCGTGTAGCCATCCAAAAAAAAGAGATCTACTACCGAACGCAGCGAACGACCGATCAATCTCTGGATCTCGGCTGTTCTGCCGCTGATCTTTCCTCTTGCTGCTTCTCTGTTCACTCTCGAATTTGTACTTCCCGGAAGCATTCCATATTCTGCGGTTATCCAACCTTGATCTTTTCCCGATAAAAATTGAGGAACTCCTTCCTGAACAGTTGCCGTGCAGATTACTTTTGTTTCTCCTGTTTCGATCAAAACCGATCCTTCCGGATACATCAGATAGTTCCTGGTGATCTTAGTTTTTCTTTTTTTCATAATAATCCTTTTAGCCACAAATGAACACGAATATACACGAATTTATATCAAAAATTTCAATCCAAAATCTTCCAAAATCTCTTTTGCCATTTGTTCTGCTTCGATCCAGCTATGGAGTTTCTGTTGGGCATTTGCTTCTAAATGGTCTTTTAACAGAGAAATGTAATTTTTATAATTTTCCAAAATCTTTTTAACGATCTTTTCATCTTTCGGTATTTTCAATCTGTGAACATCAGGTTTTGCATGAATTATTGCAAAAAGAGCAACATAATAATTTGTTGTGGAAAAAATTTTTTCATTATCTTCATCAATTAAAGTACAAATCTGCATAAATTCATCGATGTGAAGTTCTTTCCCGCTGGTATTATAAATTTCCGTTTCCACACTTTCATAATCAGAACCCAACTTTGCATCCGTATAAAAATCTTCCGGAAACTTCTTTATCTTATTCTCGATTATTTCATTAATTACGGATTTCTTAACTTCTTCGTAAGATATTTTAACTTTCTGTTTTTTCCTCTTCTTACGCATTTTTGGTAATTCAAGACGCTCTTTCACCATTTCGGTAAGTCCATCATAAATGCGAGGAAGGTATTCTTCAGGATTCAAAGAGAGTGCTTTCAGAACTGCTTTGTCAAGTTCTTGACGGTCTTTGAGTTTCACTTCTTTAAAGATTTTTTCTATATTGCGAGATAATAATTTATCATTTTTGTATTTGAATTTGTTAATAGTATTAGGAATTTCTAAATTCTGTAATTCGTAAACAGGTGTTTTTATAACACCGTCTCCTAATGAAATGAACGAATTCAATTCTCGGAATAGAAAGCAAATAGTTGAATTTAAATAGTATCCAATATTCTCAGAAAGCTTTTTATCTTTAGTATCAATTCTATAAAATTTATCGCTTTCTATTACTTTTTTACTATTATGTAACGTTCTAAAATTATCATTGCACATTTCGGTCCATAACAATTTTGATGGTTCACGTACTTCAAATGACCACCAATATTGTCTTCCCTGCACAGAGGGAACTTCCGACCAAAGTATATTATTTTTAGTTCTTTGAGTTTCACCCCAATCAATATAAGTAAGAGCGCCAAAATGATTAAGTTTTTTTAGTTCATTTTTGCTTTTATTACATACAAATAAATAATATTTTAAATTTTCCTGTTTTATTTCTATACTTTTACTTTCTTTTGGTGATTTTATTACTTTTTTCAAGTAACATTTTTCAATTTTACCTCGCCATTTTTTTGAAATATTTGTGAATTCATCATTTACATTTTGCAAATAAAAGAAATCTGTAATTCCAGATGTTTTACCACGTTGGCAGCTTTTTGTAATATCTTTGAGACTATCAAGTTTATCTTTGCATTTTTCCAATATTTCAAAATAAACATCCGGTGCACGCAGATATTTTCCCCATTTGGAGAATTCGCTTTTGTCTTTTAAATCTTTTGCCAGTTCTTTTTGCTTCAAAATTCTAAGCTTCATCTGTTCATTTTCAAATGAAGAAATTTTTTCATCGATTTTATCAGCTTTATATTGAGCAGATTCGATAGTGTTTACAATTCCATCAATCCGTCTCCAGCGGTTACTGGATTCGATTTTCAGGTTTCTTTCCGGTATCAGTTCAGCAAGTTTCTTTTTTAGTTTCACAAAATGAACAAGATTGCAATTTCGTTCTTTTTCATCATCACATTTTTCCAAAACTGTGAACACTGTATTCACGGCAGCATCATCAAACCAGGGTTCTGCCCAGGAAACAACGATCATTTTTATTTTGAAATAGTCTAAAAAGAAATTTTTGAGAACAGAACCATAAGCGACATCTAACCAGGAATTGGAAGTGATTATAGCAAATGAACCGTTTTTACTTAAAAGGGTTGCAGTATGAATAAAAATATATGTGTAAATATCTGCCTGACCCGACAATTTTAATTCCACAAATTTATTTTTTAACCAATGATTTATAGTTTTCTTTTTTTCTGTTTCTGTTTGATTTAAGAAATTTTCAAATTGTTTATCAGTAATATGATTTATTTTAAATAATTTCGGATAACTTACAAGGTATTCATAAGCCAATAATTTGGTAAGAGTGTGTTTATACCCTTTAACATTTCTTTCAATCAATTCCTGTCTGATATAAGGAAAGTTCCCAACAAGACCATAAAATTCAGGAATTTTTATTTTGACTTTGTTGTATCTCTGATTGTAATTCACATTATTCGGAGGAAATTCGATTTCCTGTCCAACAGCAATTTCAAAAACATCTTTATGAATAATGCGGGGAAAATTTTCAAAATTACTCGGAGATTGTCTGAATAAATTTATCGTGGAAAGTTCAGCAGGAAATTTTCCAATATCGATTCCCCAAATCCTGTTTAAAATTTCTTCGTGCTTCATTCTGTATCCGCTCAAGAATTGCAATCTATCATACAACCTGATCAGAAATGTTCCCGAACCGCAAGTCGGGTCTGCATAAATTTTATCTTTATCATTTACAATAATTGCGATTATTAGATCAACGAGGTCTTCCCGCGTAAAATATTGTCCTAATTCGTGTCGTCTTTTCGGATCGATGATCTCTTCAAATAATTCACCGATAACATCTTCCGGTAACGCTCCGAAATTATAGATTTTCAAATGAGAAAATAATTCATTCAAAGAAGAATATGCTTCTTTTGGAATTCCAAGGTTTTCTATCGGATCAGTTTCAAAAACTGCCTGCCAGTCAATTTCCCGTGCTTGAGAAAAAGCAGATTTCAAATTCGCTTCAATGTCTTTTTCATCTTCAGCATATAAATCCGGTAGTTCTGTAAAATGTCTTTTTATGGTTAAGTAAAAAATGATTTTTGTAATAAGTCCGTAAACCCGCTGGCTGGCAATTAATCTGTAAAAATCTTCATCATTTGGATAGGCAATTCCCTGTTCAGCAACAAATTTATTAATTATACTTTTAAATTCCTTTTGTTTATGGAAAACTCTGATAAATTGTTCGAATAAAGGGATCAGTTTTTCCACAACATTCCGTAAGAAACGGATAAAATAATGTTTTTCCGGTTTGAATTTTCGGAACTTTCCTTTTTCGGAAAAGCTCAATAACTCATCACAAATTCTGGAGATAAAAGCTTTTATTTCTGCCTGTTTATCTCCTCTTTTCCAATCTTCAATATTTGTTAATACCGAATGAGGTTCACTATCTTCTAATTTTATTTTATTATTTTTTATTTCGTAAGCATTTAAAGATTGGAAATCCCAGGTGTAGGCAATTTTAACTATTAATTGAACTGCTTTTTTTCGGAATCTATCGATATTTTCTGTTTTTCCATAAGGTGGTTTTAGTTCAATATAAGAAAACGCTTTATTTATTTCCCTGTTTTCCCAAATTATCAAATCACCAAAATAAGTTGATTTCTCAACTTTTATTCCGGTTTCGCAACTTGCCGAGGTAAAAGGATATTTTCCTCTTTTTATCTGCTCGTTGAACCATTGAGCAACTTTGCTTGCTAATTCTCGTTCGTTAGTTTTTATGTTTGGCATTTTTAAAATATTTAAAAAAAGAGAAACTTATTCTCAATGCAAGATTTCAAAATATCATAACCTTTTGTTCGATTTAATTCATACCTTGACCACAAAATATAAGCAATGAAATCAACAAATTGCAGATTTAGATTTTTATGAGATTCTTGAAAAACTTCTTTTATTTCAATGCTCGATGTCTTTTAGAACCAAAGTTTAATTTTAAGATAATCCAGCATACTATTTTTGCTTTCTACTCTTATTGATCTTGGATCAGGTATCAAAGTTACAATCTGTAAATCCTTGATCCAATCAAGTAATGCAAGATTTATCATATAATTATATAGTTTATTTGAATCTTCTCTTATATGGTTTAGAACATTTTCCTTTTTTACAGTTATTGTTACGATTTTGATATCTTTATGATTTTGTAAAAGTATTTTTGTTTTGTTAGAAAAATAAGCAATTCCCTTTTTTGTTAGATCTTTTCCTTTTAACTCTATTCGAGGATTACGTTTTTCAAATTTGTAAGTTTTCTTTACAATTCTTTTAGTTAAATGTTTTTTTTCTACGGGAATTATCAAAAATGCAATTGTTAAATATCTACTTGATCCACCTTTGCCGAAAGGTTTTTCAAGTTTCCAGCCAAGATCACCACTTTCGTCAAAATAAACATTCATTTGTAACCTATAAAAAAAGAGAGTGGACCCTGAAGTTGGCATATTTACAATATGCTTATGACACCTTTGGCATCACAACTTTTCAGGATTTACCCACTCATAAGTTAGTATTTTTTAGTAACCCCTCTGTGTCAACACAAAAAATTATTTTGTGGTTTTTTCTCAATACAACGGCATGATCTTATTCCCGGCAACTTTCCTCACCATATTTTTCAATTCGAGAGAAAGCAGCACCGTTGACAATTCTCCGACAGACAATCCGGATTTCAGGATCAAAGTATCGAACAGGATTTCCGGTTTATTCCGTATTAATACCTGGTAGATTTTATCTTCTTTATCCGAAAGTTTGGGCAGAGGTTTTTCTTCCTGTTCCAAAACTAAATCATACTCTTCTAAAATATCATTTGCGGAAGTTACGATTTTAGCACCTAATTTTATCAGGTAATTCGGTCCGGCAGATTGTTCCTTGTTGATATCACCCGGCAAAGCAAACACATCGCGATTCTGGTCCAAAGCGAATTTTGCCGTTAAAAGAGCGCCGCTTTTTTTTGAACCTTCGATGATCAGACTTCCCAAACTTAATCCGCTGATGATTCGGTTCCTGGTTGGGAAATTCCACTTCTCTGCTTTCTGACCCGGAAGATATTCCGAGAGCAATGCGCCGTTCCGGATGATTTTTTCAGCGATTTCCTGGTTTCGAGACGGATAGATCTGATCACAGCCCGTTCCCATCACGGCAAATGTTCTCCCGTTATTTTCCAATGCGGAAATATGAGCCAGAGTATCGATCCCGTACGCCAATCCGCTGATGATCGTAAATCCTGCTTTCGAGAGTTTTTCTCCGATCCGTTTGGTCATCAACATGCCGTAATTGGTCGGCTTTCTTGTTCCAACAATGGATAAACTCCTGCGGAAATCTTCTTTTTTCAGAGTTCCGCGATAAAACAGAAAGGGAGGAGGAACAAAAATATTTTTCAGGATCGAGGGATAATTATCATCGAGGATCGAGACGAAATTAATACTGAATTCCTCTATCAATTCCGATATTTTATTCCAATCTTCGGGTTCTTCAGTTTCAGAAAGGAAGTTTCTGGCATTTTCCGTCATTGTTTCAATATCGATCAGTTTTTCGGAACCGATGAAATCCTTCGGTTCTCCCAGAGTTTTAGCGAGTTTTATGGCTTTGGCATTACCGATTTCCGGGGCGGAAAGCAGTTGCAGCCAGGCTTTTATTTTATCCATATTTTTTGTGATCAAACATTCTTGTTTGAGAAGATTCTCAAAGCAGGAGCTTCGAGTTACAATAGCATGATCAGACAGTTGCCTGACATTATCCGGGTAAGTTCTTTTTTGAAAATTCTCAAAGCAGGAGCTTTGAGTTACAGTACTACTTGCCGATCATATTAAATAAAATTCTTTTCAATTCATACAAATTTTCTCTTGAGATTGAAGAAACAGGGAAAATCTGTTCATGAAGTTTTTTATCAAATTCATTCTTCAATAATGAAATTAACTCAAATTTATCTTTATCTTCGATCGAATCTATTTTTGATAAGACGATAAAATGTGGTTTTTTATCCAGGTACGGATCATAAAAATGAAGCTCTTTTTTCAAGATTTGATAATCATTGAAAGGATCGTTGGAATTTACATCGATCAGGAAAAGCAGAACTTTTGTTCTCTGGATATGCTGCAAAAACCGGATTCCCAGACCTTTTCCTTCATGAGCACCTTCGATCAGACCGGGAATATCAGCCATCACGAAAGATTCATAATCGCTTACTTTGACGACACCCAACGATGGTTCGAGAGTTGTGAATTTATAATCTGCTATTTTGGGATGAGCATCGGAAACAATACTCAATAAAGTAGATTTACCCGCATTTGGAAATCCAACGAGTCCCACATCAGCCATTAATTTCAGAACCAGTTCCAGTTCAAAAAACTCTCCATTCCCGCCCGGTTTGGCAAATCGCGGGGCTTTGTTGGTCGCACTTTTAAAGCGGGTATTTCCTCTTCCGCCAAAACCACCTTCGGCAATTATGACCTGTTCATTATGGTCTGTTAATTCTGCGATCTTTTCTCTTTTCTCGTCGGTTATATCGTAGATCTCGGTTCCAAGAGGAAATTGCAGCAAAACATCATTACCGCTGGCTCCGGTTTTATTGCTGCCCATTCCATTCCGGCCTTTTTCCGCTTTATACAATTTTGCATAACGGTAAGCGATCAAAGTGTTGACATTCTCATTTCCGACCGCAATAACATTTCCGCCTTTACCTCCATCACCGCCGTCGGGACCGCCTTTGGGAATATGCTTTTCCCTGCGAAAACTAACGCAGCCGTTTCCGCCATTTCCAGCTTGCACTTTTATCCTGGCAAAGTCTATGAACATTATTTAGATGTTAGCGGTTAGCCAATTAGCAGTTAGAAATTAGCATTAGTTAAACTATTTCTTCTCTTCCAGCTATTAATAATTTCTAAAATTCAACAATATTTCATCTTATTAAAATCGCTTTTCTGGTGATCGAATTCTTGTCGGTTTTTAATTTTAAAAAATAAATCCCTGCTGAAACAGGTTTTCCTGCTTCATCTTTACCGTTCCAAGCTATGTGGGAAAGCGACTCCGTCGCTTGTGCTTCAAAAGAATTGAAGCACTCCAAAGTTCTTACTTTCTGACCTTTAATGTTGTAAATCTCTATCTCTGCGTCCTCTTCGTATTCTGATGTAAAATTGAAAGAAATATTAGTCGAGGTTCTGAAAGGATTGGGAAAATTACTCAAGTAAACTTGATTTGCAGTAATTTCAAATTCATCTGCAGAAGTAGTCAAAGTTTCTTCGACGAATTCATAGCCGTTATCACTGAACCGGATTACAAGGTTATTCCAGTCAATTTCCGGAAATTCCACAAAGAAGTTCACCGGAGATGAATAATCGATGGAAAGCGGAATCATCTGGTAAATTTCCCTGCTGCCGTTTGCAGAAAAAGTTTCCACTTCTGCGATGATCGGGAAATGAGCATTCAGATCATAATAAGTGCAATTTACAGTTGTTGATCCACCTAAAATCAGATAATTCGCATCAGAAATTTCGGGCAGAATATTGGTGAACGGTTCGATAACATATTGGTCAATATTTTGTAACGAAGCTTGCTCAACATCTGCCAATCCCACTTCTCCCTGCAAAGTTATCAGGTTCGTCATACATTGATAGCCGAGAGAATTACTGAAATTAGGCCAATCACCAAAATCCTCATCATTTACAAGATCATCGATATTACAAGCCATGACCAGGGTGTTTCCATCGATCTCGGTTTCGATTTCACCAATCGGCACAATAGTCTCCAGATCAATTTCACCTCCATGGATTTTATACAACCCCGGACCAATAACAAAGGGAATACTACAATAGACAATTCCATACAGAACTGTGTCTTGAATTACATTTTCCGGATTAATAATCCCCCCAATATAGAAATAAAATTCATCCGGGATCCAACCACCGTTATCGGTCGGAAAACCTCCTCCGTTATTGGTCATAGAAACATAAAACCTCGAATCGGAATAACCGAAGTACTGCTCTGTCAGATCGAGATTTTCTCCCCCTTCGAGGTTGTCTCCGACAGCATCATCCGAGACAAAACCAAGTTCGGAAACTGCTGCCGGGAAATCATCATCCGGAATAAAAGCAGGCATCATCAGCACAATCGTATCAGCTTCTGTTTTGTAACGGCAATAAAGCGTTTCTTCAGGATCAATGGGAACAATTGCCTGATAAGTCATTCCTTGCAGGTTTTCCATATTCCCTGAATTCCAACCAGTTCCGCTGGAATAATAGATCTCCGTATTCAGTATTTGCGGATCCGCTGTTTCACAACGAATATAGACTTGATCGTTTTCCGTATAGGAACTATTCCTGCTATTCTGCCATAAAGAAATTACCTGCGAAAATAAGAGATCAGATATTAAAATCACAAGAAGAAGAATAAATGTCCTTTTCATATTAACCTCCAAACATAAAATTTTAACTAGTGAATAAAAAGGTTTTTAGACAAATAAAAGTCAAGAAATAATTTCCAATAACATAATTTTTCAGAAATTTGAACGATTTCTTGACAGAATATAAGAGTGGAAATGTTTCAAAAATAAAAAGTGTCCGGGAGAAAAAATGTCTAAAAAGAAATATCATAATGAGGTGATTAAAACTTTACTGAATCATAAATCTATCAGGAAATATTCTGAGAAAGAAATTCCTGCTGAGATGATCAAAACGATTGTCAGAGCAGGACAACAGGCAGCTTTTGCTTATCAGGTATACAGCGTTCTTCTTTCTCGGGAAAGGATGAAACATCCGTTCAAAGCACCACTGTATTTTTTCATTTGTATCGATCTTCATAAAATCGGAAAGATCATGGAAAAGAGAAATTGGAAAATCGTGATGAACGATCTTTCCTGCTTAATATTTGGAATCCAGGATGCGGCTTACTTTGCTCAAAATATAGTGATCGCTGCGGAAAGTTTTGGTCTTGGGACTTGTTATATTGGGTCTGTTCCTTATTTTGCGGACAAAATTGCAGAAGATTTCAAACTTCCTAAAAAGATCTTTCCGCTGGTTGGATTAACAGTTGGATTTCCAGCAGAAGATCCGCCCTGTCGTCCTCGTTATCCAATGGATTTTACTTTTTTTGAAGAGGAATATCCTGAACTGAGCGAAACTCAAATCAATAAAGCGATGCAGGAAATGGATGAAGGATATCTGGCGCAGGATTACTATAAAAGAGCGAATTTTATGGTCAAACTGGTCGGAGATAGAAAAGAAACTTTTACTTTCGACGACTATAGTTGGACAGAACATATCAGCAGGAAAATCGGGCAGTGGCAACCATCTCCGGAAAAGTTGCTCGAACAATTAAAAAAAAGAGGTTTTGAATTATCGAAAACTTAACAAACCTCCAAGATTTGTGAAGTTTTAAATGAAAATATGCACTGAAAAAACTTGGTAAGTCAAAAAGACTTAACAAGGTTTAAGATAGAAAGTTACAGAATTTTTTAGAATCATGAACGAAGGAAAAAAATCATGACAGTTAAATTAAGAAAAATAGGAGTAACTTCACTCGCCGTAATTCAAAGCATAATCGGTGCTTTTATGGGAATAATCGTTGCTTTGCTTTTTGGTTTTATGATAAGCGGGATGAACGCTTTAGCCGGTTTTGCCGGAATGGAAGATAGTTTTCCCGTGATGAATTTCGGTATTATCGGGATTTTTATCTTTCCCATCATGTATGGGATTTTGGGATTTATCGGTGGATTGATCCTTGGTTTGCTTTATAACCTGGCTGCCGGTTTATTCGGAGGGATCGAACTGGAATTGCAGGAGTAACAAAAACATTCCTGTTTGTGAAAGTAACCTTGTCGTCCATCAAAAATAAAAAGGTCTCAAAGCAGGAGCTTTGAGTTACATTTCTATGAAAAACAAAGAAAATATTTTTACGGTTTCGGAAGTGAACCGGCACCTGAAAAATGTGCTTGAAACGAATATTCCGTCTCTTTATGTGGAAGGAGAGATCGCTAATTTTACCAGGCACTCATCCGGTCATATTTATTTTACTTTGAAGGATGAGAAAAGTTCATTACGATGTGTATTTTTTCGCAGTTCCAATGTTCGTTTGCAGTTCCAGCCAAAAATCGGAGATAAAGTCATTTGTTTGGGAAAGATCTCGGTTTTTGAACGCGCGGGAAATTACCAATTGAATGTTACAAAAATGCTGCCCTCCGGGATCGGGGAATTGCAGATCAAATTCGAAGAATTGAAGAAAAAACTTTCGGAAGAAGGACTTTTTGATGAGCAATATAAGAAACCGATTCCCAAATTTCCGGAAAGTGTCGGTGTCGTAACTTCGGAAACCGGGGCTGCTTTTCAGGATATCAAAAATGTTATTTCCCGCAGATATCCCTGTGAGATTTATCTTTTTCCGGCAACTGTACAGGGAGAAAAAGCAGCACCGGAAATTATCGATGGGATAGAATTTTTCAATGAGCAGAAAAATGTCGATGTTCTGATCATCGGTCGCGGCGGAGGTTCGCAGGAAGACCTTTTCTGCTTTAATGATGAACAGCTGGCACGCACCATATTTGCTTCCGAAATCCCGCTCATTTCCGCTGTCGGTCATGAAATCGATTTCACGATCGCCGATTTTGCAGCAGATCTGCGTGCACCGACTCCATCTGCTGCTGCTGAACTCGCAGTTCCGGACAGGATAGAACTCCTGCATAAAATTAAGGATTTTTCCAATCGAATTAGACAATCTTCCTTACAAAATATAAATTCCAACAAACTGCTTCTTCTCGATCTTGAGAATAAATTAAGTCAATATCATCCCAAATTCATCTTACAGAATTTCCGGCAAAGACTCGATGAAACATCTCTGAAACTGGAACACCTTCTCCGGCAGAACCTTGATAGATCAAAAAGCAGGCTGGCGATCTTGAGTAAACAATTGAAAGAACTTTCTCCTTTTGAAGCGATGAAAAGAGGTTACAGTCTGGCGAGACAGCGGAGTAAAATTTTGAATTCGATAAATAAATTAGAAAAAAATGAATTATTGGAAATACTTCTTTCCGATGGTTCGTGCAACTGTGAAATCCGGGAAATATTAACCGCAAAACACACGAAAAACACGAAAAAAATATGGCCTTGAGAACGGTCCCTTCCAGAGAAAATCTTCCTGCTCGACCTTCTCGATGGTTGAAAAGTTGAACCGCTTATAAACGCAAATGAACGCGAATAAATTAAGTACTAAAAATCTTGAAATTCTTTCCAAATATTTTCAAGATTGAAGAACAGAAAACATCTAAAATTATGATAATATCAAAGTTTGAAAAGACTGATTTCAATTTCATTTTCTCCGTTTTCCTTCTTCTTGCTTTTTCTTCCTTGAATGCAGAAATACGGGCGCTCTGGGTTCCGACCTGGGAACTGAATAATCCAGAAAAAATCGATGTTCTGATCGAGGATGTTCAAAAAAACAATTTAAATCAAATCCTCGCAGAAGTTCGATATCGCGGCGATGCGCTGTATTTTCCAAATCAAAATGTTTCGACTTATCCAAATCCTGAGAAAAGAAGTTATGTTTTGCATGATTCCCTCTTCGATCCGCTGGATTATCTTATAAAAAAAGCAAAATCAAAAAATATCAAAATTCAAGCCTGGATAACGATGTATGTAATCACTCCTCACAAATTGGAAAATATTTCTCCCGAGCATATTTATTATCAACACCCGGAATGGATCACAGCAGATTTTGCCGGGAAAAAAATGCCGCATGATATCCTGGAAGGAGCTTATCTCGATCCGGGAATTCCCGAAGTTCAGGAATATCTTTTCAATGTTGTAATGGATATTGTCGTGAATTATGAGATCGACGGCGTTCAACTCGACTATATTCGTTATCCTGACCGGAAATTCGGTTATAATGAAATTGCTTACGGGAAATTTAAAAAGAATGTTAAATATGAAGACGCAGAATCCTGGCAGGATTGGAAAGACGAACAAATAAGCGGTTTTGTGAAAAGGCTTTATAATGAGATAAAAACGGTTTCTCCAGATACGGAACTGACAGCCGCCGTAATTTCCAAACCGGGAAAAGCCGAAAAGATTTATTCTCAAAATTGGATAAAATGGCTGCAGGAAAACTATATGGATAAAGTTTACTTAATGGCTTACCAGAAGGAGAATGAGGATTTTCAAGCAAATATCGATTCAGTTCTGACCTTCAAACAAAATAAAAAAATAGTCGTTGGATTGCGAGCCTGGAGCAACGATTGTTTCTATCCTGTTTCCAAAATTAATGAAAAAATAGATTTTGTCCGAAAACAGAATTTTGCCGGAATCGCATTCTATAGTTATACCGGGATTAAGGAATGTGATTATTTTAGAGGATTGAAGATAAATAGGTAGTTTTTAAAGTTGGAAGACTCGACTTGCTATGACCGCAGGGAGTGCGAGTTGAGTCCTTGAAAAAATTGAAAAATGCCACCAATCCTACTGAACTTGAAAGAAACAGTCACAATCCTCAACTCGCACTTCGTAGCAAGTCGAGGATTGTTTTTGAGGAAAAAATGCGAATAGATCAATTATTGAATAAACTTTGTTTGGTGAAGACAAGAAGCATCGCCAAGAAAGCATGTGATAAAGATCTGGTCAAGATCAATGATAAAATTGCGAAATCCAGTTCTAATGTAAATGCGGGTGATATTATCGAGTATCAACTTTATGGTTTTCAAAGTAAATTTAGAATATTGGAAATTCCGTTGGGGAATGTATCCAAAAATAATGCTGCAGGATTTTATGAGATGTTGGGGAGGAAGAAATTGGAAGTTTTTTTTTAATTAAAACCATGGTAAGAAGTTTACATGATTTGATTCAGTATGGTTTAAATAATCTTAATCCTTTAATATTTTTGAAATGTTTTGAATTTCTTGTGTAAAAATCAATATCATAAAACAATGCTGAAGCAGCAATAATGGAATCAATGGCTTCAATACCGTCTTTTAAATAATGGTTTTTTAGTAAATCGACAGCGGTTTTAATTATTTCTGAGTTTGTATTTAAAATTGAAAATTTTTTCAGGAATTCTTCAAGATCTTTTATTTCTTCTTTGTTTCTACAACCAATAATTAATTCGATTTCCAGAAAATCAGAAATCGCGATTTTTTCTTTGTGCTTTTTAATAAAATCCAATCCCTTTTCATATCTTCTTAAATAGTCGATAACAATATCAGTATCAATCAATATCACTGAAGTTTCTCCTGCTTACTTTTTTCCTCAATTCTCTGGCATATTCTCCCGAATTTACGATATCTATCCTATCCTTCCACATTCCATAAGCAGGTAATCTTTCTAAATCATAATTTTTTTCATTAACCAAATTTTCCTGATTACCTCTATAAATTGGAGCATCACTCAAGCAACCATAAAACTTATCAATAAACTCGTGCCATTCTTTTTTGTTTAAGCTATTTAAAGAATAATCATTTGAGGATTCAGATTCCGAAAGACTGCCCTCCGAACTTATCTCAAATGCTTTGATGATCTGATAAAGTATCTCCAAATATTGGTCTTGAATTTTATCGATCTCTGATTTAATTATCTTCTTTGTAATCATTTTGTTATCCTGTTATGTTGATAATTTTGGAAATTCTTTAAAATATAATAAAACAAGACGGCTCCTGTACGAAGCCGTCTTTTCCAAAAAATCTTGTTCCTACTCGTCGTATTTTCCCATCTCTTTTTCTAATTCATCGAATGCCTGCGAAGCTTTGAACTGGTTATAAAGAGCTTCTTCGTTTTTGATCTTGTTGAGCATATTCTTATTGATGGAATCTTTGGGAACGCTGATCCTGACAAAAGTTTTATACCTTTTGCCGGCATCGGTATCAACGATCAAGGTTTCTTGTTGATTTACGATAGTATTGGTGAATTTTGCTTTTGCAACATCTTTAACAACTTTTGTAACGACTGCCAGAACCTGCGGGTTGTCAACTCCGGCTTCTTCTTCATAATTTTTCACCATTCCTTTGACATAAGATTCGACATATTGGGCAGCTTCCAGCATAGCATTGGCTTTGGCAGCATCGAAAGATGAATTCTGGGAAACTTTTTCACCCATTCCGTAAGTAAAAACATAATCCGGAGAATCCTGTGTTCTCCACCATTCCGGGTAATATACTTTTTCTACACCTTTCGGTGGTCCGGATTTACCTCCGCAACCTGCTAATACCAACAAAGTTACCATCATGATCACGATTAATTTTAAGACCTTCATAACTACCTCCAATTTCTTATTTCTTTATTCAAAACGCTAACAGCTTGAAATTAAAAAACAAAGTTATGCCGTCAAGAAAAATGTTTCCTGAAATATTAAAACTACTCCGATGAACGGAGTAGTTTTGTTAAATAAACTGTTATGTTCGACTATAAATACTTGATATGACCTTTGCCGATACCTTTGACTTTACAACCTAAATCAAGATATTGTTTGATCTTTTCATCGCTTAAAAAGTTGGAACAATCGACGATCAATGGTTTGGTTCCGCATTTTTTCACCAACTCATCGGGTTCTATTTCTTTATATTCGGAATGTCCAACAGCAAAAACCACAACATCCGCATCGGGAAGAACTTTATCCAAATCATTATAGACTTTCTCGGTTTCCATTTCAGCCCAGAATTCCACATAAGAATCATGACAGCCTACTTCTGCCCAGTATTCTTTCAATAATCGAACTAAAGTATAAGATGGAGAATGCCTGGTATCCCCAACATTTTCCAGGTAAGAAACACCTAAAACCGTTATCTTAACATCTTTTAAATCCGGATATTCTTCTTTGATCAAATCTATCGTATGGGTTGGCATTGTATCATTTATATTTACAGAATTTACGGCAACCGAGAGCTCATCGTCTATCTCAAAAACATCTTTCATAGCCCAGTTTGCCAGAACAGGATCTTTGGTCAGGCAATATCCGCCTACTCCTAAACTCGGGCGTAATAAATTATCATGAGTTCCTTTTCTTTTACGGATCGCTTCCCTGACTTTGAAAAGGTCAACTCCGATTTTTTCAGCAAATCTCCCCCATTCGAGGGTGAGAGCGATATTAACGGCTCGATAAGTATTTTCCATCACCTTTGCCATTTCTGATGCATTGGTATTTCCTAATTCCGTGATTGGAAAATTCACCGTATCCAAGACATCATCCAAAAACTTTCTGGCTCGTTTTTTACTTTCATCATTCACTCCGGAATAAACTCTCCAGAAATCCCGGATTGATTTTACATAATTTGCTCCGGGCATAACTCTTTCGTAAGAATGAGCAACCAAAGGCGGATATTTTTTTACATCAATCCCTCTTTTTTTGAATTCCTCTTCGATGATCGGTTTGACAATTCTTTTGCTTGTTCCGGGAGGAACCGTTGTTTCGACCAGAACCAGGCAGTCCGGTTTGATATGTTGTCCCAATGTTCTCATTCCATCGCGGAAATGAGTGACATCACAGTATCCTTTTTCTGCTTCACCGAATGCAGGTTTAGTCGCATCTAATTGAATATCGACAACAACGACATCGGCAACTTCATAAGCAACATCATGCCAGGTTGCCCGGAAATTTTTCTTTTGAATAACGCAGCGTTCGAACAATTCCGGAACTTCCATATCGGAAGAGCTGACAGGCGGCTTCCCGGTATTGATGACCGGAACTTTCCAATAAGAGCGTTTCGAGGGTCGTTGATGACCATGAACATAATAGATCGGATTACCATTCTCGTCTTCCGCATCAGCAACAACAATCGCCATGATGCAGCCGACAAATCCCATGCCTTGCACAGCTACGATTTGTCTTCCTGATTTTCTCTGTTTCTCGGTTATTTCTAAAACCTTTTTCTTTTCCAAAGCACTTTCTTCTTCAGTTGGTAAACTGTATTTTGTTCCTTCCGGTGCGATTGAAATGTTTTCCATAAATAGTCTCCTTTTCTAAATTTTAACCGAAAATTTTTAGATAAAATAATATGTCAATCGAAATAAAATCAGGAAAAATTATTTATCGATTTTAGAAAGTTCATTTGATTTTTTGATCCTTTCCTTATACATTATTTCATTCAATCTGTTCAAAGTTCCAACATATCCGATTATCTGATAAAACATTTTATCGCTTAAGAGGATTATATCCTCGTGAATATAAGAGGTAGTATCGCTAATCGTATAATCGAGAAAATCGAATCCATCATAGGGATCTTCCGAATAATAGACCAGGTAATAAAGTTCATTCCTGGAATTATCGAATCGAGTTGTATCGACTGCAGACCATTCCAGTAAAACATCGTTATTATTAATAGAAATCGAGATATTTTCAGGAGGATTTAATTGCGATTCCTGGATAACGATATAATTGCTTTTGATCAAAGTATCGCGCCAGGCAGTTCTCTCGATCTTCATTTTAACATCATAAACTCCCGGTTGTAAATAAGAAAAAGTCGGAGATTCCTCGAACGAATCATAAGTTCCGTCATTTTCAAAATCCCAGGACCAGTCTGTGATTTCGCTTTCTGTTAAATCAGTAAAAGTAACTTCAAGACTATCATACCCGAACATCTTATCTGCAATAAAATCAAAAAGATGCGGATAATAGACCGCTCCCATATCTGCTCTGGTTCCATCAGCATCGCGAGCAGATTCCGGATCTCCCGTATCGATACAGGGAGATGTCGATTGCAGGGAAAAATCATTGTTTGAAGGACTTTCGAATAACGGATTTTCATCGATGTTTCCCTCACCGGAATATCCTCCTTCAATATCGGAATAAGTGATGTTCACGGTTGATGAATCAATGAGAATACTACCTGCAGTGTTTCCGTAAATGATCGAATTATTCAAAACGATATTTGATGAATCTGCAGCATAAATTCCGTAATTATCATTTCCGTAACTGACAATATTTTTGATTTGAGGAGAAGAGTGTTCGAAGTAAAAACCGTAATCATTATCTGAACCTTCGGTATAAACAACGATTACATTCTCGATCACCGGTTCTGCACTATAAGTATAGATTCCAGATTCCTTCGAGTTTATAATGGTTGTATTTTTTATTGTCATCGTAGAAGTCGAATCCAGCCAGATACCGGTTGTAGCGTATTCAATCAGACAATGATCTAATTCACAATTTTCATGGTCTGCATCACGGTAAAAGAAAATATCTATCCAGTCTCCATTCTCTGCTCTGGTAGAATTTCCGTAAGAAGTAAAAACAATTTTCTCATCTTCCGTTCCAATCGCTTTTAACCACCCATTATCATAAACAACAACTTCTTTTCCCAAATACATTTTAATTTCTGTTCCTGCTTCGATGGTCAGGTTGCTTCCCTTGACAATCAGATCTTCATAAATGTAGTAAGGACCCTCTTCCGCACTCCAGGTTGTCGGAGTAATTATACTCAATTCAATAATGTTGGAAAGAACATCGACTGGACGGATAGTTGGATTCAATATATCAGAAACATCGGATATTTCAACATTGTAGGGAATTCCTTCTTTAAGATCATTCTCCAAAAATAAAACAACAATATTTCCATTGAGAGAACAACTTGTAACAGCAATCATGGAATCTGTTTCATCTCTTTCGTAAATATCATAATTTTCATAATCATCCGCTCCTGTTCCGGGAGTTTCCTCAAAGGAAATAGTGATTTCATTTCCGCCGGTTTGTTCTGCTGAAACATCTCCCACATCGAGATGAAGTGATAAATGCGGATCTCCAAACAGGGTTAGATCCATTCCTACCCAGCGGCGAGAACCGGTTGCTCCAATTATTGCTGCCAGATCTTCTTTGGAATCATAATTGGCATTTCCCAGATTTGTAATTCCCTCATTTCTAACCGCATCAAAAAATTCTCGTTCAAAAAGTTGGCTCGATCCCTGATCTTTATAGGAACTGTAAAAGCCATAATGAGTATTCCCGATATGAGCAAAAGCGGCATGTTCTTTTTCCAGGAAAGATTCGGCAATACAATCGTAACCGTAATACATTCCTGACAAACAAGCTTGTGTATAAATAAGACAGTAATTCGCATTAGTAAGCAGTGTATCGACATCACCATCAAATAATTCAAAGACTTTATTATAACTACCATGACCAAGATGTGAAATGATGTGTGTTCCATTATTAATAGCATTGACAATATTAGTTTTGGAATATGTTCCCAGCATCTCATAAAGCCGGTTATGGTTAAATTCAGGCAGGAACATCGCGATTTCATCCATAGCGGTACCACCATAAGCAGTATATCCCAGATATTCACCAACTAGGTTTGATGATCGCAGGTAATCTTCAGTACAATTCAAGTTTTCATAACTGATTGTTTTGTTCAGCCAATTATCTATTTCTGTAGAATCTTCCAAAGATGCTCTACCAATATTAATTTCAAAAAACCAGTCTGCTTCTTCCCCGGAAGTTCCTAATATCCATTCTTCGGGAAAATCGTCCGGAACTTGCTCATTATCGCCTTCCCCGTAATAACTATCACCATCGTTGTTCCAGTCTCCATCCAGTCCGGCATAATAATTATCGGTGTACATACTGGAATAATGCCAGCTCGAACTCCAATAACCATGACATCGGACCGAGCGAGCAGTAACGATATGACCATCTCCTCCAAGTAATATCCATTGGAGTGGATTTTCAGTTCCGGACCAGGTTTCATAAGCATCGATTATAAAGTTCCTGATCTTATCCGGATTGTCATTTCCTGTGTAATTTGCATAAATATCTTCAACTGTATAGATATTAACATTCAATCCGAGACTTTCTTTTTGAGTGATAATTTCCGTCCATTCATTTTCCTGAGTTTCGTTGGTAATGATGATGTAATCATAAGGATCATCAGATGAAACTAAAGAAGTCCGTGAGTTTTTCCATAATTTCGATTTTCCTTGATAACTCAAAAGAGCATTTTGATTCAGGAATTTTCTTTCCGGTCTATTTCCCAAAAATATTCTTGATAACTTATCATAATTCAGCAATTTCCGAACCTGTTCTTCTTTTTTTAACGGATTTTTTTCAAACTCGATATTCAGTTCTATTTTTTTGTGATGAACAATCTTTTTTGAAACCGGATTATACTGGAATGGAAACAGCTGCAAGATCAAAATATCGACGCCGTTTTTTCTTTGCACGCCAATTCTTTTGTAGATCTTTGCCGGGTAAAATTGATCATGGGAGTAGATTTTTTTATTTTTTTCAGTTGGAGAAATATTCTGCAAAATCGGATATTCAGAAGCAACCGGTGGAATTTCATATTCTCCTTCTATAAATAATTTTTCAGAAGAACACTCTATTTTTTTAACATCTTCGCCAAAAGGAATAATTAGATAAGCGACTTTTATCGGAAGTTCCGGTTCGCCCGGGATATTTCCAAAAAAAGTGTCATCCACCTCAACAACATCAGTTCCATTTCTTTTTGAAAACTTAAAAGAATCAAATGAAAATTCAAAAACTTCAGCCAATAAATGGATTTGAAAAATAATAAACAGGATAATAAACATCATTTTTTTCATAATAAAACTCCAAACAGTTAAATTTTTTATTTTGCTCTCTAATTGAGGAAAATAAAATATGGGAGACAGGTAAGCAAGACGACCACATTTTATTAAAGCATAAAGCCTCTTTCTGGAGTCAGTCGCTTGCTCCCAATTCCAATAGGTTGATTAGGCTATAAGGGATAAACTGATAACCTCCTAAAATTTTATTTATTCAGAATGAGAAAATCACTCTGAATTTACGAACAAAAACTTGTGTCAAATTGATATTTTATGAAAATAAGTGTCAAATGAAAAATCTGTTATTCTATAATTGGCGACCCCTAAAAAAGTCAAAAATCATTGAAATCTGTCATTTTGATCGTGGTCGAAAGATCAATATTACCAATAAATTATAAGATTCTTCGACTACGCTCAGAATGACAATCACTGACTTTTTACGAAACCGTAGCAATTAACCGGATCTTAAGGTTGTAGATTGCTTAAAAGAAAGCAGAATAAGAGACTTCGGAATGACAGTAAATAAATGAGTGGTTTTTACTAATTAATTTTTTCGACTTGTCTTAATTGTTTATGTAATAAGTAATTAAGTCAAAATAGTTCTTTACA
>CAZFPK010000006.1:0-109772 GCA_964521025.1 uncultured Candidatus Cloacimonadota bacterium | reverse complement strand
TATCAACAAATTCGATGAGCAAGTCGTCTTAATTTGAAGTGGGAAATGTTAGTAATTGATAATGAAATATGTTATAATCAAGCAAATAATTCTTTCAATCATGCCGGTGGAGGTGGGATTTATTTCACTGAAACTTCTACTATGTACCCTACTGAAAATTTATATCTGATCCATGATAATTATATTCATCATAATATTACAGCAGGAAGCGGAGGTGGAATTTGTCAGTCTACAATTTTTGGTCTATCAAATCATGACATACATATCTCTTTTGTGGGAAATACCGTCAATTATAATTCTGCCCTGCATGGAGGTGGACTGGGAGGTGTAAGCGGTCAATATCCTATCGAAGATAATGACATAACATATAACACAGCAACAGAAATGGGAGGTGGATTGTTTTACTGCGGAGCAAACCTAGTAATTAACCGGATAACGGCTAATCAAGCTGCTGAAGGTGGTGGATTACATTCTTGTAACTATGATATGACAGAAAATCAGATCACAAATAATCAAGCTGCTGATGGTGGCGGATTATATGATTGCGATGGAGATATTACAGAAAACCAGATCACAGATAATCAAGCTGTTAACAACGGTGGCGGGTTATATAATTGTGGTGGAGAAATGACAGATAATCAGATCACAAATAATCAAGCTGATAACAACGGTGGCGGATTACATTCTTGTGGTGGAGAAATGTTAAAAAATCTGATCACTAATAATCAAGCTGTTTACGACGGTGGTGGATTATATTCTTGTGAGACTGTTTTGATCAATAATCTGATCACCGGTAATCAAGCTGAAAATGGTGGTGGAATGGTTTTTGATACGAATTCCGGTTCATCTCATATAAATAATACCATCGCTAATAATGAAGCAGATAATAATGGAGGTGGTATTCTCGTATCTTCTACTTCGACTTATACAACTGCTTTTACAAATAACATAATTTATGGAAATACTGCTGATAATGCCGGAAATCAGGTTTACCTGTCCTCTGATAATGATCCGAATTTCTATTATTGCAACATCCAGGGAAGCAGCACTGCTTTTGACGGTCCCGGCAGCGGTGCTAACTATAATGGAGATTATGAAAACAATGTTGATTTCGATCCTTATTTTCCGGGTTCCGGAGATCATCCTTACCAATTAACTCAAAGATCAGTTTGTCTGAATAATGGAATTCCGGATACAACCGGTTATGGATTACCGGACACTGATTTTATGGGAAATCCAAGAATTTATGATAACTTATACGATATTATAGATATTGGAGCTTACGAATTGTTAGCAGATCCAACCAGGGAATATATTTACGAAGATACTCTTTCCCAGGATACATTTTGGAATAATGGTCGTACCGATACACTGATTATTGCGACTGATATCACAGTAAATGATAGTGTTACTCTCTATATTGAACCCGGGAAACATCTCATCTTTGCCGGTCACTATTTTATGGAAATCCAGGGATGTTTATCAGCTCAAGGTGCAGTTAATGATTCCATAACTTTCACAGTGCTCGATACGACCGGTTATTCTGCTAATACTCATACCGGTTGGAACGGAATTCGTTTCGATGATACATCCGCATCTAATGATAGTTCCAAAATAGAATACTGCATTTTGGAATTCTCAAAAGCAGATAATGGAGGTGCTGTTTATATTTATAGCTTTGATAAAACAGTCTTGAAACATTGCAGATTCAGCAATAATTACGCCACTGCATCTGGTGGTGCATTATATTTTAAGTATTCAACCGTTGAAATACAAAATTGTATTTTCGATTATAATGAAGCTGTAATAGGTGGTGGAATCTGGGGTGACGGGTATTACGAATATTCTTTTTCAATTAGTAATTGTGAGTTGAAATACAATTATGCCCAACAGGGAGGAGCAATGTATCTTTTTCGAACCAAGGGCTCTCTAATTGATAATGAGATGAGTTATAATGAAGCTGAAGAGAAAGGAGGTGCTCTTTGTGCCAGGGGAACTCCGGAGGATGAGTGTCAAATGGAAGGTAATTCCTTTCATCATAATGTTTCCGGTGATACCGGTGGTGCTTTTTATGGATATAATACAGGTGATCTTTCTATAATAAACAATACATTCTTAGATAATGTTTCCAACGGGAGCGGAGGTGGTTTATACTTTGATCAGCTTCTATGGAGCAGTGGTTTCGAGATGATCAATAACCTGATCGCCTATAATACAGCCGGTTCGGATGGAGGAGGTATAAGATGTCCAAATAAACATGCATTGTATGATTTTCCTCAGAAGTATATTAATAACACAATATGTCATAACAGTTCCGCCGGGAATGGTGGCGGTATATCTGCTTTTGCATATAAAAGCGACATCATTAATTCTATCATTTTCGATAATACTGCAGACGGCAACGGTGATCAAATAGATATCAGAGACAGTCAAGACGGAGATTCACTTTACATAGCATATTGTGATGTAGAAGAAGGTTTAGCGGGAATTTCAACAAATGGAATACCTGTGATCTATGAAAACAATATCGATGAAAACCCGCTGTTCGTTGGAACCAGGGATCACCCTTTTGCATTGACAGTTTTATCTCCCTGCATAAACATAGCGAATCCCGATACAACCGGTTTGCATTTACCCGAATTTGATCTTGCAAGTAATCCCAGAATTTATGATGGAATAATCGATATCATAGATATGGGTGCTTATGAATTTCAAGGTGATATAGTTCTTGATATTCCCGAAAATGTAACCGTTTCCATCGATCAGGATTCCGTCCATATCAGTTGGGATGAAGTCGATGGAGCAAATTCCTACAAAATCTATGCTTCGGATAATCCTTATTCCGCAGATTGGGGAACAGAGATCGCTTCTGTTTCCGGCACAAGTTGGGCAGGTGCAATTTCCGAAGATAAGAAGTTTTATCGAGTTGTTGCATCGACGGAGAGTCGTACCACATTTTTGCAAAATGTGGATAAATATGACAAGATCGGGAAGCAAAATGTTTCAAAACCGGTGCTTGGAAAGAAGAATACTAATTCTCATTCCCAAATTCAATTCAGGAAAGAGAAGCAATAATCCCGAAAAAACCGGGATACTCTAAAAAATAAACCTTCAAAGTTTCACAAACCTTGAAGGTTTTCCTTTCTCCTTTCTCCCTTTTTTTATTTGACATAATAATCTCCGAATTAAAAAAATGTACATGTCTGATTTTTTGTTTTCCGGAGGTTAAAGTGAGCAATGGTAATAAGTCAAAAGAATCTGGCATTGCTGAAAGCAAAAAAAACTTTCAAAGATTATATGATGAAGCACCGCTTGCTTATCAATCCCTCGATATTAAAGGTAATATTATCGAAGTTAACCGGATCTGGCTCTCGACTCTGGGATATACTCGAGAGGAAATTATCGGTAAATGGTTCGGAGATGTTGTTTCTGATAGATATAAAGAACGATTCAAAGAAATTTTTCCTATTTTCAAAAAGAATGGGAAGATAGACAATATTGAATTTCAAATGAGACATAAATCAGGAAAGATCTTAGATGTCATTTTTAACGGCAGGATATTATTTGATGAAAATAATAATTTTATCAGAACACTTTGCATTTTTAAAGACATCACTAAAAATAAGGAATTAGAAAAAAAAATAAAGGAAAAAGAGCACTATTTTCGTTCCCTTTTATTCAATCTTCACGAAGATATCCTGGTCATAAATAGAGATTATATTATAACTGATATAAATAATACAAAATTATTATTGAATGGTTACAATCGAGAGGAAGTAGTCGGTAAACACTGTTATGAAATTTTACATGGTTTTGATGAACCTTGTAAAAGGCATAAGATTAATTGTAGATTGCATGAAGTGTTTAAGATAGGACTGCCGGTAAATTTAAAACATAATCATCTGAAAAAGGATGGGAAAAAGATAAACGTGAATATCCTGTTTTCTCCCTTGAAAGATGAAAAAGGTAATGTAACTCATGTGATCGAAGCAGTCAGGGATATCAGCGATCTCCTGGATACTCAAAAAGCATTAAAAGAAAGTGAGGATCGATTTAAATTGTTTTTTGAAAATGAACCGGAGTATTGTTATATGATCTCACCGGATGGTAAAATTCTCGATATAAACGATAGCGCTCTTAAAATTTTAGGATATAAGAAAGAAGAATTGCTCGGGAAGCCCTTATTAACTTCAATCTATCCTCCTTCCACTCACCAGCGGATGAATGCAATTTTTTCCGAATGGAAGCATACGGGTGAGATAAATAATGTGAAAGTTAAGATCAAGACGAAATTTAATGAAATAAGGACGGTTTTATTAAGTGCCGGTTCGATCAAAGATGCGGCTGGTAATATAATTTGCTCAATTTCCGTACAGAAAGATATTACGGAATATGAAAAAACACAGCAATCTTTGATACTAAGCCAGCAGAAGTATTTCGAGCTTTTTGATAATATGTCCAGTGGAGTCGCTGTATATGAAGCGATGGACAACGGTAATGATTTTATTTTCAAAGATTTTAATAAAGCCGGAGAAATAATCGAGAAGATCAAGAAGGAAGAATTGATTGGAAAAAGAGTAACCGAAATATTTCCGGGAGTAAAGGAATTCGGTCTTTTCGATGTCTTTCGGAAAGTCTGGAAAACCGGAAAAGCGGAACATCACCCGGCTTCGTTTTACCGGGACAACCGGATAAGCGGTTGGCGAGAAAATTTTGTCTATAAATTACCATCCGGAGAAATTGTCGCTGTTTATAATGATACAACTGAAAAAAGAGAAGCAGAAGAACAGATCAAAAAAGACCTGCAAGAAAAAATCGTTCTCTTACAGGAAATCCATCACCGGGTAAAAAACAATATGCAGATCATTTCAAGTCTATTAAGCATCCAATCCGCTCATATTAAAGACAAAAAGATCAGGACACTGTTTTATGAAAGTCGAAACCGAATTCATACAATGGCTTTGATTCACGAACAATTATATGGTACGGATGATCTTTCCTCGATCGATATCAAAGAATATGTCAAGACTGCTGTTCATCATCTCTTTTCTTCTTATTCCATCGATCCTGCCCGAATAAAACTCAGATATGATATGATCGATATGAAATTTGATATAAATATTGCAATTCCATTAGGTTTGATCATTAATGAATTGGTTACTAATTCGATCAAACATGCTTTCCCTGAAAATCGAAAAGGAGAGATCCGTATTGGTTTCAGGATACTCAATAATATTTATGAATTACTCGTGTGCGATAACGGGATTGGTTTATCTTCCGAAATTAAGATCGAAGAAACAACCAGTTTAGGTTTACAATTGGTTAATGTATTAGTAAAACAAATCAATGGAAAGATCAAGATAATCCGCAAGAAAGGAGCAAGATTTATTATCACTTTCAAGAAAATTGAATTACACACTTACAGGAAGATATAAAAGGAAATATAGAAATAATGATATTTATCGGGTTTGAAAGAATGAAAAACAAAATAAAAAATAATTTATTCCTGAATTTACTCTAAAAAGGACATGATCAGGGATATGTTTGAAAATTTATTATTAATTTGAAACCGATGAATCGGTTTAAAGTTCTTATTCCGTTATTAACTTCCAACTTAAGTTGGAGGTTAATAAAAAAAGAAAAACACATTAACTGTTTTAACAGTTTCACATTTTCGAAAATAAGGTTTTTAAAGTAGACTCATTCTTTTAAAACCGGATTTTTTTAGGGAGGGTTATTATGAGAAGAATTATTGTTGTCGAAGATGAAGTTATCATAGCCGAGGATCTCAAGTTAATTTTAAAAAGATGCGGTTATCAAAATGTTGTGATCGCACGAACAGAGAATAAGGCTCTGGAAGAGATCGAACATGAAAAAACCGACCTGGTATTAATAGATATAAAACTCGAAGAAGGTATGACAGGTTTGGAATTAGCAGAAAAGCTCGATAAAAAATATCATTTACCTTTTATTTTTATTACTGCATTTTCAGAAAAAGATATTGTAGATTCGGCAATGGAGAAAAAACCTGTCGCCTACTTATTGAAACCAATACAGGATGAGGAGTTAGCGAATTATATCAAAGAAGTTTTTGGAGAGAAATAATCTGAAATTTCATAAAGCAAGAAATTCCGGGGGATGTTGAAGGTCTCAGAATGACAATCTCCGGCTTTTTACGAAACTATCCAATAAACAATCAGAAATCCTGCAATCTCATTTCATGAGGTTCAGGACACCATATCTTTATCTTCGGTTCGAATTAAATTTTCAAAACTTTTGCTCCTCGAATTTTTCTTTCTTTCAATTCCAGGAGAGCTTTGTTTGCATCTTTTAATCGATATATTTTAATTTCCGGTTTGAGTGGGATTTCACCTGCCAGTTTGAGAAATTCTGCAACATCTTTCCTGGTAACATTAGCAACGCTTTTTATCTCTTTTTCCAGCCAGAGATGTCTGGAATAATTAAATTTCAAGAGATATTCTTTATCGATATCTTCTTTGCGGATGGCATTGATAACAAGTCTTCCACCCGGTTTCAAGTTTTTCAATGCTTCCACGACCGGTTTCCAGACCGGAGTAGTATCGATAATAGTGTTCATTTTTTCAGGACTTTCCTCTTCCGTACCTCCTGTCCAAAATGCACCAAGTTCGAGAGCAAATTCTCTTTCCTTTTTACTGCGAGCAAAGATAAATATTTTTGAGTCGGGAAAATTGTACTTAACCATTTTCAAAACAAGATGACCGGAAGCCCCAAAACCGGTTAATCCAAGATTTTGTCCGTTTTTCAGGTTGGTTAATTTTAAAGAACGATATCCAACTCCGCCTGCACAAAGAAGTGGAGCAGCTTCTTCATCGGAAAATATTTCCGGAATATGATATACAAAATCTTCCGGAACTTTCATAAATTCCGCATAACCACCGTTTGCATCTCTACCTGTCGCAACAAATTTTTTACAAAGATTTTCCATTCCATGCAAGCAAAAATCACATATTCCGCATGCTGAAAAAATCCAGGCAACTCCAACTCTATCATCGATTTTGAATCGTTTTGCTTTCTTTCCTTTTTCAATGATTCTACCGACAACTTCGTGTCCGGGGATAATCGGGAAATGGGGAGGAAGTGTTCGTCCTTCGATTTCATCGAGTTCCGTATGACAAACTCCGCAGGCTGAGACTTTAATTAAAATTTCATTTTCTTCTGGTTTTGGATTTGGTAAGTCTACTAATTGTAAAGGATTTCTACTTTTTTTTAAATCAACGATGTGATCGAGGATCATTGCTTTCATTTTTTTCTCCGAAGTTCGGAACTTGTTCCGAGTCCACTAATTATCGATTTGTTTTACAAATATCAGAACAAGTTCTGAACTACAAAAAACTGGTTTTGATGAATGTTATGTTCTCACACGGGCAGAATGTGTGAAAACACAACTTATTGAGAAAAGGATGGTCAGTCTGAGTCCCGACATGTCGGGAACGACTCACAATTCTTTGTATAGCATGAAATTACACAAAATCCTTCGACTACGCTCTGGATGACATTCTGAAAAATTTGTCCAAAAAACAGTTTCACAAAGTCTGGGGGATAGGTAACAATGATAAAAATATCAAATCATTATCCTGAAATCGATGAGCACCATTTTCTCATTTTTTATGGGAACTCTATATAAATATTTATGCTCATTATAAGCAAAACCGAATCCCATACTGAAATAACGGAATATATTTTCAAACCTGACTTTCCATGAATTTCCCCAGAGACCTTGAGCAAACATTCCTTTAGAATAGGATGAACTGAAATCAAATCCAATGTAAAAATCTTTTTTATCATAAAATTCATAATCATTTTTAAAAATAGAAGATGATACATTAAATACAAAATATCCTAAATCACTCCAATGATCTTTCCGATAAATATCCCAAAAAAATTCCAGCGAAACAGGCAGGAATTTTATCCAGTTTTTATTCTCATACAAAAATCCAGCTTGAAAAGCTTTGGTTTGTTTGTAATAATTCAAACCTAATTCCATCTCGCCATCTTTGATTTTCTTAAATTTTTTATTCAATTCCAGCAAGTTGAAAGAACTCTTTTTATATTCGTAAAGCGTCCTGACTTCATAACCAAAAACTTTACCGTTAAGGAACAGTTCAGGATGTTCTCGAAAAGTCCTCCATTCATTATTTTTTTCATCATGATATATACTGAATTCTTTTTTTTCATTTTCCGCAGTTATTACATAAGGATTCGTATGAATCAACGCTCCGATCGTTAACTTGATTTTCTCAAAAATATCAGGACGCACAGCAAGGATAAATTTCCTGCTTTTCCAACCATATAAATCTCCATAAGGACCATTTTCATCTCTTAATTCAGGATGAATTTCTTTTTCGATTTGCAGGTCGAATGAAGTCATAAATACGATAAAACTTACGCATAAAGAATCTTTTAATTTTAATTTCCAATATAAAGCCAGGTCTCCCTGGAAAGGACCCACGAATAAAGTATCCGAGAATGTTCCGTTTTCTGCTTTTGTCGTGATAAGATAGTTATCGGTAAAGGTTTGGACTGTATTGGCATCGAATAAAAATTTCGGATCGTATTTTTCGATTATCGAATCATAGTATTTGTATGTTTTCATGATGTTTATGGAAGTCTTGCACATCCATTCGTAACTTTCAGGAGTAATAATCTTATCTTGAGCAGAAATATATAAATTCGGTATTAACAATAAGAAAATAAGAATTTTTATTTTCATTTCTTTTCCTTCCAAATTGTTACAATATAGTCATCAATCCCCTGATTGGTAACTTCAATACGGAACCGGATATGTTCCGATCGGGGATTGTGAACAATACTGGTGTGATTATTTTTCAATCGTCAGAAAAATCTCATCTTTAGCGAGCAGTAATTCCGGATCGATCCTTTTCTGCAGAAAATTCACTCCCCAATGCAGATGCGGTCCGGTTGCTCTTCCGGTCGCACCGATAGTTCCGATATTTTCACCGATTTCGACATTTTGCCCGATCTCGACTGCGATGGAATCGAGATGAATATAGATCGAACTCAAACCCAAACCATGATCGATGAGAACGAATTTGCCGTTGTAGAAATAATCACCGGTCAGAACAATAGTTCCGGTTGACATCACATTTACCGGAGTTCCTTTGGGAGCGGCAATATCCAATCCGCAATGAGGACTTTTAGGAATTCCATTTAAAATTCTCTGACTGCCGAAAATTCCGGAAATTTCTCCTCCTTGTACCGGTCTGATAATTTCATCGAACATCAGATCATTCTCTTTATTTATCGCACAACGAATCGCTTTCAAACTCTTGCTTTCATTGGAAATCCTTCGCTGCAATTCTTTATCGACCGGTATTTCCACATATTCTTTATCTATTTCATCGATCCTCTGGATCTCATATTCCCTTTTTTCAATTACGAAATTTTCCCCGAAGATATCTCCGTTTTTCAAAACCACGGATATTCGGTGCTCGAGGGATTCATCTCGATCGAATCCGATAATGAATTTCTGATTTGAGACAGTTAGTTTTTTCTCATTCCAGAAAACCTGTTCCACATTCTTCTGAAGAGCTCCGATCAGGATTCCACCTTGAGTTGCATTTCCGGAAAGAGTAAGCAATTCTTCAGCAGAGCAGGACAAGGAAAAATATATGAAAAAAAGGAATAAAAATCTTTTCATTAGAGTTTATGTTCGATCTTTTCGATTAAGTCATTGCCGAATATTTTTTCAAATTTCTGATAAAGAGGAAAATTGTTTTTTTTCAAATCATCAAAAAAAATTCTATTCCAGGACATATAGGTTATATTCGTCTTTGCAATCACATCAGCAGAAGCGGGAGAATTAGTCAGATAACCCATTTCCGCCGCAAAATTTCCTCGATGAAGTTCGGCAATAAGAATATTATTTTTGAATACCTGGAGTTTTCCTGTCAAAACAAGAATAATTTCACCTTGCACGACATCTTGTTTGCAAAGTGTTTCACTTTGGAGAGCAGAAAGTTTTTTTCCTTCTTTCCAGAAGAGAACGAATTCTTTTTTGGTCATATCGGAAAAAACATTATCATAAATATCGATAATATTTTCGTTGATGTCGATCTCTTTTTTACTCTTATAAATTCTGAATATCTGCACCAAATTAATGATTACAAATAAGATGTACCATCGAACACTGGAATTCTCAGCAATTGAAATCCCGTAACAGATCATCGAGATACCGGCAAAGATCATAACGACTCTCAACCAGAGAATGTCTTTTAATAGCAGAGCGACCGCTATTCCAATATAATACCCATTCAGGAATAATGCTTTCACTTTAGTTTTTTATTTCATTGAGATAAACAGAATAAACAGAAAAAACTGAAAAGATCGAACATTATAATGATGTTATTGACCAATTTCATAATTTATTTATTATTCTGCATTTCAATTTCTTTAAGTATAACTCAATGTACTAATGATCAAGTTTTATCTTCTCCCACTTTTTTCGTGAATTGCAGGAAATAGACTATTTGAGGTAAGATCAAGCAGACCGTAAAGATCCTCATTAACCAGACATTGTAATTTAAAACAAGAATCAGAATAACGATGCAATTTATGAACACACAGGTTTTACCTATATAATTGATCTTCACTCCTTTTTTCAGAAATAACGGGTAAAAAAGGATGAACATCAGAAGATATAAGAGGGTTAAAATCCCGAAAAGTTGAATCCAGAAAAGGATGTTATTCCTTATGCAAATTCCGAAAAGTACAAAACCGATGAGAACTTTATCAGCGATCGGATCGAGTATACTTCCAACCACAGATTTTTGATTGAATTTACGCGCGATCAAACCGTCGAAAAGGTCAGTAATAAAAGCGATAATGAGGATAATGAAGGCAGGTTGATTGTTTTTGTAGATAATGTTCCACATCACGATCGGTCCAGCAACGACGCGAAACAAAGCCAGCAAATTCGGGATCGTAAAAATTCTATATTTCATAAAGTCAATTTATGAAAAAATGTTTTTTTGAAAAGTTAAATTTTTATTTTTTCCAGGTTTTTTGATTCTATCCAGCCGCCGAGACCATTGTTCAGTTTGATCAAACTCCAGTTGTTTTCTTCTCTTTCGATCTCGAAGATCATTCCTGCGTGAATGGTGAAAACGCGTGTAAATTCTTCACTTGGACCGCTGTATCCAATTGCACTTTGCGAGATCAGAACCGCTTCGGATATGCTGTGAAAAGATTTCCATTTGATGAAACTTAAAACTAGAAAAATGATCAGTAAAACCGTAAATATGGATATAAAGAAGACCGGAACCGTTTTTTCACGATGACGACAGGAAAAGATCATAATATTGATGAAAATGATTATGAGAAGAAAGAAGATAAAAGAAATGATCGCTAAAGAATTGAGAGAGAAGAAGTTGAACACCTTCTCCCAGAAAGATTGGATTACATTTACTTCTTCATTTTTCTGTTTGTCTTTGGTCAAAGTCAGTGCAAAATTCAGGTTTCTTTGAGCAGGTTTGAAATTGGAGGTCGTTTTTAATGCTTTTTTATAATACAAGATGGATTTCCCGAGTTGATTCATTCTGAAATAGCAGTTACCGATGTTATAGAATAGATCAGTAGAAATGATCCCTTCGTTTTCTATTTTCTGAAATTGCTCAAGAGCTTGATCGAAATCTTTCTGTTCGTATAATTCGATTGCTTTCAAGTTTATCTCATTGATTAATGATTCAGCAAAAAGTTGGAAAGAAATTAATGAAATTAGTATTATTAGAATTTTTCTCATTTTGTACCTAATTAATCACAATCAATAATGATTGTATTACATTTTCACCTTCGATATTTCATTAAGAATATCCTGCAATTCCGAGTAATCTTTTTTGATATTTTCTTTGGAAAAACCACCGGGCATGAATCTTGCCTGATTGCATTTCTCGAATAATTGTTTGATCTTTATGGTTAGATCCTCTGGGAAATTTTTCTCATTGATTTTGTCGATGATCATTTCGATTGTGCTGCCGCGTGAAATTTTCAGTTTATCGGAAAGGTAATTTGCCAGTCCTGTTTGAGCGGCAGTATAGAAATCGAGTTGATCATTTCCGGCAAATCGAGAAGCCTGTTTCATATATTTTTTCAGGATCTTTTTCGCTTGTTTTTGACGCACATAATCGAGATTTACTGCTAATTTTTCCTGTTCTCCGGCATAGATCAAAGAAACCGGGACACTGATCAAGACAATGATCCAGAGAATCCAATAATAAAACGAATCGAGATAAATGATATTATTTTTCAAATTAGATTTTTTAATGATAAAACCAATATCATAACCTTCCATCTGTACAGTCGATTGAGCAGAAGAACTGGGAATAAAAACAGCATCTCCTTCCTGAACATTAACTGTAAACGATTTTGTTTGTTTGGAAATGTATTTTTTCTGTTTTGGATCAAAGTAGGAAAAACTAACGGATGGAATCGTCAGAGTTCCTTTTTCTTGGGCGATCACAAGATATTTGATGGTTTTTTTGCCGGAGATTTTGTTGTTATTTATTTCGGATGAAATTTCAGGATCGATGAATCGCAGATTAGAAATTTCAGGCAATGTCGGAACATCGAAATGCTTCAAATTACCATTTCCGGAAATCTCTAATGTGTAAGTAAAAGAATCTCCAACCTTCATCTCATTTGCACTGATATTGCTGGAAAGACGAAATTCTCCAACTGCTCCGGAAAAGTCAGTCGGTCGATTTTCAGATGGAAGTTCTTTAACATTTATTGTTTTGGGATTACTTTTAATGAAATATCTTTTGGTCGTCCCGAAATCAAAAAAACTTCGGGACTGCGTTCTGATATCGACATTCATTTCCAAAGCAGGAATTTCCAGTTTTCCGGTCTGACTCGGAAATAAAGCAATTGAACGGAGAAGCATCATATTAAAGAGCATTCCATTACGGTTTTCTCTTTTGAAATTGACTCTCGTCGGAGTATAAATATCTTCCTTCCAGAATCCATTGAACGTTGGATCAGATGCAAATTCCAGGTCATGAACTTCATATCTTGTATAGATTTTATAATCGACGATGACTGGTTCGTTTTCATAAACTGAACTTGTGTTCAAATCAGCTACGATGAACAGGTTGTCCGATAGTTTGTCGGAAATTTGCTGCTTATTATTATTTTTTAATCGATTGGAAGTCGGCGGAGCAGGCTCCGTGCTGCCTTTAATAACACTGATCGTGATCGGTTTGGTGATGTATGATTTCTTTTTGTGTTTGAGCGAGATCGGCGGGATCATGATTCTACCGGTCTTTTGCGGTCGCAAAGTGTATGTATAACTTTTTGTAATACTCGATTCCATTTTCCCGTTAATGATCTGGATGGACGATGAAGAAGATGAGGAACTTCCCAGGTTATCGAAATTATCCAGTTTGGAAAGCGAAGGTTGACTCACACGATCAGCTTCTTCACCGGAAATCTCGATCGTCAGTTTCAGCAAATCCTGTAACCCGACTTTCGTTTTATCAACATAAGATTGGACTTCGAGTTGAGCAGAAAGATTTATCATTAAGAATAAAAAAATGATAAATGTTATCGCTTTCTTGATCATATTTATAAACAAATTATTCTCCGATATTTTAAAAACTTATGAAGTCTTTGAGACTTACCATATTTGTTTTTAATCATTTTTTCGGCTTTTAAACTTCACATCCGGCAGCTGCCGTATTGGTAAGTTTCCCGTTTCAACCAATCTACCAGAACTTTCCTTTTTTTGCTTTATCGGTGTTCATTTTGGCTTTCTCTTTTTTCATTTCTTCTTTTTCTTTTTGGAGAAGGGCGTTCAGCATTTTTTCAGCATCTTTTTTCTTTTCGTCTTTTTTTGCTTGCTCCTGTTTCAACTTTTGTTCCTGTTTTTTCTGCTCCTCGCTTTTTTGCTGATCCTGTTTCTGTTCTTGTTTTTCTTGTTCTTTTTTCTCTTGATCCTGATTTTGTTGTTTCTCCTTTTTTTCCTGATCTTTATTCTGTTCGTCTTTGTTTTGTTGCTGCTGTTGTTCTTGATTCTGTTGTCTTTGCATGAAACGAGAAGCCAGTTCATAATTATAACGGGCATCGAGATTTTGCGGATCTTCGATCAAAGCATTACGGTAATTCAAAATCGCATTTTTATAATCCTGCTGCTGGAATTTTACATTTCCCAGGTTTTGAAAAGCAAGCGATCTATCTGAAAAATTTTGATCTCGCAAAGAAAGATTATAGGAGTTTTCCGCTGCTTCCAATTCACCTTTTTTATATTGAGAATTCCCTAAATTATAATGCAGCTTGCCGTCTTTTGGATTTTTAATGGCATTTTCGTTGAATTCTTTTTTTGCTTCTTCAAATTCTTCTTTTTTATAGAATTTTGTTCCTTTCAAGTTTTTCAGGACTTTGTCGTAAGTCAGGATTTCTGCGAATATGTTTACTGAAAGGATTCCGATTAATATCATTAGAAATAATTTCATACATAACCTCTAAATCGTACTTCATATCCGGCAGCTGCCGGATTGGTAAGTTTCTATTTCAAAACTTGTGAAGTCTTACAGCCTTCCAAGTTTTTGTCTATTATGAGTCAACTGTATAAACTTCACAAATCTGTAAGATTTGGTAAGTTTCCCAAATTCAACCGGTTCAACTGATTCAACTAAATCACTCTTTTGAATTTTATCTTTTTCTTATAAATTATCAAAGATTCGATGATAAGCAAAAATAAAGCAAAAATCACGAAATATTTATACTGCTCTTTGTAACGCACAAATTCTTTAGAATCAAACTTCTTCTTCTCAATGGAATTAATGTTCTTCATGATTTCGAAAATTTCCGATTGCTGGGGAGTGATGGGAAAAAACCTGCCGTTTCCGATTTTGGCGATTTGAGAAAGTGTATTGATATCCAGTTTCGTGAAGACAATATCACCTTTGTCATCTTTAGCATAAACGATATTTCCCGATTCTTCTCTGATCGGAATGGTGCTTCCTTCCGGAGAACCGATGCCGAGAGTATAAATGATCGCTCCTATTTTAGCGGCTTCTTCTGTTATCTTGATCGCTTGTTCTTCCAGATCTTCGCCATCACTGACCATCACGATAACTTTATGTTTCTCCGCTTCTCCAAAAAGACTCATAGCCATCTCGATCGCTCCGCCGATATTTGTTCCATAAGAGGGAACAGTTTCCGTATCTAATAAATTCAGAAATAATTTTGCTGCTCCATAATCATCTGTGAGTGGACATTGCACGAAACTTCTGCCGGCAAAAGCGACTATCGAAATTCTATCTCCTTTCAATTGATCGATGAAAAGCGAAATCTGGTCTTTTGCCCTATCAATACGACTTGGTTTGATGTCCTGCGCATCCATACTTTTGGAAACATCGATGCAGACGACAATATCGATACCTTCTTTTTTCAGGATTTGAACTTGCTTATTCCAGCGCGGTCGGGAAGCTGCAAAGATCATAAAGAAGATCGCTCCCACGAAAATAACATTCTTCAAACTCCAATGAAAAACTGAAAATTCCTGCATAAAAAAATCATAAAACCTGGATTCTGCAAATTTCTCAAAATTCTTTTTACGACGATGGTTGGCGATGCCGATATAAATTAGAAAAACCGGAATTAACAATAATAAAAATAGAATGTAGGGATTTCCGAACTTCATCAAAAACTCCGTTTTTGTAATGAAAGAATTAAGGAATTAATAATTAAAGAATTAAGGAATGAACGAATGAAAGAATTAGACATTTTTTTCTTTTTATGATTTTAAAGTGGAAACAATAATTTTTAATATTTCTTCACAATCAATCAGCAAAGATTCTGCTTCTTTTTCGGAGAGATAATCTGTGTCTCTAAACAAACAAATCCAATAGTGAGTTTCTCTTGCTTCTTTGTAGGAGATTTGTAGTTTTGCTATAAAATCCTTTTTTGAAAATCCACCCACTGATTCTTCAACATTTGCTCCGATAGAAGTTCCACTTTTTAAAACTTGAACTGATAAATGGTATTCCTTTTTTCCTTAACCAAGAATTGATATAAACGAACAATTCTAATAGCAAATTTATAACTTTTTTCAACGATCACACTATTTTTTTTCATCTATTTCCTCCAATCTGTTTTTTTTCATTCTTTAATTATTCATTCTTTAATTATTCATTCATTAATTTTCTATGGAATTTCTTTCCTGATCATTGTCCTGAGCACAAAATCGATCATCATCAGGATCATCGCGATCAGCAGGTAATTCCAGAAAAGTTCCTGGTATTCATAATAATTCTGGATCTTGATCTCGGTTTTTTCCAGTTCATCGATGTATTTGATGATGGCTTCTAATTCCTGAGTATTTGTCGCTCTTCTCGCTCTTTCGGTTCCGGTCATTTCAGCGATCTTATGAAGAGTTTCCATATCGATATCGACTTTGAATTTCCGATACCTGACACCGAAAGGAGTTTGCACCGGAAAATCGACTAATCCTTTACTCCCAACTCCGATCGTGTAAACTTTTATCCCGTAAGTTGCGGCAAAATCTGCAGCCGTGAACGGATCGATCTCACCGGTATTATTGCGCCCGTCTGTGATCAGGATAATTACTTTTGATTTTGCTTCGGAATCTTTCAAACGGGCAACTGCCATTGCCAACCCCAGACCAATCGCTGTTCCACTCGCTTCGTCATTGATCCGGATATGGTCCATGATCGTCATCAAAATATTGTAATCGAGTGTAAGTGGACATTGTGTAAATGCATTTTCGGAAAAAACAACTAATCCAATTCGGTCATTTCTCCTCTTTTCAATAAAATCGATCGCTACTTTTTTTGCTGCTTCCAATCGATTTGTAGGTTTGAAATCGACTGCTTTCATACTTCCGCTGACATCGATAGCCAGAATTATATCGATACCTTTTCCGGTGATTTGCTGTTTTTTATGAGCAAATCTCGGTCTCGCTAAAGAAACGATGAGCAAAATGATAATTAGACTTCTGATAATAATCGGAAGAAATCGTAACAAACTACTGTGCTTCACCACTTTTTTGATCAAATCTATCCGGCTGTAGATCAATCTGACTTTGCGAATGTTCTTAATAAAAATCTCGAAAGCCAAATATGGAAGGAGAATGAACAATGCATAAAACCAAATGGGATTGACGAATTCGAGCATGTTATTTATTCCCTTTTTGTTCTATTTGTTCGTTTTGTTGGTCTTGTTCGGTGCTAATTCCTTTAAATGATTTCAGATATTTCTCTAACCAATTAATTGCATCTTCCGAATTCTTAATTTCCGGGATGAATTTAGCAAACTTGATCCTATCAGCAAAAGTCAGAAATTCCAGGATATTATTTTTCTCATTATGATCTTTCAAAACAAGGTTCTGCCGTATTTCACTGGTAGTCATTTCCACAGCATTTATTTTATAATATAGTTCGATAAATAATCGTAAAATAAACGACAAGCGGAAATGGAATTCGAGGAAATCTCCTTTTTCCAGCAGTTTGTCTTTTTTCAGTTTTTGCAGGAATTCGAGAGCAATTTCATAAGCAGTTCGAGTATCGATTATTTTTGGTTTTTCCGGAATCTCCGGTTTTTTCTTAAGGATTTTCTTCAAATAGATTATCAGGAAAATAATCCCAACAATCACCATTATTGGGATGAGAAAATCAAAGAAACCGAGATTCACATTTAATGGTTTGGCAATATCTTTGATTACTTGCGTTGTATCTGTGATAACTGATTGGATGTTCAGAATGAATTCCGAAGTTTTCAAAAAAGTCAAACTATCACCGGATTTAACAGCAAATTCCAGTTCCGGAAAAGTGAATTCACCGACATCGAAAGGTTGGAAAGTTAAATCCAATTTAACTAATTTTCTATCATCGATGATTTCTTCGGATTGAAGTATTTCACCTTTGAGAATGAAAATATCGAGGGTATCGATCTGCGGTGAGAAAATGCTGTCTGCTGGATTGGTTGTGATATCAACTAAAAGATGAAAAGGTGTTCCGACATAGAGTTTGGACGGTTTGCTGATCTTGTAATTAATTTCTTGAGTGTGAGAAATGTATGAAATAGATATTACGAAGATAATAAAAAAAATCTTCCAATTTATTTTATGATTTTTGATTTCTGATTTTTTCATTTTTTATTTTCAATCACAAACAAGATTATTTGTGTTACTTTTTGCAAAATTTTCCTTTTTTCTATTTTTTTTTATTCCCCTGCAAGCAAAAAGCAAATTGGGACCCGAACAAAAAAAGTAATTTTTCTTTTGAATTTCTTTTTTTACATCTTTCCTCATATTCTTTAAAGATTTTTGAAAATGGCGGTATTTTCGATATAAATATTGCGAACCACCACCTGCAAAGAATTCTTCTCGTTTTCTTTTTTGCCAATATTTTTTATCTTTCTTTTTTACTTTTTTCCGATTCAATTGTTTTAAAAACATTTGCTCTTCAGGACGATCATAAGCAGGAACCATAAAGTTTATTTTTTCATTTTGTTTCATATCTATTGCTGATAAACCGGATTTTGAGAAAAGATACGGTAGTTTATTACCAATACCCCAATCACCTCTTCCTAATTTCTTTTGTCCTGCGATTCGGTATAGTGCCACTTTTTTTATCAAAATTTTTTCCTCGATCGAAAACTCTTTAACCGAATTATAAGATTCTCTGATCTCCGCTGTTGCATTATCGGGCTCGAAACAAAGCAAAGTTCCACCTTTTTTTAATACTCTCACCATCTCATCGACTGCTTGTTGAGGTTTTGTTAAATGCATTAAAAGTGTCTGGCACATAACAATATCAAATGAATCATTCTGAAAATCCATTTTATAACAATCATTTATTAGAAATCTTGATTCAATATCTTTCCCCCAATTTGAAGACATTTTTTTAGCATCCTTGATCAGGTCTTCTGATATATCGATCCCCGTATAATTCCCTTTTGAAAAGAACGAAGCGAAAGTCCATCCTAAAAATCCCAAGCCGCAACCAACATCGAGCACACTTGAATTTTCAGAAAAATTTGCCCAATTTGCGGTATCCTCGATCTGTCTTTCAGACCAGAGATATTTTCTGGGTTCTACAATCGATTTTCTCCATTTCTTTTCAGACCAATCTATTTTTGCTGTCATAGAATAATTTTTTCTCTTTTCACAAACAGGAATGTTTGTGTTACTTTCACCTTGTCACTTGCACCTTTTACCTATTCTTCATCTTTATTCTGAACTTAAAGAACTTCATCAACTCCGGAGCGTAAGGTTTATCCGTAAAAAGGTTTACCAGATCGATTTTCATTTTCTTGAAAGTTTCGGAAATTTCCGATTCTTGTTTTTCAATTTCCTTTCTATATTTTTCTCGAATATTTTTATTGGAAGTATTTACCGTGAAATTCATTCCTGTTTCCGGGTCTCGTAAACTTAAAAGTCCGGCATCCGGCAGGTCAACCTCTGTTTTATCGAGAATTCTCAAGGCAATCACATCGTGTTTTCGAGCCAGCAGTTTCAGAGAATTTTCGTAATTTTGGTCAAAGAAATCGGAAACGACAAAAATAATGCTTCTCTTCTTGATCAGACGATAAATATATTCCACTGCTTTTTCGATATTTGTTTTTTTGCTTTTCGGTTCAAAATAGAGAATATCACGCAAAATTCTTAAAGCGTGTTTTTTCCCTTTTCGCGGTGGAATATAAGTTTCCACTTCGTCTGTGAATAATAAACAACCGACTTTATCATTATTGGAAATCGCAGAAAAAGTGAGAACTGCCGTGACTTCCGTAATGAATTCCGACTTCAGGAAACCTTTCGTTCCAAACAAAGTCGAAGCACTGCAATCGACGAGGAACATCACATTTAATTCTCTGGTTTCCTCGAATTTTTTGATGTAAGGATGTCCCATGCGAGCGGAAACATTCCAATCAATCTGGCGGAAACTATCTCCTGATTGATACTCCCGCACTTCCGAGAACTCTAATCCTTGACCTTTGAAAAGGCTATGATATTCACCGGAAAACAACTCGTTCACAATATCACGAGTAGTGATCTCGATCTTTTTTATGCGTTTGATGATTTCAGATGTTTCCATTTACTTTTTATCCATGAATTTCACGAATATAAACCGTTAATTTGCGCGAATGAATCATCAACTTCCGAATGTTTGAAAAACTTCGGAATGTTGATACTCGGTTTTGACAAACAATCGGAAGAGCTTTCATCTTTCTTTGCGAAAGCTGAGCACATTCCGATGTTTTTGCACTCATGAAGTATTGAGAATTCTTTCATCGAATTTACCTCAATACTTCCAAAATCTTGGCTTCTTCTTGCTTCTCTAACAAGATTACGGGACTTCAATCTCATCAAAAAGACGATTAACAATATCTTCTTGTGTTATCTGTTCCGCTTCAGCTTCATAAGTCAGAATAATACGATGTCGTAGAATATCTTTTCCGATCGCTTTGATATCATCGGGAGTGACATATCCGCGATGTTCGAGAAATGCGTGTGCTTTCGCTGCTTGAGCAAGGAAGATCGATGCTCTGGGTGATGCACCATAATCGATCAGGTTGGAAAGGTCTTCCAGGTTTTTGAAATTCTTCGGTTCTCTGGTGGCAAAGACAAGATCGAGAATGTAGTCCTTAACTTTTGTTTCCATATAAATATCTTTGACAAGACTTCGTAATTCCATGATTTCTTCCGGTGAAACAACTGCATCAACAGGAATTTTTTCAGCACGCACCATTTTCTCCATGATCAGGTTTTCTTCTTCGCGAGTTGGATAATCGATCAATAATTTCAGCATAAAACGGTCAACCTGTGCTTCCGGTAGCGGAAAAGTTCCTTCCTGCTCGATCGGATTTTGTGTTGCCATCACGAGGAATGGTTTTGGCAGCGGATAAGTTGCGTCACTGATCGTAACCTGTCTTTCCTGCATCGATTCCAGAAGAGCAGATTGCACTTTTGCAGGAGCCCGATTGATCTCATCAGCCAGAATGAAATTCGCAAAGATCGGACCTTTTTTTGGAACAAACTCCGTTGTTTTCTGGTTATAAATCAATGTTCCGACTAAATCAGCAGGAAGCAAGTCAGGAGTAAATTGGATTCTCCTGAAAGTCGCATCGATCGTATTGGCAACCGTGTTCACAGCAAGAGTTTTCGCCAAACCGGGAACTCCTTCCAGTAAAATATGCCCATCGGAAAGCAGTCCGATCAGCATTCTGCGAATCATATATTTCTGACCCACGATCACCTTTTCGACTTCTGCCAAGATCTTATCGATTATTTGACTTTTTTCAATGACCTTTTTATTGATTTCTTCTATGTTCATAAATCCTCCAATGAATTTTGATTCATGTCATTCTGTCCGGTACTGCCGGATGCTTTTCTCCCGAATAATCAGCAGAATAAAATTCTCGAACTTGCTTTAGTTATTGATTCCTCGTTGATATTGTAGAAAGAATCCTCGGAATGACAGAATAAATCTAAATCTTCTTAATTTCTTCAGTTTGAAGAATCTCTCCTGAAACCGATTTGAAAAAAAGTTTCATCTTGTTTTCTTCCAGTTCAATAATCAAATAGGAAGCCGGTCTTCCTTTATCAAAACCTCTTTTCAAATGTCCGGGATTAAGGTAATAAGTATTTCCATCTTTATGAAAATGTTGGATATGAGTATGTCCAAACAAAATGAATTGTGCTCTTTCTTGTGTTCTTTTCAAGTCTTCAAAAGCATGAACGAGTAAAAAACTCCAACCTTTAATTTTAACTTTTAGAGTAAATGGCAAGGTTCCATTTAAATAACCTTTATGGAATATACCCGGAACTTTGAAAATCTCTTTACCTTCGATAATATCTGGATTCCCATCGAGGTCTTCATAATCGTCTCCAAGATGAAAAATATAAGATATTTCATTTTCATTCGAGAATGCTTTTCTCAAAAGAGTTTGATTTTTATGAGTATCGGATAATATAAGAATCTTTTTCATTTTTGTTTATTTCTAAACCGTTAAATGAATAACGACTAAAAATTTTATATAAAATTATTTCAACTCTTTTTTTATTCACGAGTCGAATTACTTAAGTATTAAAATCTTTTATAAAATAACGGTTGTATTATCTTTTGTTACAGAAAAATTTACATTTTTTTGGGAGCGGAAATTCCCATTAAATGTAGAGCGATTCCAATCACATTTTTAATCACGATTATCAAAAAAAGTCTGCTCAAGCTGAGTTCGGGACGATCCTTATTTACGATTTGATAACCACTATTATAATATTTATGGAACATTCCTGCAAGTTCATGAACATAATTTGCCAATCTGTGAGGTTCTCTGCTGTCGGCGATAGTAATCAAAACCTCCGGGAATACCAGTAATTTTTTAATAATATTAAGTTCGCTTTCTTTATTAAGTCTTCTCAAAAATTTTTTATTAAAATCTTTCATGTATAATTTTTCTCTTTTTGCTTTTTTCAGGATGCTGTGTATCCTGGCATGAGCATATTGACAATAATAAACCGGATTTTCACTGGATTTTTTCTTGGCTAATTCCAGGTCGAAATTTATATGGGCGTTAGGTTTTCGATCAATAAAAAAATAACGGGCAGCATCTTTGCCGACTTCATCGATCAGGTCATCCATCGATACGATCTTGCCTGCTCTTTTGGACATTTTTACGATCTCTCCTTCATGGATCAGATTTATGTGCTGCAGGTAAACGACTTCCAGTTTGTCGATATCCAGTTTTAGGGCAATAATTGCTGCTTTCAGTTTGGAAACATGTCCATGATGATCAGGTCCGAGAACATCGATGATCAAATCAAAACCTCGATGATATTTGGTTAAGTGATAAGCGATATCAGGAACGAGATAAGTTGTATGTCCGTCGGCTTTCATAAGAACACGATCTTTATCATCACCATATTCACTTGAAGAGAACCAGATAGCTTCGTCTTTTTCATAGGTACAATGAGCTTCAGTCAAGTAACTGAGTACTTCTTCGATGGCACCTTCTTTCCTGAGTTTTTTTTCAGACATCCAATTCTCAAATTCAACACCAAACCGTTTCAAACTTTCCACATGTTCCTTGTGAAGTTCTTCCAAAGCAAAATTCTTCATCCTTTCCAGACGATCTATTTCGGTGATATGGAATAATTTCGTGGAATCGATCAAACTTAATTTCAAAGCCAGATCTTTTATATATTCACCATGATATGCTTCCGGTGGGAATTCATCGATTTTTTCTCCATACAATTCGCGATAACGGATTTCTACCGATTCTGCAAGGATATCGACCTGGTTTCCCGCATCATTGACATAATACTCGCGAAAAGCTTTGAATCCCACATAATTTAGAATTCGATAGAGAGAATCTCCATAAGCAGCTGCTCTGGCACTAACAACATTTAAAGGTCCGGTTGGATTTGCACTTACAAATTCCAATAAAACTTTTTTGCCTTTACCGTACTTTGAAGTTCCGTATTTTTTTGTTTTGGAAATATCGAGTAATTTATGATGATAGTAACTATTTGCCATCTTGAAATTGATAAAACCCGGACCGGCAACATCCACAGCTTTGTAATCTCGAAGTTTAGAAAAATGTTCTGCTATTTTATCGGCTAAAAATAGCGGTTTTCTCCTGTTTCTTTTGGCATTGACAAGAGCAACATTTGTTGAGAAATCACCATGTTCGGGATTATGCGGAACTTCGATCGTAAAATTATCTTTGAATTTGATCTTCAGTTTTTTCAAACACCTGATCATATCATTATGTATTTTAGTCTTTGTCATTATTATTCTTATTTTCCTGTATGGTTTTTGATCTAATATTCCATAAATCTTCGAGTTTATAATAATTCCTGGTTTCTTCATTAAAGATATGCATGATGATATCGATAAAATCCAGCAGGATCCAGCTTCCGTTAGCCAGACCTTCAACTGCAAAAAGATGAATTTCTGCGGCTTTTGCCTTCTGCATTATCTCATCAGCAATGGCTTTATTATGAAGTTCGGCAGTTCCATGACAAATGATTATAAAATCAGTATAATCAGAAATCTCTTTCACATCATAAGTCTTGATATCTTGCGCTTTTTTTGATGCTGCCCAGTCGATTATTTTTGCTAAGATTTCTTTTTGGGAAAATGTCATGATCTCCTGTTTCGAGTAGAATATTTATTAAAAATATTTTTGATAATCATTTCCGAGGATTATCTGAAATTCTTCGATAGCATTGTCATCGAGTGCATAAATCCTTCGTTTTATGCCTGTTAATTGCTTTAAGTATGATAATTTATTTTCATTCTTATGTTTCACGACAATGATCGTTTTCTGATAAATGAACATATTTCCTTCAACATTTTTCCAAAAAATAATATCCAGATTTTGTTCTTTTTTGTTTAGTAGAATTTCCTTAACTTCTTTGGCAATTCCCGGATATCCGCAACCATTCAATAACGAAACTTTAATAGAACCTGTAAAACTTTTTTCAGGTTTTTTTTCAATTTCCACATCTGTCAGGACAAGGTATAAAAAGAAAATTAATATCGCTAAAAATACGATTATTAATAGCGTTAACCTGCTCTTTTTATTGCGGGACAAATTATTTTTTGACCTTCTCACTGTCAAATTGTTCTTTTAACTGCTGATATGCTGTTTCAAAGGATTCGGGAATAACTCTCGTGTTTCCGGTAACCGTCATAAAATTGGTGTCTCCCGTCCATCTTGGAACAAGATGAACATGCAGATGCTCGTCGATTCCTGCCCCGGCTGCTTTACCCAGATTCATTCCGACATTGATCCCATCAGGATGATAATTTTCCTTTATCACTTTCTCGCACAACTGCACGGTTTCAAAAAGATCATGTAATTCCTCCTTGGTCAGATCGCTTAGATCAGAGACATGCTTAAAGGGAACAACCATCAAATGACCGTTATTGTAAGGAAACATATTCAGAATAACGAAACTGAATTTACTGCGATAAAGGATAAAATGTTTCTCATCATTTTCTGCGGATGGTCTGATACAGAAAATACATTCCGTTGTTTTTTTGGATAAAATGTATTTTAAACGCCAGGGAGAATATAAAATTTTATTCATTTGTCCTCTTTTCTATTCTTAAAAAATCTGTCAAAATCGGATACTGCTTATGAAATTTTCCGGAATTTTTCAAAAACCTGATTTTTCCAATCAAGTTCGGAGTTTTCAACTGGTTTGAATTTTCCGAATTTTAGCACGAAGAAATTCCATATAAGAAACTTCGTAAAGGAGATCAAATCACTGTCTCCGATAAAACTCCTGTTCCAAATTTGCCAATTGTTCTTTGGAATTCACTCCTGATGCTTCGACCATATCTTCCAAAATAACGGATGTAACAACTTTATTTTCCTTGTTAAGGATTTCTAATGTATCGGTCAGATAATATTCATTTTGGCTGTTATTGTTATCGATCTTATTCAGAGCGGAAAACATGCTTTGGGCATCGAAACAATAAATCGCAGTATTGATCTCTTTGATCTTTTTTTCTTCTTCTGACGCATCTTTGTGCTCTATGATTTTTTGCACATTTCCGTTTTTATTTCTAACGATTCTTCCGTATCTGAGAGTTTCATCCATAATTGCTGTGAGAACGGTGCATGCTGCTTTTTGCTTATGATGTTGTTTGATCATTTTCTCCAGGGTTTCGTATCTTAAAAGCGGAACATCGCCGCAAAGAATAAAAACATCTCCATCGAAATCCCGGAAAACTTCTTCCGTAACCATTACCGCATGACCGGTTCCGTTCTGATTTTTCTGCTCGACGAATTTGATCTTTTCATTTTTTGGAACAACCTCGATCACTTTTTCTTTTTTATGTCCGACAACTACCACGATCAAGTCGCTTTCAATTTGTTGAGCAGTCTCCACAACGCGATTTATCATCGGTTTTCCTGCTAATTTAAAAATAACTTTCGGAAGATCGGATTTCATGCGTGTTCCCTGACCAGCTGCCAGGATGATAGTTGCTAATTTTTTCATTTACTCTCCAAAATTTTGTTTACTTTGTCATTCTGAGTTTTCTTATGGAGATTTTTTTCAAAAGAATCTCATACTTGATACTTTATTTTTTCACAATTTGAAGTTGGAGATTCCTCATAAGAAAAGCAGGCAGACACTTCGGAATGACATTTAGACCACTTTCTTTTCCAAGTAAATATCCTTGATTTTCTTATTAAAGATCGGGTGAACCATTTCAGGACAGATTTCGTTTAATGAATGCAACACAAACTCTCTTTTATGCAGCAGTGGATGAGGTACGATTAAATTTTCAACTTCGATCACTTCTTTTCCAAAAAATAAAATATCAATATCGATCGGTCTGGGTTCCCATTTTTCATTCCGGAATCTACCGCATATAGTTTCGATGATAAAACAGGTTTTCAACAATTTTTGTGGATCAAGTTCTGTTTCGATTTCCAACACGCAATTCAAGAAATCCGGTTGATCGATTTTGCCCCATGGTTTTGTTTCAATAATAGAACTGATTTTACTAACTTTAATATTGCTATTTTCTTTCAGCAGGGAAATTGCTGTATCGATATTTTCCTTTCTGTCTCCCAAGTTCGACCCAAGACTAAGATAACAAATATTTCTTTCTCTTTTTTCCATTTTCTGTTTCCTTCTCAGCTACTGCTTTCGTTCCATTTCAACTTCCACAGAACCGAGAGAACCTTTGATCGGAACCGAGGGTTTTTTGATTTTTACTACAGCGTGAATTATCTTTGGAAAAGATCTCATTATATTCGTCAGGATCATATCAGCACAGTTTTCTAAAAGCAGGAATTCCTTGTTCTCCAGGATATTCTTAATAATTGAAAAAACTTTTGTATAATCGATCGTATCATCGATGTGCTCGATTTTCCGGTCGTGCTTAGGAGCAGTTTCAAAAGTAAAATTAACGATGAATCTCTGACCGAGTTTTCTTTCTTCCGGGTGAACACCATGATGACCGTAAAAAACCATTTCATGTAAATGTATTTTCATAATACCTCTAAAAAATCAATAGCGGAATACCTTCCGAAGCTTTCTTCCATTCCTTCTTTTATAAGATTCGGAAGGTTTGATCAGCCTTGAACTTTCCGAATCTCAGCAGGGAGAATTTCTTTGGGGGAAGCTTTGGAAAGTCGGAACAAACGCGAACATAAACCATTTTTTTGTTCGTATTTGTTCGTCATTGTTCGCTGTTTATAACCTTTTCAACAATTTCAAAATGAATTTTTTTCGCATATTTTTTATCTATGAAATAAATGAATATCCCGCTAATAAGCAAACCGAAAATCGAAAGTAAAATAGCCGGATTTTCTGATTTTATCAAAATTTTTCCCAGAAAATAAAAAATGATCATAACAAAAATGGGGAAGATAAAGACAACAAAAGATGATAATAATTTTACTCCGGGTGAAATGTAAACCTTTACGAGATCGCCTGTTTTCAACTCCAAATCAGTTTTTGTTTGATGTTCCACCGGTTTTGACGCCGGTCCGCAAACACCTTTTAAGGAACATGATTTGCAACTGTCGGTTTTTTTGATCTGAATTGTCGCAATATGATCATTAATTTCTTTTACGACGGCAATATCTTCTTGAACTTCCATAAATCAATTTTTCTCTGCTCCTTGCTCGATTAATTTTGTCGTAGAATAACCTTCCAGGAAGGACAGGCTTCTAACTTCTCCACCGTTTTTTAGAACTATATCCGAACCAACAATATCCCGAACTTTCCAATCACCGCCTTTAACGAGAACATCCGGCTTGATCAATTTTATGAGATCGTAAGGTGTATCTTCTTCAAAAATAACAACATAATCAATGATATAAAATCCTGATAAAACAATCGCTCGGTCGGTTTCATTATTGATCGGACGACCTTTTCCTTTTAATCTTTGAACGGAATTGTCGCTGTTCAATCCGATGATAAGAATGTCTCCAAGTTCTTTTGCTTCTTCCAAATATTGGACATGTCCGGCATGAATTATGTCAAAACAACCGTTGGTAAAGATGATTTTTTTTCCGGAGTTTTTCAGTTCTGAAACTATTTTTGATATTTCTTTCCGGGTTTTTAATTTCATAAAAAGTCCTGACAATTTCAAGAGATAATACTTCTCAACATTCCGAAGTTTTTCAAACATTCGGAAGTTTTTTTCATCTTACCGGATAATTACCATCGAAACAAGCATAACAATAATTTTCCGGTTCTTTTACTGTTTTTCTCAATTGCTTGATGGTCAGGTATTTCAGGGAATCTGCTCCAATGAAGTTCCTGATCTTTTCTGTGGTTTTATTGTTAGCGATCAATTCCTGTCTCGTCGGCGTATCTATCCCGTAAAAACAGGAGAATTTTACCGGCGGTGAACCGATCCTTAAATGAATCTCATCTGCTCCTGCATTCCTGATCAATTTCACGATTTTTTTTAGAGTTGTTCCGCGCACGATCGAATCATCGACCAGGGCAATGCTTTTCCTGTGAAAAAAATTCGGCAGAGGATTAAATTTCTGGTAAACGCTTTCGTCCCGGATCGTCTGTTCAGGTTTGATAAAAGTTCGTCCCACATAATGATTCCTGATCAGACCCATTTCATAAGGAATATTTTTCCGCCTGGCATAACCAAGAGCGATAAAATTCGATGAATCCGGTACGGGAACGACAATATCAGGATTTATATCATCATCTTCTGCCAGGATATTTCCGATCTTTTGCCGTACTTCATAGACATTTTCTCCAAAAATAAAACTATCCGGTCTGGAGAAATAAATATGTTCAAAAATACAATGCTTTTCCGTTGCCGCAGCCCGTAATTCATTGAGGTCATTCCGAACAGACTCGATACCGTTTTCATTTACAATGATGATTTCAGCAGGTTCGACTTCCTGCTGCCATTTCATATACAGAATATCGAGAGCGCTGCTTTCGGATGCGACGACGACTGCACCATCTTTAGTTTTGCCGTAACTCATCGGACGGAAAGCGTAAGGATCGCGGAACATGTAAAGTTTTTTTTTTGTAGCCAGGATGGTTGAATAGGCTCCCTTGATATTTTTCATCATGAGCCTGATCGCTTCCACGATTGGAAAACCTTCTTTTTCTACATAGTATACAATATATTTAAGGATCATTTCACCATCATTTTTGCTGACAAAATAAACTCCTTTTGCTTCCAGCTGCTTACGGATTTTTTTGTAATTCGTAATATCTCCGTTACTAGTTAAAGCATACGAAGGACCGGAAAGAGTTTCCACGATATGCGGCTGGGAATTATAAACGGATGATGCTCCGCGGGTTGGATAACGAACATGGCCGATGGCAATATTCCCTTTCAGATTCTGCAATTTATCCGGAGTAAAGACATCTTTGACCAGACCCATTTTTTTGCGCAACCTGATCGTTTTGCCGTCATTAACAGCCATACCGCAACTTTCCTGCCCGCGATGTTGTTCGGCAAAAAGACCCAGAGTTGCTAAACCGGCAGCGTTTTCATGATCAAATATTCCGATTATTCCGCACATTTTTCCTCGTAAATCAATTTGCTAAATTGATATTTTCATAAGATTGGTATCTTATCTACTTTTTTTTAAACTAATCTTATTTTCTGTTCCGGATAAAAGCCTAATCAAATTTGATTTATGTTTTACAACGATAAAAAATGCCACCATAAAAACCATTACAAGTTTCTCAATTTCTGCAAATGAATTTTGTATGTTTATGACCAGTTCCGCAATAAGTAAAGTTAAAGAAGCCAGTATCGAACCGAGGGAAACATATTTTGAAATCCAGACGGTTATGATAAAAATGAATAACGCAATCATTAGAGGAATTGGAGTCAAAGCGATGAAAACTCCGGCTGAGGTTGCTACTCCTTTTCCACCTTTGAATTTCAGGAAGAGCGTGAAAATGTGTCCGAGAATGGCAGCAATTCCGATGATTATTAATATCGAATCCGTGAATTCCGGGATGAAAAGTTTTCCAAGTAAAACTGCGAAAAATCCTTTTAAAATATCGATAACCAGAGTTATGATCCCGACTTTCGTGCCCAAAACCCGCAAGGCATTTGTGGCTCCGACATTCCCGCTTCCGAATTGACGGATATCGATTCCCTTGAGTATTTTTCCCATTAAATAACTGGTTGGGATGCTGCCCAGTAAATAAGCAGAAATTATGGCAATCACAATATTCATTTTTAATTATTCCTTACTCATCCTGTCATTCTGAGTATTTCTCGTTGCTTCTCTCTCGACCGTGTCAGGCTTTTGACGGAAGAATCTACATTTTTTTTATCTTCACAATTATCGGCTGAGGATTTCATGGTAGAAAATATGAAAGAAACATCCAGACTTTGCTACGCTTTACCTTGTCAAGCGGAATTACAATAGAAGCAAGTCTTGACTCACAACAAAGAGCGAGCCGGGAATTGCGATGATTGCATCCGGGATAATCTTGTTTACCGGTTGTTCTCAACTCGATGACTTCGTCTTTCAAGTCGAGTCCAACCTTAAAATCATTCCTTGATCCTTTTCCGAAAAAGAGTTTTAATAGATGCACCTTCAAATTTAAAATATTCCCTGATCTGGTTTTGTAAATAACGGCGATAATGTTCGGTTACTAATTTCGGATCATTACAGAAAAAAATAAAAGTCGGAGGATGAACTTTGGCTTGTGTGCAATAAAATATCCTCGTGTGTTTTCCGCTGGAGTGGGTGGGAGGGAATTTTGCTGTAGTTTTTTCTAAAAATCTATTCAGTTCCGATGTTGGAATTCGCTTTTTACTTTCAGCTTCGACCTCAAGAATTATTTCCATTATTTTCCGAACTCTCTGTCCGGTCAAAGCAGAAATAAAAACAATCGGAGCAAACTGAGTAAAAGGAAGGATCCGTTTAATTTTAGTCACGAATTCATTTACTATCGAATTATCTTTTTTAATAAGATCCCATTTATTAACAAGGATGATCATCTCTTTATAATTCCGGGCTGCATAAGAAGCAATTTTCTGATCCTGGTTGGAAATTTCTTCTGTTGCGTCCAGAACCAGCAAAACAACATCTGCTCGATTTATGCTTTCGATTGTCCGCATGTTGCTGAAATATTCGACTCCATATTGAATCCTTTTCTTTTTCCTTAAACCGGCAGTATCGATAAATGTCATTTTTGTTTGGTGATAATTCAGATGCAGGTCTATCGCATCTCGAGTCGTTCCCGGAATATCGGTAACTATCGTTGTTTGTGCTCCTGTGATTTTATTTATCAATGACGATTTCCCGACATTGGGTTTTCCCACGATCGCAATTTTTATAGAATCAAATTCTTCTTCAAATACCGGAACTTTTTTTATTCTTTTGATCAATTCATCCAGAAAGTTGCCTGTATTTCTACCTTGATTAGCAGCAATTGGAAATGCGTCTCCAAAACCGAGTTTGAGAAAATCATAAACTTCCAATTCATCTTTTTCATTATCGACTTTATTGGCTACCAACATTACTTTTTCCCGGTGTTTGGAAAGGATCTTGGCGATTTCCATATCGATGTCCGTTGTTCCGACTTTTCCATCGACAAGGAATATGATCAGGTCGGATTCTTCGATGGCAACTTCAGCCTGGAATTTCACTGCCTTATCTATTTTATCTACCGATCTCGGGATAATTCCCCCGGTATCAACGAGATTAAATGTGTAGCCGGACCATTCGACTTCTTCGTATTTGCGGTCGCGGGTTACTCCTTCTTCGAAGTCCACGATTGCGCGCCGTTTTCTGCAAATCCTGTTGAACAATGTCGATTTGCCGACATTCGGTCTGCCTGCGATAGCCACTACACTTTTTTTCATTAACGGATTTTCCCGGAAAAATTTTAAGTCAATCTTTGTTGAGAAGGGATTTTGTCAAATTGAAAAACTATTTAATCTTAATGAAAAATTTTGATCAAATCCTGAATCTCCTTGACATGATAATTACAACTCAAATTTTCTCCTTTACATTAAATTAATTTTCGGAGGAGAAATGATAGATAAAGTTTTGATCAATAAAGTGATTGATAAAGCATTGTCCAACGGAGCAGATTTTGCTGAACTTTTTCTGGAAAATACATATAATTCTCTGATAAACTTCAATGATAATAAAACCAAACAGAGTATTGTCGGAAAGGATTTCGGTGCCGGTGTGAGAGTTTTTTATGGAAACACGGCAATCTATGCTTACACTAATGATCTAAGCGAACAATCACTGTTAGCTGCTGCTAATGCTGTTTCAAAAGCTGCTAAGGGAAATTCCAAACTAGATGCTCTCGACTTGACCAACCTCGAATTTGAAAATGTCCATCCTGTCGAGATTCCAAATAATATAGTTTCCAAGCAGGATAAGATAGATTTCATCATGAAAATAAACCGGGCTTCACGAGATTATAACGACTCGATCTCACAAGTCGATATCAGGTTTACCGAGAAGATGCAGCATGTTTTGATCGTCAACAGCGAAGGTTTAATGGTCGAAGATAATAGGAATTATTCACGGGTTTACATTACTTCAATCGCATCGTCGGGAACTGAAAAACAAACCGGAACTGTAGGCCCCGGTAGTCATGCGGGTTATGAATTTTTCCAGAAACTTGATCCTGTTGCTTTGGGACAAAAAACTGCTCGTATTGCTATTACTATGCTTAATGCCGATTATGCTCCGAGTGGTAAGTTTCCGGTTGTGATCGACAATGGTTTTGGCGGAGTTATTTTTCATGAAGCCTGCGGTCATGCATTAGAAACAACATCTGTTGCCAAAGGTGCTTCCGTATTTGCGGGAAAACTGGGAAAACAGATTGCAAATCATGATGTAACTGCGATCGATGATGGCACACTTCCCGGTAAATGGGGTTCGGAAAATATCGATGATGAGGGGCTTCCCACTCAAAAAACAGTTTTGATCGAAAATGGTATCTTAAAATCCTATATGGTTGATAAATTAGGCGGACAGAAAATGGGGTTGGAACCGACCGGAAGTGGCAGAAGGCAATCCTATAAATTCGCTCCTGCTTCCCGCATGAGAAATACTTATCTGGCAAAAGGCAAAAGCAAACTCGAAGATATGATTTTATCTATTGATAATGGAATTTATGCAAAAAAAATGGGTGGTGGTTCTGTTATGCCCGGAACAGGAAATTTCAATTTTGCTGTTGCCGAAGGTTATCTTATCAAAAATGGGAAAATAAAAGAACCTGTTCGAGGAGCAACACTTATCGGGAATGGTCCTGAAGCCATCCGGAAAATAAGTATGGTTGCCGATAATCTCGCACTTGCCGAAGGAATGTGCGGCTCGATCAGTGGAAGTATTCCAACGACTGTGGGGCAGCCTGCGATCAAGATAGATGAGATCATTGTTGGCGGAAGGAAAGAGAAATAATAGTTGAATGTCATTCCGGGGATTCTTACACAATTTTCTTGCGAAGAATATCTTCTGAAACGGAATGAATCACATACTGCTGCAGATCCTTGATCTTGAAAAAAGAACAGGAAGAAATTCAAGATTTATAGAGATGAACATGAAGAAAACTCAGATTATTGCATATAGAATTTGATAGTCTATTTGGAGGGATAAATGTTTGATAAAGAATTCAAGTCAATATTTGATTATGCCGAAAATAAAGTAGATGATATAGAAATACTGTTAAATATGAATACTGCATTTTCTGTAAGAATTCATGAGCAAAATGTAGAAGCTTTTAATTATGCTGATTCAAAAGGAATCGGCGTCAGGATTCTCAAAGATGGAAAAGTTGGTTATTCTTATACGGAAAAATTTGACGAAGATACTTTCAGGATGATAGTCAAGGAAGCTATCGAAAATAGTAGATTTATCGATACCGACTGGATGATTTCAATGAAGAATTACCCGGAGATCGGAGATAATCTGGAGTGCTATTCAGAAGAACTCGATAAAATTACGGTAAATGAAAAAGTAAGTTTTGCAAAGGATTTGGAAATCCATGCAAAAGCCTTTGATGAACGAATAGAGAATGTTCCCTATGCTGTTTATGGAGATGGGAAAACATTTACCAGGATTGCCAACAGCAGAGGTTTAGATAAAGAAGACAAACAAAATTTTGCTTTTGCAACTGCTGGAGTTTTAGCTTCTGACGGAAAAGATAAAAGAATGGGAATGGATTTCTTTATTGGAAGGGACTTTAAAAAATTCAATGCCAAAAATTTAGCAGCAAAAAGTTGTCAAAAAGGAATCGCTCTGTTAGGCGGTAAGATAATAAAATCCGGTAAATATGCTGGTGTTTTTGACAATGAAATGATGCCCATCCTACTTTCTGCTTTTGCCGGAATTTTCAGTGCTAAATCGGTTCAGGAAGGAAAATCTCTCCTCAAAGGTAACCTGAATAAAATAATTGCCAATGATAAAGTTACGATCATCGATGATGGCATTTTTCCAGGAGGATTTTCGACGAGTGCGTTCGATAGTGAAGGATATCCTTCCCAAAAAACAATTTTAATAAAAAAGGGGAAATTATTGACTTTTTTACATAATACCGAAACTGCTAATAAAGATGGTTTAGATTCAACCGGAAACGGAAGCAGAGATTTTAAAAGCAGTTTAACTGTCTCTCCCACAAATTTTTATCTCGAATCCGGAAACATGAAAGAAGACGATTTGTTTAAGAAACATAAAAAAATAATTAAGATTGTCAGTTTGCAGGGAATACATTCGGGGACAAATACGATTTCCGGAGATTTCTCTCTGTCAGCTGAAGGGTTCCTCTATGAAAACGGAAAAAGAAAACATTCTCTCAAACCTTTCACGATTTCCGGAAATATTCTCCAACTTCTTCACGATGTGGAAGCTATTGCCGACAATTTCAAATTTAATATGAGTTCTTTTGGTTCGGCTTCGGTTCTGGTGAACGAATTGGTTGTCAGCGGTTAATGTAAACTTGCTAAATTTCAGAAATTTGGCAAGTTTTGTTTCAGGAGTTGAGATGAATTTAAAATTTATATTTTTAGCTGCTTTCAGTATTGTAATTGTTGTAAATACATTTTCTTCCGAAATCGGTAATACTGATATCATAAAAACCGGCAAACATGATGTAAACCAAATCTTCGAAAAGATCGCAAACGAGATCGGTAATGTCGATACCATCCGCAATGTACAGACAGTAGGCAAAACCTGGCAACCGATCGAACACGGCTCCATGACTTTTGAAACAAATGTAACCGCGATATTTCCTGATAAATTCAAAGTAAAATTTTTAGACCAGGAATTTATCATTAATGAAAACAAGGGTTGGAAAAAATATCCTAAAGGTTATTTTGAGAATCTTCCTTCATCATTGATCCCGGAATTTATGGGAAATTTAAAAAGGAATCTGATCAATTTACTGAAATTTCGAAATGATTATGAAATTATCTTCCTGAAAGAAAAAGAAATGAATGGAAAATCTTATTATATACTTCAGGTAAAAAATGATGATGTAAACTTCAAATTAATAATCGATGAAGAGACAAATCTGCCCTCTCAGATGATTTATGATAGCATTGGCTTCGAACAACAAATAACTATTTATAGAATGATCAAGGAATATAAAAGATTCAATGGAATTAATTTCCCTATCCATACGATTTCTTATGATGATAAAGGTAATAAGATCAGTGAAATAAAAATTTCCAAAATAGAATTTAATATCGAAATCGATGATGATGAATTTTGATCCATTCGACTCGTAAGGAACGACGAGTTGAAACGGATTATCATCAAACCATTCCATCGAATTATCTCTCTTTTTCATCTTGTTTCGAATCGGTGTTATCTCATTCCTTACGACTCGATAGCGTCTTTAATATCCTGTTCACAACAGATTCAACATCCAACCTGCAATATCGAAAAACATCTTCCGATTTGCCGGAAAAGGCATAATCCTCAACTCCAAATTTATAAAACCCGCACGAAAGACCGAGCTGCATTAATTTATCGGCAATCGAATTTCCCAGTCCGGTATGTACATTATGATCTTCATAAGTAAAAACAATTCCGGTTTTGGATGCTTTTTTAAGAGCATTTTCCTCGAGTTCCGTTGGACAGGAAATATTCCAGATCTGTAAAGAAATCCCTAGTTTGGATAATCTTTCAGAAATTTCAACTGCTCGACTGGTTAAAGTTCCCATTACAAAAAGTGCTGCATCTTTTCCTGAGCGCAAAAGGTCTGCTTTTCCGTATTCAAATTTATAATCCTTGTGATAAAAGATTTTTCCTCTTTTATCTTTGATTATTTCAAGTTTACTTCTTCCCATAGGAATCAGGAAATTTCCATATTTCTGAGAGATATAGCGAATTATGTGATCGGTCTGGTTCGCATCGGCAGGAATGATCGTTTTGAAATGAAATAGATTCTTCATCACGCCCAGATAATCGATGCATTGATGTGTCTTGCCGTCTTCGCCGACATCCAGCCCGACATGTGTTGTGATCACTTTCAGGTTGGTTTGATTAATATCGTTCAAGCGATGTTGATTATAAGTTTCATCAACTCCGAAAACACCGAAATCAGCAAAGAAAACCTGGATATCTTCTTTGGACATTGCTCCCGCACAAACTGCCGTATGATGTTCCATGATGCCGCTTTCATAAAAATTTTCCGGGAGAACTTCTGCGAATTTACTGGTTTTCACGCTGCCTTGCAGGTCACAATCGAAAACGGAAATCGAGTTGCGGGGTGCGGGGTGCGAGTTGCGAGTTGCGATGTCAGCAATCGCATTTCCCCAGGCGGAACGGTTGTCGGTTTTTTCCGAATAGATAAGAGGAGTTCCAATATTCATTTTGAAATTTCTGTTTATTGAAGCTCCTTCTTTTTTCGTATCTTTTACAGGATTGAATTCTAGTCGCAGTTTTTTAAATTTATCCAGATCATTATTCAGACCGAGTTCTCTCAAAGCAAGATCGAGATGTTCTTCAGATATCGTCGAACCATGGTATTTCGCATTATTCTCCATAAAGGAAACACCTTTTCCCATCACCGTATTTGCCAGGATCAAAGTAGGATTTTCATTCTGAACTGCATCGAATATTGCATTTTGTATTTCCTTAAAATCATGACCATCGATCTCGATCAATTCCCAGCCATCTGAAATGTAATTTTCCGGAATATTCTGCGGCATGACTTTATCGATGTCTCCGCAAATCTGCAATTGGTTGTAATCGACAAAAGCAGTGATATTGTTCAAACCATATTTCCCGGCAAACCTGCGTGCTTCACTGATCTGACCTTTCTGCTGTTCTCCGTCTCCCATGAGAACGAAAATATGGTTCTCGATCCCTTTCTGCCGGCAGCCAAGAGCAAATCCAACTCCTGCGGAAAGTCCCTGTCCAAGATTCCCGCTTGCCCATTCGACTCCCGGAACATCCGGTTCAACATGTCCTTCAAAAATACTTCCGGCTAACCGAAATTGAGAAACAGCATCATCGAGGTTGAAAAAATCCATTAAACCAAGACAAGAATAAACTGCCGGAGCAATATGACCGTGACTGACTATAACTCGATCCTGTTCTTTCCACTCAGGTTTTTTCGGGTCTATTTTAATTAGATGATAAAGAGTTAAAAGAAAATCGATCGTTGACATAGAACCGCCCGGATGACCCGAATTTGCGAGAGTTGTCATTTTCAGGATGGCACCGCGAGCAATATTTGCTTTTTCTTTAATTTTTTTGAGTTCTATTCGAGTGAGTTTGTTTCTGTTTAGATACATTAAATCTCCGTAAAGTTTTGGAGTAAAACCAATTTTTTTGGTTTAAAGCGACAAAGTCGCTTCCTTTTGGAGTAAACCAATTTTATTTATGCATTACTCAAAAATATAATGCAAAAGAATTGTACTACTCCCAAGATTACTGACTAATGATCTGTTCTACTTCCTTCTTATCATCAGAATAAGTAAAAGCACCTACAATATTGTGGGCATTTCCTTTATCGATAACTTTCGGATACACAATCCTGACAGCTTCGATCTTTTCGTCGGCAAAAGAAAAAACATCGACAAGTTGGATTAATTGGTTGCAGGTGAAATACTTGCTGCCTGCCGCGATTCTGACTACAGATAATTGATCATCAGCAAAACTTTCGCTTTCCACATTTGATAATAGACGCTGGAATTCGGAATCGCTCATGGCTTTGGAAACAGGTTTTTGCTCGATAACCGATATTGGTTCAGGTTCTTCGATACTTGTGGTTTCTTTCATATTAAAGTTGATATTTATATCTGTACTTTGCGGAACATTCTGCGGTGAAGGAGGTGGTTGCGTTGAGTGTTGGGTTACGACCACATCGGTTGGTAGTAAAGCAAGCAAGTCATAGATCTCATTGACGATATTATCCGCTTTGCGTTTATCAAAATTGTTGAGTTTAGGTAAATATTGTTTCTGCAGTAGATCAAGCTTTTCTGCGATCAGATCTACAACTGCCATCGAAGAAGATTTTTGAATAGATGATGATTCATCAACACTGATCTTCATATTCCCGAAAGAACTCTCGATCTTGACTTCTTCAGCACATAAAAACGAAAAAAATAGAATTAAAACGATTAAAATGATTTTTTTCATGATTCCCCCTGTTTTTGATTTTCGGATGTTAATATTTTTTCAGGTTTTTTTCAGTCAAGGAAAAGAGAGACAGGAGACAGGAGATAGGAGTCAAAGTAATTTCGAGTTGTAATCCGGCAGTTGCCGGAGACGACTTGAAATTTTAGGAATGATTTGAGGAAGTGAAATAACTTCAACTCCTCGTTTTGCTTAGGAGTCGAAGTTTTTTGCAAACATTCTCATTGACAAAAAAACCACTTTATTCTTATTTAGATGTATGATAAAAAGAAAACAATTTCAAAAACAGGAGGAAAAATGAAAAAAATTGTTATTCTCTTATTAGCTTTATTGCTTATAGATTGCTTACTAGCTGAGTCGATGCAGTCAACATTCGATAAAAAAGCCATCTCTGAGCAAAAAGGCAAACCCTTTCCCCGGATGAGAGATGTTCCTACTTATGAATTTTTTACACTTCCGACAGCTCTGATCACTTCCTATTTCGATTATATGCCCGGAAGTTATAGCAGTATTCCGGTCAGGGTCCAACCGGAAATATCTCAGCCATTCGGATATCCCGCAGGAGGAGTTTATATGATCTATCATATCAAAGAAACTTCCGCTGCTAACAGAAGGGAATTTTATTCCTACATCGATTCCGAAGGTAATGTTTCGACAACTGCTCCCGTTGGCAATGTCAATATCTGGGAAGGATACGGCGGGATTGATATTGATCCTGTCACAGCCGATCCTTTTGCATCCTGGCATCAACAGGCAGAAGATACTTATAACGATCTATTTACTTATGATCTTTATCACATGCTCGGAGCTCCGGGACTCTGGCGAGAAGCATTCACTCTTGTGGACAATACAATTCTTGACGGTGGTTTTATCTGGCCTTATGTTTATGTTGGTCCTTCACCTTTGGGAGGAGATTATAGACGGGTCTATGTTTCGGCAAATAATGCTGCTCAAGATACACCGTCCGGATATCCTTCCGAAAATATTTATCTGGGATTTGCAGATTATACTACTACTAATCTCGATGCTCAATCCGAACTGGAATGGACTTTCCAGACAGATCCTTTAATGGATCAATGGCATAATGAAGAACCGTAAATCAGACCTTTTAATTCTTTTGCGGTTTCCGATGACGGTAAAGCCGTTTATATGGGATACAACTCGGAAGATGAAATTTATGTTTTCTATAGTGATAATTATGCAGAAGAAGGTTTCGAGTATATTTCTACTCCTTACAGATTCGATGTAGATAATCCTCAAAACCAGGATGGAAGTTATGCTTTTGAAAATCTTAATGGGAATCCTTATGATCTTTACTTCACATTTGTTCATAGTCATCATTTTAATGCGATATTTACGGATAATAATACTAAAATCAGATTTACTGCTGCTTTCGGTCTATTCGGGGACGATCCCGACGCAGAAGATGATGTTTATTTTGTCTATGCGATTTATCCGAAAGAATTTATATATGATATAAATAATAATGAATTCTCTTTCTTTGATCTTTATCCAACCGGAGCAAACCCGGATAATGAAAATCCGATGTTACCATGGGATCTCGATGAAGATGGTCTGGTCGATGAATTTGATGCGGACGGCAATGTTCTTTGGGTAAACGGCTGGCCTATATATTTTTATGATGAAGATCAAGCATTTCATGATAATAATTTTAAACTCGTAAAAAATGAAGAGAATGGATGGCTTCTTGCTCTCTGGCAGGATGGATTGTATGCCAAATTAGCAAATGCAGGAGAACCCGGTTATGAAGAGTGGTTAACAGTTCCGGAAATTGCAATCTGTATTTCCAACGATAATGGAATAAACTGGTCTGAACCCTTCTTTATGAATTCCATCGATACTCCTGAGCTGGTTGGAATGATCCCGGAATATGTTTATACTGGGGATATTATCGAAGATCTTGGAGATGGTCATGGAAAATTACATTTGATGTTCCTCAATGATAACGATTATGGGTCAAATGTTTACGGTTTTGGTTTACCTAACGGCGGTACAATGACTTATGCATCATTGGATATCGATTTTAATTACACTTCCATTGAAAATATTGAAATTACTTCCGGGCAATTTGAACTTTCCCAAAATTATCCGAATCCGTTCAATTCTTCGACGACAATTTCTTTTACTTCTAACAACGATCAATACCGTATGAACGAAAAAAAAGTAATTGAAATTTTTAATATGAAAGGACAAAAAATTAAGCGATTATCCATCACCGATACTCAAACCTCGGTTGTCTGGAACGGAACTGATGAATTCAACAACAAAGTAGCATCAGGAATATACTTGTATAAATTGAATATCGATGAAAAAACCAGAGCTGCAAAGAAATGTTTGCTGCTAAGATAGTTTTCTACTCTTATGAAAAATGCTTTCAAGTAATAGAGTTTCATTATAAGCAATAAGATAAAAAATCTTTAAACCTGTTTTTGATTGATAAACTCAAAAACTTTAGTGAAATAAATTGTCAGAAAAAGTAAAATTAAAGGAAAAGTAATGAAAAAAAGTTTAGTAATTGTGTTCATCTTTTTGGTATGTTATGTTTTTTTGAATTCTACTACTCCCCCGGACACTGTTTGGACAGCAACATTCGGAGGTTTGAACAACGAGAATTGTTATGAAGGTCATCAAACCTCCGAAGGTGGATTTATCACAGTTGGTTCGACTTATTCTTTTGGGTCAGGCTCGAACGATGTCTGGTTATTAAAAACAGATGCGAACGGAAACGAAGAATGGGATCAAACATTTGGAGGAACAGCCAGCGATTATGGTTATTCCGTGCAAGAATGTTCTGATAATGGATTTATTATCACCGGTTTTACGCAATCTTACGGCAGCGGCGGGTTCGATGTCTGGCTGGTTAAGACAAACAGCAGCGGAAATTATCAATGGAATCAGACCTTTGGCGGCACAGGTAATGATTTCGGCAGGAGTGTTATTCAAACAGATGATGGTGGTTTTTTAATCGGAGGATTTACCGGTTCTTTCGGTGCAGGTGGTAATGATATCTGGCTCATCAAAACAAATGAATACGGGATCGAAGAATGGAATCAAACTTATGGTTATACTGGTGAGGATGTTTGTTATTCTGTGCAGCAGACAGTTGACGGAGGTTTTATCATTGGTGGTTATACGAATTCGATCGGAGCCGGAAGTAATGATTTCTGGTTGATTAAAACCGATACCAACGGTAATGAAACCTGGTCTAATACTTTTGGCGGAACTGGAGCAGAATATTCATATTGCCTACAGCAAACTTCCGATCACGGTTATGTTATTTCCGGTTACACAAATTCCTTCGGTGCTGGAAATTATGACTTCTGGCTGGTCAAAACAGATACTAATGGAGATGAAGAATGGAATCAGACCTACGGTGGTACCGGTGCTGAAAAAGCTCGTTATGTCATCGAAGCAAATAATGGTTTTCTGGTTGTTGGTTATGCCGATCCAACATTAACTTATACATACGATCTGTTCTTGATCAAAGCAGATGCATCCGGAAATGAGGAATGGACAAAAACCATAGGAGATAGTGGTAATGATTACGGATATTGCATAGACCAGACAACTGATCAGGGATTTTCTATCTCCGGATATACAAATTCTTTTGGTAATGGAGGATATGATTTCTGGCAGATCAAACTCGATTCTGAGTTTTATGTTGATTTTACAGCTACTCCGACGAACGGTTATTATCCTTCCCTGGAAGTACAGTTCACGGATCTATCATCGGGAAATGAACTCAGCTGGTATTGGGATTTCCAGAATGACGGAATTTACGATTCATTTATCCAAAATCCTACTTTTACTTACATGGAAGCCGGAACTTATGATGTGAAATTAAAGATCACCAGCGATACAAGAGTTGATTCCCTGATCGAGATCAAATACGACTATATTGAAATGGTCTATGTTCCGCCTGCATCTCCGACGAATGTTGAGATAAATCTGTCCGGCGATGATGCTGTCATTACCTGGTCGGAAGTTGATACAACAATTGTCGGCACCCCCATAACTATTGATTATTACATTATCAGGTATTCTGAGGATAGTTTGGAAGATTCTCTTTTCTATTATCTCTGGTCAACTCCCGACACAACATTTACTCATGAAAGGGTCATTTTATTCAGTGAACAGATGTTTTATTTAGTCGAATCTTTTGTGGGAACAAGAGAAGAACTTGAAATGTATATCGAGTTGAATCCTGTGATCAATAAACATAAAAAAGTGTTTTTCAAACCTTAATATTTACTGCGTTTTATTCTCGTTCCAATGCTCTCCAGGATTTTGCATAAAATCATGTAAATGAAAAGAATTTCAGTCTGAGTGTAGTTGAAGACATACAATTTTTTGCATAGCTGCAAATTCTTCGACTACACTTTCCTCCTTCCCAGAACGGACAGAATGACCATTTTGTTTGATTTATCCATAAAAAGTTTTCACACGAACTTTTATGTACCTAAAACGAGATAGTATGTGTCTGCTTTCAATAACCGATCACAATGAGAATGTTAGAAAAAAGACTTTCGTGAGGATGAGTATTGGCATGAGAGTTTAATTTTGCCAGGATATTGATTTCTTAAAAAATGAAAAAAAAAATAGTGAACGCTTTAGCGTTTTTTTTGATAGTTTTTCTAATTTCTGCTAATACTTTTATTGACAGTCTGAAAAACAAGATCAAAACAACAACCGGAAGAGAAAAAATCCATCTTCTAAATGAATTGGGAAAAACCTACTGGGGAGTCGATTCTGAAAAATCATTCGATTATGCAACTCAAGCTTTGAAATTATCCGAAGAAGAAAATTATATGAAGGGGAAAGCTCAATCCCTGAATAATATTGGAGTTTGTCATTATTTTCAGAGTGATTATGACACAGCATTGGAATATTTTTTTCAGTCGTTGAAGCTCCGGGAAGAAATAGGAGATAAAACCGATATAGTCGGTTCATACAATAATATCGGGATAATTTATGACGATCTTGGAAATTATGACAAAGCTCTTGAATTTTATCAAAAAGCTCTGCAGTTATTTGAAGAGCTCGATGATAAAAAAGGAATTGCTGATGCACTGCATAATATCGGAATGGTCTATAGAAATTTGAGTAGTTTCAATAAATCTCTCGAATGTTTATTAAGATCATTGAACATACATGAAGAAATAGGAAACAAAGTAGGAATTTCCAGTTCTCTCGGTAATATCGGTTTAATTTATACAGATTTGAGTTATTATGATAAATCTCTGGAATATCATCTGGCTTCCCTGAAAATCGACGAAGAATTGAGAAATGAAGCAGGGATTGCTATTTCAATGAGGAATATCGGGATTATTTATGAAAATCTCGGTAATTATGAAAAAGCTATCGAATATTACCAGAAATCGAAAGAAATAGATGAAAGACTCGGTGATAACAGAGGTGTTGCCGGTTCTTTAAATAATATGGGAATTATCTACGATGAATTAGGTGAATTTGAGCAAGCATTGGATTATTATTTACTGTCATACAATTTATATGACGAGATCGGTGATAAAAACGGTATAGCAAAATCCATAAATAATATCGGTGTTGTTTATGAAAATTTGAAGGATTTCGAAAATGCTCTGATTTATCATCAAAAATCCCTCGCTTTTTTTAAAGAATCAAAGCATAAAAAGGGAATTGCTGCATCATTGAAAAATATGGGTTCTGTTTATCTTAAAATGAATCTACATGATAAAGCTCTCACATCTTTTAATAAGAGTCTTGAAATCGTTAATGAGATTCAAATAAGAGATTTGATGATAGAAATCTATGCAGGACTTTCTGATCTTTATTCTGCTCAAAATAATTTCCGAAAAGCACTGGATTATTATAAACTGTATTCAGAAGTAAAGGACAGTATTTTCACTAAAGAGATTATCGAAAGAGTTGCTGGAATGGAAACTACTTTTGAAGTCAGGAACCTGATCAAAGAACAGGATAAAGAAATCGAACTTCTGCAGAAAGATAATGAAATATACAGGTTGGCTGCTGAGAAACAGAAGCTCGTAAAATGGCGTTTATATTCGATTTTGTTCATTGTTTTAGCAGCTGTTTTTATTATCTATTACCGTTATCGACTAAAAAATAAAGCAGCTCGGCATTTGAAAGAAGTCGTTGAAGAGAGAACCAAAGACTTGAAAGAAACTAACGAAAACCTGATAAAAGAAATTTCCGAAAGAAAACAACTCGAAGAACAACTCCGGATCAGGGAAAGATTAGCCGGTATCGGAGAACTTGCTGCCGGAGTTGCCCATGAGATCAGGAATCCAATTGCTATCATAAAATCTACAGCTCAATACTGCCGGACGAATTATCAGGATCTGAGTGAAGAAAAATTAAAGAAAATGATGACCATCTTTTCACAGACATCAGATCGAATAAGTAAAACAGTTAAAGATCTAGTTGAATTCGCCAAACCCAAAAAAGATTCCTTTAAAAAAAGTGATATCATCGATATCCTGAACAAAGTAGTATCATCAATGGAAAGTAAATTCCATGCCCATAATATTAGCATTAAAAAGGATTTCTCAAAAGATCTGCCAATGGTCTTAATAGATGAAGACCAGATGTACGGCGGTTTATTGAATCTTATTTTAAATGCAGTCGATGCTATGCAAAAAGGGGGAACTCTAACTTTATCAGCGCATAAAACCAAACAAAATATTGTGATAAAGATTATCGATACGGGAGAAGGAATTTCAAAAGAAGATCTGAAAAAAATATTCAATCCGTTCTTTACTACGAAGAAAAAAGGAACCGGACTGGGTTTAAGCCTTGTCCATCAGGTTATGGATCATCAGCGAAGTAAAATAGAGATCAAAAGCGAACTCGGGAAAGGTACAGAAGTACTTCTTAAAATTCCTGTTAAAAGTGAATAATGATTTCATTGTCATTCCGAGGAATCTTCAAACAGCATCAAACGAGGAATCTATAACTGGAATAAGATTTTAAATGACTGTAGATTCTTAATCTTGAAAGAAAAGCAAGAAGAAATTCAAGATTAAAAGAGAGAAGCAGGAAGAGAACTCAGAATGACAATAATATTTTAATCATAAATAATCGGAGGAAATTTGGAGAAAATTTTAATCGTTGACGATGAAGAAAATATGAGATTCATTCTTTCTGAATTACTGGAAACTGCAAACTATAAAACCCATCAAGCCGAAAATGGAATGCAGGCAATAGACTTTATTCAAAAAGATCGACCGGATCTTGTTCTGCTGGATTATAAACTTCCCGGTATTGATGGGATGAAAGTTCTAAAAAAAATTCAGCAAATCGATAAATCGATAATCGTTATCATGATCACAGCTTACGGTGATATAAAAAATGCCGTAACATCGATGAAACTCGGTGCTTATGATTATTTGACAAAACCATTTAATAATGCGGATATTCTTCATTTGGTAAAAAAGGCTCTGAACACTTCGCTCCTTAAAAAGAAGGAAGAAGTTTATCATGAACAGATTTCCAAAGATATGAAACTCCGGGAAATGATGGGAGAAAGTTTACAGATCAAGAAGGTTCTAAGCCAGGTTGAGCTGGTCGCAACGAGCGATATAACGGTTTTCCTCGAGGGCGAGACCGGAACCGGAAAAGATTTGATCGCCAGCATGATCCATAATAGGAGTTCTCGCAAAGACAAACCTTTTATTGCTGTCGATTGCGGAGCGATTCCGGATACTTTGTTCGAAAGTGAAATGTTCGGTCATGAAAAAGGAGCTTTTACCGGAGCAAATACCATCATGATCGGGAAATTTGAACGCGCGAACGGAGGTACTCTTTTCCTCGATGAAATTTGTAATCTTCCGACAAATATGCAGTCGAAATTATTGCGGGTCATCCAGAACAAAGAAATTATGAGATTAGGTGGGAAAACTTCGATCAAGGTCGATATCAGGTTAATTGCTGCGTGCAATAATAATATCGTCGAGGAGATCAAGATCTCAAATTTCAGGAAAGACCTTTTTTACAGGATAAATGAATTCAATATCATACTTCCCAACCTGAAAGAAAGAAAAAAAGACATACCTGCTATTTCCCGGTTTTTTATCAAAGAAATGAATTTGGAATTGAACAAAAATGTCAAAGGTCTCGATGAACCGGCAATGCAGAAACTCATCGATTATGAGTGGCCAGGTAATATCAGGGAATTGAAAAATGTGATGAAAAGAGCGATATTGTTGACCAATTCGGATAGGATCTATCCCGAACATTTGATCTTCCGGGATATTCAAAAAAATGTAAAAGATAAAATTCCTGAAAATAACAATGATTATTTGATCGAAAAAGCAACGAATGAAGCAAAGAAAAATATCATCAAAGATGCACTCCAAAAAACAAAAGGTAACAAAACCAAAGCTGCCAAAATATTAGGGATCAGCAGAAGACAACTTTACTGGGAATTGAATAAATTAGGAATTGAAAGTTAAAATCAGATTAACATATTAGTAAGAAAGAAAAATAACCAGGTTTCAAAAACTTGGTTGTTTTTTTAGATCTGTATTTCGTTATCCAATCGTTTGGATTTTTTTAGTATTACCACCTGTGCAAAATCTTTCTCATTTTGTGATTTTAAATACACAATTTATCATTGTAATAATGATCGATCCTCTTCATAATAAAAAACACAAATTTACAACCTTTTGAAAAATAGCAAGATACAAAAAATTATCGTGCTTTGGTTGCTCTTGGAATGCTTAATGTTCATAGAAATATTAAAATATAGGAGGAACCATGAAAAAACAAATTTATCAGAAGTTATTTAAGAAAAAAGTAATTTTAGTACTTGCTTTATTTTTTTTCGCAAACTTACTATTTTCTGAAGTTTTTAGGAAACCTCATCCGGAAAATATCAAACCGGTTTTAAGAGAAGAAAAGATTTCAATTAGATCCGACTCGAGAGAAAGACATGAGGTTCCTGAATATTCATTTATTATCGATCCCCAGGATTTACAATTCGGTTATGCCGATTATTTTCAGGCTTACAACGATCTTCCTATTGGAGTTCAACCTTTGGTTTCTTATCCCAATGAATCTCCTGCAGGAGGAATTTATATCGGATATAGAACCAAGAATTCTGCCGGAGTCAGCCAGGTTAATTATGCTTATATAAATTCCACGGGTTATGTGGAAGCAGATGTTTCACTTGGTGCTGTCGGTTATTATGTCGATCTGGCGATCGATGATTACACAGCCGACCCGATCGTAACCTGGCATGCTTATCTCGATCCTGATGGTACACCGGATTGTTTTTATACTTATGATCTTTATCATCTAATGGGAACTCATGGAATATGGAAACCTCCGGTAATCTGGTTGGATATGAATAACCAGCAGGATTTATTTCCTTTCCCGGATGATGAATTTGTCTGGCCTATTCTTAAGATCGGTCCTTCTCCGATCGAGAATAAGAAAAGAGTTTATATCTACGCCAGCAATAGTACTCCAGCTCATGGAACGGTTGGTTATCCGAGTGAAAATGTAATGTTTGCTTATGCTGATTTTGATTATAATGACCTGAATAACCAGATCGATTTTGATTGGACTTACCAGACATTTCCTCAGTTCGATGCCTGGAATGCGGAAGATCCGGAATGGAGAAGACCTTTCAAAGGTTTAGCTGTGCATGACAATATAGTGCTCTTTTTTGGCTATCATATCGGAACTGCTTCCGAACCTCCTGAGCCCGAAGATAAGCTTTTTGTCTTGATAAATGAGAATTACGGAGAAGGCGGATTCGAATTTTATGAATCGGAAGAATGGTATTTTCCCATGGAAAATCCCGAAACTCAAGACGGCAGTGGTTGGTTATTTGAAAATGATGACGGTTCCGAGCAACCTGTTAAATCTTCAATCTTCCATACAAATCAGTTTAATGTCGTTTTCAAGGATGATTACAGCAAAGTCGGTTTTATCGGATCAATGTGCGTTACATTCCAGGATAATACTGATGATAAGTGGAAATATTGGGGTAATGGAAATATGTTTTATCTCAAAGAATTCATATTTGATCTGAACTCATACGAATTTAGTTTCATCGACCTCTATCCGCAAGGAGCAAATCCCAACGATAATATTCCGATGTATCCATGGGATTTGAATGAAGATGGAATTGTTGATGAATTTGATGAAGACGGTTATCCTGTCTGGGTTATGGATTGGCCCATCTATTATTATGTTCCGGATGAAGGTTTTCATTATAATCATTATTTCCTGGCTTCAAACCCGGAAAATGGCTGGTTGGCTGCAGTCTGGACAGACGGAAATTATGCGAAACTAAATTATGACGGTTTTGCAGGATTTGAAGAATGGAACGACATTACTGAAATCGCAATTGTTGTTTCAAAAGATAACGGAGAAACCTGGTCGGAGCCGATTTTCATGAATGCTAATATTAACGATGGAAATTATGTTCCGCAATTGGACGAGATGATTCCCTGTTTTGTCTATCCTGCTGATTTTATCGAAGATCTGGGAGATGATCATGGTAAACTTCATCTATTCTTCCTCGATGATTATAGCTTCGGTTCCTATCACAGCGGGCAACATGGTCAGGATATTGGTGGAACTTTCCAATATGCGTCTCTTGATATAGATTTTGATAGTTATGTTTCAGCTGGAGATCATAATGTTGTTCTATCATCTTTCTTAGCACAGAATTACCCCAATCCTTTTTGTCTGACCGGAGATAGCAGAACAAATTCCACCAGAATAGATTTTTCCATAAATGAATCAGATAATGTTTTGATCGAGATCTATAATATGAAAGGGCAGAAAGTCAAAACTTTAACCAATGATTTCTATTCTGCTAATGATCATAGCGTTTTATGGGATGGAACAAATGATAACAACAGGATTGTTTCCGGCGGGATTTATTTTTACAAAATGCGAACCGGGGAAGATGTTACTGCCAAGAAAATGATTTTAATGCGTTAAGAAAAAACTTGAATTAAGTGTCCGCTTATTGCCGGACACTTGATTTAAGTTTTGGATTGGTAAAAACAAGATTCCAATCTTGTTCCATTTAAATTATTTCAAACTTAAATCAAGACCAAATAAATACGGACTTAATTCAAGTTTTAAAAGAGACATCCTCCTCGATGTCACCCGCGAGGGATTATAAATTTATCCGGACTTAAATTTTAAAAGATTCCTCGCGGGATACGATTTGTACTTTATAATTTACCAAATTTATTAAATAAACAAGTGGAGTTGGTCATGTTCAAACCTGTTAAATTCTTCATTTTTTTGATCATTATTTTTTTAGTTCTTTCCTGCGAAAGAAAGGGAAGTTTATTTCCTAATGACAAACCCATCGTCCGGATAACTTCCTATGAAGGTGTCGATGAAATTGATAGTATTTCAGATTCGATCTTGTTCCGGCAAAAAATCTATTGGGATGGTTATGACCTGAATGGTGTTGTCGATGGTTTTGCTTTCAGGATTTTAGACGAAAACGAGAATCCGCTCTCAATTCCGGGTTATGAGTATATCGATGAACAAGGTTGGGTTTATCATTACCAGTCAGGAGCGAATGAATCGATCCCCATGAATGATCCAAATGCAAAACTTACGATCTGGTCACTACAATTTTATGCGATCATAAACTTCCCCGCGAATATAGAAGGAGAAAGTTCCATCATCGCCAGTATTTTTGAGATAAAATGTATCGATGATCGTTCCCGGGAAAGCGATATTGTACGCAGATATTTTTATACTTTTTCGAGTGAACCGCGAGTTAGTATTCAATCTACAAAAGGTGATATCAACGGAAAAACAACAGGTAAAGGGATCATCCTGAAATTTAATACGATCGATCAGGGAAATGGCGTGTCCGATCATGCAGATTATTATGAATTCAGATTGATTTATGGTATCAGGGAAGAAAACGGTCAGATAATTCCCAGCCAGGATTTTAATGATCCGGGTTGGTTTGAAACAAAAGAACAACCCGATAGATCCGAATATCTTCTGAATCCGAATTCACAACCTTCTTTAGTTCCGAATGATCAAGACTCGACTTATGTCATTGCCCGAGCTGTGAATTATGCAGGTGTGGTTTCCGAACCGGATACGATTTCTTTTTATGTTCGTGCTGATTTTTCACCGGGAGCAGTTATTTATAATAGTGAATTCCAGGAAGGAAACGATGTCTGGATTCTCGGTCAATATCATTATACAACCTATCTCGATGAGAAGATCGGAAAAGTGATCGAATCGGAATATCATAGTTCCGGAGATCATTATTCAACTCCTTTCTGGATCGATAAAGATGGAAATTATGCAGCTGTTCACAGCAATGACCTGAAGATTTATATGCATTGGGGTTGGCACGGGGAATACGGAACAACTTCCGGTTCAGGTAGTTTTATTACGGATAATCCTTATGATAGAAAATTAGATGCAGTTGTCGATGAACAAACAGGTATTTCTTATTTTGCTGAAATCCAATATTTCGATTTGCGACTCGATGATGAACCTTATTTCTTTCCTCCGTTACCACCTGAAGGTGATAATCTTCAAATCGATAACGATGGAAAACAATGGTTGAGAGTTCCGGTAAATCATCAGATCGGTAAGAAAACGACGATAACCGGATTAGATGCAAATATCAAACTTGACGGTCTGGAAAAGGGCATCCATAAATTTGAAGTCAGACCTGTCGATATCCAGGATGTTCATGATGAATCTCCGGCTGTGATGTATTTTAAGATCGTAGAAAAAGTTCCCAAAAACGAAAAAAGCGGAATTTTGATACTCGATGATGATGATCATCATAGTTCATTTTGTCCGGATGAAATTACCGATGATATTTACTTTGAATTTTGTGCGGATAGTAATGAAGAAGTAACAGCTCTGGACAGGAACGAATTAAAAGATAATGTTTGGGATCCTCAACTTCATTTCGGAAGAGCTGTTTTTTCTCCGACCGACCTGGAAAAATATGAGATTGTTATCTATCATTCCGATTATGTAACTTTAGAAAGTAATTTTGCCGATGAAACAGAAGTATTGAATATTTATCTTAGAGGAGGAGGAAATTTAATTTTTAGTGGTGGAGCAAATTTAAAAAAAATCCCGGAAAGGTTAAACGAATATTATTTTACGCTGTTTGAAGATTATTTTGGTATTCCCGTTTCTGCTGATTATGAGTCGATTCATGCAGTCTTTCCCACGAATTTCGGAATCGAACCGTATTTTATTCAGGCAGTTTCCAATAATACGAATTTAAGTAATATCAATTTAGAAATTCCCGGATGGAGTGTTATAATCCAGCTTTATGAAGGATTAGGACCGGTTTCGCATATCAGTGATTTTAATGCTGAAACGGAAATTATATTCAAATACGGCTGCAAACCAGTCGATTCGGAAAATTTCCCACCCACGCTTGATAAATATAATGAACTGAATAGCAAAACCATTGCTTTGAAAAAAGTTACGGAGAATAATAATTGTTATCTTTTTGGTTTTCCTCTTTCTTATATGAATATAGAACAGGTAAAGGAGATGATAAATCAGATTTTAAGCGAATTATAATTATTCATTGAACTTGCTGAATTCCAAGAAATTAACAGGCTTTCCTTAGTTTTCTTTCTCTCCCCAAAAAAAGCCCTCTTATTTATAGAAAAGGGGGCTTTTATTTTAGAAACTTACTAAATTTTTAGAAATTTCAAAGTTTTCTGAAATTATCCCAAATCCCGAAATAAAAGCATTTCCTTTCCTTTGTTCAACCATGAATATTTAATTTCTCCTACGAAAATTGTATGATCTCCACTTTTTACTTGAGTTACTACTTCGCATTCGAAATTGGCTACAACACCTTTGATAACCGGTAATTGAGCTAACCTTCCTTTGAACCATTCCAGTTTTGTTTCCTTTAGTTTATCAACCATTCTGCCGGATTTTGTTCCGCATAATAGCGCTTCTTTATTCATTTCTCTTGAAGGAAAGCAAAGATTAAAATACCGGAAATTCTGCAGACATTCATGAGAATACCTTGTGTGTCCAATTGAAATTGCAAACATCGGCGGTTTGATGGAAGTCCGCATGAACCATTCGAGTGTGATCGGGTTATATTTCCCTATCTTATCTTTGACGATAGCAAGGGCTATCTTTGCCGGTTTTTTGATAAATTTAATTGCTTTTTCATATTTCACTTGTTCCATTAATTCACCTCTTTTAAAACTTATAAATTTTTTTTTAATAACCTGTCAAATTTAAATCAAAATTCTATTTGACTTTCAATCCTTAATAAATAATTTGCCGAAAGATTTTTAAGGAGAATAATAATGAAGAAAATAATTGTATTGTTAATTATCGGATTATTGCTTTTCAGTTGCGGAAAAAAAACAAAAACTCCGTCCAATGTTATCCAGGTAGAATTCTGGAATTCAATGGGAGGTCCTCTCGGGGAAGCTCTCTTATTTTTAGTGAACGAATTCAACGAAACTCATCCCGGAATTTTTATTAATGCGATCAATATGGGGAATTATACAGCTCTCTCACAAAAATTGATGGCATCTCTGCAAACCGGAAATCAACCGGATATTGCCCAGGTTTTCGAATCCTGGACAGCAAATATGATCGATGGAGATGTTATCGTTCCTGTTGAAAATTTCATTCAAGATGATCCGGATTTTACCGATGCAGATCTGGCCGATATTTATCCTGTTTTTATCCGGAGTAATACAATTAAGGGAAAGATTGTTACTTTTCCTTTTAATAAAAGCGTTCGCGTTCTGTATTATAATAAAGATATTTTTTTTCAGAATGGAATCGATCCTAACAAACCACCGAATAACTGGGATTCATTTCTGGAATATTGCCGTAAACTGACAATCGACGCTGATAACAATGGAGTTAATGAACTTTACGGAACTACTTTAAAGATCAGTGCCTGGCAGTTTGAGAATCTGCTTTTACAAATGGGTGGGGAGATCATGTCCGCCGATGAAAGTGATGCGTTATTCAATAGTCAGGAAGGTGTAATTGCTCTTGAATTCTTAACTCAACTTCTGAATGAAGATAAGACAGCTTATCTTTCTCCCGGTTATGAAGGTCAGAACGATTTTCTGGCTGGAAAAGTTGCCATGTATGAGGATTCCAGTGTTTCCATCGCGTATATGAAAAAGGCAGGAATCGATTTTAATATTGGAATAACTTCGATTCCAATCAATAAAACGAAAAGGAATGTGATCAGCGGCACAAATATTGCTATCTTCAAAAGTGAGGATGAAAAAGTGCAAAATGCTGCCTGGAAATTCATCAAATGGTTCACTGATACAAAACAAACTGCCAAATGGTCGGAATTGACATATTATATGCCTGTTCGCAAAAGTGCATTTGAAGTTGCTGAATTGAAAAGCAGGTTAACGATGTATCCTGAAATTGCTGCAGTTTACGACCAGTTGAATTATGCAACTTTCGAACCGCAAATCAGTGAATGGTTTCAAACAAGAAAATATCTGGAAGAGCATGTGATAGAAAAAGTCATTCGTGGTATTTTATCTCCGGAAAAAGCATTAAATAATGCAGCAGAGATGATCGAGAAAATGATCAAAGAGAGAAAGTAACACGATCATTCCTGATTGTGTAAGTAAAACAGAATTGCATTCTGTGAAAAAAACAATATTATTATTTAATTATGTACATTTTCAAAAATTTGTTACTCAAATTGGAGGTTCAAGAATGTTTGATCGAAAAATTGAGCATTCATTTATAACAAAAGTGATTTTATATTCAAAATCCAAATAAAAAAAGCAGGAGAAAAAATGAATATTAAGATCACCTTCCCGGATAGTTCAAGCAAAAAATATCCGGAAAACATCAGTCCTCTGGAAATTGCGGAAAGCATTAGTCACGGACTGGCAAAAGCAATTGTTTCAGCAAAAATTAATGATCATCTCGTCGATTTGAATTATCAGATCAAAGATGATGCAAAGATAGAGTTGATCAAGTTCGACAGCGATTTGGGAAAAGAAGTTTACTGGCACAGCACTGCTCATTTAATGGCGCAAGCAGTAAAACAGCTTTTCCCGGATGTAAAAGTAACTATCGGTCCTGCCATTGAAAATGGTTTCTATTATGATTTTGATAAGGAAGTTCCATTTACCGACGATGATCTAATCAAGATCGAAGAAAGGATGAGGGAACTTTCCAAACAAAATCTTGAGTATTGCCGGCAGGAAATTCCTAAAAAGGAAGCAATTAAACTTTTCAAGGAAATGAATGAAGATTATAAGATCGAGATTTTGGATGAGATTCCCGATAATGAAATTATCTCGATCTATTCTCAAGGAGATTTTGTAGATCTTTGTCGAGGACCGCACCTTCTAAATACCGGAAAGATCAAAGCGGTCAAATTGTTGAAAACTTCCGGAGCATATTGGCGGGGAGATGAGAAGAACAAAATGCTGCAAAGAATTTACGGCATCAGTTTTCCTTCCAATAAAGAATTGAAAAAATACCTGCATGACCTGGAAGAAGCGAAAAAAAGAGACCACCGCAAAATCGGGAAAGAACTGGATCTTTATTCGGTTTCGGATGCGATTGGATCCGGTCTGGTTCTCTGGCATCCGAACGGAGCAATGATGCGCTCGATCATCGAACAGTATTGGAAAGAAGAGCATCTGAAAGCAGGTTATGGATTTGTATATTCTCCTCATATCGGCAAAGCGGAACTCTGGAGAACCAGCGGTCATCTCGACTTTTTTACGGAAAATATGTATAGTCCGATCATGGTCGATGAACAGGAATATTACCTGAAACCGATGAATTGTCCTTTTCATATTGAAATTTATAATGCACAAAGAAGGAGTTATAGGGAACTTCCATTACATTGGGCGGAAATGGGAACTGTTTACCGTTATGAAAAATCAGGTTCTCTACATGGTCTGATGAGAGTTCGCGGCTTTACGCAAGATGATGCACATATTATCTGTACTCCCGAACAGCTCGATGAAGAAATCGAGAAAGTCTTGGTCTTCTCGTTGAATATGCTGAAAGCATTCGGTTTCGAGGATTTTCAGATAAAACTATCCACAATGCCGGAAAAAGCAGTCGGAAAAAAAGAAGATTGGGATAAAGCGATCGCAGCTCTGGATAAAGCACTGAAAAAAAATAAGATCGATTATATTCTGAACGAAGGTGAAGGAGCATTTTACGGTCCCAAAATAGATATCGATATAAAAGACGCTCTCAACCGTGCCTGGCAGTGTTCGACCATTCAATTCGATTTTAATCTGCCGACCCGGTTCGATATGAATTACATCGGAGCGGATAATAATCCTCATCGTCCGTTCATGATTCATCGCGCTTTACTCGGTTCGATAGAACGCTTTTTCGGAACTTTGATCGAATATCATGCCGGGAATTTCCCGCTCTGGCTCTGTCCGGTTCAAGTTAAAGTTATTCCGATTTCAGAAAAATACGAGGTATATGCGAAAATTGTAAATGAACAACTATTAAAGTCCGGTTTTCGTTCTGAAATTGATTTTTCAAATGAGAAAATTGGGTATAAGATCCGTGAAGCAGAAACTCACAAAGTTCCGTATATGTTCATTGTTGGAGAGAAAGAACAAGAAGCGAAAACTGTTTCCGTAAGAAGGCATACAAAAGGCGATCTTGGAAGTGTCATGATCGAGGATATGATCGCGAAATTGGAAAAAGAAATCGATGAGAATTAAAGAAAACAAGACTTGCCAAATTTCCAAAATTTGGCAAGTTCATTATTGATATGAACATAATCGAATTCATCAAACAAGAACTTAACCTCGAAGCCAAAGCAATCATCGAAGCTGCAGAAAGAGTTAACAACGAAATCGAAAAAGCGATCGAGTTTCTCTATAACTGTTCGGGGAAAGTGATTGTTACCGGAATGGGGAAGACCGGTATCATTGCTCGGAAGATCGCAGCGACTTTATCCAGTACAGGAACAACTGCTATTTTTTTACATACCGCTGAAGGAATTCATGGTGATTTAGGTATTTTGCACGAGAATGATGTTGTGATCGCTGTTTCCTACAGCGGGAATACGGAAGAATTGATTTCCATCATTCCGTATATTAAATTTAAAAAAATCCCGATCATCGCTCTAACAGGAAATCGGGAATCAAAACTGGCAAAAAATTCTGATGTTGTTATCGACTGTTTTGTTAAAAAAGAATACGAACCTTTTGGTCTGGTTCCAACTTCCAGCACAACGGTTGCTTTAGCGTTGGGAGATGCGATCGCGATCGCTCTCCTTAAAAAAAGGAATTTCAAAGAAACTGATTTCGCCCAATTCCATCCCGGCGGAACGATCGGGAAAAAGATGATCCTGAAGGTTGAAGACCTGATGCATTCAGGAAAGCAAAATCCGATCATTTCACAGATTGATAAAATGAAGCAAGCAGTCCTTGAAATGACTTCCAAAGGGTTGGGCTGCACCAATGTTGTTGATGATTCCGGGAAATTAATTGGAATTGTAACCGATGGTGATTTGAGAAGATTCTTATCGAAAGGAATTACAGATTTGAATGTAAATGTATCCCGAGTCATGACAAAATCTCCTAAAACAGTGATATTAAATACACTCGCAGTCGATGCTCTAAACTTGATGGAAGAAAATAAGATAACTATGCTGCCGGTTATTAATGAAAAGTATGAACCGGTCGGGATGCTGCATATGCATGACCTGATCGATGCGGGAGTTGTCGGATAATGATTAAATTACTCAATTATTTTAAAGTCTAAAGGATATTATTGTGAGATATTATTTTGAAGAATTAATTAATTATCAATATCCATCGCATATAAGATTTTGTCATGATATGAAATTTTATCAAGATTATCTGTGGTTGTATATGTGGGGTTCACTCGATACAGAACGAATTCTAAAGATTAATCCGGATGATTTGAGTGATTATACTGAAATCAGTTGTCCTGGCTCCGGGAAAAGCGTAACAAGGCTATTGATCGCCAAAGGATATATCTGGTTTCCTTATGAATTCAAGACAATGAAACTTGTTAGATTAGATCCCATAACTCATGATATAAGAATATATTCCGGAATCGATGTCGAGCAGATGACAAAACCGCAAGTTTTACTCTATGTAGAAGAAAAGGATGAGATCTGGATGTCAGCGTATGAAGGTTACCGTATCATTGATGTTTCCGGGGATCTATCTCATCCCAATTGGGAACCTTCAAACTACAGGAATATCATCACTTTTCCTGATCCTCCAAAACTGTATAATTTGCATACGGGACTTTATGATAACGGATATGTTTACTTTTTTGGAATTGATAGAAATAATGAGATCTTTAAAACTGTCGGAGTGATGAAAATTAATGTTCAGGATCCTTTATCTTACAGTACTAATGGTTTTCATGAAGAAATAGGTCATAGATATGTTACGGATGAATGCATGCTCAGAAATAATAAAATTTATATTGGTTTGGAACAGGTTGATCCTCATCATGCAACCGAACATATTGCTGTGATAGATTCTGCAAATCTCGATTGCCTTATGACCATTTCTGCTAATGGAATTCCTGAAAATATTTCCTGTTATGGAACTTTTCCGGTTGAAGACCTGATCATTGCTCTTTTTCCTGATTCCCCGGGTGTTTTAAAAATTTATGATCTTAATTTGAATGAATTATATAATCACATTTTCCCGACGAGCTATAACAAAGTTAATGAATTTTTGTATATAAATGACAGAAATAATTTTGTTACATTTTGGGAAAATAGTAATCTAAAAATATTTAAATTAGAGTTTAAAAAATCTATGAAAAACTTAATTGATGGTTTCGATACAACACCGTTACAAGGAGGTTTAATCACATGAAAACATTATATTTGGATTTATTGCAGGATCATATTCCGTTTTTTGTTCAATGTACTAATGGAAAGGGAAAGATTGAAAATCCAAGCACTTATAAATTAACTATTTATGAGGAAGATGGAGAAGATGCTTTTTTCTCAAATAAAGAAATTTCCGGAAGTCCGTTCACACCGATTAATATTAATTCTAAAACAGGATTATGGGGTGTGTTGATCCCGAAAAGCGCATTTCGGTCAGGGAAATATTATCTTGCTTTATGGGAAATGAAGGTAGATGGGATCAATTCCGCGAAAGCAGAAAAATATTTTGTCTGCAACAGCACATCTTTTCACAATCCTGAAAGTTCATTTACATTGATCTATAGACTTCGAGATGAAGAAACAGGAAAACCAATCAAGGTTGCTCGCGTGGAAGTATCTACCGATGAACATGGACATCAACAGATTTTTTCCGGTTATACAAATAATCAAGGTGAAATTAGTTTTGAAATTAAACAAGATTTGTTACCTGATCAATTATATTTTTGGAGAAAAAGAAATGGATTTGAATTCGATAACCCGGATATTCAAAAGGTATTTGATCTTGATGGAACTGGTAGAGATATAACTTCCGGTATCAGTCATCCTTAATAATTTACTAAAAAAAATACTCCCAAGGGGAATCGAACCCCTGTTTCAGGAATGAGAATCCCGCGTCCTGGTCCACTAGACGATGGGAGCGAAAACTGGCGGAGATGCAGGGATTCGAACCCTGGATACAGTTACCCATATACACGCTTTCCAAGCGTGCTCCTTCAACCACTCGGACACATCTCCTGCATTTTGGGTTTGCAAAAAATATATCGGCTCGATTTCTGTAAATATTTTTTTAGGATTCTTCTTTACAGGTGTAAATAAAATTAAACGGATTATACTCGTTATTCTGTCCGAATTATGCCGGATGCTTATCTTACGATTATGTCCTTCTATTGACCGAAGAACTTCAACTTATTTATATATTTCAGTTTGAGATTACTCGCAAAAATTTTATCAGATAACTCAGTATGGAATTATTCATTTTTTGTGTCCCTATCAGGTTCCTGAACAATATCCGAAAATATCTTTTTCAATTCTTCCGGTTTGATCGATTTTGAAGATATATGATCCAGATCTCCTTCAGCAAAGGATTTCTCCAGAATTATTCTCAACTTATTTTCTTTTATTTCCAGTTCTGGTTTAATATGCCTGTTTTCCAGGATGGAGACAATTATTACTCCGCATAAAATAATTATCCAGTTAGCATAGATCCAGAACAAAAAAATAGGCAATGAAGCCACTACTCCGAATATCAGTTCGATATTTGTCAGGTGGACGATATACCAGTTAAAAAGCGATTTAAAGATGATCCAGACAATTGCAGAAATTGCGGAACCGATCATGACTGATGTATTTTTTACTTTCACAGTCGGGATAAAAAAGAATCCTAATGTAAAGATAATAAATAAGAGAATAAAAGGTGTGAAATACAGGGAAATTCCCTGCAAAAAGGGAAGAGTAATAAATTTGGAAACAACCGGTATGGAAGATGCGGAAAAAAGAATTAAGATAACGAGACCTCCAAAAATTGTCATTCCCAGGAATTTGATAAAATTAGATAAAAAATCCTTTTTCTTGAATTCGTGAACATTCAAAATCCGATCGAAAGAATCGTTGATGATCTTAAAAAGTGAAAAAGATGTGATCAATAAGATAATGAAGTTGAAAAGGTTGAAAGGAATTTTTTTACTTGCTAATTGCGTTACATACTCGGAAATCTGTTCGGCTGAATCCGGAAGAAATACGGATATTAAGAGTTCTTTGAAATGAGATTGGAGTTTCAGAAAAGGAAGTTCCGGCAGGAAAAAAAGAAGAAATATGATGAAAGGCACAAAGCCTAACAAAGTGATAAAAGTCAAAGCTGCTGATTCTTTGAAAATGCCTTCCTCATTATATTTCTTTTTAAATGCTTTAAAAAAAGTTATTAATCCTTTATTCATATCTCAATGCCTCCACCGGATTCAACCTGCTGGCTTTGATCGCCGGTGAAATACCGAAGATCAAACCTACTCCGGCAGAAACGAGTAAAGCGATAAATATCATCCGGTAACCGGCAACAAGTTCAAATTCGAGATATTTTCCAACGATATCCAGAATCAACAACCCGGATGTGATCCCGAAAATTCCGCCGATCGTAGTAACTAAAACTGTTTGCACGAGAAATTGCATGAATATATCCCTTCTGCGAGCTCCGACTGTTATCCGGATCCCGATTTCTCTTGTGCGTTCCTGGATAGAAGCCAGCATAATATTCATAATGACAATGCCGCCGATTAAAAGTGAGATCATACTGATCAGGAAGAATATCATTCTGAAAGTTGCTTGTTCCTTTACCATATCTTGAGCATTTTCCTGGGCTGATTCGATCCTGAAAACCGGTTCTCCATACCGCAGATTTAAAACGATCGCTTCGATCTTTTCTCTTAATTCAGGTGCTTGTTCAGGACTGGCTGCTTTTATCGAAAGATTTTCAATAACATCATCGTTCGTTACTTTATGGATCATGGTGCTGAGTGGAATAAATGACCTCCTGTTCATATAAGCGAGTGCATTATCCTGCAGGAAATCACCCTGTATGAATTTATAATCCATAATTCCAATTACCTGTAACCTCCGATTATGGACAGTAATAAATGACCCGATAGGATTCTTATTACCGAATAATTCTTCCCTGACCTGCGTTCCGATAACGATCACATCACTCGATTGATTGACATCGAAATCGCTGATGAATCTGCCTTCCGAAACATTCCATTCTTCGACACTGACAAAATCAGGAATTACACCACTGACTCTCCCGCTGAATTTTTCCGAACCGGAACTTATTCTGAAATGTTTTCTGATTTGAGGATTAAAACTTACTACTTCCGGGAGGAGCGATCTGATCAGGTTGTATTCTTTAAAAGTAAAATAACTTTTCTGAGAGGTTTCTTTATTATATTCCCAGTTTTTCCGGATCGTGATCTTATTCATTCCGCCCCGTTCCATCATCCAGTCCAGAGTTTTTTTATTAATTCCCTTTACAACGGAAAGCACAACAATGATGGACATAGTTCCCAGAATTATTCCGAAAATGGTAACGAAACTCCTGATCTTACGAGACCAGAAATCGGAAAAACCAACAATAATGCTTTCTTTAAGAGAAATTGCCATGAAGAAACTCCCCTAATCCCTCGTTATCAAAGAGGGGAAGACTGAGGATTGCAATCATCATAAATTTGTGAAGTCTTTCAGACTTACCAAATTTTAAATTTATTATTTGAGTCCACTCAAAAAACCTTAATTTGAAAAAGCGAAACTGTTAAAACAGTTAATGTGTTTTTCTTTTTTCATTAACCACCAACTTAAGTTGGTGGTTAATAATAAGATAGAAATCTCCAACCGATTCATCGGTTTGAAATAAATTAAGGAATTTTCTAACATATCACTAATCATTACCTTTTTAGAGTAAATTCTTATTTTTAAATTGTAAAAACTTTCCGAATCTGACTTGAAAGAAATCCTTTTGGTGAAACTTCGGAAAGTGCTTTTCTTTTTTTCCTAATTCAACCAGTTCAACCAGTTCAACTAATTCAACTCGCATTTCATAGCAAGTCGAATTAATTATCGCTATCTGTGATCAACCCGTCCACGATTTGAATGATCTTATTAGCCCTGTTCGCAACAGCAGCATCGTGAGTAACGATGATCAAAGTATGACCTTTCTCGTGCAGTTCGGAAAAGATCGAGAGAATATCATTACCGGAAGCAGTATCGAGATTACCTGTGGGTTCGTCTGCGAGGATGATGGAAGGATTGTTCACGATCGCTCTGGCAATCGCCACTCTCTGCCTTTGTCCACCGGATAGTTCGGTCGGTTTATGACGCAGACGATCGCTCAAGCCGACTTCAGCCAGAACCTCTCTTGCCTGTTTGATCCGTTTTCTTTTACCGAATCCTGCATACATCAGCGGAAGTTCGACATTCTTCTGGATATTGAGATGGGGGAGAAGGTTAAATGTCTGGAACACAAATCCAATCTGCTTATTGCGGATCGCGGCTAATTTTCTCTTCTTCATCTTGCTGACTTCTTCTTTGCTCAAAAAGTATTCCCCCGAACTCGGTGTATCCAGGCAGCCGAGGATATGCATCAAAGTAGATTTCCCCGAACCGGAAGGACCCATAACAGCCACAAAGTCGTTCTTATTAATATTCAGATCGATGCCGTTCAAAGCGGGAACAGTGATCTTTCCCATTTTATATGCTTTAGTAATATTATTTATCTCGATCAAACTTTCCATATTCTTTCCTCGAAAAAAAACTGGAAGAATAATTTTTTGGGGTTGTTAATTGTCAAAGGAAAAATAAAAAATCGAATTTTTAAGATTTTATTAACATTCGTATAATATTCGAACGAAATTTTTTTTTAAATATTTCTATATAAATTATTAAAAAATCAGCCTATATCTTATAATCCGTCGAAAAAGCGTGATATGCAAAACAGCGCTTCGTTCCATTATAATCTTCAATCTCAGATACAATAATAATCAGATTCAATAATAAAAAGAAACAGGATCTTTTTCTTACTATGCTTGAGAGAAGTTGTGGACATTATTTCACATAAATCGGTTTGAAATCTTTTAATAATTGCTGCAGTTTTTTTTTCGGAATAGAAAAAACTCCTTTTGTATCAGGTTTCAATTGTTCTTTTATGTGTGTGGGAATTTTTTTTGCATCATAACAGGTGATTTTTTTTGGTAAGCGGGGTAGTTCTATGATCCTGATCCTGTTCCTGTAATAGGTGCGAAAATGCAGGAAATAACAATTATATTCATTATTCGAGTCGAAATAATGCACGATCAGTCGATATTTATTTCTATCCAGCAACCTGACATAATAATCATGGAATCTGAAGACATCCAGTTCGGGAATAAGATCAGGCTCTATTCTTTTCCCGAAATAAATTCTCATTTGCTCAACAGAATTAGTTTCTAATGCTGTTTTAAATTTCTTTATAAAATTAGTGATATTTTCATGCAATTTTGCATTAATGATTTTTTTTGTACCCTCCATACCGGCATATATATAATACTGCGAAAGAATATCCCTTTTTAAACGGTATATCTTCTTTTTCAGGGTATGATATGATTGTTTTCTGTGCAGTACAAGCTTTTTTATCTTACAGCCCCGGTTAAAATAATTCTGCAGCAAGTCTATTTCAAAATAACCAAATTTTTTTAAAAACTTTTTGATGATCATATATTTTTCATTTATCTCATCTGGAGAAGTAAAGATAAGGGCTTTAGTGATAATTTTTTCGAGCTCGGCAAAAGAGATCCTCTTCTTTTTTGCTTTGGCATATCTATATGATTCCTGAGTTGTTGCTTTCTTGATCAAACCAAAAGCACCGTCATTTTCCAGGTCCTTTTTATTTTTCAGACAATTAAACATCACGGTTTGTGATATATCTTTGGCATCATCGATATCTTTTAGAAAATAAAAAGCAATTCTATAGGAAAATTTTGCTAAAGCTTCCATTTGTTGTTCTTTCATCAAGCAATCCTTTATTTTATGATTACTAATTTTCTCTTAACAATATCAAATTGAATAAACTCCGGCATTAGAAGTCAAATCATTAGAATTCATATTAATAACTTAAGTTTCGCAGTTTAAAAACAGCATCATATCAGCACAAATTTATTTAAACAAGAACCAATGATTCTGTATAATTCTTAATTCTTTAGTAAGTTGTACAGATTTTACGCTTTCTCGATTTTCCGAGTATTTGAAATTCACAAAAACCATTGAAATAGTTAAGAATATCTTTTTACACTTCTGATTAACCTTCATCGAAATTTACATACTTTGTTCAGAGTACATCCTGAATACAGGATGAGTAACTCCCTGATTTATCAAGGTGAACAACCATACGGAATGTGAAAACACAACCATTTTAACGGTTTTCCCTTTACTGCGAAACTTGAGTTAATAAAAAGCATCGCAACAGTAAAAAATGGTGCTACCATATCTTCCTATGGTTATAAAAGATACGCTACTTTTCGTCCCCCCGATCCTTTTTCTGACCTTTATTTAGATAAAGGGATAAGAAGGAGTCGTAAAAAATGAAAAATAGATCATCTTTTATATTTACAATTGTAATTTTTATTCTCTTCCTGACCTGTCAACAACTTTTTACTTTATCCGAATGGATCGAATTTTCAGCCGCATGGCATTATGTTCCAGCCCTGCCTGTAATCGAAGAAAATGAACTACCTCCTGATTATAATATATTGGAAGAAGACCCGGCTGAAAAACTTATTGTTGTGGAAATCAAAGGGAAATTATATGTAGTAAATTTGGAATAACAAATCAGGGGAGGAAATGTTACTATAAATATTTAAAATGATCATTTAAATGCCGAAAATAAAATTAAATATTTTTTTTTTGAACAAATTTTTCCCGGAAATAAAGAGAATATTGAAATTAGAAAAAAAAACAATAGCTCCCTGAAATATAAAAAGGAATTAAACAGGAATTAATATATGGTGAAAAATTAAAATTACTGTTCATTAAAATAATTTTATCGATACAAAAATTAGTTTTATTGATACCTGAAATGATTTTTCTGATACAAAAAATGATTTTATGTGATGAAAAAATGACATTATGAGCAGGATATATGATTTTATTTGCAGAAAGAATGAAATTTTGAGCAGGTAAAATTATTTTTTGTGCAAATAGAATGATTTTTTTGGCAGAAAAAATTCTTTTTTGAGCCATAAAAAAAGAAAAAAGTATGATAATTAAAACTTTATCGAAACCAAATTAAATTGAACTGGAGGAAAAAATGGCAAAGAACAGTTACATTCCGGCAAAAGATGCTGAATTAAGGGACTTTGCAGTAAATTTTAATACTGTTGTCAGGGAACATCTTGCCGATTTTAACATTACGCAGGAACAATCTGATGCCCTGGATACAAAAGTACAGGACTTCGTAGCAAAATTATCTGCCCACCAGGTTGCTAAGGATGAAGCGCAGGCTGCTACTGCTAACAAAAACGAATCACGCAGTTCCACGGAAAAGGATCTCCGCGATATTGCCCAGATCATCCAGAATGTTCCCAATATCTCACCGGGATTATTGGAATTAGCAGGTCTGCCCGTGCATGATACGACTCCAACCCCGGTTGTTCCGGTGCAACCCGAATCCCTCGAAGCAAACGGAGAAGATACGGGCGAAAACCACCTGAACTGGAAAGCAGGAGATAATAAACCGCGAACCCTGTATGTTGTCGAAGCAAAGATCGGCGAAAGCCCCGATTTCGTCATGGTGGATGTTGTTACCAAAACAAAATATATCCATCAGAAACAGACACCCGGCGTGCGTGTCAGCTACCGCGTCCGAGCAAAACGGGGAGAACAGGTCAGCGCTCCATCTAATGTGGCTACGGTGTATGAATCGTAAGTGAGGTTTCAATAAAAGTGAAAATATTATGTTATATATTCTGATGAAAAATAAATTTATTTGACAAGTCCTTCTTACCGGAAATTTTAATTCCGGTAGGAAGGATATTTGAAAAAAAAGACAAGAATTATTATTGATAGTTTTAGGTATTAAGTTCCTTACAATCAATAGTAGCAGGAACTTTCTCTTTTTTTCATATTCCCCCGAGGAAAGAAGAGATAATAACAAGTGGGGATTATGGAGATAATTATGTTAAGAACGAATAAAACAAAACTCATAATGAGTATGATGATAGTTATCATTGGAATTTCTGTTGCTCATGCTGTTGAAGTAGATATCGATGTTCACATTACAGCAGAGCCTTTTATACCCAGAACTGGATTTGTCTATGCTCGCCAGTCCGGAGATGCACATGATCGACAAAACTATGATGGTCCTAGAACATATCCTTTTGATGATGTTTGGGGACATAACTACTATGGAACTGTAGATGGTTGGGTAATAATCAATGATGGACAATATGAAGATTATGACACTGTTCCTTTAGTTCAACCCTTAACTCATGTTTATCTGCATTTATCATCTGCTATACCTGATGACGATGATGAAGCACATTGTACACAATAGAAATCCAATTCACAACCTTACGAATCCCTGCATAATACGGGTTTCGTAAGGTTTATTAAAAAAGGAGATATCATGAAAAAGGTTTTAATTTTTGGTATAATGGTATTTTTATTTAGTCAGGTTAAATCATTCGATATTGAGAAGATATCTGAATTTTCTCAATCGGAATATTATCCTATTACCATAAATAAAGTGTTAATTCAAGACAATTATTTGTATTCAGCTGCAGGCAGGAGTTTACAAATATTTGAAATACAAGATGAAAATATAGATTTAATAACAGACTTTGAAATGCAAGGGGAATTAAGATATATTGCAGCAAATGACAATTATGTTTATGCTGCAACAGGAGGAGCAACCAGCAGGCTTTACAGACTGAACATTTCAAACCCGTATTTACCGGTAATAACCGACACTATTTTTTTTCTTGGAAACTATTCTAATTTCACAGATGGAAATTATGTCTTTGTAAACGAATTACATTTAGATGCAACCTGGAGTGTTCATGTTTATGAAAATCAACCTTTTGAGGAAATCAATGAATTTGATTTACCACATTTATATTGGTCTATGCGCAAAGTATCGAATGGCGTTGCAATCGAACCGGAAGGTGATACCTTTTACTTATACAATATAACAAATCCTCTTGATTTTGAAATATTCGCATCAAATTATATTGCTAATGTAAGTTTTCCCTATTATACGACAATTATTCAAGATACAGTATTTATAATTAGTAGTGGATTAAGTAATTTCAAGATGTTTGATATCAGCGAACCTTATGATTGGGAGTTAATTACGGAAATAGAAATAGGTGCATCTGATTTCAGAATTGCAGATGATAGACTGGTTTTGTTCAAATCTCGAGAATTATGGTTATACGATATCAGCAATCTGTTTGATCCCATCTTGCTCGATCATTATAATTCCGGTCTCACATATAACCCATTTACCAGCATAACATTAGATGACAATAATCTATTCTTAACAGTGAAAAACGGAACTTTGTTCTATTATGATATAAGTAATGATAATTTCGTAGAAAGAGACCATTATCATAATTACGGTCGCTTATGGTCAGCATATAAATATAATGATTTTTTATACATTCAATATTTAATGAATGGATTGACTACCTGGGATATTTCCAATTTGAATGAACCAACAGCTATCGATACAATATTTTCCGGTAATTATTCAGCTTATTATTTGGATGGTGACGGAGATATAATTGTTTACCACTATGAAGATTATATCAACGAAGAATACAATAATGTCATTTTTAAAATCGAAGATAATGGGGATTTGACTGAATTAGACAGGATAACGACTTCCGAATATCCTTATATTTTACATTACAAGGAAGGAATCGGCTTTTTTTCAGTATATGATGAAGAAATGCACAAACTGATCTTAAATGAGAACGAAGAATTAGAAGAAGTTGCTGTTATTTCTGTTCCCGGAGTTATGACAGGCCGCTGTTTTTTCAGGAATAATGTAATGTATTGTGCAGCTCCTTATAATTTAGTAACAATTCAAAATATCGATTCTAATGAAAATATCGAGATTTCAAGTATTATCAATTGGAACATGGGCGGTATTGCTACAGGATGTTTTTTCAATGACTATTTGTTTTTAAGTGAAATTGCTCCGGTTATTAACTGTAATATCTATGACATTTCAACTCCATCATCTCCAGAATTAGTTACTACAATCATTGATTATGGTTTCCTGGGTATCGATGAAGAAAAAGAATTACTCTTTATTGGTAATAATATCTGCACAGTCTATGATTTGCAGCATATTCAGACAGGTAATATTCCTGAAATACATAATTTTCAGAACTGGTCATGGGCAGAAGAGGTAATTTCTTTTGGGAGTAATGAAAATAATTATCTATTATATTTGGAAGATACATCTGCTAACATTTATCAATATAATTATGAGAATGAGGTTAACGAAGATTATAATATTTCTTTTGCTTTTTCGCTTTTGAATTATCCAAATCCTTTTCAATCAGGCAATACATTCACAAAAATAAATTATCAAATTCCGGTAACCAGTAAAGTTGAATTATCTATTTATAATATTAAGGGGCAACTGATCAAAACACTGATAAATAATATATCTGAAAAAGGTTATCATACTATTAAATGGGATGGAAAAAATAAAAATCGAAAAAAGGTCTCTTCCGGTCAGTATTTGCTTAAACTAAATATCAACGGTGAGACCAAGGCAGTTCGTAAGATGATATTGTTAGATTAGCATATTATTATAATACAATCATCTTCTTCATATTATTAAGCCCATATCAACTCAAATCATAAAAATTGAGATCTCCGCAGAATCTCCTTTCTCTCCTATAATCTAATAAATTCACCCGAAAATAGCCGCTCTATCCAACTTCTCCGCATAGAGTGGTTTCCATCTCTTAATCTTTTTGTAAGAATTGTTTTTCATAATGAAACGAGGAGAATATTTCTTGCCAATCCCGGTTGCGAATAAAATATGGAAAGGGAGAAAAAAATATGGAGGATACTATGTATCGCAAATACATACTCATCATGATATTTGTTTTAGCAAGTATCATGTTAGCAGCACAATATCAGACAGTAAGGGTTAGTGTTCATTCAAACGCAGCAGCGGATGGTACCGTAATTGTTGCTGATGAATTTTTGAATCCCGTATCAACAAATCCAAATGCCCATTTTATTAACGGTACCACGGATTTTTACTTTGATGATATTCCCGATTCTTATGATCCGGCAACATTAAACGCAGATGCTTATGGAAGTACAAGTTGGGGATCCTGGGATGAAAGCGGATATTCTCAAGGTTTTTTTGGCAATCCACCAACTTGTCATCTATATTTGTCTTTTATCTATCCTCAAGATATGAGTGTATTTATACAGACAAATTCCGATGTTGAACAAGCATCCGTAGTATTGTCCAACGGCGTAAACGAATCACAAATAGTAAATCTGGATAATGTTGATTATGATAGTGACGGCATTACCGAAGTTCTTTTTGAAGATATCATGGTTGATGGTGGTCAATTTCAAAATGTTACTGTAACAGTCACGGGCACAGATGTTTATGGAGATTGGTTATCTCAATATGAAGAAGGATTTACCTGGTATGAAGCTAACCACCAATGGGAAAATCATGATATAAATCTTGTTTATACTCTCCCCGAAGGCGAAGAACGAACCTTCCACTTCGGTTGGAACTGGGCATCTACTCCCAGGCTATTCAGAACCGGTAATGATGGCTTCGATGCTGAAATTGTTATCGATGATCTGGAACCTTATGCTTTATGGATTGAAGCAGAACAACCGCTATTACATTATATGCAATTTTTCCCTGGACAACCAGGATATTGGGATCATTTTGGAGATTTTTATGATTTCGTCAGCACCAGCGGGTATAAGATCAATATGAGTTCAGATTATTCTTCTTATGATCTGAATGTATATGGAACAATATTACCTGCAAATACTACTTTGACTTTAACCGGTGGTGGATATGAAAACTGGATTGGATATTTTCCGGTAATGACTCAAAGAGTTCAAAATGCTTTTGGTGATGAAATGGATAATTTATATTCAATTAAAGCTCAAAATTGGGCAATGGTGCGAGTTAGACCAACACCCGGGAGTACCTGGATTACTTATCTACCACCAGGAGTAAGTCCTACTTTAAGTTATGGAGATATGGTTATAGTTGAATGTTTCAATACCAATAATACCTTCAGCTGGCAAAGTCTAAGCAGCGTAGATCCTTATCAAAGAAATAAAGCGGAACATTTTACTTACGAGGAAGAAGCTGATTATATTCCCATATTCGCTGAATTCGAGGAAGGTGAAGAACCTTTGGAAATCGGGGTAAAAATTGATGGAGAATGTAAAGGAGCAGCAAAAGTGGAAGGTTCTTCAGTTCAGATCAATGCTTATATCCTGGAAGGTGATGGAGAAGAAGTCGAATTTGAGATGTATTATGGGAGAGCAGAACCGGAAACGATCAAAAAGAATTACACTATTTATAATCCATCAACTAATTTGCATGAAAATAAAAAGATCAAAGCCGGTGAATATCGAGATTTCTATATGATCTCCTTTGCTGAAGAATCTGAAGAACAAATAAATACTGAGATATTAAAGGTTCATCATTCTCCCAATCCATTCTATACTTCGACAGTAATTTCCTATAATCTACCTGAAGAAAAAGACATCTCGTTAGAAGTTTTTAACATCAAAGGACAGAGGATCAAAACTCTTTATCTAGGTAATTCAACTATTGGAGAACATCAGGTTACCTGGAACGGAACCGATGAAAACAACAGGAAAGTTTCCAGTGGAATTTACTTCTATAAATTGATCACACCGGAAAAAGTCATTTCAAAGAAGATGTTGTTGATGAGGTAAAACCCTCACACAGTCCCTCTCCTGCTTGCGGGAGAGGGATTAAAACTACTTTGCGAAAATTCCCCCGGAGGAACTCTTAAATGTAATTTCCGCAAAGATTAAAACCTGATAGATCTACAATATTGGTAAAAATCTTAACCGGATAGTTTAGTTAATCTCTCAATAATAATTATTCGCAAAGATTGAAAACTGCACTTGTTCGGTTAATTATCTCGGAACAAGTTCCAAACTACAAAGGAGCAATCATGAAATCAAAAATATTTTTTTTGTTCGTTCTTGTTAGTTATTGTTCGTTGTTAATATCTTCTATCATCGAAATAAAACAAGACGGAACAGGAGATTTTGAAACCATTCAGCAAGGAATAAACGCTTCCATTAATGGTGACACTGTTTTAGTATTCCCCGGAACTTATTTTGAAAACATAGATTTTTCCGGTAAAAATATAACCGTAACCAGTAGATATATCGAAAACCAGGATGAATCATATATTCATAACACGATCATAGACGGAAATCAAAATGGAAGTTGTGTTAAAATTGTAAATGAAGAAGATGAAAATGCAATGCTTTGCGGTTTTACGATTCAAAATGGAACAGGAACTCAATTTTATATAGAATATACTCATAGCATTTGTGGTGGTGGTATTTATGTTTTTGATAGTTATCCTTTAATAAGTAGTTGTATGATTTCAAATAATAGTGCAGACTATGGAGGAGGTATTTGTATTGGATCGAGCGTAGAAGGTTATTCTTGTCCGACTATTGAAAATTGTACAATAAGATATAATAATGCTTTTTGGACCGGAGGAGGAATTTCGACAATATTTAATTCTACAGTAATTTTTAGTCATGAGTATTTATGTAATATATATTTAAACTCAGCCGGGTCAGTTAATGATATCGTTGGAAGTGGTATCCAATATGAACCGATGGAAGTTTATGTTGATACATTTACCATTTCAGAACCTGATGAATTCTTTTTTCGTAGTCCTTTTGGTAGTGATATCTTAAATATGAATCATGCAAAAATAGAACCGATCAATAATGACCTTTATGTTTCACCCGACGGAGATGATAATAATCCGGGAATATTTCAGGAAGAACCTTTACAAACAATTTCCATGGCTTTAATAAAAATTGCATCCGATAGTTTACATCCCAATACGATCCATGTTGCAGAGGGAACTTATTCTCCGTCTTTAACAAATGAGAAATTTCCTTTTAATTGCAGGAGTTATGTTTCTTTTTTCGGAGAGAATAAAGACACGACTATTCTTGATCTTGACGGATATTCAGAAATATTTATGGCTTTTGATTATGAGAAAGATTTTTCAATAACGAACTTAACTTTAACGAATAGTTCTGATGAATATGCCGTGCGTGCGATTCGACTTATGCAATCAAGAAATATTCATTTATCAAATATAAAAATTCATAATTATCATCGTGAACGAAATTCTATTGAAACCGGATGGATAGGATCTACATTATTGGATTCAACCAGTTTGTATCTAAAAAATATAGAAATAGTTGATAATATCGGAGCAAAAGCATTTGGAATTGGTCAAATGGAAAACTGTATAGTAGAAAATTTATTAGTAAAAAATAATACACCAAATTATTCTGCAGAAAATGAAGGAGGAGGAGGAATAGGTTTCTCAGGACATTCTCATTATACTGATGGGTGTAATTATAAATTAATAAATTCAGAAATTACGGAAAATATTAATGCAGAAACAAGCTGGCCTCATGCCTGTTCTGCTATTAATATCAGTCAAAGAACCAATGTTGATATCATTAACTGTACGGTCGGCAATAATGAGTCGGAAGCTACTTATAGTGCTGCGTTATTAATAGGAGATTATGATGTGGATTGCAACATCATCAATTCCATATTTTACGGAGACATACCACGGGAAATACTTTTAAAACAGGTTTTATACCCGGAAGAACCTTGTATCATTAATATCAGGAATTCTCTCATTCAAGGCGGAGAAACCGAAATCTATGATGAAGGTGGGAATATCGTCAATTGGCTTGAAGGAAACTTACCTGCTGATGCAAATCCTTTCTGGGACATCGATGGAGAATTTCCTTATGCCCTCACCTCTTCCTCTCCCTGCATCGATGCTGGCACTCTCGATCTCCCTGAAGGAATCGAACTCCCGGAATACGACCTGGCAGGTAATCCGAGAATCGTCGGGGACACTGTCGATATGGGAGCTTATGAATACCAGGGAAATCATATTAATGAAGAATTAGTAATTAATCATGAAAGAATTAATATATCGGTCTATCCTAATCCTTTCCAACCAAATAGCCGGGATCATTGTACTTCTATTAAATTCAACCTTGTCGAATCCTGCACTGTTAATCTGGATATTTATAATATCAAAGGTCAGAAAGTTAAATCCTTAATGGATGCTTATGCTTCGATGGGAGAATATACCTGCCGCTGGGATGGGAAAGATGAGAACGGGAAACAGGTCTCTTCCGGTCAGTATTTGCTTAAACTAAATATCAACGGTGAGACCAGGGCAGTTCGTAAGATGATATTGTTAGATTAGCATATTATTATAATAGATGCGAATTATCAGTTAATTTCTTAATTCTTCAGATAATTGTGAAAATTTGAGTTAAGTCGAATTCATTCGATCTTGACTTAAGTTTTGTCTTTTTATGAGGAAGACAAACTTAAGTCAAGACCAGCTAAAGCAGGCTAAACTCAAGTTTCAAGTATGTTTAACAACCTGGCAGGTTGTTTTACTGCATCATCACCATCTTCCTCAGCTCTTCAAATCCCCCGCTATTCAACTTATACAAATAAATCCCGGCAGGAACAGGATTATTGTTTTCATCGGTGCCGTCCCAGGTTATGGAATAAAGCGACCGTGTCGTTTTTGCATCAACATGGTTGATGCAGTCCAAAGATTTCACTTTCTGTCCTTTAATATTAAAGATAGTGATCTCCGTACTTTCCGTGTGCTCAGTGGTTAATTGAAAAGAAATTGTAGTCTGAGAACGGAATGGATTGGGATAATTCTGAGCAAGATAGGGAAGAGCCGGATCTATGTTATTATCATCAGCAGCAGTCCCGATCGTAACTTCTACCGGCTCGCATGGTTGTGATTCAGCCTGGTCATAAACGGATGTAACATAATAAGTATAAGTTCCGCTCTGGAGTCCCATATCAAAGAAAGTAGTATTCTCCGGACCTTCGGCATAAAAAATATTTACATCATCACGATAAACATTATAACCGAGGAGTTCACGGTTTACGGAAGGAGCTTCCCACATCAGGAGAACATCGGATCCCATAACAGTAGCTTCTAAATTTTCCGGAGGAATAGCGATTTCCGGAGGTTCGATCCCGATGATCGCCTGCTGGTTTGTAGAGAAATTATACCCGCCCGGGTTGAGATTGTTCAAATAATAATATCCGTCATAATATCCTGACCAACCCCAATTAAAATGGAAATAATTCGTATTTTGATAACCGTCGCAATTAAAGGCATGACCGTATTGCACATCTTCGCCTGCATAATACATAGGTCTTCCGTTATCGAGTTCGTTGCGCAGAATTTGTTCCCATTGAGATTGCGAATAGCTGTTCTTATATTCGAGAATCAGTCCAAGAGAATAATCGAAATAATATTTCAGAGCATATTCGGCATAATTTGAGTTAGCTCCGGAACCATAAGGTCCGTAATCCATGTCTACACTGACTCCGCAATGAAAAAGTAATTCCCTCGAAGCAGTTGTAGGATAAGAATTCTGCATGCTGCTGAAATTGTAATTTCCGAAAGTAGCTTCCAAAAAACCATATTCAGGATGTGTATAACTATGATAACCGGTTTCTGTTGTCGGAAAAGCCCAGAACTTCATCACTTGAGCCATTGCAACTGCTACGCAACCAGCATAAACATGTCCGCCCGGACCTTGATTATCGACCGGACAGGCAGCATTCCATGACCAATTCTGGTCCCAACTCGTATTCAGAAGCGGACTGACATCCCTGTTCGAGGTGTAATCTTCAAAATTGTTTTCGAGCAACTTCTGCCAGAGAATTTTATTTTCAGTGTTATCCCGGGTATTAACGATCACATCGTAGATTTCTTTTTTATATTTTTCAAGGAAATGAGCAGTTGCTGGATTTTCTATTTCTTCTGATGCTTCTGCTGTTAAACTGTATCCCAAAACGGGAACAATATTATCATCCGCGGAAACAATGACAAATCCACCCGGTTCAATAGAAAATATATAAAAACAGGGATTGTCATTATAAATAGAGACAAAAGGATCTTTAAAATAAATATCTTCAAATACCCGGTTAGAATTGTGATTATACCAATTATTCGCCACTATTTCTGCTTTATCTTTATCGATAAAAAACCCGAAAATATTGAGTGTTAAAATCAGTAATAGTAAAATTATTAATGAATACTTCATAGTAAATCCTCCAATTTTTTTTGTTATCTTTTTAAACGCAATTTTTGTGTCAATTCTAAAAAAAATTTATTCATACTCTTTTTTTACAATACAGTTTTTTAGAAATTAAATCTGATAAGAAATCCACAACAGAAAAGCCTGTGTGAAAATTATAAATCATGAACAAATTACTCAAAACTGCATCCTGAGCGTAGTCGAAGGATTTTGTTTAGTTTGTTGCTATGCAAAGAATTGTGTGTCTTCGACTACGCTCAGACTGACAATACTTTTTACAAAAATGCTGTTTTCCCACAACCTCTGAAGTTGTGGATTCCTTTGAATTATTATTTTCAAATCGATTTATTTAAAGAGAATCCAAGAATACTTTTTTAATTACATTTACAGATGAATAATTTATGGGATACAGTTTTATGGACTAACCCGAGTTTAACCGTAAACTAATGTTTCGAGTTGTAAGAAGTCGTCAAATTGCGTTTGACGATCGACGATGACTTGAAACCGCCCACAATGGTTTTTTTCAAGTCATCTCCGGCAAACGCGGAATCACAAGTCGAAAAAACGAAAGTGAAAAGGATTGTTTTTATATAGTTCTCTTTCAAAATGTGTAGGTAATTTTTTCAGAAATTGCACAATTACTTAAATTGTAATCATGAATTAAAGATTGATTTTTTGGGAAAAAGAATTCAGATAAATATTATCAAACTTGAAATCTTTTTCAAAAGATTTAATTATAAAAACTCTGAAAGAGTTAAATGTTAATAACCACAAGAGAATCTTGTGGATTGAAAACAGAAACTCACACAACTCTGAAAGAGTTGAATGTTAATAACTACAAGAGAATCTTGTGGATTGAAAACAGGAACTCACACAACTCTGAAAGAGTTGAATGTTAATAACCACAAGAGAATCTTGTGGATTGAAAATGGGAACTCCACAACTCTGAAAGAGTTGAACAACAATATATCTATCGATGATGACATTAATGGTTTTAATTCAATCCTTTCAGGATTACTTGGATGTCATTAATCTCTTTTCCGGAGATTCCATCTCCGGTTATTAACATTTAATCCTTTCAGGATTTTAAATGAATTTATTTTATTTAAAAATCGAATTCATATTGCTTATTAAAATCTTTTAAATTGAAGATTAGTTCAAAATAAATATCTTACCTATAATTTTTGAAAGAGAACCTTTTATATTAACCTCTTTATGCTAAAACTTGATGAAAAAACATGCTCCCTTTTCTTTCCTTACCTCTAAAGTTCCGTGCAGCTGAATAGTTAAAGCATTGATCAATTGAATTCCCAAAGAAGCGGGATTCTTGAAGTCGATATTATCCGGTAAACCGATACCGTTATCACAAACTTCCAATGTATATTTATCTTTTTTTGATTCCATCCTGACCATGATCTTTCCTTTACGATTTCCGGGGAAGGCATGCTTTATTGAGTTTGAGATAAGTTCGTTCACCAGGAGAGCAACCGGGATCGCTTTATTGATGTTGAATGCAATATTTTTCGCATCAAGGATCAATTCGATTTTAGCAGGATCGATACGGTAGGAACGAAACAGCATTATTGTCAGACTTTTCAGGTAATGATCAAAATCGATGCTGACATAATTTTCTGTTTCATATAATCGTTGATGGATAAGAGCCATTGACCTGATCCTTTGATCGATCTGTTTAAGAGCGTCTTTAGTATTATCATCAACAATATAACTCGCTTGCAGGTTCAACAGGCTGGAAATGACCTGCATATTATTTTTGACGCGGTGATGTACTTCCTGGAGTAAAAGGTTCTTTTCCTGCAGGTCTTTTTGAATCTGTTCTTCTGCTTGTTTCCGTTTGGTTACATCTGTGATCAGTCCGTTCACATATTTAAGTTCATTATTTGTATCGACGATCCCGTTAGATTTGATATGCAGCCAGCATAAACCTTTGACAGGATGGTTGATCCTGAAGATTTCATCAAATTTATACGGTGGCGAAAATCCTCTCATATTTGCTGCTTTTATTCGTTCCAGATCATCCGGATGAACGACCTTAAACCATTTGTTAAAATCATAAATATCCTGTTCGGCAATTCCCGCGATATTTTTTAAGGAAGGACTGACTTTTATGACTTTTGACCGATATGGTGATGTTCCTTTTCCTAAACGATAAATAACATAATCTTTAGCATTTTCCAGGAGAGAACGGAAATGAGCTTCACTTTCCCGGAATGCTTCTTCGGCTTTTTTGCGTTCTTCGATATTTCGCATATTACACTGAACCGCAATAACTTTTCCATTTTCCTTAACAGATTTGACATTTACTTCCATCGGGATAATATTCCCGAAATTATCTTTTTGATCGATGATCAGGTTTTTAACATCTTTTCCGGATAGGCTTTTTCGAAAAGCATCGACAGCTTGTCGCAGTTCATATCTGGGAGTAGTGATTTTAAAATTTTTCCCGACCAGATAATCAGGGTCATAACCATATAATTCTTTTACATTCGGGCTGATATATTTGATCGTTCCGTCGAGTGAAATTTGGAAAACAATGTCACTCATATTATCGATAATTGTTTGCAGTTTTGCTTCGGAATTTTTTAGTTCGATCTCTGCTTTTTTTCGCTTTGTAATATCGGAATAAATTCCAAAAGCCCCTTTATATTCACCAAGTTTGTTTATGATGGGAGAAGCAGAAAGTAAAATGAATCGAGGAGTTCCGTCTTTCCTGATCAACTCCACTTCATACCTGCTCGATTTCCCTGCTTTCCTAAGCTGAGTTTGAGCTTTGATCTTCTTAAATTCTTCCTGGCTGACAAGTTCACTTAAATTGCTCAGCAGCAATTCTTCTTTTGAATATCCGAGTATGTTAGAAACAGCCCGGTTCACGAAAGTAAAATTTTCATTTTCATCCACGATAGCGATACCTTCATCCAGCGATTCAACCAGGGTTCTGTATTTTTTCTCGCTTTCCTTGAGTGCATTTTCCATGAGAATGCGCTGGGTAATATCTTTTGTGTTGGCAACTAAAGCAGCAATTTTCCCGGTTGGATCTTTGATAACTCCGGCAGATAATTCACTATCGAATTCGGAACCATCTTTTTTCAATAATTTATATTTGATATTATTAATATTACCTTTTTCCAAAGTAGTTATCATGTTTTTCTTTGCTCTTTCGAGGTCAATCGGTGCGATCAATTCAAAGGCATTTTTTCCCAGCAATTCTTCTTCGGAATCATAGCCGTGCAGATCGAGAGTCGCCTGGTTACATTCTGTAATTCTTCCATCCAGATCGGTAACGGTTATTGCATCAGGAGAAGATTCCAGGATATTTTTTAGTTTCTGTTCATTTTCTATAAGCTTTAAAGTTCTATCATTAACTAATTTTTCCAATTGTTCTTCATGCAATTTTAATTTCTTCTCGGCATCTTTTCTTTTTTTTATTTCCTTTCTTAGATCGCGATTTGCATTTGCCAGTTCCACATTTTTTAAACGATAAATTATTGTTTCTTTTTCTTTTTTTTCGATTTCATATTTTATTTGCATTTCAGATATCTGTTTGTTAATATCTTTATTAAAAATTATGTCTTTTTGTTCGATATGAAGTTTGTGATATTCCAGTGCTTTCCGATAGTTTTTTTGAGCTGCATATATTTCATATAAATGATAATAACATTCTTTCATGATCTCTTTGATCTTGATATCTTTTGCTAATTTGAGAGCACTTTTAAGATAAAAAACAGCTTTATCAATATTTCCCAATTGAAAATAAATATATCCGATATTTTGGGATGAATTGGCAATTTCTCTTTTTTCTCCGAGTTCTTCTCGAATTTTTAAAGATTTCAGGAAATAATCGAGAGCAAGTCGATAGTTTTTCTTTTTTTCATTGAGATAACCGAGATTATAATAACAGAAAGAAATTCCTCTTATATCATTAAATTCTTCATATATTTTATAAGCATCCAGAAAATACTCCGAAGATTTATCATAATCTTCCAGATCATGATAAATATTTCCTATCGCGATCAACGAAGCAGACATCGATTTCCCGGCTCTGATTTCCTTTTTAAGATCTATCGATCTTTGGAAATGATCCAGGGCTTTTTGAGTAAATTTCAGTTTGTAATAAATTATCCCGATATTATGCAAAGAAGAAGCGATACTTTTTTCATTTTTATCTTCTTCTCTCATTTTCAATGCTTTCAAATGATATTCAAGAGCTTTATCAAAATTGCTGATATCTTTATAAACATTTCCCAGACTATTAAAACAATCTGCAATATGATCTCTATTTTTTTCTATTTCCGATAATTTTAAAGCTTCTTCGAAACTTGTTAATGCTTTTTTGAATTTTCCTAATATTTTCTGGATATTACCAATATTTATTAAGTTAACTATCACATTTTCCGGCTCTTCCATTTCTATGGCGATTTTTTTTGATGTTTCAAAATAATTTAGAGCATGATGATAATCATACTTTGTTTGATAAATTTTCCCTAAATCAAACAAGATTTCCATTTTTCTTTTTCTTTTGTTAAGTTTTTCTGCCAATTCCAAAGCTTGTTTTGCATATTTAATGCTTTTTTGGGAAGATGAATTTACCAGTAGTTTTGATAATTCAGTAAAAATCGTCAGTTTTTCGTTTTTATTTATATTTGCATCGATTAGTTTTTTTTCTAATTCTCTGATCTTTTTTTTCATATAATTTCCCGGCTTAGAAATTTGGTAAAACTATCAAACCTGATGAACTCGCAAAAAGTTAAAAATTTACGAGACTGTCATCTTGAGTCCTTCGACATGTTCAGGATAAACTGCATCGAAAGATCGATTGAACCAACATTTTATGAGATTCTTGGAATACGCTTTCATCCTTCGCAGGTTGCTACGGAGAATGGACAGAATGATTTAAAATGACTTTTTTTAACTCTTCCCCCGCAACTACAGGATTAAAACTCAAAAAATAACTTCAAGGATTAACATTTAGTAATGTTTTCTACACTTTTTTGTACAGCAATGTCGTAAAAACAGAAAGCATTATTTAATCTCCATGATTTTCAAATTCCTTATTGAAATTTTCATGAAACAAAACAGTTTTTATCTTATTTTTGTCAAAGAAAACCTGTTAAATGACTTGAAAAAATTATGTATTGACGAAAAATTGAACAGAGAATTAATCAATTCGAGAAGGATTGAAAGATGAATATAATTATCAATGCAGGTGGTTTTGTCGAGCTGCCCGGTTCAAAATCCATTTTAAATAGAGTGATGATCATTTCGACATTTTTTAAGTATCCATTCAAGATCTATAATTCTTCCGGGTGTGAAGACCTGAATACAATGATTGCAAATCTCAGAATAATCGGATATGAATTTTATTCGGATGATGATTCTTTGATAGTCGTTCCTTCCGGGAAAATAAAGAGTCCCTCGCAATTATTCATCAAAGATTCGGGAACCGGATTTCGGTTCTTGTTGGCTCGAATTGCTTCTATAAAAGGTCTGGAGACAACAATAGATGTCAGTCCGCAACTCAGGAAAAGGCCGATAAAACCATTGATCAATATTCTAAAGCAAATGGGAGCAGAAATCGATGATCAAAATTTTCCTCTTTTCGTAAAGGGTAATGATTTGAAAGGCGGAAAAATCGAGATCCCGGCAAATATAAGCAGTCAATTCATCAGTTCGATACTTCTGATAGCACCGTGTTATCAGGAGGATCTGGAGATTTTATTACATGGGAAGATCGTTTCCAGACCGTATCTTGAAATGACCTTACAAATGATGGATGATTTTGGAGTAGAATCCGATTTTTCCGGAAATAAAATTAAAATCAAATGCGGTCAGAAATACTTTAATCTATCTGATTTTCATATCGAACCGGATTTCTCTTCTGCCTGTTATTTCTGGGCTCTGGGTGCTTTGAGCACTAATTTTGTCTGTACATCCAATTGGAATCTTGAACCGCTGCAACCCGATTTTCATTTCCTGAAAATCCTGAAAAAAATGGGTGTGGAAATTGTAGAAAGAAAAGAGCGAATCAGTGTTAAGAGAAAACAATTAAAAGGAATCGAAATCGATATGAAAAATATGCCGGATCAAGTCCCGACTTTGGCTGTTTTAGCTTTATTAGCAGATTCAAAAACGGTTATCAGGAATATCGAGCATCTTAAATATAAAGAATCGGATCGAATTTCTGTTTTGATCGACGAGATCACAAAAATGGGAGGAAAAATTGAATATAAAGAAAATTCTTTAATTATCCATCCTTTAGAAAAATCACCGACAAAAGCGATTCTCGAGACTGACCACGATCATAGAATGGTGATGTCATTCTCTATTTTAAAAGCGGTTTTTCCCTATTTAACGATCAAAAATATGGATTCGGTGGTAAAATCTTATCCGAATTTTTTCGCTGATTTTGATCGGATTTGCAATATTTCTTGACAGATATTATCCAAAAAAGATTTATCTGCTTTATGAGAGGAAATAGAAAAATTGTTATACTGTCCGGAGGAATTTCGGAAGAGAAAAAAATATCAGAAATCACATCCAAAGAAATAGCATTAGCCCTAACCAGCAAAGGTTATATAACAGAAAAACTCGATCCTTCACAATTTCCGTCTTATCTAAAACTTGTTGAAAAAATCAAAGAAATCGAACCTTTGATCGTGTTCAACGGATTGCATGGTTCCTTTGGAGAAAACGGTCAGATCCAATCTTTACTCCTGCTCGAAAAAATTCCTTTCACCGGTTCCGGATTCAAAGCAAGTGCCATCTGCATGGATAAATATATATCCGGAAAATTGGCAACAACTCTTGGTATTACAGTTCCTGCCAGGTATTTTTATTCAAAAAAAAAAGATTTCCAGGAAGAGTATGTTCTTAAAAACATTGGGTTTCCTCTGGTTATCAAACCTAATGCTTCAGGTTCATCGGTAGGGATATCCATAATCGATGATCCGGGAAAAATACAAAAAGCAATGGAAGATGCTTTCCAATACAGCGACTCCATACTTTTTGAGAAATATATTAGAGGTAGGGAATTAACGGTTGCGATTTTGGATGATAAACCTTTACCGGTTGTGGAGATAAAACCGAAAAACGGTTGGTATGATTATCGCAACAAATACACCGAAGGTAATACTTATTATCATGTTCCTGCGGATTTACCGGCGAACGAAACTAAAGAAATCCAGACAATTGCCTTAAACCTTTTTCAACTTATCGGTTGTAAGGTTTATGCAAGAATCGATTTTCGTTATGATGGTGAGCAATTCTATTTCCTGGAGGTCAATACTCTTCCCGGAATGACACCTTTGAGTTTAACTCCTATGGCAGCTAAAGCAACAGGATTAGAATTTCCTGAACTTTTAATCAAAATAATCGAGTTTTCATTACAAAAAAAATAATTAAAAAGGAGTGTATCATGAAAAAAATAGTCTTAATGATTTTTATGTTATCAGGTTTGATAATCATAGGAACCTTTACATTTAAGATTGAAGATTATGTTCAAGATGTTTATAATGAATTTCCACCAGCATTGTTTAATCCGAATGATCCCGGCTCTCAACCGCTGTTATTTCAAGCGACAATTACCAATTTGGGTGAGTCGACGCCTTTCGAGCTTTCGATCAGTATTCAATGGAGAGATGTCTTTTTGATCGAAAAGGCGATAATTCTTCATGAAAATGATTTCTATGGTTCGATAGTACTAACAAGTAGAGACTTGATTTCTGAAGAACCGCCTGCAGGCTATGAATCACACGGGACTTATAAATTCGATGACCTGCTAACCGGCAATCCGGAATTTGAAGATGGAATCAGATCCGGGAGTTTACCGGATGGTGATTACATCATTGCTTTCAGGTTGTTTGAACTTGGTTCGAATAATGCTCCATCAGAAGAAAATAATTATCTTTCTCAAATTGAAACAGTTGCTTTTACAGTTATGAAACCGACTCTCATCCAGTTATCATCTCCCGGACTTCCTTTCGGATATGGGATCGGAACGACTCCAAATCCTTATCCGGATTTTGTCTGGACTTCGAATTTACATCAATTTACTCTTAAACTTTTTGAATTAACACCTTTTGAGTTTACTAACCAGGTCGATTCTCCGGAAGATATTGAAAATCAATTTGAACCGTATCTCGTTCAAAATAATATCAACTCGACTATTCTTCCTTATCCAAGCGGTGCCGGGGAATTACGGAACGATCGCATTTATGCCTGGCAGATCTGTGCCGATTTGATCTCGATCTCAGGAATTACAAACGAAGAATACAAAAGTGCAATGTATATTTTCATGATATCCGAGGACACTGAAATCGATCTCGAACTTATCATGTTCAGAAATACGATGGAATTCTTACAACAATTAGAAATTGAAGGTGTTGAAGAGATCATCAGGTTACTGGAAAGCGGTTTTTCCTTCGATGATGTCAGGCAGGGAACGAGCAGCTTAACTATTAACGAGCTTTGTGATGTTCTTTCATCAGGTGATAAGAATATCAAAAAAATAACGATCAGGTAGGAGAGAAAAATGAAAATTATAATTTTATTTATCATAAGTTTAATTCTGCTTTTTTCGATTTGTCAGGCAGCTGATTCGGTTGCTCTAACGCTCAAGACAAAAGGAAAGATCGAATTAACCAGAGAAGAAGAAAATTCCAGGTTAAATTCCGGCGACGAATTATACAATAAAGACGAATTGGAAAGCATGGAAGATTCATTTGCTGCTCTGAAATTCATAGACGGCAGTTCCATCGTGAAATTGTTTCCTAACAGTATCCTCACGATCAATGCTGAAAAAGATGGAGATAACCTGGATAAAAAAAACTATCTGAAAATGGGAGAACTCTGGTCAAAAGTCGTGAAAAAAACCGGTGTTTTTGAGGTTGAAACTCCAACAACAGTTGTTTCCGTGAAAGGAACGGAAATCCTGGTTTCGCATTCAAATGAAAAAGGAACTGTTCTTTATACTTTTTCAGGGGAAGCAGAGATCAAAAATAAGAGAGACGGGAAAACTGCAATCGCGGGAGCTAATCAAAAAGCGATGCTGACTCCTGATGGTCAGATAGAAGTTTCCGGAATTGAAAAAGGGGACATTGAAGAAGGACTGCGATCGATGATGGATGGTGAAGGTTCCTCGGAAAGTATAGAGATCGAAATGAAGAATGACAGCGGAGAAAAGAAAACTATCACCATCGAGTTTGAATAGGAGGAACCGATGAAACGATTAATTTTATATATCTTTATTGTAATTAGTCTGCAGTTGCTTTTAGCGGAAATAACTCCTTATCATGAACTTCCTATCTCATTTAAAACTTACGAAGCACCTATCATCGAACTTGAAATTCAGGACGGCTTTAACGACATCGATAAAGTTTATGTTTATTTCAGGGAAGCCGGAACAGTTACTTATTTTGAACTCGAAATGATGAAAGGAACTGAAACAGATCCTTATTTTCGTGTTGCAATTAATGATGCTTCCGAATATTTAACAGAACTCGAATATTATTTCGAGATCCTGGACATTAATGAATCGAGAATTTCTTACCCGGAAATGCAACCCCAGATCAATCCTTTCAAAGTTGCATACGAAAAGCCTAAAGCATTTTCCGATTCTTTTGTTAGAATAAGTCCTGATTCGGATTTTTCGGATTTGACGGAAGATTTCATTATAGCAATTTCCTATTTTTCTATTACAGAAGAAGTTACGGAAGGTTCGATAAAATTGACTCTAAATGACGAAGACATCACGGAACATGCAAAAATAAGCAAAAATCTGATCATTTACAAAGATTTGAATAAAATGCCCGGAAATTATACTTACCAGGTTTCTGCGATTCTTAAAAACGGAAAGACCGTCAATTCCCAGAAATGGTTCACTCAAATTAAAAAAATCAAATATGAAATGCCCTGGAATTTAACCGGGAATGCTATTGCTACATATTATGGATTTTCTGAAAATGCCGACAATGAAACCGAATCCGGAAATGAAGGTAATTTATCCCTCAACTTAAAAGGGTCTCAGAAATGGTTGAGGACAAAATTAAAATTGTTCATTTCAACCCTGGAAACAAAATATGCTCAACCTGTAAACCGTTATATGCTCTCATTTTTAACTCCTCATTTTGACTTGACCGCTGGAGATTTTACTCCTGATTATGGAAGTTTTGTTTTGAACAATAAAAATATCAGGGGTATTCATACAAATCTGCATTTCAAAATGTTCAGACTGCTTCTTTCTTATGGACAGAATAAAAAGAAGATCGATGGTGAAGAAACTGCACCCGATGATTATTCCACCGGAACATTCAAGAGAAATACTGCTGCTATGAGAATAGAGATCGGGAATAAAAAAAGTTTCCTCTGGGGTTTGAATATTGCCAAAAACAAAGATTCGGTGAAATCTCTCGATGAAAAGTATTATCTGGAAGTCGATGCAACCGGAGATACAACAACCATGACAACTCCGCACGATAATCTCGTTTTAGGAATGGATACGCGCCTGGCTCTCATCAATCAACGACTGGTCTGGGGAACGGAAGTTGCCTTAAGTATGTTGAATACTAATATCATCGATGGTGCGATCTCTCAAGCTTATCTGGATTCTCTTGAACTGGATGCGGAACTTCCCTTCGATCCTGCTGATTTTGAAGATATTTTTGTCTTGAATGAATATGTCGAGCCGTTTATCCCCGGATTGACCAATCTCGCTTACAAAACTTATTTAAGAGGATTTATCAGAAGTAATTCGGTCAGCAACTTAATAACTTTATCCTATTCAGGAATAGGAGCGAGTTATAATTCTCTTTCTTCCAGTTACCTGCAGAATGATTCGCAGATTATCGGAATTTATGATAATTTCAGTTTATTGAATCAAGGACTTTCTCTGAATATGAGTGTGAATTTGCTATCCGATAACCTGGAAGGACAGAATGAAATAACCAATAAGTCTTTGAATTATTCGATCCAACTTCTTTATAAACATATAAATTATCCATATTTCAGAGTTGGATTCAACAATAATACTTCCAATAACGATGCTGACAGTACGAATGCGATGGATATCCAAACGACAAATATCAATTTTGGTGCAGGATATAATGTCGAGACAATCTCATTAGCTCCGACTCATTTCAGCGTTGGATTCAGCAATTCAAATATCAAAGACAAAGAATTTGAGACCTACGAATATAAGAAGAATAACATTTCATTAACAGCAAAAAGTAAGTTCAATGACCTTCCCCTGGTTACAACATTAACTTATTCTTTGAATTTGAATGACAATACGACTATCGATACAACCGGATCTAATCTGGCTACAAAATACAACTACAATTCTATCTATCTGAAAGGTGCATTGACTTTCCTCGAAGATAAATTAAGACCATTCATCGATTTTAAACATACATTTTTCGGAGGTGATACAGATAAAAAAACAAATCAACTCTTTAATCTGGGAACTTCCTATTATTTCACCCCGAATACTTATGCCTGCACTGATATTGGTATGAAGTTCGAACAAACCGATATAGATAAGAGTTCGGTCTATAATTGGCGATTTAAGGTTGGCCAGAAGTTCTAAAATGTAACGATTTAAACTTCCGAAGTTTTGATTGGCTTCGGAAGTTTTTTCTAATTGAATGTCGCATGAAATTATAATTTTCCGAAAATACAAATTTCAGTTATTAAGTTTTGATAAAATCATTTAAGTATTCATTAAACAGGAGCTTGCAATGTCTATTCGAAACAAAGAATTTATCTGGTTGATCAAACATCCAAAAGAACTGGAAAAATATGCCGGACAGTATATCGCTATTTCTAATCAAAAAATTATTGCTCATAGTCATGACTTTACTGAAGTTTTTTTTAAAGCAAAAAAGAAAGCTGAACAGGAACCATTATTCCATAAAGTAGATAGAAAGAACGAAGAAGTTATTTTATGATTGAATTGAATTTTAAAGAGTATCATTCTTCCAATTTCGGAAAGATCCTAAAACCAATCATACCAGTGAGAATAGTAGGTCCCGAATACTCAGCTAACTTGAATTTGCTAATTGATTCCGGTGCTGATTTGAGTATGATTCCCTATTCCGTTGGTAAAACTTTAGGATTTGAAATTGATTTGATAAATCGAAAGGAAGTTAAAGCCATTGGAGAAGGTTCTGTATCATACATTCTGGTTAATACCGAGATTATTATAGAAGATATCAAACTTCAAGTTCTTCTCGCCTGGAGTCTGATCGAAGAAGTTCCGCTTATATTAGGTAGATTAGATGTTTTTGACCAACTTTCCATAGAATTTCGACAATTTGAGAATAAAATCAAAATTAGTTACATTGATACAAATTTAGTATCAGGTGTTTTCTCATAAGAGAGTTTTCCAAAACTTTTAAGAGAGAATTTTTATGGGGGAAGCTTCGGAATGACAGATTTGCCTTCTGAAGCCTTCTTTCAATATTTCTCGTGTCAGAGGATTAGGAAGGTTGTGAAGAATGGAGAATTTTCATGTCTGGATCGATATTAAACTTTCCGAATTTTATCAAAAAGAATTCCTTTGGGAGAAACTTCGGAAAGGAACAAATATTCAGATAAATCTATGAAAAACCTGAAATATATATTTATTCCGTTGATAATCTTTGTCTCTTTGAGAATATTTTTCGTAACCAGTTTCTGGGAAAATCTGGAACATAAGTCACAAGATTTATTATTTCTTTTAAGAGGACCAAAAGAACTATCCAACGAAATTATAATCATCGAAATCGGAGATGAAACCTTCAACACTCTGAATCAGCAGTGGCCCTTTCCTCGTGACTACTATGCACATTTGATTGAAAATCTGGAAAATGCCGGAGTTTCGCAAATAATTTTCGATATCGAATTTACGGAAGAATCCAGTCCGGAAACAGATGAGTTGTTAGCAAAAACAGCGGCTAAATACAGCAATATAATTTTTGCCGGAAAGTTGATCAAAACCATAAAAGACAACCATATAAAACAGCAGAATCTTCCTCCGATCAAAGCAATTAATAAAAGAGGAATTCCCTGGGGAACAGTCAATATCTCATCCGATGACGATGGTTTTGTCAGGCGTTATGAGCTGTTCCAGCTGCGTGGAAAAAGTAAAAAGTTTTCTATCGGAGTCATTTCTCTTGCTATGCTGGGAAAAAATATTGGTTGGGAAAAAGAGATTGAAAACTTCAGCAAATTTTTAAAGATCGGGAACAGATATATTCCAAAAATAACTTCCAAGAGCTGTATCATAAATTATTATGGTCCGAAAGAAACTTTCACATATTATGATTTTTCAGATGTTATAGACGATTCTACTTTTGTTTCGGAATTCGAATTGAATCTGGAAATGGAAATCAATCAATATTATGAAATTCGAGATAACTTTAAAGATAAGATAGTTTTGATCGGGGTTACTGCCGATGAATTCCATGATTCTCACGATACTCCTTTCAACAAACTGACGCAGCAACCGATGCCCGGAGTCGAGATACATGCAAATTTTATTGAAATGGTCAAAAATGGAGATTTCCTTTATCATTTCTCATTTCTGACCTGGATCATAATTTTCTTCCTGCTCTGTTTTATCCTTTTTATCTTCAATACAATTGTTAAACCAACGATCACTTTAATTATAAATTTCATATTGGTTATCTGTTCTTTTCTTATTTGCTATTTAATATTTAAAGAGCAAAACTATCTTCTTCCTGTTCTGGAACTTCCTGCTTTGATCATCATCATTTATGTCATCGGGCTGATTTTCCAATATATCAAAACAGCAAAAGAACGAAAATTCATTAAAACTGCGTTCAAACAGTATCTCTCACCGGAACTTGTGAACGAATTATTAAAAGATCCCAAAAAACTTGAATACGGCGGTTCCGAAAAGGAAATAAGTGTTCTTTTCTCAGATATTCGTTCCTTTACTCCGTACACTGAAAGTCATACTCCCCAAGAAACTGTTTTAATCTTGCATGAGTATCTAACAGCAATGGTAGAAGTGATCACGCATAATAAAGGAACTCTCGACAAATTTGTCGGTGATGCGATCATGGCTTTATTCGGAACTCCGGTTGAACTTGATAATCATGCTTTCTGGGCGTGCAAAGCTGCTTTTGAGATGAAACAGAAACTGAAAGAACTCCATCAAAAATGGGAAAAAGAGAGAAAAGATCCATTTGATACCGGAATCGGAATTCACAGCGGAATCGCCACTGTCGGGAATCTCGGTTCCGATCAGATATTCGATTATACAGCCATCGGTGATACCATAAATGCCGGAGCCAGGTTGGAATCCGCCACCAAAGAATACGAAACTCAAAATAATATCATCATCAGTGAGGAAACATACAAAATGGCGGAAGACAGGTTGATCGTCAAATATATCGATGAAGCAAAAGTGAAAGGAAAAACCAAAACCATCAAGATTTATGAACTGATCGGGATCAAAGAGGAAATATAAAATCACTTTGCGAAAATTCATACAGTAGTATTCTCTTCATGATTTTCTTAAAGATATCACGGTGAATTAAATCTGAAAATTTTAATAAAAGGAGGAGAAATGAAAAAGTTTATTATCTTATTTTCATTCTATTTATGTTTAAGCAGTATGATTTATGGGGAGGTGATCGATACTTTTCCATACGAACAAACTTTTAGTTACGGATTACCCCCCGGTTGGACGAACGAAGGAAATTCCGGTTGGGATTTTGATGGAATCGATGCTCATACCGAATTCTATTGTTGGGGAGATTATTGCGATGGAACCGATTTCGCAATATTAACAACATGTGAGATACTTCTACCGGTGGATCATTATATCGAATTTGTTTGGCAAATAGATGCTTATGTGATGTGTGAATATCAGACAGATGCTTATGCAGAAGGTAATATCTATTTTGAAATTTCAACCGATGGTGGGAGTAATTGGACAAGTTTGACTTTTATCCAAAGTCAAGAATATTGTGATGAATCCAGGGATCAAACAAATGATAAATCCCGGGAATATGAGCATGTTTTTATCGATCTTACCGGATATGAAGGTTCGATATATGTGCGCTGGATCTATGATGGCTGGGCTTATGCGATGAATAACTGGGAACAAGGTACTACGAGCGAAGCTTTTGTTGAAGCTCATCTCGATGATATTAAGATCAAAAAGCTCGATACTCCGCAAGTTGATATTTCTTATTCTAATGATGAAATCGCATTGAACTGGGATCCTGTGGATTTTGCAGGTTCTTATAAAATATATTCATCCACCGACCCCTACCTGGATTTTGGATCATGGACTTTTGTCGAAGAAACAGCAAATACACAATGGTCAACTACAAATTTAATCGATAAAATCTATTACCGCGTAATTGCCATATCTTAGTAATTTCGGATCAAGAAATTTTCCGAAGAATTCAAATTCTTGTTCCCCGGTTTATATGTGGAAAACAGAATATTTTCATATAGGGAGTATGAAAAAGTAGAATACATTTGACATAAAAACATCAACAAATAAACAAAAAAAGAAAATTTAAAAAAAGGAGAAAAAGATGAGAAAAAAATCATTTTTTATTGTTACTTTTTTAGTAGTAATTGTTTTAATATCTTCATCTTGTACAAACAAAGTTACTTCCTCGAATGGTAATCTTAATATCAATTATATTCCTCTCGATATCACTTATACTCAAAATCGAGGAACCATTGAAATTTCCGAATACAAAGTAAAAAATATCGGAACTGATAATGATACGACATCGACTGTGGAAATCGGTTTTTTTATGTCGAGTGATGAAATGATCGAGATCACGGATCTTATTTTAGGTTCTGATCTGATTAGCGGACTCGATGCAGGTGAGGAATATACAGGTTCATTAAATCTAACAATTCCGCAAGATACAGGTTCAGGACTTTTTTATCTTGGAATGTATATCGATGTGAATGATAATGTTAATGAAACAGATGAAACAGATAATGATTTTACCGGAGGTGAAATCGAAATGGTTTTTAATCCAACTATCCATGATTTTGGATTTATCGTGCAAGCACCTTTCTTCAGAGATACTTATTCAATTAATGTTTACAATTATAGTCAGACCACACCAATCGATGATGTTCAACTGCTCATCGACGGCAATCCTGTTGCTATGTCCGGTCAGGATTACATCTGGTTTGGTGAATATGATCTAACTCCGGGAACCACCTATAATTTTGATTTAACTATCAACAGTACTTTGTACAATTTTGATCTTCAAACCTGTAGTTCATTAGATGTCGATTGGCCTGATATTTTTTATCCAACACTGGATACACCCATAAACTGGACTCAAACGAATGATCCGGATTACCAGGACTTTTATCTCGAGGGTGAAGATCTGAACGAGGATTGGCAGTATATTTATACAATCCTGAATCCGTCGGTTCGTTTATTTACTATTCCGGCAAATTGGATTGGAGTTGAATTGATCGAATATTATCTCTCAATCTGGACGGTAAAATATATTGAAACGGGAGATTTGATAGCTTTAAGTGATGAATGGGACGGAATGGGATATGCTCGTGGAAAATCAGGCGTGAAAACAGAATTTGATCGGGTGAACAGAATCAGAACATTTATCGAAAATATTAAATAAGATAGGAATTCTTGCGGTCATCCCAAATATGGGATGACCTTTTTGTTAACTTGCTAATACAACCTGATTTTTCCCGTTTTTTTTACCTTCATATAATGCTGCATCAGCTTTAGATATACATTCTTTAATATCCGTCAAATAATCGTATTCACAGACACCGAAGGTCATGGTTACAGGAATTATCTTTCCCTTATATTTGATTTCAGCTTCGGAAATTTTTTTCCTGACTTTTTCAGAAGCAATTTTTCCACCATTCAGATCAGTTTCCGGTAAATAAATCAAGAATTCTTCTCCACCCCAGCGGGAAATTATATCCTGTTTTCTCAGAGTTGATCTCATCTGATCGGAAATTGTTTTCAAAACCAGATCACCGGCTTCATGACCATTATTATCATTTGTAAGTTTGAAATTATCGATATCACCCATAACCAGCACAAAAGACTCTTCATTTCTTTCAAATCTTTTCTTTTCATATTCGAGCTTTTCCAGCATATCGCGACGATTGGAAAGATTTGTAAGCGGATCTTTCCTTGCCAGTTTTTTTAGTCTCACCTTTGTCTTAGATAGTTCAATGTTTTTTTGTTTCATTTCTTCATTTATCTGTGCTAACTTTTTAATGATCTTCTTTTTCAGACGATAGCGATTGTATAGTAAAAATACGATTAAAATAATAAAGAGAGCGAATGCAATTGTCATTTTTGTAATATCTCTTTGTCGGGATAGTTCAAGTTCCCATAATTTCTGTTCCTCGGTCAAGAAAGTGATGGTTGTATCTTTTTGAGCTGTTACTTCTTCCAGAATTTTTTTTTCATTTTCTAAATCAATGGTCCTGTCTTCTAAAATTTCCTTATCTTTTTCTAATAAATCTATTTTTTCTTCTTTTTTGGTGATTTCATAGATTCCTTCAACTTCAGCGATTTTTTTACTACTTTCCTCGGAAAATATTTTTTCTGTCATCTCCGTATGCAGCTGTTTATACTTTAGGGCTTTCTTAAAATTTTTTTTCTTATTATAAAGAATAGAAAAGGTGTTATAATAATCTTTCATTAAATCGTAAGCTTTAATATCGGTAGAGATTTTTAATCCTTCATTAAGAGTACTAATCGCATTAAAATAATCTTTCTGCAAAAAATAAACTTCACCAATATTATGTATGGTATTGGCAATTCCAAATGAGTTGTTTATTCCTTCACTGATTTTCAGAGATTTCTGATAATACTCCAGAGCTTTCTCATAATCATTGAGCTTACGATGAATAACTGCAATGTTATTCAAAGCATTTGCTAAATTTTGTATATTTCCTATTTCTTCAATTATATCCAGAGCTTGTTGATAATAATCCAAAGATTTATAGTAGTTTGTTAAGTTTCTGTGGATAATACCAATATTATTAAGAGAGTTAGCTATTCCTTCCTTATCATTGATTTTTCTTTTGATTGCCAAAGATCTTTCATAAAATTCTAATGCTTTATCAAATTTGTTTATTTTCTTATAGATCAATCCGATATTATTCATAGTTTGAGCCAGGAGCTTATCGTTCTTGGTTTTTTCTATCAACACCATTGATCTGTTCAGGTATTCGATAGCTTTATCATATTGGCTTAAGTCGTAAAAAGCGATTCCGATATAATTTAATGATTTCGCAAGGTTCTCTTCAGTATCTCCGTTCTCTTCTTTGATTTGAAAAGCACTGAGATGGTATTCGAGTGCATTCTTGTAATTATTCAAATACTTGTATGTAACTCCAATATTCATTAGTGAATTGGCGATTTCTATTTTATTACCGATTTCTTCTCTCAAACTCAAAGACCGGTTAAAACTATTAAGAGCATCCTGATATTTATGTAGATGTTCGAGATAAACAATACCCATATTATCCAGAGTGACAGCTGCATTTTTGTTATCATTGATTTCAAGACTGATATTCACTGCTTTTTGGAAATTATTTAAAGCGGAATCGAATTTATTTAAGTTTTTATAAGCTGTTCCGATATTATTCAAAGCTTGTGCTTTTTGATTTCTATTCTCTTGTTTGGATGCTAATTCTAATAAAGATTGAGCGTATTTGAGACTTTTTTCAGGATCGATTGGAATATAAAGGATCGAAAGTTCGTTAAGAATATCTATTTTTGCTGTTCCGGATGCTGTTGTCAGGTTAGTTTCCAATTCCTCGATTTTCTTTTCACTATTTAAGAAATTGATCATGAGAACAAAGATTAAAAGAAATGTTTTTTTCATATATTTTACTAGCTCCCGGAACTTTTAATCATGTAAAATACTGTCACCCTCATTATTTTTATTTAACTAATCCAACTTTGGACATTTTTAAATTTTGGAAATATGAGTCAAATATAAAAAAAAATTACTTCAAAAAGCCGGATATTTTTTGTAATGCAATTTTCAAATCTTCAATTTTCAAACCATAATTTATCCTGATCCAGTTTTTTCCATTGCTGCCGAAAATACTTCCCGGGAGAACGATCACACCAATTTCAGCCAATTCCCGGCATAATTTCCTGTCATCGATTCCGAAATTTACGAAAAGATACGGGGATGAGGAGTTAATGAGGATTTTACATCCTGGTAAATTATTAGTTAAAAAATTCATCAAATAATTTCTATCTTTTCTTAATAATGATCTTAAATTTTCTTTAACCTTTTCTCCTTCCGATGAAAGAGCTTTAATTGCTACTTTCTGGGAAAGATATGGAGCACATGTGCAGATATATTGATGAGCAGAAATTATCGGTTTGATCAATTCTTTTTTGGGAGAAACGATCCAGCCGAGTCTCCAACCCGACATACAATATGCTTTGGAAACACCGGAAATGATCAAGGTATTTTCATAAAGATTAAGCATAGTTAGAGATTTTTCATGAATGTATAATTCCCGGTAGATTTCATCGACAACAAGAAGGATATTTTTTTCAGCACAGATTCGAATAATATAATTCATATCTTCCGGAGAAAGAGTTATTCCCAATGGATTGGACGGATTTGTTAAAATAACCATCTTTGTTTTATCTGAAATTTTTTCCAGGAAAGATTTCTTATCTAAACTGAAATTATTATCAGGATCGAGATCGAAATATTTCGCTGTTCCTCCGGTCATGTGTATAATCGTTTTATATGTAATAAAGGTTGGATTTGCCAGTAGAATTTCATCTCCGGGATTTATATAACAGAAGATGGATGCGAAAATAGCTTCCTCTGCTCCGACAGTAACGCATACATTTTCCAAGCTGATCTTGTTTTCATAATAAGCTGCGATCGCCTTTCTCAATTCTGGTAAACCAGCATTCGGAGTGTAACGGATATTTCCTTCAAGCAGTATTTCACGTGCATGATCAGTAAATATTTTAGGTGTTGGAAATTGTATCTCTCCCAAACCAAGATTTATCGCATCTTTTGGTGTTTTATCAAAAATTTTCCTGATTGCGGAAATGTCGATACCGGAAACTCTGTCTGCAGACAAGGAATTCATGATATTTCCTTTCTAAACTCACCCTCGGTCCATCTCTTTAAAAGAAAGGGAAGATTTCGGATCGAGATGTGTTGATAGAATACTAAATCATTATTTTTTATGATGTTATCTCAACGCTTCCTCAAGAGTAACAGAAGTCTCACTTTTCTCATCACGATATTTGATAATGATGGGACAATACACAGAGAATTCAGGATTGGATTTCAATGGACGGGTTCCGCTGACTACAACTGCTTTTTCCGGGATTTCAACTGCTTTTCCATCCTTTTTTTTGAGATAACAGTTATGAACCGTATCAAAAACAGGAGTTCCGGCTGTGATGACCACTCCCGGGGCAATGATCGCTTTTTCTTTGATGATCACACCTTCGTAAATCCCACAGTTTCCCCCGATAAATACATCATCTTCAATAATGACCGGACTTGCTCCGATCGGTTCCAGAACTCCTCCCAATTGGGATGCTGCCGAAAGGTGAACTCGCTTTCCAACTTGAGCACAACTCCCGACCAAAGCATGGGAATCGATCATAGTCCCTTCCTCCACATAAGCTCCCACATTGACATACATGGGCGGCATCATCACAACATTTTTCCCGATAAAAGATCCATCCCTAATTGAAGAACCTCCTGGAACAATACGAATATTATCTGCTGGCTGGAAATCTCTCGTTGGATAAGTTTCTTTATCCAGAAAGTAGGAAATCTTACTAATCGGCATCTTGACAATCTTTCCCATCCTGAATCCGACCAGAATTCCTTTTTTCACCCATTCATTGACGATCCATTTTCCGTCTATCTTTTCTGCTGCTCTGATTTCTCCGGAATTTAACGATTGTTTGAATTCGTTGAAGTTCTGCAAGTCATGCTGGGTGAACTCGGTTTTTTTGTATAGTTTCTCGATTTTAGTTTTCATTTATTATATCCAGAATTTGTACTTTTAGGGTGGGAAGAAAATCTTTTACTGTTTTATAAATTACAGAATAATCCACTCCAAAATATTCGTGAATTAAGATATTTCTCATTTCTCTCATTTCACGCCAAGGAATGTTAATATGGTTTTTTTTTATTCCATCCGGAATGTTTCGGCTTGCTTCACCAATTACTTCAAAATTACGAATTACAGCATCAGCGGTTTTATCATCGTTGATAAAATCTTCTAATGTTAAATCGGATATATATCTATCAATTTTTTCGATTGCATCTAATATATCATCGAGAAAAAGTCTATAATCTCTGCTCATATTAATTCAGCCTCCTCTAAAACACTTTCTTTAATTCTCTTTTTTAATGCACTTTCCATAACCAGATCAACTTTTGTTTTTAATAATTCTGATAAGAAATTTTTGAGTTTGACATATTGGATTAAATCTATTATTTCGTTGAATGTAACTAAAATATCGACATCACTATTTTCTGTTTCATTGTTCCTGACATAAGAGCCAAATAATTTAAGTTCTTTTATCTTGAATTCTTTTTTTATATCAGGAAAATATCGTTTAATAGATGATTTTATAAATTCTTTATTTTGCATTTTTATATCCTTTCTTTTTATGAATTACTTATTCATAAATATGATAAAACAAGTCAGCTAATTCAAAAATCATTTATTGAAATATTGATAATTTGCTCGAATAAGTTTTTATCACAATTTTATCGTTCTACATGCAAAATTAGTATGAATACATTGTGCTTCATTCTCTAACTATACAAAGGAATAAGCACTATCCAATATATCACTAACGTTTATGATATGAATTAAACTTGATATGTCATTTTGTAATCTAGATAATCTCCAGCAGACAAATTAGATATACAATTTGAAGGTATATTACCCTGTTCAACTTTAACAGCTTCAATTGGTGCAACAATTTTAAATGGAAAATCAAAGAAAGGGAAACCTAATTTTTCCAATCTTATATGCAAACTATTCTTTACTTTTATTATTGAACTATTATCTTCAATCCGATATTTGGCGTTCAAAACACCTTGGTTAATTAGGATAACTTCCCCAAGAAAAAAATCACCGAATACAAAGTAAGCTTCATTATACTTATTAATTGGTAAAAATCTACTAGTACATATACGAATCAACTCACTCATGTTTCCTCCTACATATTATTTTTTTGTTTTATAGTATAATATAATATTATGATCAAAATATACAATTTTAGAAAATAATAATCATTAAGAATTGTCCATAAAACCTTTTGATTTAGATATTAAAACGCTATAACATTTTTTCATTTTCCTTCTATGTGCTTTTATTCAGTTGTTACAGTTATAATAATAATTTTTTCGCATTTTTTAGCCATTTTTCTGATAAGTATTCCAAATTATTAATTATGTAATTTATAAATTTACTTCTTATATCACTTACTATTTTTAAATTATTAAAATCTATTAAATCACACATATTATTAATAAATTCTGTTTGTAAACCAATCCATTTTATAACTATATAATTTCCATGTTTTATTATCCAATTGTTCTTAATATATGCTAATGGAATTTTGTCTCTCAGGAAATTTGGGATAATAATATTAGGACCACTTGGTCCTTTATTTAGAGCATTGTATGAATTGATTAATCCCGTTCCTAAAACAGGAATCAAAGTCATTAAACCGTCACCAATATCAATTTTATCTTTTTCGTATGGAATTGGAGATAATTCTCCTTCACATTCTTTTTTTGGTAAATCGTTTTCTACAAGTTTATAAAATCTATTCCAACAACCTGTAATATCTGCAAAATCACCAATAGAAATACCTACTTTTCCAATATATCCATTAACCAATAATACTCGCTGTATTACAACTGCAATGGAAATTGGTCTTGATAAGTCTTTTTCAGCAAAATCAGATACAATTACTAATGAATCTCCACCTATATGGTGTACAAACAACCTTTCAGGAGAATTTGGATATACTTCTTTTGAAATTTTGTAAATTGTACTTATCAATAAGTCAAAAGAATCATACTTTTTAACTTATTAAATCGTGCAAATCCTTCAATATCAAAAAAAAGAGCCCATCTTTTATTCATTAAATCACTATCTTCAATACTCATCATACCTTCCTTAAAAACTTCCCTGTATAAGATTTCTCATCTTTTGCAACCTTTTAAGGAGTTCCTCACGCAACAATTTTCCCGCCTTCATCTCCACCTTCAGGACCAAGATCGATGATATAATCCGCACATTTGATCACATCGAGATTATGCTCTATAACAACGATTGTCTTTCCTTAAAATAAAACGAAATAAGTCTCATTACTTTTTCTTCAACTTATCTTCCAGTTGCTTCAGTTCCTGCATATCTTGTTCATCAGCTTTTCTTGCTTCGTAGATTTTTCTTCTTTTATCAAAATGAGCATATATTTCTTTCACTTTTTGTTTCATTACTTCTTTGCTGATCGATCCACTTCCTGTGAGTAATAGTTTTTCGTTCATTTCTAAGATCCGATCGACATTTTCCCGCCAGAAGTTCATCGTTATATCCATTCTGCTTTTGACACGAAGTTCAGCAGTTTCTAAAAAGATAACTACCAAGCGGTTCAGTATATCGATTTCATCTTTATGCAGGTAATTTTTAGCAATATAAATATCCTGTTTTCGGACAACACTTCCTTGCCAGGAAGTCAAAGCCATATTTGGTTCATCAGCATCAGCTCTGCTCAAGATTATTTCAGCAGCAGTCTTTTTTGTAACTGCATAAAGTAATTTATTCTGAGTTTCAGCAAAAAACATCTGGGTGGCTTTGTCGGTTTTATCATAATCGCTGCTCAAGGCAAAAAGATCGCGAACTTTTTGATAAAATCTTTTTTCAGAAGCCCTGATCTCTCCGATTCGTTCTAACAACTCATCGAAATAATCCGGTCTGCCGTCCGGATTTTTCAGACGCTCATCATCCAAGACAAATCCTTTGACCATATACTCTTTCAAGTTTCTATTCGCCCAGATCCTGAATTGCGTTCCTCTCTTGCTTCGAACTCTGAAACCGATAGCAAGGATCATCTCGAGTGAATAAAAAGTGATATTATACTTTTTTCCATCGGAGGCAGTTGTTAAGTAATCCTTAACAACTGAATCGAAACCTAACTCTTTCTCTTTTATAATGTTAGAAATATGCATGCTTATATTTGGAATAGAGGTGTCAAAAAGTTCTGCGATCTGATTCTGATTCATCCAGACCATTCCGTCTTTGGCGAAAAGCGATACAGATGCTTTCCCATCAGCCGTATTGTAGATGATGATGTTTTGATTATTTTTATTCATTTCTTAATTCCTCATCAAGTAAATACTTTCCTCAAAAATTTTCATGTATAAGATTTCTTATTTTTCGCAATCTCTTCCGGAGTTCCAATTGCCGCTACTTTCCCTCCTCATCTCCGGGTTTGATCTTATCAAATTTCATACTGTATTTCACGCATCCGATTATCTATAAATTCTTGAATTTCTTCTTTTGAAGGTATTTCCAATTTGTATTTTGAAACAAAAAGATTATTATCCATTCCGGCAGTTGCATATTCAACCAAAGAATGGTCTTTTTGAGTACAAGACAAAATCCCGATGGGAGGATTATCCGAGTCACACATTTCGTTTTTTTTATAAAAATTCAGGTATGTATTAAGTTGTCCGAGATGTTCGTGGGTAAAACTATCGATTTTTAGTTCTATCAGAATGTGGCATTTCAGGATTCTGTGATAGAAAACAAGATCGATAAAATAATGAGTATCGCCGATCAGAATTCTTTTTTGTCTTGCTTCGAAACAAAAACCCTGACCTAATTCGAGTAGGAATTGCTGTAGGTTATGCAATAAAGCCTTTTCAAGATCAGATTCATTCATAATGTCTTCCGGTTTTACTCCCATAAATTCAAATATTAAAGGATCACGAATAACGCTTTCCGGTGTTGATTTTTCTGAAACCGTTAGTATCGATTTACTTAATTTCTTTTTATTTTTAGAGAGTCCCGACCTTTCAAAATAAAGTGTATCGATTTGTCTTTTTAGCTCTCGCACAGACCAATATCCTCTTATGCTTTCGATTTCATAAAAGGTTCTTTTGAGTTGACTATCTAATTTCACCAGAAGTGCTAAATGGCTGTATGATAACCTGTTGATTAATTTTTCCGGTGAGATTATCAATTTCGCCGACACTGTAGGCGAAATTTGAGAATATATCCGATAAAATTCTATGTAATTGTAAAGTTGTCTGTGTCCGGTATTGCTTATTTTTAAAAACTGTAATTCTTTTGAAAGTTCGGAAAGTAAATTTTCTCCATATTTTGCACGATCAATTCCTCGTAATTCAAATTCGGAAATATAGAAGCCAATCAACCAATTTCTTATTGTCAGGTTTACATTTACGGCTTTTAAAGATTGGGTTAATAAATTGTGATGTATGTCTTTAATACCGGAAACAAGATCGCTAAAAGTTAATTTCGTATTATTCATTTAATTTCTCTTTATTACTCATTCCTTCCGAAAACCTTCGGGACATTTGGGAATGTAATTGAAATAAAAGTTCCACTTTGCAAAACTCCTAAAATATAAACCTTAACTTCATCATTTATAAATATAATATAGAATATCAATTTCTTCCATTTCATCTCTTGGAATCTTAATAATTTGATGATAAAAATCATTCAAAGCAGATTTATATGTTCTATAAGCAGAAAAAGAATATGAAGAAGCAAAATTAAAATTTTCTTTAGTTGCGATTATTTTTATCATTTCAGTATCTTCTTCTTTTTCTGATAGAAGATTAACCGGAAAAGATATTCCTTTAATTTTATCTTGCTCGTTTGGTAAAATAAAAATTTCATTTGATTTAAGAAAATTATCTTTCCTATATAAATTTGGAAAAATAACATAAACCGAATCATTGGAACAAATATTGAAAACCGTGATATAACAATCTTTTGAAGATATAATTTGTATCTGAATTTCTTCTCCATTTTGAAAATAATCTTTATTCAGAGTAGCTTCAATATTAAAATACGGATCTTTTTCACCGGTCTGTTTTCCAACTTTTATCTTTAAAGTAACAGTTTTATAAATGAGATTATTTTTTATAATATTTTCTTCTTTGATTATTTCTTTTTCAAGAATTATTCCATTTGAGGTTTGATTTGTAAGTTTTGAAAAATGGTCGATGGTAATTTTATTATCACTTTCAGCTTGAATTAATGAAGTTCTTCCTGTTATTTCGATTCCTGAAACCTGTTCGATAGTAATCTTACATGCTTCTAAAACTGCTTTTTCTCTTGCTTGTTCCGGAGTTATATTTTCAATTAAAACAGATGTGGTTATTTGAAAAAAATTATTTTCAAGTTTTTCAATTTTCGGTTGAATAATCTGTGCAAAACATAACGATGAATATAGAAATAAAAATATTAAAACCTTTTTCATTTTTAGACCTAATAGTTTATCAATATCCGATTTTCGTTATCAGTTATCATTTGTGGTGTTTGTTCTCTATCTATAAATCCAGCAGTTTCAGAAACATTATGTTTAATATATTTTCCTAATTCTCCAATCGTCAGTTTTTTATCTTCATTTAAATCAGCATTTCCCTGCATTCCTTTAAGCATAAAATATGTGAATAAACCATGTTTCTTCTCCTGCCAGGCAGATGAAATCTCTTTATTACTGGTAGCAGAAAATACTGTTATTCCTTTTACTATCGGACTATTAACTTCGATACTAATTGGTCGAGCATTCGCAAGTAACATTTCACTTTCACGATTTGCTCCGGAAAAACAAGCATCTAAAAATATGGTAACTGATTTTGCATTTAAATTACCAAGATTTTCATAAAGTTTATCAAGTTCATAACCGGTTATCGAAGCATAATTTGGATCACCATCATAGGGAATTAAATATGCTTTGTTATTCTTTATTTCCGGAGCACCATGACCGGCATAATAGAAGTAAATTTCTGTTTCTTTTTCTTTTACTCTTTTATCGAGCCAACCTTCTTTTGAAAATACTTTATCGAATTCTGCTTTGGTTACATCTTCATTTGTAATGAAATAAATATTATTCTTTTTGATACCCAAAGTTTTTTCAAAATATTCTTTAACGAAATTTGCATCACGACTTGCATAAGTAACACCTGAAACATTTTTATAGTTCTCGATCCCGAAAATTATAGCTAATGCATTTTTATTGGGTTTGTCAAATACAGAGATGTTTTGTTCAATATCAACTGATAAATCATCAACAAATTCTAATTCACCATATTTTTTATCAATTCCGGTAATTACAGTTCTTTGAATTTTTCGTGTTCTTTCACTTTTTTTAATCGGAATTCGGATATGATCTGCTCCTGCTAGTCCGGTTGCTTCTGTTAAATCAACATATAATGGAATTTCATCAGGTGCTTTATCATTCACGAAGAATTCGATAGGAACATCGATATATTGATTATATTCTAAATCATCAAGACTAACAACTTTTGGATATGAATCAGTTATAAAAACATTATCTTCAGAATAGAATTTCGCGTAAGCTCCGATTGCTGTACCTTTTCCTTTGTTGCCAATTCTTACTGTTAGTTTTGTGGTTTCACCTGATTCAATCATTCCATTATTATTATTATCTTCAATGCCTAAATCAACTATGAGCATTTCAGGTTTTACATAAGCTTTTGTTGAAAACTCAATTTCAACAGGAGCAGGAGGAAATCCATTTATTTCATCAAAATTAATTTTAAGTAAGTGGGTTGATTCTTTTACATTGATATATGCCTCAATTGGAATCATTACAGTTTTTGATTCACCCGCTAATATTTCATTAATATACGAATTGTTGTAATTCAATCCATCAATTCTTAATGGTTCAAACTCTATTGCTAAACCTCTACATGATCCTTCACCAGTGTTTTTTACAGTTATTGAAATTTCACCTTTTTCTAGTGCATCCAGATATTTATTATTAGAAAATTCTTTAAAATTTACAAATGCAGTAAGAGAAGCAGGTTTGCTTATTATTTTTTGAGTTAATATTTCATCTTCATCTTGAAATAATGTACGATATACATAGACATTACTATTCATATGGCATCCAAAAGCGAAATATTTCCAGTCAGAGCTAAATGATAAACAAGTAATTGAATCATCAATCCTAAAAGTTTTAACTACCTTCTCTGCTTTTAAATCAAATATATCTACATATTTTGTTGATCCTACTGCGAGAAATTTTCCATCAGAACTAATGTTTATATATCCTATATGATTTTCTAATAAAAATGATTTAACTAGATTACCTGTTTTAACATTAAATATTTGAACATATTTATTTGAACCTGTTACAAGATACTTTCCATCAGGACTGAAAGTTACACATGAGACATCATAACCATGAAAAAATGAATTAATTGTATTACCAGTTTTTATATCGTAAATATGAGCATTGTTGTCATCCGAACCTGTAGCAATTGTCTTTTCATTTGGACTAAAAGAAATAGAGTAAACACCATCATAAGAATGCTCAAAACTTATCACCTCATTTCCAGTTTTCACATTGTAGATTTTAGCATAAGTAACTGACCCGACAGCTAAAAATCTCCCATCAGGACTGAATTCTATTGAAAACACAATGCCATTAAATTTAAGTTTTTTTTCAACTTCTCCAGTTTTCAAATTTAAAATATTGATATATCCATAATCATCCAATAAAGGACCTCCGCTTCCAGTAGCAATTAGATTATTATCAGGACTGAATGCAACTGCGAAAACATCATTTTTATGAGGAAAAGTTTTAAAATGGTTTCCAGTCTCTAAATCATAAATTGATAAACAATTATTCATATTAGCGTCAGATCCTGTAGCAAGATATTTACTATCAGGACTGAATGCAACTGTTTTGATATAATGATTAAATTTTAATAATTCAAGTATATTAAATTCATACTCGAATTTATATTTATTTATTGGGTCTTCAAGACGAATTTTTGCTAAACTTATTTTATTACCAACATCAATAGTTAGAATTCCTGTTTTAGTAACCTTATTCCAGTTTTTATGTAAATTACTTGCATCTTGCTTTGCAATATTTAAGGTGACATTATAAAACTCTTTTTGGAAATCTAAATGTTTAATTGCGACTTGCCATGTTTCTTTCGCTGCATCATATTTTTTAGGATCAATTGTTATATTTATATTTTCAGTTTCAAAGAGTCGTCCTTTAAGAACTCTCTTCTTATGTTTTAAATCACTTAATAATTGTTTATGTAAAAGGTTAATTTGAGGTAGAGCGTTGGTCATCCTAGTAAAATACTCAATGTCGCTTTCAAAAGGATCTTGTTCAGCAAATAGAGGATTATTCTTTTTTAATTGTTCAATTTTCTGGTCTATAATTATTTCGTTTTGAGATATTTCTTTGTTCAGGGATTCTATTTGAGCAATTGTTTCTTCAATTTCATCAACTGTAAATGAAAATAAATTATAAAATTGTATAATTAATATCAGACTATAAATTAAGTATTTCATGTTTACCCCCAATTAATCTGATATTTTAAGTTTATTAATTTTATCTAATCTTTTCTGCCAAACTTCTTTAATTTTTTCAGCAATTTCCAGAAATTCTATTTCAGAAAATTCATCGGTTTTTGCATTATTGCACCAATAACAACATAAAACTATATTATCTTTTTTATATCCTTTATCTGGTTCTTTTTGGTCAACTTCTAAAGTTCTTCCACGATTATAAAGTCTTTTAGTTGTAATTAAATTGTTATCAATTAATAATTTGATTTGTTCTTCTGAAATTCCACAGTAATGACATTTTCTATTTTTTAAACTATTATCCCTACCGTAAAATTTTTTAAATGTTTCTAAATTAAATTTATTATTAAAATCATTAAAATAATTATCATTTATTTTTTGTACATCTTCTTTATGCTTGTTTTTCCATTCTGTAAATAATTTGTTTCTTTTCCTTACACCTGCCATGTCCTGATAAATATTTTTATATTCAAAAATTTTATTTGAATTAACTTCGAAACTTAATATATCATTTTGAATATTAAAATCCAGTATTGAAGTATCGTTACTCTCCTTCCATTTAAAAGGTAATTTGGTATAAAGAAACAAATTTAGATATTTATCGAAACTACGATTTATTAAACTAAAATATCTTTCGGTTGCAATTGAATATTTTTTATCTTTTTGATTTAATTTTTTGGCATTATCAATTACATTTTTTATTGAATCCAAAGTTATTTCTGACAAATCATCAAATTTGTTAAAAAGATTATCTGGATTTCGGGAAGCTAAATCTTTTACTGAACAAACTCCCGCATCTATCAATAAATCTACAAATTCATTTATAATTTCAATTCCATCCAGTCTTTTTAGGTTAGCAATGTTTTTTTGTTTTTTCATAAAACCTCCAATTTATAATTTGTTGATACCATAACAATATTGAAAGTCAAGTTTTAAATTTTCAGTATTTCTTATTTGATAATTTTCTTCCTTCATCTCCACCTCCGATACTAATTCCCGTCGGTGGCAGTTGTTAAGTAATCTTTAACAACTGAATCGAAACCTAACTCCTTCTCTTTTATAATGTTAGAAATATGCATACTGATATTTGGAATAGAGGTGTCAAAAAGTTCTGCGATCTGGTTCTGATTCATCCAGACCATTCCATCTTTAGAGAAAAGCGATACTGATGCTTTACCATCAACAGTATTATATATTATAATGTTTTGCTTATTCTTATTCATTCCATAATTCTTTTATTGACGAAGAACTTTCCTCAAAAACTGTCCCGTAAAAGATTTCTCATCTCTCGCAACTTTTTCAGGAGTTCCGGTTGCTACAACTTTTCCACCTTCATCTCCGCCTTCAGGACCAAGATCGATGATGTAATCTGCACATTTGATTACATCGAGATTATGCTCGATAACAACGATCGTATTTCCCATGGAAACAAGACGATGCAGCACATTCAGCAGTTTTTTAATATCGTCGAAATGAAGTCCGGTTGTCGGTTCATCGAGAATGTAGAGTGTTTGTCCGGTACTTGTTTTACTCAATTCACGGGCAAGTTTGATCCTTTGTGCTTCACCACCGGAAAGAGTTGTGGAAGATTGACCGAGTTTGATATAATCGAGTCCGACATCGATTAGGGTTTGCAGTTTTTTAGTGATCTTAGGAATATTCTCAAAATGCTTGATCGCTTCCTGCACATCCATATCCAGAACTTCTGATATGTTTTTACCTTTGAATTTTACTGCCAGAGTTTCTTTGTTATACCTGTGTCCTTTACAAACTTCGCAAGTAACATAAATATCCGGCAGGAAATGCATTTCTATCTGCTTCAAACCTGCTCCCTGACACGCTTCACATCTTCCGCCTTTGACATTGAAGGAAAATCTGCCTGCTTTATAACCACGGATTTTGGAAGCTGGTAATTCTGCAAAAAGATTGCGGATCGGATCGAAAAGTTTGGTGTAAGTTGCCGGATTGGAGCGAGGAGTTCTGCCGATCGGCTGTTGATCGATATCTATAACTTTATCAAGATGTTCATAACCGGAAATTTTATCGTATTTTCCTTCTTTCTGGTTGGAACGATTGAGTTTATTGGACATGGCAGGAAAGAGAATTTGATTGATCAAAGAACTTTTGCCAGAACCGGAAACTCCGGTTACGCAGGTGAATAATCCGATAGGAATTTTTACATCGATCTTTTTCAAATTATTTTGGAAAGCACCTTTGATCATAATCCTTCTTTTGTCTGGTTTCATTCTTTTAGCTGGATATTCGATGGTAAGTTTTTGGGATAAATATTTACCGGTCAGCGATTTTTTTGATTTCAGGATTTGTTCTAAATTTCCTTGAAAAACGATTTCTCCACCAAAAATCCCGGCACGCGGTCCGAAATCAACAATCTGATCTGAAGAACGGATCATTCCTTCATCGTGTTCGACTACGATCACTGTATTTCCCAAATCCCGTAAATGGAGAAGCATGTCGATCAATCTGCGATTATCGCGTTGATGCAGACCGATACTCGGCTCATCGAGAATATACATCACACCAACCAGACTGCTGCCAATCTGGCTGGCAAGACGAATTCTTTGTGATTCTCCTCCGGATAAAGTCGGAGCTTTACGGTCGAGAGTCAGGTAATGAAGACCGACATTTGTCAGGAAGGAAAGTCTATTGGAGATTTCTTTCAATACTTCTTCCGCTATTATTTTCTCATTTCCGGTCAACTTCAGACTTTTAAAAAAACCTATTGCATCCGAAATGGATAGATTAGTGATCTCATTTATACTTTTTCGGGAAATCCTGACAGCAAGGCTTTCTTTCCTCAATTTCTTGCCATTACAATCGGGACAGGGTTTATTGCTGATATATTGCAGGTAATAGCGTTTCATATATTCCGATGAAGTTTCGTTCATTCTTCTTCTGAGTGTTGGAATGAGTCCTTCGAAGCGAGTATTGAATTCTCCGGAACTATCTTTGGAAAACCATTTCAGTTTTATCTTATTTTGTGAGCCGTAAAGTAAAATGTTTTGAATTTCTTCCGATAATTTCTGCCAGGGAGTGTTTAAGGAAAAATCATGTTCTTTTGCCAGCGATTTCAAGATTCTCAATCTCCAACTGCTCTTTTTCTGATTCATGATTCCCCAATGAACGACTGCTCCCTGCATGATGGAAATCGATTTGTCCGGAATTATCAAATCCGGATCGAACTCCAATCTGGTTCCCAGTCCATTACAGGATTTGCACATTCCAATCGGGCTGTTAAAGGAAAAATGTTGCGGAGAAAGTTCAGGATAACCGATACCGCATTTTGTACATGAATTGGCTTCGGAAATTATTTCAGATCTTTTCTCATCTACAAAATCTATTTTCAGGAATCCGTCGGTTAATTTCAACGCAGTTTCCACGGAATCGATCAAGCGACTGCGGATTCCTGCTTTGAGAACAAGTCGATCGACTACAATATCGATAGTGTGCTTGCTTTTTTTATCGAGTTTGATATCTTCCGAAAGTTCTCTTAAAACTCCATTGATAACAACCCTGACAAAACCTTCTTTGCGAGCTTCTTCTAATTCATCTTTATGTTCTCCTTTGCGGTTCTGCACGATCGGAGCTAATATTTGAATTCTCGTCTTGTCAGGAAATTTAAGGATTTGATCGACCATCTGATCGACAGTCTGAGAACCGACGATATCTCCGCAATTATAACAATGTTGAATTCCAATTCTTGCATAAAGGATACGCAAATAATCGTATATTTCAGTAACAGTTCCAACAGTCGAGCGGGGATTTTTGCTGGCTGCTTTCTGTTCGATGGAAATCGCGGGAGAAAGTCCCTCGATATAATCGACTTTCGGTTTCTCCATCTGTCCGAGAAATTGACGTGCATAAGCAGAGAGAGATTCGACATAACGGCGCTGACCTTCCGCATATAGAGTATCGAACGCCAACGAAGATTTACCGGAACCGGAAACCCCGGTGATGACGATCAACTTGTTGCGGGGAAGTTTGACATCGATATTCTTGAGGTTGTGTTCTTGCGCACCTTTGATGATGATTTCTGTTTTCATATCGTCCTAAAAAAACCCGCGAAAAACGCGAAAGAAGAAAATCGGTAATTGAGATGTGAAAAGTCTCATTTCATCAGTAAACCATTAAAATGGTTTTCATTCTAATTTTCTTATCATTTCCCACAAATAAATTTATGAGTTACCTTAAAACATTTCAATCCGAAATTCCAAAAATGTTTTTCAAAATATTAATAACTAACATTTCCCACTTCATTTTATGCCTGTAACTCATTTAAAAATAAGTAAGATAAAACTTGCATTGATCAACTCCGCTATAATTATTGGTTCGCATCAAAAATCAATAATTGAGGAGGAACCAATGCAAGATGCGGGGAATTTAATTTCAGTGGAAAGTGATGTCAACAAATTTATGGATCAGGAGCTTTTTGCTTTAGATTCTGATCTATCTATTGCCTTTCGAGAGTTGAAAGTTGAATCTTTGCTCAATCGAAGTAAGATCAAAAAGAGGAGCGGAAGGTCAGCGTTTATAATGGTTTTTGATTTATGTACAATTCCTTTTCGTAGAGTAGAGACAGGTATTCAGATTTCCAGATAGATATTTGTTCTCCCAGTTT
>CAZFPK010000005.1:93828-110985 GCA_964521025.1 uncultured Candidatus Cloacimonadota bacterium | reverse complement strand
CTCATATTTATGAAATTACTTTTCATAATCTTTCATAAATTATGTTACACTACCCCGGCATACTTCCTTCAGGAACAAAGTGGGAGTAGAGTAATTGATGCTGTTTTCTTTTTACAAGTCTATTAATTCCATTTGAGCAAATAACGGATTCAACTTCCCGATGGAAATTTTTTCATAAAATTTAAGAGCTTCCTGGAATTTATACCAGTTAGATTTTTCAAAATCCTTTTTAAAAGTCAATCCGGTTTCCGGTTTGATTTTTTTATTTTTAAGAAAAATATCCTCTTCGATAGTATCATCTAACCATTTCATAGGATTGTATTCATCTTCAGCATTGAATTCAGCAAAAAGCTCATTATATTTGTTTATTCTCTCTTTTCTCTGCTCTTTTTCAGCAGCGAGTTCCGGTTCTGTGATTGTTGGTTTAATGATATCGGTAAGATTTTTTTTAACTTTCGACCAATAACCTTCTTCCATCATTGTAATAAGAAGAAAATTAGAGTATAATTTATTGGCAGCGAGCAGAATTCTTTCAGTGTTATCGATTGTAGCATTTTCCTCGATCAATCTCGGATCATGCCAGATCAAATTCGGAATATCTGGTTTAAATTGGGCATCCGCATGACCGAGATGATTCTTTGATGATTCCCAGACACCGGTCATTGAATTGATCTCGTCGAATGTTCCGACAAAATTCTGATGACTAAAAGTATCGGCAAGCATGTGGGAAGCAATACCAAGAGAATAAAGGTCTTCACTTTTGGTAGTTTCGAAAAATATTTCCTGAGCATAGTTGCTTGCCGGAGTCGTCATTAATAGATGCATTTTACCGTCTTTTCGACTGACTTTTGTGCTGGTCGGAGTTCCCGGCAGATAATGATATAAAAGATGTATTCTGATCAATTTTTTTTCTGGATTTGTGATATCCGGAGTCTGGCTGATGAAATTCTGGTAGATATCATTTTGGGGGGTTTTTATTTTGAGCGGGATAAAATTATCATCGAGATATTGGGACGAATAGGCGATTATTTCTGCTTCTTCTTTATCGAAACCTGCTTGGAGTGCGAGATACTTTGTAATATAATAATGAAATTCAATATTCATATAAAACCTTTTTTATTCTTGCTGTTCTAAATCTTTTTACTTTCATAATATATATGTAAAATGTTAAATTGTAAATATATGTCAACAAAATAATCCAGAATCGATAAATTATTTTATTATTTAAGAAAGATTTAAGTGAGAAACCTGTATTTTCTAAGTCTAACAACGACTTGATTTTTTTTAGATACTTCTTAATATATCATCGTATAAAGGGAAGTTTTTACAGAATTCTCTAACCTTAATTTTTATTTCTGCTAATTTTTCTTCATCCCGGTAATTATCATAAACCTGTTTAATAAAATCTGCGATGGTCTTCATTTCCGGTTCTTTCATTCCCCGGGTCGTAACTGCCGGAGTTCCCAATCTGATCCCGGATGCGACAAATGGTTTTCGGGTGTCAAAAGGAACTGTATTTTTATTTGCTGTAATACCTGCTTTATCAAGACAACCTTCCATCTTCTTTCCGGAAGGACCACCTTCCTCTTCGGTTCCAAGATTAATTAACATCAGATGAGTATCTGTTCCACCGGAAACGAGATTGAATCCTTCTTCATTTAGTGATTCCGCTAATTGAGTTGCATTTTTTATGATCTGCTTTTGATATTCTTTGAATTCCGGTGTAAGAGCTTCTTTAAAAGCTGCAGCTTTGGCAGCAATTATATGCATCAAAGGTCCGCCCTGCATACCCGGGAAAACCCATCTATCGACATCTCGGGCAAATTCTTCTTTGCACAGGATCATTCCGCCGCGAGGTCCGCGCAGAGTTTTATGCGTTGTAGTTGTAACCATATCTGCATAAGGAATCGGACTCTCGTGCAATCCGGCTGCGATCAAACCGGCGATGTGAGCCATATCGACTACAAATTTCGCACTGACTTCATCAGCAATTTCCCTGAATTTTATAAAATCGATCTTGCGAGGATAAGCACTGGCTCCGGTCAGGATCATTTGCGGTTTGACTTTCAGAGCGATTTTCCTGATCTCGTTATAGTCGAATTGTTCGGTATCTTTGTTTACACCGTATGGAACAATGTTGAATAAATATCCGGAAAAACTCAGAGGATGTCCATGAGTTAGATGACCGCCGTGAGATAATTCCAAACTCAAAATAGTATCTCCCGGTTTGATGATGGAAAAATAGGCAGCCATATTTGCTTGGGAACCGGAATGAGGTTGAACATTGGCGTGTTCTGCTCCGAAAATTTCTTTTGCTCTTTCGATCGCCAGTTTTTCTACTTCATCGATGTATTCACAACCGCCGTAATATCTTCCATATAATTTGTAATTTATTTTACCTGTTTTTTTACTCCAGCGATAAGGATAACCTTCCGCATACTTGTTGGTCAGAACAGAACCGGCAGCTTCGAGAACTGCTCCGGAAACAAAATTCTCGGAAGCGATCAATTCCAGGTTTTCAGATTGTCTTTTTAACTCACTATACATCGCATCAAAAAGTTCGGGATCTTGTTTTTTTAAGAATTTCATTATTTTTCACTCCTTTAATAATTATTGATCTTATTAACTCTTACCATATGCCTTCCACCTTCAAATTCCGAATTGAACCAGGTTTTAATAATGTCTTTAGCAGTTTTTTTGGAAATGAATCTTCCTGCTAAAATAAGAATATTAGCGTCATTGTGTTCGCGTGACAGTTTTGCTTGCTCTACCGTCATACAGAGTGCAGCACGAATTCCTTTGACTTTATTAGCAACGATGCTCATTCCGATTCCGGCTCCGCAAATTAAGATTCCTTTATCGCAGTTTCCTTTGCTGACTTCTTCCGCAGCTTTAAAACCCGTATCCGGATAATCCATTGATTCTTTACTATGCGTGCCGAAGTCGATGATCTCATATTTTGATAAATAATCTTTGATTGCTTCTTTTAATTCAAAACCTGCATGATCGGAAGCGAGTGCGATTTTCATTTTAAATCCTTTCCGAATTTCTTTGAACAATACTTTTTTTTTAGATGTGAATGTCAAATATTTGATTGTAATTTATCTGATTTCGGAAATTTTGGATTCTATAATCTTGTAATTTTATTATCTCTTAAAATCGGAATTATATTGAATTTATCAAGCATCACAGAAAATTTCACATCCTGAAGAAATCCTAAATTGATCAATTTCCTGGCATGAGGAGAATTTAAAACGCAATTTTCAATTCCATTTTTAGATACAAAATCTATTGCTTTTTTAATATTCTTATCAGGAAAAATATCTTTATATTTGGAAATGAACAAAGCAGATGCGCCGGCAAAAGCGAGATCTTCATCATTGGAATTTTTAGAATTTCCAGCTAAAACAAAGCAAATATCAAAGTGATTTTTTTCTGCAAAATCATAAGCATATTTTGTGATAACATTAAGATTTAAAAAAGAACCGATCAACACCAAAGGAGATTTTTTTGATAACGAAATTGTTTTTGGAAAATTCGTGGATGTAAAGACAACCGTTCTATCTCTAACTTTTTCTTTTGAAATTTCTACAGGTGAATTTCCTAAATCGAAATTGTTAATTTTTATGCAATTCCTTTCACCCATCAAAATTGCATTGTTTTCTCTTGCTGATTGAAATGCTTCTTGAACTTCAGAAATCGGAATGATTTCCTTTGCTTCGTGAAATAATGTTGCTGTGATAGTAGAACTTGCTCGTAAAATATCGATTAAAATAGCGATTTCATTTTCTGTCGTAAATATTTTTTGGCTGGCTGCGATTGATCTGATTTTCATAGAAAAATAATGGGACTACTTGTGTAATAGTCCCATTTTTTGTTAGTTTTGAATTATTTTTTGAAGATCATATTAACAACAGTTTTGTCATTTCCACCCATACTGGAAAGCATGCCAAAAGGTCTATCGGATTTTATCTCAACCTGGCAATCACCTGATTTTCCAGATAGTTGCTTCACGATGTCGCATGCTTGCCGAACTCCCGTGGCTCCTGTCGGATGCCCGTAACCGATCAAACCGCCGGTTGTATTGGTTGGGATGACTCCATCTAATTTTGTGTTTCCGTCTTTAACGAAATCTGCTCCTTCACCATATTCTGCAAAACCGGCTGCTTCCATCGCTAAAACGCCAGCTATGGTGAAACAATCATGAATTTCCAGTACACTCAGATCTTTGGCTGAAATTCCGGCTCTTTTATATACATGGTTTGCAGCCACTTCGCAAGTCGAAAGTTTTGTAAAATCCGGAGGAGGTGTCGTCAAATTATCCTGAACTTGAGCATAAGCAATGACTTCCACAGCATTCTCTTTATCGATTCCGATTTTCTTCAAACCTTCTTCGGAAGCAAAAATGATAGCAGCCCCCCCATCCGAAACTTTTGAACAATCAAATGCATTGATGTATTCACAAAAAACTTTGGCATTCGGTGGAGTTAGAGCAGTTTTCATAAGATATTTATTCTTATTATGATATTCTTGAGACTCAGGATTTTTTCTTGCATTTTCTATTGCATTTACATACCATCGAGCCATACCGTTACGCATTTTATTCCTACCAAATTTGTCATAACATTTTCCAGCTCGAATCGAATTTAGGTTTGGAAAAAAATATGCATGCCCGTCTTTTCTTGATTTTGAATACCAACTTGCTCCTGCTAAATAATCAGCTCCATAAATGGCTTTCACCGAATTCTGAACTTCTACTCCAATACATAAAACTACATCAGCCATATCTGCCAAAATTGTTTTAATCGAAGTTGTTAAAGCAAGTCCTCCGGAATCACAAGCACCTTCTACTCTTGTGCAAGGTTTGTATTGAAAAGTCTCGTGTACATAAGGAAAAAATCCACTTAAATTTCCTTGATTGCAAAATCTGGAAGCAATGAAGTTACCGATCACACCTTCATCTATATTTTCCGGGTTTTGGATTTGGGCGATCGATCCGAGACCTGCTTCTTTGATATAATGTTCGATCCCGGGTCTTGGTTTTTTAGGATGGAATTCCTTTCTACCACTTCCTAACGCGACTGTATAGAATGGTGCACAGGCATAGATTTTTTTTCTAAAATAACTCATCATTTCTCCTTTTATATGAAATTATTTATCGGACCGTAAAGCCAGAAGAATCCATTCATCAAGACTTCATTAACTTCTTTTTCTGATTCTGCGACTCCGTCTTTGACCAGATTCTCACCGATTTCTTTAGATGCTTTTAGGAAATCGAGTGCTAAAATTGAACCGTATGTATTTATTTCTTTTAGATGATTAAAATGAGTTTCGAGTTTTTCCATTTTGTTTGCATCCATTAGAAGTACTCGCCAGGGAGCAAATTTCTCACTTGTTGGATTAATTTTCGGATCAATTTCCTTTGCCCAATCTTCATCGAACATGCGGTATTTTCCTTCTTCGATATTGTAAACTCCGGCAGGACGATTCTTTTCATATTTGATAAAACCATCTTTTTGAGAACCATTCGGATTCTGTCCACCCGCGATCTTTTTATCCATAAATTTATTGAGTAGATCGCTATTCAAATGTTTGAGTTTGAGATGAGTTCGCATCACTCTCAATAAAGATTGGAAGACATCGAGTCCGACATAATCGATGAGTTGGAAAATTCCCATTGGACGCACCAGGAAATCCTGCGAAACTTTATTCATAATGTATAAAGCACCGTGAAAACCGTATTCATTTTTTAGTTCTTCCACTTTGTTCATCGCATAAAGTCCATCCCGGCTGAAATGACCATTCCCGATAAAACCGGAAATATCTGCTGCCGGAACTAATTTTTTACGCAATCTTTTACCAAACTCAAAACCGATTTCTTTCAATTCATCGGTTGTATCATCTGCATAAATAATTTCCACTAATTTCTGAATTACAGGCGGATTGTAGAAATGATAACCAACGATCCTGCCGCCCAATCCTGCTTCCTTATCCAAAAATGAAATCGGAATACTGGAAGTATTTGTCAGGAACAGAGTGTCATTCGAACAAATATCTTTCAGTTGTTTGAGAACCTTGATCTTGATCTCTTCGTTTTCAAAAATTGCTTCAAAAACCAGATGGGAATCTTTAGCAATATTAGCATCGGTTGTGAAATTGATCAGCGCATAAGTGTCATCCACAAAAGCGTTTATGATCTCTCCATTTTCGACAAGGTCTTTCCTTTCAGCATAAATCGCTCGTAACGATACGGTTGATTTTTCTGCAGCTTTGATAAGTTGAGCCTTCATATAGCTACGAAGTCCATCTAAAGCTTTTTCCGTAATATCGACAAGATTCAAACGGTAAATCTTATCATTATTTTCCGGTTTTAGTTTCAGTTTGGACATTTCCTGGGCAACGAGAACTGCAATCCCGCTTCCCATTTTTCCCGCTGCTCCGATTACTGTCACATTTTGTAATCTTTCATTTAAATTCATTACTTCTCCTTTTAATTTAAATTTCTAAAATTCTAAAAAAACTAAATTTCTAAATAACAAAATAAACCTAAAAAAATCAAAATTTCAAAAAAAAAATAAAATAAATTCATTTTAGGATTTTGGATTTTAGATATTTAGCATTTTAGTTATTTAACATTTTACCATTTAGTATTTTAGTTTTTTGATTTCTGTCTTTTCAGTCTAACTCGATGATCATTTTCAGAAGTCGTAGTTTTGTAACTCTCGGATCGATGATTACATCATCTTTATCAAAATCCAGTTTAAAACGCCACTTTTGCATTGTCGAAGCACCGATAATAACATCTTCCGAAAGATCCGGGATGACCATAAACTCATCGGAAAAGTGATAATTATCAAGATAGAAGTCCAATCTGATAGCATCCTTAACTTCGACCTGTTCACCTTTTTTTGCTGTTCCTAATGAAAATGAAGAGGATAAAGGTGTGAATATCTCCAGTTTTTTTGCGAGTTTCTTTTCGATACAAGAATATGTTGCTCCGCTATCGAACAATCCTTCCAATTCTTTTTCTCCTTTTGAACCAATTAGTTTAAGTTTCTTAAATAAAATAGCCATTTTATTACCTCTTTAAATTCCAAAATTTTAAATAACTAAATCTGAAAAGGAAAATTCATAGAATTTTTTATTTTAGTTTTTTAGCATTTTAGTTATTTTGCATTTTAGTTTTTTGTCCATTCCGGTTTTCTCTTTTCCAGAAATGCGGTCATTCCTTCTTTTGCTTCATCGGTTGAGAAGAGCATACTAAACGTTTCCATTTCATAAGAATTTGCTGTTGTCAGGTTGGAATCGATGCCGCGATTGATCACGGTTTTGGAAACTTTTACGGCTGTCGGACCAACTGCAATTATTTTCTTTGCCATATTTTCCGCTGCTTCCATCAAAGTTTCCGGAATGACAACCTGATTCACCAAACCGATTCTCATTGCTTCATTGGCATCGATGATATCACCGGTAAAGATTAGTTCTTTCGCTTTTGCGATTCCGACCAATCTTGGTAATCTTTGCGTACCTGCGTGTCCGGGAATGATGCCAAGTTTAACTTCCGGTTGACCGAGTTTTGCTTTTTCCGACGCAATCCTGATATCGCAAGCCATCACAATTTCACAACCCGAACCGAGAGCAAATCCATTAACAGCAGCGATCACCGGTTTTTCCATATTCTCCATAAAAGTCAGAACTCGCTGTCCGATTTGACTGTATTCACGCGCTTCGAGAGCATTCATTTTTGATAACCGTGAAATATCCGAACCGGCAACGAATGATTTTCCTTCTCCTGTTAAAATAATAACCAGGATTTCTTTTTTATTATTGAAATCCAACAATGCTTTTTCCACTTCCAGAACTGTCTCAATATTCACCGCGTTGAGAACTTCGGGTCGGTTGAATTTGATATAACCAATCTTTTCTTTTTGTTCAACGATCAAATATTTGTAATCCATTGAACCTCCTTCTTATTTTTTTCTATTTGATTTCAAAATTAAATTTATAGTCTATAATGGCAATTATTTTTTTTACTTCTGCGTTCTTTTCAACTTCGGCACAACTTAAGCAATTTATTTTCTCCTTAAACGATAAAACTAATCCTGATTTGGAGATAATTTGGAGATAATCAATAATCTTCTCCTTTATTATAATTTAACTGAATTAAGCACTATCAACCATTTTGAGATCATTCTACAGACTGATAGATTAGATATTTACTATTTAAATTTTGAAATAATTTGGAGATAATCTCGAATCGAAAACAATATAATTATTCCCTCTCAACTTCGGCATAACTTCGGCAATTTATTTCCTCCTTAAACGATAATACCTGTCCCAATTTGGTAATAATTTGGTAATAATCAAAAAATTTCTCTTTAATTCCGTATTATCTAACTTTAGATATATCAATCAATTAAGAACTTTTATAAAATTCTCAACTCTAAAAATAAATTAAATCATAACTTTTTAGATTTGGTAATAATTTGGTAATTTGGTGATAATTTATATTTCACTCCTTTCGTTTCCCCAATTTTGATAAGATTTTTTTTATCTATCATATCATTTATATCTAATCTGATAGTTTCAATAGAAATATCAGGAAATAGTTTTATATATTTTTTCCTAGTTATGAAATTATTTTTTATAATGAATTCAATTAACTTTTTCTGTCTTGAATTCAATGTAAACTCGTCGATTTTTTTTCTACTTAAAAATTTCCTGAAAATCACACAAAACGCATTAGAACTATTATCAAATTCCGGATTCGGAATATTATAATCTTGGCAGGCATTTATGATCTTCTTAATTCCTGTTCCAAATTTTTCGATTTCACCTGCCAGAAAGAATAGATTTGCAATCGTAGGATTTCTCAAAACCGAACGATGAGGTTTGAACAGATCGGAAACCGATATTTTTTCAGGTAATTTACTTGCACTCCAGATTTCGATCCGGTCATCAAAAATGGCGATATCTGTTTCGGCTAAATCCCTGTAATCTCGATGGATCAGAGCATTAATAACTGCTTCCCGAAGAGCGATCAGAGGATATTCCCATTCATCTTTTCTCTGCCAGGATTTTTCTGTGAGTTCGGTCTTAAATTTGATATGATTTTTGATAAAATTCTCTACATTATCGATCTGCTCAAAAAGAGTTCCCTTAAATACTTTCAGATCGATAATTTGATCCGACTTGCTTAATCCTTTGAATCTGGCACATTTACAGTTGGCGATATCGACAATTTTTTGAGGATTTTCTCCAAAGGTTAAAATTCCGGCTTTTATAATTTCTTCGTTATTTAATAGATCCAGTTTTTCAAAAATGATCGGGATATCTTCTTTTTAATCGATATTCAAATTTCTATTTAAATTGACTTTATGGATAAAATCTCTAACTTTTTTCTCCGAAATCAGATTCCAATCTTTTCCAACTTTTCCTCTTTCCCAGCGATATCTTTCGTTATCTCTTTCGTAAATATATTTCTCGATCTCATAAGATGAAAGGAATGAATTTGAAGTTCCAACTCTTTTAAATGCCTTTCCTTTATAAAAATACGGTTTTTCGGAATTATTTTCCAACTCTATCAAAAGTAATGATTTATTCTCGATTTTAATAGTTGTGATCAAAGGATAGATTTTAGGAGTGATAAGATTCAAAATTTGAGAGGTTACTTTTTTAATCGTTGTATCGGAAAATTTCTGACCGATGATCTTTCCTTTATCATCAATTCCAAATATTAAAGTTCCGCCTTTATGATTAGCAAAAGCACACAAATCTTCGAGAGCATTTTTCAGTTCTGCAGTGGATTTTTTGAATTCGATTAGTACGGATTCACCTGCTTTTATTTTATTGGATATTTCGTTGTCTATCATCTTCTAAATCCAATACTACAGATTTGCTAACATCATTTTCATTGGAACAAGTTCTCGTGTGAATGGATTCAGTATCAAACCCAAAGCTTCAAGAGTAAAGGCTCCGAGTAATGCTTCATCATTTCCTTTTCCAAGAATAACTTGAGTTGTTCCAAAAAGACCTTTATATTCAAAACGGGTTTCCGATATATCCCTTTCAATTGTTGTTCCGTCTGCAAGAGAGAATTTCATTGTTCGAAAAGACTTTAGTCCAAGTGTTTTCCAAATATTTTCAGGAAGAAGAGAATATGTAGCTCCGCTATCGACCAAGAAATCGACTTCTTGAGACTTTTTTTCTTTTCCAACTTTCGCTGTAATTCTTGTTAATCCCATTATAACCTCCCAATATTTTATTCCAATTCCACGATTACCTGCAAAGCGTCAACCTGTTCTCCTTCCTTTCCATTGATTTTTTTGATGATCCCATCTCGCGGAGCAGGAAGTTCATTCTGCATTTTCATTGCTTCCACAATTGCCAGTGTTTCTCCGGCTTTGACTTTATCTCCAGCAGAAAAAGGAATTTTTACGAGTAATCCCGGCATTGGAGAAGCAACACTATCACCTTTTTGTTGTTTCCCGGATTTTGATTTGGAAGAGACATCTCTTTCGAGTTGGAGAGTATAATTTTCTCCATCGATAGAAAGGAATATCTGATCTTTTTCCAGAGCATAGAAAACGCGATAAGTTTTTCCTTTATGTTTGAATGAAACCAGGTTGGATTCGACTTCTACTTTCGAAACATTGTATTCCAGACCATCATCGATCCGGAATTTGTAAAACTCATCTCTCTCTTCAAAATTGACTTTATGAGTTTGATCCAGAAAATTAAATTTTTTTTCCATAATTAAAACTCCAATACATTTCAATTTTTTTTGTAGTTTTTAGAAATTTTAGTCTTTTAGAATTTTAGCATTTTATTTTTTTAGTATTTTAGTTATTTTGTATTTTATTCTCTACAAATTTCCCAATGTCCCAATTCCTGCCAGGGAGTTGATTTTTGGGAAAATTCCGTAATTTGAATTTCCTTCTTTTTTTTGTTTCCGAGTTTAGTTGTTAGAGCGCTGCCAATTAGAGCGAGATCAAGATTTTTGTATTGAGGAAGTAAAATTTCTTCATTGTTATCGATAAAATGCGTATCGAAATTTCCTGCGATAAATTTTTCATTTTTGATGATCCTGCTCAAATATCCGATATTGGTTTTAATGCCGAGAATTAAATAATCCTTTAGAGTTTCCACAATTCTTTTGATCGTCATCTCGCGATTTTCCGACCAGACAATCAGTTTGGATAAGATCGGATCATAATGCGGCGGGACATTCCAACCTGTAAAAATTCCGGAATCGATGCGAATTCCCGGACCTTGCGGTTCGGATAGATAATGGATCTTTCCCGGTGACGGAACAAAATTATTATCCGGGTCTTCCGCATAAATTCGAGTTTCGATCGCGTGTCCGTTCTGCTTGATCTGATCTTGCGAAAGTTGGAGTTTCTCTCCAGCTGCGATCAAAATCTGCTGTCTGACCAGATCGACTCCTGTTACCATTTCCGTGATCGGATGTTCGACCTGAATTCGAGCATTTACTTCCAGAAAATAGAAATTTTTATTCTTATCAAAAAGAAATTCGACTGTTCCGGCTGTTGTATAATCGGAAGCATCGATCACTTTTTTGGCTGCTTCTCCCATTTGCTGACGGATTTCATCTGTTAAAGCGGGAGAAGGAGTTTCCTCGATGATCTTCTGATGTCTTCTTTGAATGGAACATTCCCGCTCAAAAAGATGGACGCAATTCCCGAAATTATCACGCAAAACCTGGAACTCGATATGACGCGGTTGTTCGATGTATTTTTCCAAATAAATGGAATCGTCACCAAACGAACTCAATGCTTCCCGCTGACTGATAGCAATGCTTTTTTCAAGATTTTTCTCATCGTAAACAACGCGCATTCCCTTTCCGCCGCCGCCCATCGATGCTTTGACCATTACCGGGTAACCGACTTCTTTTGCTACTTCCTTGAATTTGCTCAAATCCGTGCTGATCATTTCCATTCCGGGAATGATGGGAACTCCGACTTTTTTTACGGTATTCCGGGAAGCAACTTTATCAGCAACGAGATTCAGAGTTTTGGAACTCGGTCCGATAAAGACAATTCCAGCATCTTCACAGGCTTTTGTAAAAAGCTGATTTTCTGCTAAAAAGCCATATCCCGGATGGATCGCTTCCGAATTTGTTTTGCGAGCGGCATCGAGGATCGCTTCGATATTCAAATAACTGGAAATCGCTGGAGAATCACCGATCCAAACATTTTCATCCATAAAACGAAGATGAAGAGATTTTTTATCGATCTCGGAATAAACTCCGACTGTCGATATTCCCAATTCTTTGCATGCTTTTGCGACTCTGATCGCGATCTCGCCACGATTTGCAATTAATACTTTTTTGAACATTTTTATACCTTAATTTCAAATTATTTTATCTTCTTCTTCGCCATATAAGGAGAATGAGGATTCACAGCAATCGTCTGTTTTTGCGGAACCATAACAACATCCAGATCCTCCATCGGGATAGAACCCAGCAAAACTTCCGATTCTCCCGGTAAAACAAGAGCATTACAACTCGTAGTTCTATTTTCAAAGTTAACGATTAATGGACCTACAACAGGAACTTTCCTGATACTTCCGTCTGCTAATTCTGCTTCTTGATAATCAACTATCGGTAAATCGAGTTGATTGTGTAAATGTTCATTTATGCACATCATATATGCACCACTATCTACTAAAGCTTTTACGGTTTCCTTTTTTATATCTTTCTCTTTGATGTAGCCTTTGCGGAATAATTCCCTATCGCCGGCACTGATTAAATCTAATTTGGCATAAATTAGTCCCATTTCTTCCTCCCAAAATATCCCTAAAAAATATATTTATTTCGTCCAATCTGGCTTCCTTTTCTGAAAGAAAGCGTTCATCCCTTCCTGCCCTTCATCCGAAATTCGCATTTTCGAGATCACATCAGCAGTATAATCTCCTGCTTCTTTCAAATCCATTTCCGGAACTTTGCTCAACAGGTCTTTACACATTCCGATAGCTTCCGGTCCACTCGTGATAAGCTGTTTTGTTATTTTTTCGGAGAATGCAAATAATTCTTCAAGCGGAACCACAAAGTTGACGAGTCCTGATTTACAGGCTTTTTCTGCGGATAATCTTTCTCCGGTCAGGAAAAATTCCCGGCAGCGACCTTCACCGCATTTTTTGACGACATAGGGAGAAATACATGCGGGAACCAAACCCAACTTTACCTCGCTGAAACTGAATTTAGCATTTTCAGCTGCAATCGCGATATCACAAACAGCAACGAGTCCGGTTCCGCCGCCGATCGCTGCTCCATTCACGAGACAGATCGTCGGTTTTTTGATGGAATACATCGCAAAGAACATTTTGGAAAGAGCGAGTGAATCCTCAAGATTTTCCTGGTAAGAAAAATCCTTCATTTTTTTCATCCATTTCAAATCAGCACCTGCGCAGAATGATTTTCCTTTTCCGGTCAGGATGATTACTCGAACATCTTCCACATTCTTTAAATCTTCAAAAACTTCTGTCAGTTCGGAGATCATCGTGTCGTTGAAGGCGTTATGGATTTCAGGTCGATTTAAAGTTATGTAGGTGATTTTATCTTTTGTATCTAATTGGATTGTTTTTAAATTTTTCTGCATTTTTATCCTCTAATTTCATATCATCTGGGTTGAAATTTTAGTTTATTTATCCACAAAAAGATCTTCAATTTCTAGTAATCTTGCTGAATGATAGACTGTTAAAATTTCAACTAACTCATTATTTATCCTGTAAATTATTCGATAATTTTCTAAAATTATTTCTTTAATATTTTCTGAATTAATTTCAGTAACGATTCTTCCTATTTGTGGAAAATCTGCAATTTTTTCGACCGGATCAAATACTTTTCTAGTGAATAATTGAGCATAATAAACAGAGTCTTTTGCTATAAATTCAGCATTTGCACCAACATCTGCTAATGCCTGGGGAATCCAAATCAAGATAGCCATTTTTTCATTTTTTCTTTTACATCTTTATGTGAAATTTGAAATCCAGCATCAGCTTGCTGAATTCCTTTTTCAATTTTGGCCAGAAAATAAATTCGCTCCAAAACTTCATCAACAGCAATTTTATCTGGTAATAATTTCATCTCTTTTAGGATTGACTCTTTTTTAAGTTGTAACACAAAACCTCCTTGTTAATTAAACGAATTCTTTCATAAAAACTCACATCCTGAACACACCAAACTTATGTTCCGGAATTGGAGCATTCAGGGACATCGAAATTGCTAATCCCAAAATATTTCGCGTATCCAGCGGATCGATAATTCCATCATCCCATAATCTTGCTGTTGAATAGTAAGCACTCGATTCGGTCTCATATTTTGCCAGGACAGGTTTTCGTATCTCTTCGATTTCTTCGTCCGTAAGTTTTTTTCCTTGTCTGGTCAAAGCTCTAACTTTTACATCAGTTAAGACTCCTGCTGCTTGTTCTCCGCCCATAACACAGATTCTGGAAGTGGGCCACATCCATAAAAGTCGCGGACTGTATGCTCTCCCGCACATTCCGTAATTTCCTGCTCCATAAGAACCTCCTGCAATGATCGTAAACTTTGGAACTTGTGCAGTTGCAACAGCATGAACTAATTTTGCTCCGTCTTTAGCAATTCCCTGATGTTCGTATCTTTTACCGACGATAAATCCGGTAATATTTTGCAGGAAAAGAATTGGAATTTTCCGTACTGAACACATGGAAACAAAATGTGCACCTTTTTGGGAAGATTCGGAAAAGAGAACACCATTATTTGCCAGAATTCCAATCGGATAACCCATAATGCGTGCAAATCCGCAAACGAGTGTTTGTCCGTAATTTTCTTTGAATTCATGGAATTCGCTTCCATCTACTATGCGGGCAATGATTTCTCTCATATCGAAAGATTTTTTCAAATCTTTCGGGATGATTCCATATAATTCTTTCGGATCATAAGCAGGTTCTTCCGGTTGGGATCTTTCCAAAGGAAATTTCTGGTTGGAAGTTATGTTTTCAACAATATTCCTGGTGATCTCGATTCCCTGTTCATCTGTTTCAGCAAAATGGTCGGCAACTCCGGAAATGCGGCTATGTACATCTGCTCCGCCCAGATCCTCTTCCGTAACGATTTCACCGGTTGCTGCTTTTACTAAAGGAGGACCTCCGATGTAAATCGTTCCAATTCCTTTGACGATCACAACTTCATCGCTCATAGCAGGTTGATATGCTCCACCTGCTGTGCAGAATCCGCAGACAACTGAAATTTGAGGAATATTTTCTGCTGACATCCTCGCCTGATTGTAGAAAATCCTACCGAAATGCTCTTTATCGGGAAATGTTCCAACTTGCTGTGGTAAGAAAATTCCACCTGAATCGACGAGATAGATACATGGAAGTCTATTATCTATCGCAATTTCCTGAGCACGAATATGTTTTTTAATAGTTTCCGGGATATAAGTTCCGCCCTTGACAGTTGCATCATGAGCAATGACCATCACTTCCCGGTTTTTAACAACTCCAATCCCGGTAATTATTGCAGCGGAAGGATGTTTATTATCATGCATTTCCCAGGCAGCGAGTGAACTCAATTCCAGAAATGGTGTATCCGGATCCAGAAGCAGTTTCAATCGATCGCGCACGAAAAGTTTTCCCCGATCATTATGCTTTTTGTGCATGTAATCGGGACCGCCCTTTCTAACTTTTGCGAGTCGTTCCTTTAAAGTTTTGACAGCATCTTCCATCGATTTTGTGTTTTCTATGAAAGATGCGCTGTTCGTGTTTATTTTGGATTCTAATTTGTACATAAAAGCACCTTAAATTTTTATTCTTTTAATCCAGATTTTGGATATACTCGTTAATATTTTTCTTGAAATTCTGATAAATTGAAGGAATTTTTTCTATTAAAGGTTTTATTTTTTTCTCATCGATTTGAAAACTATAGGCGTGTGTGAAAAAATGTCTAAAATAAAGGTAATTACCTATTTGATTTGCAGTTTCTTCATTAATAATACTTTCCTTTGTTGCCAACTTTATCAAATCTTTATGCCAAGTTGATGAGTTAGGAATTGGAATGTTCAAATGTTTTAATAATTGTTTGAGAACACTTTCCAAACCCATGTAGATGTTTTGTAAATAAGCACTTATTCCTACAATAACAACTAGTTCTTTATTTGATTTTTCTTCTGCAATTTCTAACTCTACTAGAATTTTTTCGATGAACTCAAATTCTGCCTTGATTTTTTCTTTGATATTAGCCATATAAAACCAATCCATCTCTCTCAACCAACCGATTAAATAATGTCTTTTCATTTAGGTCAATAATATCTACCGGCTTGGAAAGGTCACGATATACTTCCCAGCAAAAGTCAAAAAACTTCTCCGGTTGAATACCTTTAATACCGATGTCGATATCATTTGCATCATCTCTAACCGTTGCTGAACCAAACAAAATGACTTTTCTTAATTTATACTTTTTCGTATATTTTAAAATTATCAGTTTATCTTTTTTAGAGATCACATATTCTTCCTAACTTTTTTTCAGTAAGATAATCATCCAATCCAGTCAATAAATTAATTTAAGTTTATTGACTGGATTAAAGATGAATAGTCTATATTCAATCAAGATGATTGAGTTACACTAAAACCGCTTTATATCCGTAAAGTAGAATTCCGGTTTTTCCTTCTCTCTGAACTTTTCGGAAAACAAGTTTTACCTTATCTCCAATCACCAGATTATCAGGGTCGCAGTCCACAACTTGAGTTGTTAATCTAACACCATTTTCCAGTTCTACAATAGCGATTGCATACGGAACTTCTGTCTCGAATTGAGCCGGTGCTACTCGAATAATTGTGAATGTTACAATCTCACCATTTTCCGGTAAAACAATTTGCTCAAATTTTTCAGAACCGCATTTATTGCAGACAAGTCTTGGAGGAAAGAATATCTTCCCACAAGTTTTACATTTTGCTGCTTCCAATCTATACCTCTGCGGCATCTCTCTTCTAACTCTTGGTGATGGCATAAAAACTCCTTTGGATAAATTTCTAAAATTCAAAATAACTAAAAATAAAAATAAATTTCAAAAAATCAAAATAACTAAAAAATTAATTCTAAATTGTATAAAAAATCCAAAGATTTTTTTTTTAGTCTTTTAGAAATTTAGTCATTTA
>CAZFPK010000005.1:0-93728 GCA_964521025.1 uncultured Candidatus Cloacimonadota bacterium | reverse complement strand
GCATTTTAGTCATTTAGCATTTTAGTCATTTAGCATTTTAGTCATTTAGCATTTTAGTCATTTAGCATTTTTAGTATTTCAGACATTTTGTAATTATCGTCGATAAGATCTTTATCAATTCCAAGGCTTCATCCAAAAGTGGTTGAACCAGTTCTTTCGGTAATAATTTCCTATCGACTATAAATCTCAACCAATATCTCGATTCTTTACATTCTTTGAATGAGATATCCATTCTGTAAACAAAATCATTTAAGGTTAGAGAACCGTCTGCTTCTTCGAGATTTGCTCCTACTGACGAACTGGCTTTTAGCAGTTGCCTTTTGATGATCCGTGCTTCGTCGGTTTTTGGTAATTTAGAACATAATTCGAAAACCTTCAAAGCAAACTGATAAGTTCTTTCCCGAAGTTCTTTACTGATACTGTATTTTTTCTGAAGTTTCTTACTCATTCTCTATTTCTTTTTTAGATTTTTTCTCATTTTTAGTTTTTTGCATTTTAGTTTTTAATCATTTAGTCTTTTTATATTTTAGAAATTTAGCATTTTAGTCATTTTGTATTTTAAATATATGAGTAACCGAAGAAGCTCCGGATCCACCCATGTTTTGAGTTAATCCGATTTTTGCATCTTTGATCTGTCGTTCACCAGATTTTCCGGTTAACTGCTCATAAATTTCAACAACTTGAGCAACTCCTGTCGCACCAACCGGATGACCTTTGGACTTCAATCCACCGGAAGTGTTGATCGGTATTTTACCGGTTAAGGCAGTATGACCTTCTTCTGTGAATTTTCCGCCGTTACCTTTTTCCGTAAAACCGAGTTCCTCAAGAATGCAGATCTCAGCTATTGTGAAACAATCATGAACTTCGGCAAGATCGATATCTGTTGGATTCAATCCAGCCATTTTATAGGCTCTTTCTGCAGAAGTTTTGACAGCATTCAGAGTCGTGATATCTTCCCTTTGATCTAATGCCAGAGTATCTGTTGCAACTCCGGAACCAATTACTTTGATCATCGGTTTATTCAGCTTTTTAGCAACTTCTTCGGATGCTAAAATAACACATGCTCCTCCATCGGAAACCGGAGAACTGTCCATAACAGTTAGCGGATCAGCAACCAGAACCGCATTCTTAACCTGATCGAGTGTCACTTTCCTGGGGAATTGTGCTCGTTTATTCATCGAACCATTAAAGTGATTTTTGACAGCGACTTGGGCTAGTTGATCTCTAGTAGTTCCGTATTTTTTCATATGTGCGCGAGCGATCATCGCGTATAATCCTGGGAAAGTAATTCCGTGAAAACATTCGTATTCCTGATCTGCTGCGGTTGAAAGCGCATAAGTCACATCCGCTCCGTCGTTCATTTTCTCTACTCCGCCAGCCAGAACGATATCGGAATTTCCCGAAGCAATATCGAGAAATCCCATACGAACAGCCATGCCGCCGGAAGCACAGGCAGATTCGACACGAACTGCCGGAATTGGTGCAACTCCTAAATGATCTGCCATCAAAGCTCCGACATGTTCCTGTCCCACAAAAAGACCGGAAGTCATCGTGCCGACATACATCGAATCAAGATGACCGACTCCTGCATCTTTGATCGCTTTTAATCCTGCTTCTACGAAAAGATCACGAAAGGAAGATTTCCAGATTTCACCGAATTTCGTCATTCCACAACCGATTACATATACATCTCTCATTTTCTTTCCTCCCATTCCTACTCGTTCATTATAATTTTTTCACGGAATTTTGCATATTGCCCATAATCCAGATAAATAGGATCCTCAGCCAGCATTTCCCGAACTTTTACGGCTTTATCCTGAACTTCTTTGATCTTTTCAGTTGCTTTGAAGATAAAAGCATCACTTCCCGCACCGGATCCAAATGAAACCATAAAGATCAAATCTCCCGGTTCAACAACATCGAGTGTTGCGGAAAGTCCGGTTGGAGAAGAACCTGAATATGTATTTCCCATCAAATTTACAATCCAACCGGGTTTCATCTGCTCATCAGTAAAACCGAGTTTTTTACCAACTGTAAGAGGAAATTTTCCATTCGGCATGTGGAAAATCGCATATTTGAAATCTGACGGTTTATATCCGCTTTTTTCCAGAATTGTTTTTCCTGCTCCCTGAATATGTTTGAAATATGCAGGTTCGCCTGTAAATCTGCCGCCATGATGAGGATAGAAAGCACCTTCCCTTCGCCAGAAATCCGGAGTGTCAGTCGTGTAAGAATGAGTGAATAAAAGTTCTGCGAGAATGTTTTCTTTTCCAAAAATAAAAGCAGAACCTCCGGCAGAAGCAGAAAATTCCAAAGCATCAGCAGGAGCTCCTTGCGAAGTATCTGCACCAATTGCCATCGCATATTTCATTTCTCCCGCTTTCACCAATGCTTGAGCTACAAACATCCCTTCCGAACCTGCTTTACAGGCAAATTCAAAATCTGCCGTGTGATAATGCGGAACAATTCCAAGTGCTTCCCCGACAACTGTTCCCGATGGTTTTACTGCATAAGGATGAGATTCGGAACCGATATAAAGTGCTCCGATCTCTTGGGGATCGATGTTGCAGCGTTTGAGAGCATTTTTCGCTGCTGCCACCGAAATCGTGATCGTATCTTCATCCAAACCGGGAACAGATTTTTCCTGCAGCATCAATCCGCGTTTGATCGCGACTGCATCTTTTCCCCATTGATGGGCGATCTGTTCTGCTTTGATCCGGTATTTCGGAATATACGATCCGTAACCGATAATTCCTACCATAGAACCTCCTTTTTTAAAATTCTAAATATCAAAAATTCTAAATTTCTATAAATTATTCTTCCTTGAGTTAGACTGAAGAAACTGAAACAGACAGAAAAATACTGAATGAAATGATTGTAATTTTTATCATCTCAATTCTTCTGTATCTTCAGTTTATCTCAATGAACTCAAATCCAATGAATCCTGCCGTCTCTTCTGGGAGGTGCAGGCGGAGTTTTCTCATAATTTGAATATCCGAGAGCAATTCCGCATAAGAATTCTTTATCATCGACACCGAGTAATTTCTTAACAGCTTCTGCTTTCTGCTCGACTCTGCCTAACACGCAAGTTCCCAAACCTTCTTTATGAGCCAGTAAAAGTAAATTTTGAATTGCCAGGAACACACTTCCCATAGAAGTAATCGGTTCTTCTCCGGGTATGATGTCGGAAAAAGCAAGGATTACAACAGGAGCATTTCCAATATTTACAAAGAATTTTCCTGTTAATTCGATGATTTTCGGTTTGAGTTTTCCTTCCAATGTTGGTCGTACATATTCCCAGAATTCCTGATAGACTTTTGTGAATTCTATTAATTTTTCATCTTTCAGAATATAAAAATGCCAATTCTGCAGATTTTTTCCGGATGGTGCCCAGATAGCAGTTTCCATAATTTTTTCCAAAAGTTCTTCTGGAACATCCTGTTTTTTGAAATAGCGAATACTCCTTCTGGTTTTGATTATTTCGTAAATATCGTTTGAAAAGTTCATCTTTTGTTTCTCCTTGTTTGTACTCTTTGGGGTGTTTAGGGGCGTTTGAAGTGTGTTGCAGTATTCATTAGTCATTTTATCGGATTCATATCATAATTGTAGAGTTCGTCCCCATTATGTCCCCATTATGTCTCCTTTGTCCCCTTTAAAACATAATGTGTTCCTTTCCCAGTAGTTCCAATTTGAGTAAAAATATTTTTTTCAACTAAATTAACAAGGTCACGACTTGCAGTCTTGATAATTGTACCTGTAATTTTCCGATATTCAGAATTTGTTATCTTCCCAATTCTTTTCATATACATTACTGCTTTTATCTGTCTTTCATTCAATCCTTTTTTTCTCAAATATTCTTTTGTATAAATATCCTTATAGAAATATACGGAAAATCCACCCATTTCTTCTTTATATTCAGGTCCGGGCAATGCTGCTTCTCTCATCCAATCAACCATTCTCACGGTTCCGCTACCATATTGTTCAATAAAGCCTGCAAGGTAAAATATTTTTGCAATCGATGGATTTCGCAGAAATGAGCGATGCGGTTTTTTCAATTGTTCGATTGTTATGCCTTCAGGAAGTCCGCCCGGATTGGAAAACCAGATATGGTCATCATATATTTTGATTACAATGAAATTAGCAATATTAAAATAATCTCTGTGAATAAGAGTATTCAGCAGAGCTTCACGAATAGCAGGAATGGGATAATCCCAGATATCCTCTCGTTCTATTCCTTTTATTTCGTAACGAACACCTATGAGTTGTTTTATGATTTTAACGGCTTCATCAAATTGCTGAAGTAGATTCCCTTTAATCCATTTATCGTCGATGATAATTGTTTCCGTTTTAAAGCGACCGATCCGAACGCAAAGATTGATAAAGTGTTTTTGAGGATTTTTTCCAAACACTAGAATTGCACCATTTGTCAATTTCCCATCGACTAAAAGTTCCAATTTTTTTAGAATCACTTCTAATGGTTCGTTAAGAGAAGCATTAGTAAGCCTGTTGTTATTCACAGCAAGACGGATAAAATTTTTAACGGAATCAGAGTCGATTTCATCCAAAGAAATATCTGTTATTATAGAATCCCAGGATTTGCCTTTCAAAAGTAATGACTTAAGTTTTTGTCTGTTCATTTCTCTTGTTGTATTTCCTATTCGCTCATAATAACGACCTTCATAGGAGACAAGATATTCTGAATGAACAATCCCGATAGAGATAATTCTTTTCCCTTTAAAATTTATTGTTTCGATCTCAGGATACATTGAGAGTGTATTTACAATGCGGTTAGTTAAATCCTCCAGGAATTTGGTTGATGACTCGATTCCAACAGGAATACTGTTTTTATCAATTCCAAGGAAGATTATTCCGCCTTTTGTATTTGCAAATGCAGAAATTGTTTTATAAAAGGATTTATTAGGAATTTCCTTAAATTCAATTTTTTCCGTTTCCCCGGATATGAGAATTTTTTTTATGTCATTCTCATTCAAACTGCGGAAATTCATTCTATCTATCCTCGAGTCGTAAAACAATTAAGTTCATCTACAATTTCTCCAATAAAATATCCTCAACATTTTTGGCTTGAAATAAATGTATACTCCTTCTGGTTTTGATTATTTCGTAAATGTCGTTTGAAAAAATCATTATTTTACTCCTTAAATAAACTACTTATGAATAGACTGATTTAAAGTAGTCTTTTTGGGTCAAGAAAATTTTAAAATGGGATCGAAAAAAATCTCGAATTGTGATTAATCATATACATTGAAGAAATGCCATTGAGCATCGATATTCCAGACTATTCGTTTCTTATTTGAACGAGAAGGAAATCCCATTGCTAATTTCTGCAATTTGATCAGAATTTTGATTTTTTTTTCAAAAGGAAGTTCTGCTAAATTTTTCTGATATTTATCTTTAGTACTGAATAATTCTTGAAAGTTTGAAAAAGTAGGATATTTGGCTTCCATTAAATATAATTTCTATAATTTTTCAGCAAAACTCGAATTAATATATTCAACGATTTCAGTAGTTGGAGTTCCCGGCGTAAAAATCTTCTTAACTCCGATTTTCAATAGTTCCTGAATATCCTCTTCCGGAATGATTCCGCCGCCGATAACTTGAATATGTTCGGCATTATTTTGTTTGAGAAGCTCCAGAATTCTGGGGAAAATCGTCATGTGAGCTCCGGACAGAATGGATAGCCCGATAAAATCGACATCTTCCTGAATAGCCGCAGCGACTATACTTTCCGAAAGTTGATGTAATCCCGTGTAGATAACTTCAAATCCTGCATCGCGAAGAGCAGCAGCGATTACTTTTGCTCCTCTGTCGTGTCCATCGAGTCCCGGTTTTCCGATTAAAATTCTTATCTTTTTATTCATCTCTCACTCCTCTAAAATATTATCGGTTCTTTGTAAGTTCCGAAAACTTCCTTCAAAGTAACACACATCTCTCCGAGAGTAGCATATTCACTCACACAGTCGATAATTCTCGGCATCAGGTTTTCCCCGCTTTCTGCAGCCTTTCGAAGTTGTTTCAATGTTTCTTTAACTTTAGAATTATTTCTTTCATCTTTGATTTGCTGCAAAGTCTTTTTCTGATCGATCTCTACTTCTTCTGGAATTTTCAGTAATTCTATATCGACATTTTCTTCCTCCTCGTTAAAGAGATTTACTCCAATATGAAATTTTTCCTTTTTCTCAAGCGCTTTCTGGTATTCATAAGCACTTCGAGAAATTTCTCTTTGGAAAAATCCTTTTTCGATTGCCGGAACAACTCCACCTAAAGTGTCGATCTTATCAAAATAATTGAATACTTGTTTTTCCATTTCATTTGTGAGAGATTCGATGTAATAAGAACCTGCGAGAGGATCGATAGTGTTGGGAACTCCGGTTTCATAAGCGATCAATTGCTGGGTTCGGAGCGCGATTTTTGCTGCTTTTTCGGTTGGCAGGGCAAAAGTTTCATCCATCGAGTTGGTGTGTAAAGATTGAGTTCCGCCCAAAACTGCAGAAAGTGCCTGGAACGCAGTTCGAATAATATTATTTTCCGGTTGTTGTGCGGTCAGACTGCATCCTGCTGTTTGTGTATGGAATCTGACGAGATGAGATTTTGAGTTTTGAGCGTGATATCTGTCTTTCATCAATTTTGCCCAGATTCTGCGAGCAGCACGATATTTGGCAATTTCTTCAAAAAAATCGAGATGAGAGTTGAAGAAGAATGACAGTCGTGGAGCGAAATCATCGACATTTAATCCTGCTTTGATGCCGTTTTCAACATAAGTATAACCGTTAGCAAGAGTGAAGGCAAGTTCCTGTATTGCTGTCGAACCTGCTTCGCGGATATGATAACCGGAAATGGAGATCGTATTCCATTTGGGAACATTTTCGGTACAATAAGCGAGAATATCGGTAATGATGCGCATCGATTGTTCAGGAGGATAGATCCAGGTTTTCTGGGCCTGATATTCCTTGAGCATATCATTCTGGATGGTTCCGGTTAGAACATCTTTTGGAACTCCCTGTTTTTCACCAACTACAATATACATTGCCAAAAGCATAGCAGCTGGTGGATTGATCGTCATCGAGGTCGAGATCTTATCGAGCGGAATTCCGTCGAAAAGAATTTCCATATCGTGCAGAGTATCGATGGCAACACCACATTTCCCAACTTCGCCGTGTGCAAACGGATCATCAGAATCTCGTCCGTACAAAGTTGGAAAATCAAAGGCAACAGAAAGCCCGGTTTGTCCGTGTTTAAGAAGATATTTATAACGATTGTTCGTGTCCTTCGGAGTTCCGAAACCGGAAAATTGCCGCATAGTCCAGAGTCTGCCGCGATACATATTTGGATAAACACCGCGGGTAAAAGGAAATTCTCCCGGGTAATTCAGATCCTTTTCGTAATCGAAATCTTTGATATCATCAGGAATATAAATTGGCTCGATTTTTACTTTTGAAAGGTTGGAAAAATTTATGTCTCTTTCTCTTTGTTTGGTATATTTTTCCTGCCAGGATTTTTTGCTCATCTTTACTCCCTTATATCCACTAATTTCACGAATTATTCCTCATTATTGAGTAATTTTTCAATGTCGTTTTTCATTATCGGTTGTTGTTTAGAAATTATTCCCCAAATATTTTCATCAGAAATTTTATCATAAGAGTGAATGATGAAATTTCTTAAATTTAAGATTGATTTAATATTTGAAATTTCAATATCCGGTTTAACTTTTATGATTCGATTTAAGGCTACTCCGATAATTTCCAAATTCCTTTCTATTGCTCTTTTTGAAATCAAATCTTTTTGATATTCTAAAAATCCTTTTTCCTATTTTCAAAATAAGAATCAATTTCATCGATGGATAATTTTATATCAAATAACCACTTGTTTATTCTTTCTTCCATAATAATCTCTTATTTCTATTTATCGATGCAATTAAATATGGATTTCTCAGCGTTTGCTCTTCAACTAAATCAACTTCTCGCTCGAATAGAATTTCCAACTTATTCTTAAAATCCAAAAAATTATCAAAATATGTGTGTGAATCGACACCCTGAAATTTAATCAAAAAATCGATATAGCTGTGTTCTGAAAATTTATTTGACAGAACCGAACCAAACACAAAAATCCTTTCAATAAAGTGTTTTTTACAGAATGCAATTATTTTTTCGAGGTTATTTTCGACAACATTCATATCGCTTATTTTCCTTTTTGCTATTTTCAGAAAATCTTCCCCGTAATTTCCTCTGCTATTTGATGCGGAGTAATTTCCCTTCTGTATGCTTTGTCAATTAATTTTTCCAATCGCTTTTGATCAATAACATATTCGTGTAGATGCCCGATTATTTTCTCTTCTATCAATTCATTTATCCTGACCTCTAAGTTTTTCTTCCTTTCAATCGAGAGCGCTCCAGTGGATTCCAGATTTTTTTTGTGAGATTGGATAGCTGAAAGCATTTCTTCGATGCCCTGATTTTCTATCGCAATGGTTTTCAGAATCGGAACTTCCCAATCCAAACTCCGGTCTCTCAATTCAAAAGCGAATTTCAATTCCAGTATTAATCTATCCGAACCGTTTCTATCTCCTTTATTCACAACCAGGATATCGGCAACTTCCAAAAGTCCGGCTTTCATCGCTTGAATGGAATCGCCTGATTCAGGAACTAAAACCACGACTGTCGTATCACAAACTTGAGCGATATCCAATTCGATCTGCCCGACTCCGACCGTTTCGATGACCACAAAATCCATTCCGGCTGCATCCATCACGAGAGCAACATCTTTGGTTTTGGAAGCCAATCCGCCCAAACTTCCTCGCGTTGCCATGCTCCTGATGAAAACATTTTCATGCAAAGCAAGATCGTTCATTCTAATACGATCTCCGAGCAAAGCTCCTCCGGTAAAAGGTGAGGTTGGATCGACAGCAATTATTCCAACCTTCTTATTTTTTTCAAGTAACTTTAAGGCAAGAGCATTTACTAGTGATGATTTTCCTGCTCCCGGAGGACCGGTTATTCCGATGTGATACGCTTTTCCGGTGTGAGGGAAAATGTTTTTCAATAATTTTGGATTGGAGTTGTTCTCGATTTGTGTGATTGTGCGAGCGATTGTGATTTTGTCAGATTTGAGAAGTTTTTCGATATTTATCATTTTTGCGTACTTAATTCGATTCTGGCAAGATGAATAGCCTGATGCAGTTTTTCCAAAAATAATTCTTTGGCAGGTAATTCAGTTAGATATTCAGCAACTTTGATCCTATCTTCAGGTAATAAAAGTAACTCAATCTGTTCTTTTCCTTTCTCGGAACAAAGGATCAATCCGATAGAAGGATTTTCGTCTTCCAGTTTTTCATATTTTTCTAAATATTTTAGATAAAGTTCCATCTGACCTTTGAATTCAGGGCGGAATTTATCGAGTTTTAATTCGATTACTGCAAAACATCTTAACTTTCTATGATAAAAAACCAAATCCATATAAAAATCGATATTATCGAGTGTGATTCTTTTTTGTCGCTCAACAAAATAGAAATCCTTTCCTAATTCAAGGATGAATTTTTGCAATGAATTCAGGATAGCCGATTCAAAATCTTTTTCGCTGTATGTATCGGATAGATGCATAAAATCGAGAACATAAGGATCTCTGAACACAAGATCAGGAGTCATTTTGTCTTCTTCTTTGAGTTCCTTCAATTGATTCTCGATTGTTTTTTCCGGAAGTCTGGAAAGAGCAGTTCTTTCGTATAGCAGACTTCCGATTCTATTCTGAAGTGTGCGTGTGCTCCATCTTTCTTTCAGGCAGAGAGTTGCATAGAATTTTCGTTTAATTTTGTCTTTGATGGGAAATATTGTTCTTATGTGAGTCCAACTTAATCCTTCAAATTCTCCACGCAGTGAGTGGAGAATTTGATAATTTTCATAAAGTTGAATCATATACCACAAATTTGTAGTTGAATAACCTTTTCCATATTTTTCTGTCAGCAATAAACTTAACGAATTTACAACCTGCTTTCCGTATTCCGCTCGTTCAGATTTTATTATTTCTTCTTTGATGGATTTTCCAATATTCCAATAAAGATAAACCATCTCCTGGTTGATGGTTACCGCAACTTTCTTCTTTGCCTTTTCGATAAGTTTAACTATCGATTGGAAAAGGTTTTCTTTTATCACAATATCGTTCATCAACAAAACCTTATTTACTAATTTCTTTTGAATAGTCTACTCAATGCGAAGACAATTCAATTCTTTCTCTAATCAATCGGATTTCTTAATTTCAGAAATAATGCAATCAATGATTGCATTGTTCTATTCACAATTGATTTTTTTAGACATTGAATTAATTCTCCACGCACTGATTGGAGAATTCAGTTTTAAATTGATTCAACTAATATTTCCGAAATATCCATCACCTGAACTTCAGCATTCATCGATTTCAAAGTCTCCTCGAACATCTGCAGACAATACGGACAGGCAACAGCGATAATGTCCGCTCCGGTATCGATCAATTGCTCGAGACGAACATTTACGATCCTTTCGTCTTTATCCCATTCCATCCATAAACCGCCGCTTCCTGCTCCGCAACACACACTTAAATTACGATTGAAATTCTCGACTTCCAGGAGTTCCAAACCCGGTATATTTTTCAGGATATTTCTCGGTTCCTCATAAATATTGTTTTTCCTGCCTAATGTGCAGGGATCGTGGAAAACGACTTTTTTCTTGAATTCTTTTTGAGGTTTGAGTTTTCCTTCATCGAGCAGTTTGGATAAAAGTTGTGTTATATGAAAAGTTTCAAAATCCGAACCGAATTCGGGATATTCATCTTTGAAAGTCGTTAAACAATGAGGAGAACTGACCAGCACTTTTTTCACACCGGATTGTGAAAATTCTTTGATATTTGCATTACAGACTTCGGAAAATACTTTTTCCGCTCCAACTCTTCTGATTGCTTCCCCGCAACAAAATTCTCTGTTTCCTAAAATACCGAAAGAGATTCCGCTTTTTTGGAGTATTTTGGAAGTTGCTAGCGCAATATTTTGATTTCTCGTATCATACGCAGGCAAACAACAAGGAAAATACAAAAATTCCATTCCTTCTCGAAATTCGGGAGTATCAATTTCTTTTGTCCAATCTGCTCTTTTTTCTCTCGCTTCTCCGAATGGATTTCCCGCATTATGAATTTTCTGAACAACCGATTTCAAAGTCTCGGGGTAAGAACCAAAATCGACTAATAATCTCCTGGCAGCTCTTAATATCCTGGGAGTATCGATGCCGTGCGGGCATTGCTCGAGACACGCTTCACAACCGACACAGCGATAGATCTTGTCGATTTCTTTTGTGAGTTCATCTTTGTCTTCACTGCTGGCAACCAAACCCATCGCTGCTTCCAAGGAGAATCTATAAACCGGAAAATCATAAGTTCCAACCTGAAACCAGGGACAAATACTTGCACATTTTCCGCATTGATAACATTTATAAATTCCTTCTGCACCTTCTTCCAACAGAACATCTCTGATTTCCGAGTTTATCTCTTCGATTAATATATTTTTATTGTTCAAGAATAACCTCCACCATTTTTGAGATTTGATTGTCACTCAAATTTTTCTGCTGTGATGCACCCGAAGGACAGGCAGATACACAACTTCCACAACAAGCACAAAGTACCTCGTTTACTGCGACAATATCATTTTCTTCATCGAATTCCCTGGCTTCATAAGGACAGGCAGAAATGCAGATTCTGCAGGCAGAACATAATTCGTCGTCAACAGATGCAATTAACGGTTCTAAAGAAAGTTCTTTTTGGGAAAACATTTCCAGAACTTTGGAAGCCGCAGCCGATGCTTGAGCAACGGAATCCGGAATATCTTTGGGTGAATGACAACATCCTGCCAGGAAGAATCCCGGAACTATCGACTCCACAGGTCTTAATTTCGGATGAACTTCATTGAACATTCCATTCACATTTACGGGAATTCTTAATTGCTTTGAAAGCTCGGTTGCTTCCAATGAAGGAACAATCGCTGTCGAAAGTACAACCAGATCACATTTGACCCGGATATGTTTTCCTGTTAAAGTATTAACCGACCAGACGACAAGATCATTTCCTTCTTTAATTATTCTCGATGGTTTTCCCCTGAGATAAAGAATATTTTCTTCGTCTTTAGCCCTGGTAAAAAATTCTTCGTAATCTTTCCCGGAAGTTCTGACATCGATGTTGAACACGATCGCTTCACCATCCGGAACATTCTCTTTATAAAGAAAAGCGTGCTTAACATTATACATACAGCAAATCCTGGAGCAGTAGGGAAGATGATATTCGGGATCGCGAGAACCTGCACAAGAAATGAAAGCCACTCTTTTAGGAATTTTTTTATCCGAAGGTCTTAAAATTTCTCCTTCAGTGGGACCGGATGCTGAAAGTAGTCGTTCGAACTGCAGTCCGTTAATAACATCCGGGTAATTCCCCGAACCGTATTCTATTAATTTTTCTTTGGGATAAAGTTCATAACCGGTTGCCACGATTACTGCTCCGACTTCTTCTTCGATTGTCTCATCTTCCATATCATACACGATTGCGTCCGGTTCACAAACTTTTTCGCATTCCCGGCAATCACAACATCCGCCACAAGCAAGACAACGAGCAGCTTCTGATTTCACCTGTTCTTCCGTGAGACCGATTTGAACTTCATTAAAATTGGAAATACGGTCTTTACTTTGAACATATTGATTTTTTACTCGCTTTAGATTGGAAAGATAATCGGGCATTTCCACATTTTCTGCCTTCTTAAGTTCAGGTTTTCTGCCTGCTTTCAGGTCTTCATTTTTAATATATCTCTCGATCGAAATGGCTGCTTCTTTACCGTGAGCAATTGCATCTATAACTGTCGCAGGTCCGGTAACAGCATCACCACCGGCAAAAATTCCCGGAACCGAAGTCTGGAATGTGTCTTCATCGACCAGGAAACTTTCCCATTTCTCATTTAGTTTGATGTTTGAATTTTCCGGTAGATAGGAAGTATCCGGTTTTTGACCGATAGAGATTATGACTGTATCCACGGGAATTACAAATTCCGAATCTTCGATTGGAACCGGTCTTCGGCGACCGGATTCATCAGGCTTTCCCAGTTTCATCCTGATACATTCCATTTTATCGAGTTTTCCATTTTTTCCAATAAACTTAACAGGAGTTGCCAGGTAATTTATTTTAATTCCTTCTTCTTCTGCTTCCAAAATTTCTTCTTCGATTGCCGGCATTTCCATTCTCGACCTGCGGTAAATAATGGTTACATCTTTTTCAGGATTTAACCTCAAAGCCGTTCGTGCCGCATCCACAGCAGAATTTCCACCTCCGATGACAGCAATTCTTTTACAGATTTCAACTTTTTTCTCCAGGTTTACTTTTTGCAGGAAATCAATGCCATAAAAAATTCCTTTTAATTCTTCACCTTCGATTTCCATTTTTCTTTCGAGCCAGGCTCCGGTTGCTATATAAACAGCAGCAAAATCCTGTTTTAATAATTCTTCGGGATTTTCTATTTTATGATTTGTCTCGATTCGGACTCCCCGGCTTTTGATAAAATCGATATCTTTTTGCAAACTTTTTCGTGGTAATCTAAATTCCGGAATACCGGTAACAAGCAAACCTCCAACAACCGGTAATGCTTCAAAAACTGTTGTCGAATAACCTTTATTTGCCAATCGATAAGCACAGCTCAAACCGGAAGGACCCGAACCGATGATCGCGATCTTTTCTTTTTTTCTGGATGGAAGTTCAGGTTCGGGAAGTTCTTTTTCAAAATCTGCGATGAATCTTTTTATACTTCTGATACTGATTGCTTCATCGAAATTTCCTCTTTCACATTCTTGTTCGCAGGGATGAGTGCAAACGCGTCCGCAAACCGAGGGAAATGGATTATCCTCGCGCTCGATTGCCAGAGCTTCTTCAAATTTACCTTGGGAACAGAGAGCAATATAAGCTTGAGCATTAACCCCGGCAGGACAGGAGAATTTACACGCTGAAATTCCTCTTTTATCGATCACGAATTTATTGGGAACTGCTTGCGGAAATGGTCGATAAATAGCGGTTCTATTGGAAAGTCCAAGATTGAATTGGCTTTTAATTCCAACCGGACAAGCGTCCACGCAATCGCTGCAACCATTGCATTTTTCCCAATCCACAAATGCTGATTTTTTCTTTATCTGCACCTTGAAGTTTCCGACATTCCCGGAAATATCACTTAATTCTGAATAAGTTAAGAGTTGGATATTTTTATGCTGCCCGACTTCGACCATTTTCGGAGTTAGAATACATTGTGAACAATCGAGAGTGGGGAAAGTTTCGGAAAGCTGAGCCATGTGTCCGCCGATAGAGGAATTCTTCTCTAAAAGGATGACTTCATATCCCGAATTGGCAATATCGAGAGCAGCCTGAATTCCGGCAATTCCGGCTCCGATCACCATAACTCTGGGAGTAACCGGAACTTTTACCGGTTCCAGGATTTCATTAAATTTCGCTTTCTCGATAATCGACTTGATGATTGTCGTTGCTTTCAAAGTTGCCCGTTTTTTATCAGTATGAACCCAGCTGCATTGTTCCCTGATATTGGCAATTTCCAAAAGGTAACGATTCAAGCCGATAGATTCCGCATTTCTCCTGAAAGTTTCTTCGTGCAGGGAAGGAGAACAACAGGCGACAATGATCCCATTCAACTCCAGTTCTTCGATTTTTTCTTTAATCAGATTTTGTCCGGGTTCGGAACACATGTATTTGTAGTCTTCGCAATTTATAACTTCCGGATGTTTACGGATTTCTTCCATAACCTCCGGAATATTCACGGTTGCACCTATGTTCCTGCCGCAATGACAGATATAAACACCGATCTTCTTCATTGATTATTTCATCTCCTTTATTTTTTCTTTAAACCGAAACTACCTTAAAAAGATCATACCTAAATCCAAATCTCACTAAAATCAAACTCGATCTTACAACCATTTAAGTCGAAGGGAATCAGATCATCCTTCGCATCTTATATTTTTTTGTACTTTCCTTTTTCCAAGAGAAAGACTTCTGCCAAACGAGCTTGGATATCGATGATCACATGATATTTGACCTTCTGTATTTCATAAAGTTTGTATTTGATGGTTCTATCTTTAAAAGCAGTCGAGGGAGAAAGAATTTCAAAGATCATAACCGGAGTTTTATCGAGAAATTTTCCTCCGATCTTATCGCATACAACCGAAATATCGGGTTGTACACCTGTTTCTTCATCAATCTTCCAATCGACGGGTAACAAGACCTGACATTTCTGGCAATTTTCCAGAAGTTTTAGGAGTTGGAAATGGATTTTCCCATCGATTTGCTGATGTTGGATAATTGGAAACGGAATCATTGCATAAGCATTTCCTTCGATCAATTCCCATCTTCCTTCCCATTTTTGATAATCCTCGTAGTTATATTTTGGAGTAAAATCAATTTTTACTGCCTGCATCAAATCCCCGACTATTACTTAATCTCCAGAATCTTCTCTTTCAAAACCGGAACAACCTTAAAAAGATCATCCACTATCCCGTAATCGGCTTCATTGAAAATCGGAGCGTTTGCATCTTTATTGATAGCAACTATGGTTTCAGCACTTTTCATGCCAGCAACATGCTGGAAAGCACCGGAAATTCCGATAGCGATGTAAAGTTTTGGTTTGATAACTTTACCTGAAGAACCGATCTGCCTGTCTTTGGGCAGCCAATCCGCATCCACGATCGGTCTGGAGCAGGCAACGACTCCACCGAGAGAATCGGCAAATTCTTCGATCATCGCTAAATTCTCCTGCTCTTTGATGCCGCGACCAATTCCAACGACGACATCCGATTTGGTTATGTCCACATCTCCGGCAACTGCTTCGATATACTCTATAAATTTGCGATAATCAGGTGGTTCGGAAATTGGAGGATCCATATTCGATATTTCAGCATCGAGATTACTTTCTGTTGCTGGAAATGAACCTGCCCGAACAGTTAGAATATAGGATTGATTCTCTCGAAGACTTACTTTAGCATTTAATTTTCCATCGAACATTTGCCGGATAACTTTTAAATTTTTATCGGAAATTTCAATATCCAGGCAGTCGGTTGTATATGGAATTTTCAGTTGGGTTGCCAGAGCCGGACAAAGGTCCATCCCGAATGAAGTATGTCCCGTCAGAAAAAGGAACGGATTTTCTTTTTGGATCAAATCGGAAAGTGCGATCTGGTAAGTTTCAGCATTGAATTCTTTGAAAATCTCGTTATCGAAATTCAGAATGCGATGGGCTTGGTCTTTTATTTTTTCAACAATTTTTTCCGTGTGATAACCGAGAGTTACAGCAGTTAATTTAGAATTATATTTTTCAGCGAGTTTCCTGCCAGCTGCTAATAATTCAAAACTGATATCCCTGATTTCTTCCTGACGATGTTCGATCAAAACAAATATATCAGACATTATTCCTCCTAAATCAGACCTTTTTCTTTGAAAATTCCAGCAAGTTTCCCGGCAGACTCTCCTGCTGTTCCCGATAAAATCTCAACCTGTTTGGAAATCGGAGGTACAAATAATTCTTCGAGAATAGAATTGCCTAAAAATTCGTTTGGTTGTAGTTCATCTTTTCCTATAACCTGGATTTCCTTTTTAGCTGCTCTCCTGATCGCGATCAAAGAAGCATATCGCGGTTCATTAATTCCCGTTTGAATCGTGAAAAGAGCAGGAAGCGAAACATCGAGATGTTCGATCAATCCACCTTCCAATTCTCGCTGTACATCTGCTCGATTTTCCTTCACATCAAAATTGACGACCAGAGTTGCGTGAGGAATATCCAACAATTCGGCAAGTGTAACCCCGATCTGTGAATACGCATCATCTGTTGAAATGCAACCGGTGAAGATGATATCGTAATTCAAGTTTTTGATCACGGTTTGCAGTATTTGAGAAGTTTGGAAAGCATCTATGTCAGAGAAATCTTCAGCTTTGATCCTGATAGCAGTATCTGCTCCTTTTGCCAGAGCAATGCGCAAAGTATCTTCCGTATCTTTTTCTCCCAGAGAAATAACCGTGATATTCCCACCAAATTTTTCCTTCATCAAAACTGCTTCTTCCAGAGCATAAGTATCGGATTCATTCATATCGAAAGTTAAACGGTCTTTTTCGATGTCTTTACCGCTTGCGTCGATCTTTACTTCAGCTTCAGCAGTTTGTGGAACGCGTTTAATACAAACTAATATATCCAAAATAACCTCCTAAAAATATAAATTTCTAAAATTCTAAATTACTAAATTTCTAAAAAATAAAATCTAAAATATCTAAAAAATCAAATATCTAAAAAAAATAAAAAATTTATCATATCTTACTTTTTTGGATTCCGAGATTTTAGTATTTTTTAGTCATTTAGCAATTTAGAATTTTTTATTTTACCAATTCGCTGGCGATTACCAGTTTCTGGATTTCCGATGTGCCTTCGTAAAGTTCGAGAATTTTAGCATCCCGGTAATATCTTTCTACAGCATAATCCTTTGTGTAGCCGTAGCCTCCATAGATCTGAACTGCTTTCCTGGTTACATCTACTGCCATTGTAGCAGCATAATATTTTGCCATGGCGGCTTCTTTAGTGAATTTCTTTTTTCCCGCATCTTTGCACCAGGCTGAATAATAAACCAGTAATCTTGCCGTATGTATTTTAGTTGCCATTTCAGCCAGCATATTCTGGATCATTCCCTGTTTGCAGATCGGTTTTCCAAAAGCAACTCTTTCTTTGGAATACTTAACTGAATCATCCAGAGCTGCTTGAGAAATACCAACTGCCTGCGCACCGATATCGATCCGGGAAACATCGAGAGTATTCATACAAATAAAAAATCCCTGACCTAATTCTCCCAACAGATTTTCTTTCGGAATTCTACAGTCTTCAAAGATCAATTCACAGTTTCCGGTTGCTCTGATGCCCATTAAATTCTCGTGTTTTCCAAGTGAAAATCCAGGTGTATCGCGCTCGACGATGAAAGCAGAAATTCCTTTATGTTTCAAACTTTTATCAGTGTAAGCAAAAACAATGAAAATACCACCGGCAGTACCATTTGTGATAAATCTTTTTGCTCCGTTCAGGATATAGGAATCTCCCTCGAGAACTGCAGTAGCTTCCATAGCAGCGACATCAGAACCGGCATTCGGTTCCGTAATCCCGATCGCTCCTATTCTCTCCCCGGAACATAATAACGGTAAATACTTCTTCTTTTGTTCTTCTGTTCCGAAAGTCAGGATTGGATATGAACAGAGCGAATTATTAACAGCAGTAATAACACCGGTCGAAGCACAGGCTCGTGAAATCTCTTCGATGGCGATTGCCAGCGAAACAAAATCGAATTCCGAACCGCCGTATTTTTCCGGGATAATTATTCCGAGTAATCCCATATCTGCTAATTTTTTGATACTTTCTTTGGGAAATTCGCCGGAATCATCGATTTCCGGAGCAATGGGTGCTAATTCATTTTCTGCAAATTTCCTGACTTCTTCCTTTAACATTTTTTGATCGTTTGATAAATCAAAATTCATTTGAGTTTTATCCTCCTAAATAATATTTTCATTGTTTTATTTTTTTTATCATTGTTTTAGGAAATCAAGTTTGCGGATAATCATTATTATCTCCTGAATTATCTCCTGAAGAGATATAAAAGAATTATTCCGTTGGAATTTTCGTAAAGTGTTATTTCCCCAAAATCTGCCTGGTAATCACGATTTTTTGTATTTCCGAAGTTCCTTCCCCGATTTCCATTAATTTCTCATCACGAATGAATCGTTCTACAAGATAATCTTTTGTCAGACCAAGCATGCCGTGTATTTCGATTGCTTTATTGGTCGCTTTCATCCCGATCAACGATGCATAATATTTTCCCATTGCTGCTTGCTTGGTGTGCGGTTTCCCGGCATCTTTGAGTTCTGCTGCTTGATGTATTAATAGCCTGGCAGCTTCGATTTCCGTTCCGATTTCTGCAATCGAGGATTGGATCGACTGTTGTTTGGAGAGAAGTTTTCCTGAAACGGAATTTGATTTCACGAATTTTACGGTTGCATCGAGAGCTGCTTGCGCAATTCCAAGAGCAAGAGCTCCGATTGAAATCCTTCCACCGTCGAGTGTTTGCATAAATATCTTGAATCCGTCTCCTTCTTTTCCCAATAAATTTTCTTTTGGGATTTTGCAATCGTCAAAGACCAATTCGGAAGTGATCGAACCGCGTAATCCCATTTTATCTTCTTCTTTTCCGAGAGAAAATCCGGGAGTGTCTTTTTCTGCGACAAAAGCAGAAATCCCATGAGAACCTAAAGCCGGATCTTTGGTTGCTGTAATAACGAAGATATCTGCTACATGACCCGATGTGATGAAACATTTATCTCCATTGATCACAAATTCATTATCGATCAATTTATAGGTAGTTTGAGTTCCGGATGCATCACTACCGGCGTTTGGTTCAGTCAATCCGAAAACACCGATTTTTTCGCCTTTTGCCAGAGGAACGAGCCATTTTTGTTTTTGTTCTTCGTTACCGGCAAGATAGATCGGAGCAACTGAAAGCGATGTATGAGCGGCGAAGAAAATTCCGGTCGAGCCGCAAGCCCGGCTGATCTCCTCGACTGCGATCGCATACATCAGGGCTCCTGCTTCCGAACCGCCGTATTTTTCGGGAACACACAATCCGTAAAGTCCCATTTCTCCCATCTGCTTCACCAGGTCGTGAGGGAATTCATCATTTTTATCGAGTTCGATGGATCTCGGAGCAACCACTTCTTCGGCAAATTTCTTGATCTTTTCCCGGAATTTTAAATGCTGTTCACTCAAAATCATTTTAATAATCCTTTCGCGATTTCTTCTCTCATAATGCGTGGAGATGCTTCCAGAAGTTGAATTACTTTTGCATCCCGGAAATATCTTTCCAAAGGATAATCCTTCATATAACCGTATCCGCCGTGAACCTGGATGGAATTCAATCCGCAGAAAATTCCGGTTTCACTCGCTGTCAGACGTGCGATTTTTGATTGCTCGAAATAATCTTCGTTATTGTCAAACCTGGAAGCAACATCGTAGATCAGCAACCTTGTAGTCTCGATTTTTATTTTCATATTAGTCAGCATTTCCCTGATCATGGGAAACTCAGCAATTGGTCTTCCGAACTGGATACGCTCTTTAGCGTATTTTATGGAAGTATCGAGAGCAGATTGGGCGATTCCTAATGAAATAGCAGAAAGTCCAATATTGGAGAAATTATGGATTTCAGATTGGATATTTTTTTCATCTGTAAAGAAACATTTTTTTTCCTGCAGGATTAAATCCTGGAATTCCGCACCTGTAAATCCTGCTGCTCTCATTCCCAGTAAATTTTTGGAATTGGAAAAAAATCCTTTAGCATTTTTATCAAAAATAAAATATTTTGTGGTTTTGTTTATTTGGATGGGAAATATGTAAAAATTAGCAGCATTTCCATTTAAAATAAATTCTCGATGACCTGAAAATATAAAAACCTCTCCTTCAATTTTCAAATCATTTTTTTCTTCCGGAAGATCGATTTCCGGTTGGCAGATAAAACCACCGATCTCTCCGGCGGCAAGTTTGTTCAAATATTTTTCCTTGAGAGATTCTTCCCCGAACTTTAGCAGAGGATATGCGACCAGGCAATTATTCACAACCAGGATCGTACCGATCGAAGCACATATTTTGGAAATCTCTTCGACTGCAATACAAAGACTGGTCATATCCAATTCTACTCCACCGTATTTTTCCGGGATGATCAATCCCAACAAACCGAGTTCCGCTAATTTATCAACTATCGTTTTTGGGAAAACTCCGTTCTTTTCGATTTCATCTGCGATCGGTTCGATTTCCGAGACAGCGAATTTTCGGAATTCGTCGTGGATCATTTTTTGTTCGTTATTAAGTTTGATAAAACTCACTTAACCTCCATTATTTCCCAATCATAAAATCTTTTGATTTTTTTGAAACACTGGAGTCTGTCAGTGTTTTCATTACAGAATCCAGGTATTCGAGATAATTCTTTTCTTCCTGTTCAGTAGGTTTTGTTTTTGACTCTTTCTTTTTCGCTCTCAAATCCTCAAAATTGCTGATAAAATTGAACAACACTCGATTTACTAATTCAGATGTTGAAATCTTGTTTTGTTTCGCGATTTTTTTTATTTTTTGGATAAGTTCGGAATTAAGATTTGTCGTAAAGGGTTTTTTTATAATGCTACCGCTTTCTGTCATAAATCCTCCGTTGAGGTAAAAATTTCATTGATAATATCCTTTCGGATGTTCGGAAAGAACATCTAATAATTAAAAATAACTCTACTCGATATGAACTATAGAGTAAGTTTACTCTTTCTTAAACAATAGTTTAAGAGTAAAAGTTAAACTTTTTCAATTCTTATCAAAAATTTGAATTTTATATGTCAAGAAAATTTCTTTTCTCGTTCGATTTTGTGATTACCCGGTTAGAGCTGCAACGGCGATCGAATACAATTTTGAGGAATCACTATCGCTTCTGGAAGTTAGAACGACCGGTGCTTTTGCCCCGACCAGGACGCCTGCCATTTTTGCCTTTGCCAGGTAAACTCCGGCTTTGTAAAAGGAATTACAAGCTTCGATATGCCCAAAAACAATTGCATCCGCTTCGCCGTTTATGGGACTTTCGAATCCTTTTGTTTTACATGACTTTTTAGAAATTGCCAGGTCTATCGCCATCGGACCATCAACAATTCCACCTTTGATCTGTCCTCGTTTCCACATCGTGGAAATAACAGCAGCATCATAAGAATTCTGGTAATCGAGGGCAACTTTTTCGGAGCAATTGAGCAATACAACTTTGGGATTTTCGATTTCGAATTTATAGCAGATTTCGATCAGATAATTAGTCATCGCGATTTTCTGTTTGAGATCCGGTTTCAGGATCACCGCGATATCCGATACAAAAAGTAATTTTGAATAAGTCGGATATTCCAAAATGGTAACATGGGAAAGGATTGCTTTCGGCGGCATTATCCCGGTCTGCTTGTTCAATATTTCCTTCAGATAATCAGCAGTTCCAACCAGACCTTTGACCAGAACATCGGCTTTTCCGTCGCGGATATGTTGAACAGCTTGACGAGCAGATAAACGAGGTTCCTTTTCCTCGATCATTTCTATATCGGAAATATTAAAATTTATATCATTAGCGATTTTCTGAATTTTCTGTTTATCTCCGACCAGGATAACATTCACCAGATTTTCATCATAAGCCTTTTTTACTGCAGTCAGGATATCCTTCTCTTCTGCAGCCGCAACTGTAATGGTGCGTTTTTTAGATTTATGTAATCTTTCCAAAACCTGATCTAATTTCGTGATTGGCATTTATTTTCTCCGAATTTATTATTTGTCTTTCTGAGTTTTCTTCTTGCTACTTTGTGGAAGAATCTGCAACTTTATCATCGAATTTCATCTGGAGATTCCTCCGCAGAAATTTGAGTAAGAATCCGTCTCTTTCAAGAAAAAGAAATCCTCAGAATGATAAGTTATTTCTTTATTTGATACCGTCCCGGATCATCAAAAACATCGATCACATAAACTTTGGAAAGGAATTTTGCAGAATGAACAATTCCCTGCGGGATGAAATAATGATCGCCTTTGCGATAGATCTTTGCTTCTCCAGCGATCGTCAATTCCATCTCACCCTCGATCATGATTCCCCATTGATGACAATGAGAATGCGGAGGTAGATCTTCGTTCGTATCGATCTCGAAAAAGACGACTTGTTTATCATTTCCCTGCAATAACCAGCCGTGAATTCCTTTTAATGGAATTTCAATTTCGGGCATATTTTTAATCATTTCCGGGTAAGGGAAATTAATGTTGTTCATAGAACTCTCCTGTTATGGTTTTTGATCTCCCTGATTATTCGACTCGCTAGAGTGAAGTCGCGTGCAGTTCAGCGAAGAACGACAATTCGAAATAGTCCGAATACTGCAAACTCTATTTCACAATAGCAGATGGAATATTCGGGCTTTCCGGATTAACATCGACCGTCTGCTTCAAAGGGATCAAAACCAGATCCATATCTTCAATTGGTACTGCTCCCATCAAAACTTCATCTCCCTGGACGAAAGCACCTGTATAACAATATCTGTTTTTAAAACTGATTTTAACAGGTCCGACATAAGGAACTAAATGCCTATTTCCATCAGTGGTAGTTACTTCTCTTTTTTCAAGTTCTTCAAATTCGAGTTGAATATTGATATGTTCCGGAATACACAAAGTCGCTGCTCCGGTATCGACAAGTGCTTTAACATTGATTTTTGTCAATATTTTTAATACAGGATTTGATAAACTCAAATTTGCATAAATGGGTACCATAGTTTTATCCTCACTATTTTAGGATTTTCGACTCTTTTTAAACAACGGAAAAAGAACCGATAATCAAATTTAAAAACAAGTTACTGAGCCAGTAAACACCCTACCGCAATCGAATAAAGTTTTGTTTTTTCACTGTCACCGCGGGAGGAAAGCATACAAGGAGCGATCGTGCCGGCAATATAACTGGCGGCTTCCGCATGAATAAGCTTCGTAAGAGTTTTATAAAAAATATTGGAAGCTTCCAGCTGTGGAAAGACCAGACAATCGGCATCTCCGGCAACATTACTCTTGATCCCTTTGACCATGACACTGTCCGCATCGATTGCAACATCGAGAGCAAGAGGTCCATCGATCTCAGCATTTTTTATTTGTCCGCGGTCTCCCATTTTGGCGATAATAGCAGCGTCGGCAGTAGAATCAAATAGAGGATTGGATTTTTCCGTAAATGATAGAATCGCAACTTTCGGAACTTTGATCCCCATATTATGAGCAGTATCGACCAGGTAATTAGTAATTGCGATCTTCTGCTGGATGGTTGGCAGAGGAATAAAAGCAGCATCACTGATCAACAGCAGTTTATGATAGGTTCTTATTTGAAAAATTGTAACATGAGCCAGAACTGCTTTTGGTTTCATCAATCCTTTTTTCTTGTCGATTATACACTGAATGAAATTATCTGATGAAATCAACCCTTTCATTAAAATATCCGCTTTTTTCTTTTTGATTAATTCGACTGCTTTAATACCGCATTTTATTTCGTCAGGTTCATGAATTATTTTGAATAATTTTTGATCGATATTGATTTTGACACATACTTTTTTTATGATATTTTCATCACCAACCAGTGTGGCATCGATCAAATTCATTTTGTAGGCTGCAAAAACCGACTGAATAGAATGTTCATCGTGTGCATAAGCAACGACAACTCTCTTTCTCTGTTTGTTCTTCAGTCTTTTCTTGGCAAGTTCGATGATGTCATCGAGTTTCTTTATTGCCATTAATCCCTCTTTTCCAAATTTTTTGAAGGCAAAAATCCGCACTGTAAATCTAATGTCAAGGCAAATAAAAAATAGATTTCAGGTTAATTTTAATAGTATGATTTGTTGTTTTATTGTTGAAAAAAAAGGTTAAATGAAGTAAATTGCGAAATAGATAGTATTTAATTAATGACGATCTCGTTCAAAGTTAAAAAATACTTATTTTCATAATGGAATGTTAAAATGGTTTTTATTCTTCAATCGCTTTCACATAATAAAATTTATATATTTCGGTAAGAGTTTCGTTCCAGATCGTATCTGTTACCTCATCTTCCAAAGTCCAGTTTTCCGGAGATTCATAAGGATCAGGAGAAGAATATATTTTATAGGAAGTCGCTCCATTAACTTCATCCCAACTAATAATTAGATCATTTCCATCGATATTTAATACAATATTTTCAGGAGCTTCTAAAACAGAGTCGTCGAAATAAAATAAAGTAAAATCTTCATCAAGATTGGAATAAATATAGCCATACCAGAATCTGGGTTCGAAACTGATATTCGAGATAATTCTACGATACCCGATTCCTTTCACGATCGTATTTCCAACCTGGTAAGTTCGCCAATTCGTGCGCGTTACTTCTTGAACTAAATCGGAAATATTTCCTTCCGTTGTTTCCATATCATTCCCTGCAATTTCTCTGACAATTCCGCTGTGAGCTCTATTTATTCCATTTGTATTAGAAAAGAAAACATAATCTCCCGGTTGAGGTTCAAGCGGATTATCTTCATCTTCGCTCCAGTTATCATTGATTTCAGAGATGGTCATGACTTGCCAGTTCTCATTCCTGCCAAATCCGGCATTAACACGATGAACAGTTGACATATTCCAATCCTGGATGCAAGCTCCTCCATCGAAAGTTCCACCTGTAAATGGGTCTCCGGCTTGCCAATAACACCAGGAAACAAATTCACTACACCAACCGCCGTTATGTCCATGATATCTTCCCGGAGAGGAACCGTCTGTATTACCTAATTCTGCTTGTGCGATCGAAATAATAGAATCTCCGCTGACAATAGAATTATCGATGATTTCCGTAAATTCGTATTTGCAGGGAAGAATCGTGTAACTTGTTCCATTCGCTACTCCTGTAAATTCATAATCTCCATTTTCATCGGTGTAAGTGTAAAGTACATTATTATTTCCCAAAAGCTGGACACAAACATCCTCAACAGGAACATTGTTGGAGTCTGTAATTGTTCCCTGCACTGTACTGCGAGTCATTTCTGTCGGAAAGTCATGAAGGTCTTCATCGGATGTATAAATGAAATTGTCTTCTTCATTGTTATCGTTAGTAGAAAATAATAAAATCGAGCTGAAAATCATGAAAATTAAAATAAATTTGATTTGTTTCATTTTGGCTCCTTCAAATACTTATTGAAATTTTTTTACCGATTATCGAATTAAGAACTTTCACTAAGACTGATATCACATTTTTATATGATAAGTTACTTCCATTCTTTGAAATTATAGATAGTTAGTTACCGCTGTTTCGTTAATGATTGAGATATTGTGGATTAAATTCCGTTTATTTCAGGTACTCCGATATCCTAATTATCAATGGTCGTGTCAATTGCACGGGTTTTACCGGTAACCAGAGTTGTAGCTTGAACAGGATTAATATCATCATTACCGGTTTCAGAGCCCAATCCAACAATTGTCAAAATATCCCCTTCTGAAGAAAAACCAAAATCACCGACATCATTATGGAGTGAATCTGCATCGAAATCATATCCACCTCCTAACCAATGACCTATGTCATCAAGATCCCAGACACCTCCACTACCACCATACATTTTATGAATTTTGTAAACTGTCAACGACACAGTAGCGAGAATGTCCAGTTCTGAAATTACTGCCTGCCGATCAGCATTTTCAGACTGGTTGTTAAACATAGAGATACCAACTGCAACTGCTATCCCAATGATAATTATGCTAAATACAATGAGCAAGATTTGTTGTGTTCCCATACTTCCTCCTTTTTATGGGAATCCTTTTCTTTTTCAATCACTTCTATGCGTAATTATCATAAAATAGCAAGGTTTGTACCAAATTTGAGATATATAGATTTTGTAACTTTATATAAAAGAAAGAAGTTATCTACAATTGAGTTTTAATTAGATTTTCATGTAAGTACTCTAATAGAAAATTATTATAATAAATGTCATTAAAACCAGACACTTTTTAAGAGACTGTCATAAAATCAAGACAATTTGACTGAACAGTAATTGTAATATTGTGCTCTAATTTACAAATTATTCCCTTCTGATCATCAGATTTTTACCGTAACAATCAAAGTCTTTTCCATTGAACGAGATCTCGAAGATCGTCTCGATTTCATCAATATTTATTACTTTGATCTTGAAAATGGTTTTTCCTCCGGGAACAAAATTCTCGATCATATCTGACTCGAAGATGAATAAAGAATCCGTTGATAACGAGTCGTTGAGAATATATTTGTTCACAAATCCTTCATTGTGGAACTGCCGGAAAACATATTTCTTCCTGTTCTTGTCATAACTGAGCATTCCCCAATCTTCATGGATATCACCTTCCGGATTCTTCGCGGTTGGTTCGAATTCCGACCTATTCGTGATTTGGAGATATTTCTCGTTCATGACATATTTGATCTCCGTCTTGATCTGCGATTTTCCGGAAGAGAAACCTGCTCCTATTCCGCTCCATTTACCGATCAGTTTATGGAAGTTCTGCCAGGATTGGTTTTGTGAAAAGATGAAGCTTGATATTACACAAATGATTAGAATTGGAATTTTTTTGATATACATTTTGTTCTCCTTTTTATGATCGACTCCAATACCAATAAAACCGAATCTCCATGCAATCCATATCCTGTCAAATAAAAAAAGGGGAAAGGATGCTGGTCATTGATCACTGGTCACGGGTCATTCGTTGCTTGTCCAACATAATTCTTGACACCATAATATCAAAAAAGAAATAAACTTCTGCTTAGATCGATTTGAAGGAGAAATCATGAATATTTCAGATGTGGTTAAACTGGAATGTTGTGAAGTAAATTTTTCAGCAAAGACAAAAGATGAGGTTCTCAAAAAACTTTCCGCACTTCTGACCAAAACTTCCGATCTGAAAAATTGTAATGCTGAAAAGATATATGCCGCTTTGAAAAAAAGAGAAGACCAGGGAAGTACCGGCTTCGGGAAGGGAATCGCGATTCCGCACTGTCAGTTAGAAAAAGCAGAGAAATTCGTGATCGGTATTGCAGTTTGTAAAAAGGGAGTGGAATTTGAATGCCTCGATAAGAAAAAAGCAAAGATATTCATAACTATTGTCGGACCGACGACGAACCGGAGCGGACATCTGCAGCTGCTGGCAAAAGTATCCCGCATCCTGAAAGAACCGGGAGTAATGGATGAACTTCTGAAAGCAACTTCCAAAATAGGTTTATATGAGGATTTTCTCCGTAATGCCAGCGAAGATGTGAAAGACATTTCTCAAAAAGAAAAAGATAAACTAATGCTCATGATCGTCAAAGATGACGAAATTATGCAGGACATCAGCGAACTGTTCATCGAATACGGGATCCAGGATGCAACAATTTTAGAGAGCCAGAAAATGGAGAACCTGCTTTCCAATGTACCTTTATTTTTAGGATTCTTTGATTTTACCGGCGGGAAAAGTCCCTACAGCAAGATCATTATGCTCAAAATTAATAAGGAATACATCCACGCGATCGTGAAAGGGCTGGAAGATATTTTCGGAGACCTGGATTATTATACGGGGTTGAGCATTATGGTTTTGGATATGTTCTATGCGAAGGGGTTTTAATTTTTAATCGCCGCGAAAAGGCACATAAGACACAAAAGTTTTTAACTTGTTCCCAAACTGGAGTTTGGAAACGAGATGGGAGGGATATATATTTTATGAATTTTCATCAAAATATTTTTTCCTGAAATCAAAAATCTTTCGAGCTATTTCCAATACTGTGATTTTTTCTCCAAATTTTTCATTTGCTTCACCATCAAGATATAAAAAGAGTTCTGGTCTTTGAAATCGATCTGAAAATTGTTTTGAAAAACCACTTCTATACAAAGTTTTTTTTACAGATTTATATGATGGATTTTTAACTTGAAAATGTTTAAATCCGGTAGCGATATGTGAACAAATCTTCAATTCGATATGCTCTTCTTTAAATTCGTTTTTTTTTCGATTATTCTCACCTGAATATATCCAATCTGGAATATGTGCAGATGTTTGAAAGAAATCAAAACAAGCATAAGTATCCCATGGAGTTTCTTTCAACTGCTTCAGCTATGCTTCATATCTCTATTCATCCCATCCACCTAGATGATAAAGAGTCTGTATTTCAGTAAGAGACAACACCCGGTCATAAATGAGTAGATCATCGATCGTACCGTGAAAAAACAGGCTCGCATCGCCGGGCTGATCGGATTTCCTGCCGATTTGAAGATTGTAATGATAGCCGATATTGGCAGTTCCAAGCCACTGATCCTGGATATTATCGAGCAGACAGTTGATATAGATCTTTTTAAAACAATTATCGGAATCGCAAATCAGGCAAACAAAATACCAGATATCGGTATCAAGACAATAATTGGATAAAAACTGCTCCGATATATCTTCCTTTACATCAAAATTGAGAACTCCGTGAATTCTCATCCCGGATTCGAGATCATAACAACTTGTTTCGTCTCCTTCCCAGAAAACACAACCATGATGATATTCAGCTACTTTTATCCAATAACAAATAGTCGTATTTTCAAAATCAGGCAGGGGATCTGCTTCGATAAAATCGTTTACTCCATCGAAATAAAAAGCACTTTCCGGACTGCCGAAGCGATCGGGAACTAAGGTCGCACCGGAAATATTGCCGTGGTTAGTATTCTCGCTTTCATCATTGGCGTTGCTGTTAAAAGGATAAAAGGCGACCAGACCTTCCTGAGGAATATCCTCGTCTGAAATGAAATAAATATTAAGAATCTCCGAGATATTTATCGAATCCGAAGTGCCGTCCATCCTGTGGATCACCATTTCTATGGCTTCAAAAGATTTTATTGAAATAATTATGAGAAATATAAGGAGTATTTTTTTCAATGTAACTCCTGAGTTTTGTCTTATCTCGTTCCCGAACTCCTGTTCGGGAATGAAAGGGAATAGACAAATTAATTCTCCCGCCCTGAAGGACGGGGCTATTTCTAAAATTCGATCAGTCTCAACTCCACGCTTCTCTTTGAAGTCGAGTCTGATTTTATCCGACTTCCACCTCGAATATCCCTTCCACAGTATCGCTGAGGTTGGTCGCTTTCAGGATAGTTCCGGTTCCTAATTCGGAAACTGTCGTAACCACTTCTTCACCCGGATCGACATCTTTGCCGCTTGCACACGGAGATTCGTCCTCTCCCACACAGTATTTGAGAACAGTTTGACCATTATTGCCCAGGACAAGACCGGTCTCGGGTGCGAAACCTTCCGAGAGGATAACGACAGTCTGAGAAGGGGGCACATTTCCGTTATATGTGTGCGAACCATTGCCGCTGGTACTCTCATATAAAACATATTGTTTATACTTGGCATAGTTATCCGTAAAGATGATCTTGCCGGCGTCACAAATATCGACAGCGATCGCCCAGGCATCATTGATGAGAATGATCCTTTGCTGATTCAAGGTTCTGCGTTCTCCCTTATAATATTCCTGATCGTTATTGGCTGCAACCAGGTCGTCATAATAAGTTTGCAGTTTATCGATATCAGCTTGTGAAAAACCGGCACCGTTCAGTTCTGTTTTATATTTGTTGGAAGCAGACACGAGAGTAGCCATGAATTCCTGCATTTCTTTCTGTGAATTCCGGGCTTTGGCATAATCATTTAATCCGAATTCATTGAGGATATGAGGTTTGTTTTTGAATGCTTCTTTCAGGAAATAACGCATTCTATAGAACGATTCCTGGATTTCGGTCATGACATCGTTCACGACCTGGGTTTTCTGAGCCAGGATATCGATCAATTGGTCGTCCTGCGGGGCGTTCTGGGCTATTTGTATTTTCTCCAGGAAGTCATTACCGAACTGCTCTGTGAATTTGGTATGGAAATCCTCGAAATTCGACCTGTCATGCATAAAACAGGTATGGATATAATACAATTTCTCGATGGCATCCGCATCTTTGTAACGATAAATCCGTTTCTCTTCTTTGGGAATAAGCATATTCTCCTCCTCTTCTTATTTTGACGCATAAAATCCGGCATTTATTACTGGAAATTGCATAAAATTTTATGCGAAAGGTATTTTCAACTGTTCAAGGTAAATTTACAGCCGTTCGAGATAAATCTACAATCGTTCGAAGCAAATTTACAGCCGTTCGAGATAAATCTACAATCGTTCGAAGCAAATTTACAGCCGTTCGAGATAAATTTACAATCATTCGAGATAAATTCACAATCGTTCGAAGCAAATTAACTATTCGTAAATTTGTTTCGAACAAGTTTTATTAATATTTATTTTTAATTTATTCTTTTCTAATATCAAGATCTAAATATTCATTAATGTTATTTTGATTATCTTAATTAATATATAAAATTTTCATAATAAATATGATCTATCCCTTTTGAAAATATTTCTTTTCATAACCGGCAGCACACTCTGAACCTATAAACAAAATATTTCCAGATAGAAAATACTGTCAATGAAAAAGATTATTTTTTTTTGAAGGGAAGTTTATTCTATTCCGGATAGTGATAGAACTTGTTGCAGAGAAAACCCGCATCCTTTGGTAAGGATTTATCTCGTTCCCAAACTCCTGTTCAGGAGCGGTCAACTTATCCCCAGATCCCTGCGGGACTTGGGACAAGTTTCAGATGGGATTTTACAACTCCTATTAGACTTGGCACAAGTCCGCAGGATCTTGTGTTAAGTCGAACAGCACGATAGCATTATATCATATCCTCAAACAAGCGATCTTTATCGGAAATTCTTTGCCTGCCCCCGTGTAATTTTCTTTCTTATTACTTATGACTCGGTATTTGATATTTTTAAAAAACATCGGAACAATCCGTCAAAAGCCGGACTAAAGGTTCCGAACTACTATTATTAATCAACTGCAGTTACATAATAGAAATATTTAGTTCCTGCAGCACCACCCTCATCTACAAAAAAGTCAGTTCCTGCACTACCTATCGGTGTTCCCCAATCTTCTGCATTCGGATCTTCGGAGCGATAGATATTATAAGAGGAGACACCCATATCATCCCAGTCTAATTGGACATTGTCTCCAACAATGGTTATGATAACATTTGTGGGAGCATCGGGAGTAACTCCTCCATCCTGCCAGGATAGGAACGGATAACCATCATTTATTCTTGTATAGTCGATATTCCAATCATCATCTGTTCCTTCATCATCATAAGGATTGCCGACAAAATCCCAGGGAGCATCTAAGCCATCACTCCAGGCAACATCTGTAAAGGTTCTAACATATTTCATTTCCTCAGTGGTTTTGCCGGTACCACCATCACTTTCAGAACAACTGGAAGTTTCCGTATCCCAGAAGGAGTTTTCTACGGTGGAAGTGGAATTATCCCCTACCAGTCCGCCGACATCCTGATATCCACTCACAGAACCGGTGGCATAACTGTTGCTGATGGTTGAATTATTATGATTCCACCCCACCAGACCACCGACATCATTAGCAGTTCCACTCACGGAACAGGTGGCATAACAGTTGCTCACGGTGGAAGAATAATGATTATGTCCCACCAGACCGCCGACAGAACTATTAGTTCCAGTCACGGAACCTGTGGCATAACTGTTGCTGACAGTGGAAAAACAATAATTTTCACCCACCAGACCACCGACAAACTGATTACCAGTCACGGAACCGCTTGCATAACAGTTGCTGAAGTTAGTACTATTATACCCAACCAGACCTCCGACATACCAATCACCGGTAATATCTACATTAGTTACACCTATTCTATCGATTGGAGTGCTAAACCTAATGTATCCAAACAGACCAACATAATCTGTAGATCCTCTATCAATGAACAAACCATCGATAGTATGATCCTGTCCATCGTATGAGCCGGCAAATTTGATTGAACTGTTGCCGATAGGTGAAAATCCATTGCCACTATCCCAACCGGTAGTGGAATAAGCATCGATATCTTCGGTTTGGATAAAGTGCTTGTCCCATTCACCTGTGTTCTGGGTAATCCAATAGAGATTGTTCAAGGTGGCGATCTCGTAGGGATTACCGGATGTTCCGTTTCCACTTGCGGGTGGAACGGCAGTTTGGGCTGATAATACACTTACAAAGAGTGTGAACATCATTACTACTAACATTGCTTTTTTCATCTTTCCTCCTGTTTTAAATTTGACTGGACTTCATCAACTTCAGTTAGATGGAGTTCAGTTGAAAGCATCATTACCAACTCGAGTTCAGTCTCTCTTCGCTCCTCTGAACTCGAATCTTGTTAATTCATCGCAGTCACATAATAAAACTTCTTCTCATTTGTAAAAACCGGTTCACTCCAGGATGTTATCATCACTTCTGCTTCGAATGTCCAATTCTCTACCGGTTCATAAGGATCAGAAGAAGAATAGATTCTATAAGCTGATGCTCCCTCAACTTCATCCCACCAAATGCCGACAACTGTTTCGTCAGCGTAAATATTAACATTTAGTGGCGGATTTTGCAGGGAAAAGTAGGGATAACCGTCATTAGTTTCCGGATCGATATCCCAATAGTCTTCATTATTTGTATCATCATAAGGATTACCGGCAAAATCCCACGGATAATCCAGACCGACATTACCAAGTTGAGTATAAGTGGCAACATTAGTCATGGCAGCAGTATTCTTGGGAGTCCCGCCGTCGCTGGTTGCACATTCGGAAACCTCAAAATCCCAGAAACAGTTAGTAACATACATGTCGTCGCCCATGAGAAATCCCCAACCGGTCACAGTACCCACCCAAGCACGGCTATAGCAAGCGTCTATAGTGCCGTATAAATGATTATTTCCCACAAAGCCAGCTTTAGCTTGCCCGTCGGAATAACAGTTAGTTATGTTGCCAGTTTCGGTATTTACACCCACAAAACCACCCGCATAATTATCACCGTATCCAACAGTGCTTCCTGAATAACAGAGATAGATGTCGGAGCTGTTCGTTCCTACTAAACCGCCCAGGTTATATGCTCCCCAATCATCTCCCTGCACCGAGCAATCTGCATAACATTCCGTGATGTAGGATGTCGGACCCTCGTTAGTGCCGACCAGTCCTCCCACACTTAAGTTTCCCAGGACATCACCGGTTGCATAGCAGTCCATAATAATACAATCTCCGCTTAAGATGCCTACCAGACCTCCGACTTTCTCATCACCCCAAATAATAACATCATTCAAACCAAGCCCCTGAATTACACCGTCTTCCTTTTTGGCAAATAATCCGACACCGGTTTGTTCTGTACTATGGATATTTAAGTTATCGATGGTATGACCATTGCCATAATATATACCGTTTAACGAAACTCCCTCCGGGTCACCGATAGGAGACATTCCGGAAGAATGATATTCCCAGGCTTCTGTTGGTTCAGCATCGATATCAGTAGTTTGAGAATAGATTGAATAGGTTAGAAAGGCATCAGGATTCAAACTTAACCAGTACAGATGCCTTAATTCACTGATCAGGTAGGGTAATTCGAAAGTTCCGTAACCTTCCGGTGTGAATGAATCATCTACCCAGACCGGTCCATTTCCAATAACTCCTCCGTCATATAAATATCCGGTATTAGAATTCGGGCTGTCATCATCCAGGATAAAACTGCTGCCGTTGCTCATCGGGTAATAAGCAACCAGTCCCGCTTCATCACCGTCCAGGCTTGTTTCCATAAAATTTGGGATATCCAAATAATATCGGCGGTAATTCCAAATCCTGACTTCATCGATTTTTCCGTCCACTAAATAAGCATTACTATCCCAACTGGCTGCTCCAATCCGAAACGGATAAGCCGGATAATTCACATCGATTGGCTCATCTGCTACATCATCCTTGGAAAAAACCAGTTCTCCGTTCACATAGGCGAAACAATAGCCGTTGTTACCACCACCCCCTCCTTTTTGAAATAACAGTGCCAGATGAGTCCACTCCTGTGATGGAACAGTTCCCTCTAAAAAACTAAAATCATTTCCATTAGCATTGATTTGACAATAGAATGAGCCGTCATAGACTCCCATAATGTAATAATCAGTGGAAAATTTCCATTTATTCACGATCTTTTGATCATAACTGGAATCCTGCAGCCAGACCCAAGCTTCGATCGTGAATTGGTCGAATTCTGTGATGGACGGATCATTACCGCAATCTACCCAATCATCGATGCCGTCGAATTCTAACGAATAGGTTGGTGCGGCAAACATTCCTGACCATATAATGGTCATCGTTAAGATAAATAACAATTTTTTCATTGTTCCTCCTATTTTTTGGCATCAAGTGTTTTGAAAAAACTCCCAAAGCCATTCTTTTATATCTTTTTATAATTGGATTCTGAAAGTTCAAAATTATTCTAATCACAGACCGTTACATAATAATAGTATGCACTTTCCAAACCAGCATCGGTGTCGATATAAGAATTTGTCTCCGAACTGCCGATCCTCTCCCAGTATTCCTGATAAGGATCTTGCGAACGATAAATATAGAATATTGAAGAACCCATATCATCCCAGTCTAATTGAACATTATCTCCAACAATGGTGATGATAACATTTGTGGGAGCAGCGGGAGGTTCTTCTCCAACCTGCCAGGAAAGGAACGGATAACCATCATTTGTGCTGCCATCGATATTCCAAAAATCATCAGTTCCGGTATCATTATAAGGATCTCCAACAAAATCCCAGGATTCGTCTAATCCGACTGTTGAAAGGTTTGTGAAGGTAGCAACATCTTTCATTTCCGCGGTGGATTTGCCGGTGCCGCCGTCACTGGAAGTTTGCCCCGAAGTTTCCATATCCCAGAAGGAGTTATCAACGGTAGCAGAATACAAATTCCTTCCTATCAGACCACCGACATAATCATAAGTTCCACTAACGAAACCGGTGGCATAACAGTAGTTTACTGTGGAAGAATAATTATTCCCCACCAGACCACCGGCTAAATAATTACTATTCACAGAACCTCTGGCATAACAATTACTGATGACGGAAGAATTTTTATTACAACCCACCAGACCACCGGCATATTCATAAACTCCTGTTACAGTAGCAGTAACGGAACCGGTGGCATAACTGTCGCTGATTGTGGAACTCCAATAATTCTCTCCCACCAGACCACCGACATACATATAACCATCCACGGAACCGGTGGCATAACTATTGTTAATAATGGAATTTTGTTCCGCCTTCCCTACCAGACCACCAGCATGATTATCGATTCCAGTTACTGAACCGGTAGCATAACTGTCGCTGATAGTTGAATTAATCCATGCTGACCCAACCAGACCACCGGTACTAGAATATCCGCTCACGGAACCGGTAGCATAACTGTTACTGATAGTGGAAAAATCATAATTCAGTCCTACCAGACCACCGACATAAAAATTCCCATCAACGGAAACATGAGCATAACAGTTACTAACAGTGGAAATATTATTCTGCCCAACCAGACCGCCGATCTCATAGCCTGTTCCATTCACCGAGCCAGTGGAACAACAGTTGTTAATATAGGAATTATAATTATAACCAACCAGACCACCGATACTTTCATAACCCGTAATATCTCCATTGCTTAAGCTTATGCTGTCAATTTCCGAAGAAGTAATATATCCAAACAGACCGACATAATCTGTAGATGGTCGATTAATGAATAATCCATCTATGCTATGCATCTGTCCGTTGTAAGAGCCGGTAAAGTTCTCAGCATAATTGCGAAGGGTGAAAAACCCGCACCTCCGTTCCAGCCGGAAGTAACAGCAGCATCGATATCAGCGGTTTGTTCAAAATATGAACTCCAAGAACCTGAATTCGTACTTATCCATAATAAATTGTCTAAAGTTTCCACCTGATATGGATCTGCTTCTGTTCCGGATCCTACCGGTTCAACTCCATCTGCAGATAAACAAGTACTAACTAAAAGTGTGAACACAATAAATGCCAACTTACTACTTTTCATGCTTCCTCCTGTTTGATTTTTTATCTTTTTATTCATCTTTTTATTCATCTTTAAACAGTCCTGATAGAGCAGGACTAAATAAGTCTGAACCGTAATGATTTCTGCATTATTTTAGGTTGGATCGGAGTAAGATCATTCTTTTAAGGTTATCATACTCACAAAAATAACTGCCAGGAACGCCAGCACAAAAGCAGCAAACCGGTGGGTAATGAAACTATCCAGAGTATTTATATTAGACCAGGTGATAGTAACCAGCGAGCCGGTGAGAAGTCCGGCGAGTACTCCCTGTTTGGTCGTCTTTTTCCATTTAAGCAGGAGCAGGAGAGCAGGACCGAAGGATGCTCCCAAACCTGACCAGGCATAAGACACCAGGGCAAAGATGAGTTTCTTGGAAGTAATCGCGATGAGGAAACCGAATAATCCGACGACAATAGTGATCAGACGGCTTTGATTGAGGAGAGTTTTCTCGGAAACTTCTTTTTTCAAGGTTTTATGATAAAAATCTTCGATCACGGAAGAAGTTATCACGATCAACTGGCTGTCTGCGGTGGACATCATGGCTGCAATCGCACCTGAAATGAAAATTCCTGCCAGCCAACCGGGAAGAAGCGTGGTTGCCAAATGCGGCATCACCCTTTCCACATCCTGGAAATGACCCTGACCATAAAGAGCGAGTCCCACGATCCCGATCATCATCGCTCCGAAGAAAGCGGGAATAGCCCAGACATAAGCGATGCGTCTCGCCACTTTGATCTTCTCCGGGTCTTTGATCGCCATGAACCTTGTAACCAGGTGCGGCTGTCCCATATAACCAAGCCCCCAACTGAGACCGCCGATAATGACCGCAACCGCAGCCCAGCCTGTCTTTCCGCCGACCGTACTGATGAATTCATGTCCGGCATTGGCAACTGCCGTGTTCAGCGATTGACCCTGATTGGCAACTTCGAGCATTCCAATAATAGGAAGGATCACGAGCGTGCAGATCATGATGCTGCCCTGGATTAGATCGGTCCAGGCAACCGCAAAAAAACCGCCCATCATCGTGTAAAAGACAATGACGATCACCCCGATGATGATTCCCACTGTGTGTGGAATCCCGAAGGTAACATTCAGGACTTTTCCTGCTCCGTTGAATTGGGCTGCCAGGTAAAATGTGAAGAAGAAAATAATGATCAGCATCGATACTACCCGAAGTAATTTTTCCTCTTTCCCGAATTTCTCTGCGATAAAGTTAGGAAGCGTGATGGAATCATATTTCTCGGTTTGGATACGCAGGTCTTTGGCAATGATCATCCATGAAAAGATGATTCCCCCAATACAGCCGATGGCTGTCCAGAGCTCGAGGAAGCCTGCAGCCAGAGCTGCTCCCGGCAAACCAAGCAGAAGCCAGGCTGATTCCCCGGACGCTCTTTCCGAAAAAGCGACAACCCAGGGATTAAGCCTCCTGCCGGCAATAAAAAAGTCTCTGTGCGTCTTATTATAGCGGAAAGTCAAGAATCCGACGCATAAAACGATCCCCAGATAAATTAAGAAACCGATTAAAATGAAATTCATAGATCTGTAACCTCCTTGCAAACATTTAAGCGTATTTTGTCTATCATTCCAAGTAATCTGCTTGCTTTTCTATCGAGGAATTTTTAGAATATCACCATTATCTTCTCTTCCTTAAAATTCATTAAATCTTGGTATTCTCTTGCCTGTCTTACAAGATTAGGAATCTCCAACGAAGAATTCTTATCTCGTTCCCAAACAGGAGTTTTGGAAAAAGTAAAAAGTAAATCTCACTCGGAAGATTCTTCGTGAGAATTCCTTTGTAAGAAACCTCAGGATGACAATTCAGATATTCCATCATAGTACACAGAATGACATCAACACGATAAATGCAGGGCAGCGATTACATTTTTTTTATCATTTAGAGAATTATACATTTCAACTGCTTTGGGAGTTTTTTCATAGTAGGCTTTGATATCCATGTCGGATAATTTTTTCTTTAACTCTCTATCGACTTTTAAATACCCGTAATAACCGGTACCAATGATAAATTTTTCCGGTTTTCGTTTCAGGACTTCCTTGATATCCACATCCTGCAGGAAATGACCTTCCCGGCGCCACCAGGCTGAATTGACTTTTTCCGGGAAAATAATTATGTCGGATGTATATTTTTCATCATCGATGATGATTTTCCCAAAAGAATATGATTCGATTATCATTTAATTTGATTTTCTCCTGTCTTTTCCGCCGCGTCTTTCAAATCCGCTTCTTGTATTATATTCGCAGGGAACTTGTTTTATTCTTCTTTCTTTTCCTGATCTGCGCTCGATTCCGGATCTTCGTTCATAAAAATTACTTTTTCCTTTGAGTAATCCTTTAATCGGTTCCAAACCTAAAGAAGAATCCTGTTCGATTGCTTTGAGGATGGTTCCACCACCGGTAAAGAAATAATATTTCTCATTAGCTAAAGCATTTTTATAGATTTCAGGAAGTAATGTTTTAAATTCCTGGAGTGTATCGCCTCCACCGAAAAGTTTGACTGCTTCTTTATTCTCATTGATGATTTTGTTCAAAGCAACGGTTCCTTCGTTGAAATAAGGAGTCAAGCCCATAACAGCATTCACAAAAATAGTTTTTGCATTTTTGAAAATATCCCTGATCGTAGATACGGCAAATGATTTGGGAGAAACATCCAGAATATAATTTAATTTTTTTTTCTTTCTCATTGTATAGATGTTATGGTTTCTCATTTTTTTTTCTATTTTTTCATCCGGGATATCTGATTCGACGATGTATGGAAGATCAACTATCTTACCGGGATATTTCCTCGAATGTTCGATGAAATCCCGAGCAGCATAAATATCTTCATCCGTAATTCCTTTGATTTTAAGACCATATTTCGCACAAAGATAAGCATTATAAATAACGCCGCCCATGATCAAATAATCTGCTTTATCAAGAAGAGCTGTTAACGGTCTGATCTTAGTATCGAATTTTGCTCCGGCAACGACAGCAAGAAGAGGTCTTTTCGGATCAAGAACCCTTTCCAGGTTCTCGATTTCTTTCTGCATCAAAAATCCGGCAAAAGAAGGGATCTGTTTTGCCGGTTCGATGGTCGATGCATGCGGCTGCCATGATCCGAAAGCATCGTTTATGAAAATATCTCCCAGCCGGGATAGTTCCTTCCCGAATTCTGTTTTTGTTCTGTCTTTTGATTCCTCTCCTTTGAACCAGCGTGTATTCGGCAGGTAAATACCGTCGATGAGGCCTTTTTCCAATTCTTTATTCAGATCTTTCACACACTCGAGACTTTCCAATCCTGTTGAGATCTGATCTTTGATCCGAACCGTCTTGAATTTTTTCCCGAGTTTCTTATTCAAATATTCCACTACCGGTTGAACTGAAGTTTTCTCCGAAATTTCGATCTCGCCGGTTTTCTTATTTAGAGGTCTGCCGATATGCGACATAATGACCGGTTTTCCCTGTTTGGAAATAATAAATTTAATGGTTTCCAGGGAAGCATCGATCCTGTATGTATCTTTAATTATACCTTTTTTGACAACATTATGATCGACCCTGAGCAGCACTTTCTTTCCTTTGAGATCAGCATTTTGAATTGCCGGAATAGTGTTCATTTTTCCTCCAAATTTCTAAAAATTATATACAGGTTATAAATTTTATTCAGTAATTATTTAGGCAATGTTTTTTTTATTTTTTATGTCATTCTGAGGATTCATACATAGAATTTCTACCAAAAAATCTGCAGTAGAAATAGGTTTGCCAAAAGTTCAAAGTTGAGGATTCCTGATCTTGTAAGTAAAGCATGAGAATACAAGATTTAATGAATTCGGAGAAAGATATGATGATGAAAGAGTTTCTCAAAATTCCTTGGAGGATGAACGGTAAGAAAGTTCGGAATGATATTTTGGTTTAATAAAAAAACCCGGCTTTCACCGGGTATCTTTAAAGGAGAAATTATTACAAAAAATTCTAACTTTGCGAGCAAAGTTTATTTTAGCTGCGATATTAACAATAAATCTTGCTGTGATTCTTTTCCTCGTCGAGGAAAATTTTATGTACATTATCTCTATATTTAGCTAATCCGCGAAAAAACCGGAAAAGCAGGAAAACCAGGAAGAATACCGGGAGAAAAATTCCTAAATTCTGCCACATAATCTCACCTCGCTTTTTGAATTTAAAAATTCAAAACTTTAGCATTAATTACGCATTTTTTAAGCCAAAATCAGGATTAATATCGCTAAAGATTAATGTTTTGTATCTTCTTTTATTTTAAGGTGTTAAGGTTGTAATTATAAAGAGAAAAAAGAATTATATGGACAATATTATTATTACAGCAATTAATATGTGAAAATTATGTTACAATTGTGGACAAATATTGATTCACAAATGGATTCAACTCGTAATTTGGTCGGGGTCCGGTTTTAAATCCCGAGTTCCTTATCGATCACGGTTTTTGTAACGGATAAGATTTCTGCAGTTTCCACATTCAGGAGTTTGAGGAATAACTCGAAATTATTTTCTTTCGTATAGAGTTTTCCCAGGATCATCATCTTTGCTCCGATAAATTCTCCCAAACGGGCAGCTTCCTCCAGGTCGAAAAGATTATCCAACTGCAGTTTTAATTCATCGAGAATGATTGGAATATCGTAACGCTCGATGGCTCGAAAGGTTTCATTCATCGAAAAGGCATACATCAAATTCGTCGTAAAATATTCCGTTAATTCCGTTTGATGTGAATCTGCCTGCAGGATCGGGGAAATAACTGCCGGAACTCGATTGGGAATATTGATTGAAGAATAATCGACCAGCTGCGAAATGGCAAGAGCAAAAAGTTTGTCGAGAGTCTCGCTCTTATCTTCATCTGCGATCTTGATCGCGGAGATGTATCCATCCTCTTCGATCGGTTTATCGAGGTAAAAGTTCAATTCTTTCTTTACCAATTGGATAATGATCGCTTCCAGTTTATCCGTCTCGTAATTCGCTCCGACATGATGACTGACACTGCCGGGACGACCGCCCTCACTATCCCCTTTTTCACCATAAGTCAGGAAAACATAATTCGCGTAGGTATATTGGGAGATCTGACGCAGGATATATTCTCCGTTAATATTCAAGCCGCCTGTTCCGATACTGAAGATTTTGATCCCCTTTTGTTTGGCATCATAAACAGCATCTTCATAAGTATAATCCTGGTCGTAATCGAGATGTGGAGGAGCGTCGGTTACGATAATAGCGAGTTTGACGGCATCTTCTCTCCAATCCGTTTCAGTCATGGAAACCTGTAGTGCTGTCTGCAGGTCTTCCGGATTATCACCTCCACCGGATGCTTTCACTTTATTTAATTCAGTCTGGAAATCTTCCAATTTATCGGTGAACGGAATTTTCCTGGTGATAAAGGTGTCCTTTTTATCTTTATACAAAACCATCCCGAAACGAATATCGGATTCAGGGGAAATGGAAACCAGGTTCAGGTTGATGAGTTCGATGGTTTGTTTCAATTTATCGATCTCTTCTTTCATACTGCCGGTCGTATCGAAGATAAAGAGAATATCGAGCGGAATCTGTTGTGGAGCGAATTTATGGATATCCTCGAATTTCAGATCGAGATGCCTTTTCCCGTTTCTATCGATAGTAAATTCTTTTTCATTTTGGTCATAAGTTACAACTGCATCGAATTGAGTTATATCATTTTGATACTTAGAGGGGAAAAACAAGTAAGAACCATCCGCATAAGAAAGTCCTTGTTCGAGTAGTTCATCTTCTGCAAATATCCGAACTTCAGCATTGGGCAGAGGTTTCTCGATATGATCGACAATTTTAAGGATAATCCTTTCTTCGACATTAACCGGATGATGCTGTACTTTTTTCCGGTATTCATCCAGAAAACTCAGGAAATAATTATACTGCTTGTTATCATCGACAAAACCGGCTTTCAGTCCCGGATGTTCGATCTTTTTCCGGTAAGGTTTGGTTTCTTTTGGTGTTTCGAATTCAGTTGAAAGTTCATCTTCAGGAGATTCGATTGTTTCTTCATCAGGTTTTTCCAAAGTTGTTGATTCGATGGTTTCTATTATCTCGATTTCTTCGACATCACCTTCTAAAGGTTTTTCTTTCTTTTTAGGTTTATTTGAAACAGTTGCACCAGCTTGCTTCGAAATAATTTCTTCTATATCATTGACAGATATATCCTCGATATCTTTTGCTTTTAATTTTTTCCCTGAACTTCTTTTTTTGATAAATTTCTGTTCGTATTCGAATTCATCTAAACTTTCTGTTCCAATAGCTTCTTTCGATAGGGAAATGTTAAGAATCGTGATCTCATTTTTTTTGATAACAACATTCACAATTTTTTGAGAACTATATCCAATTGCTGAACATAAAACCGTATATTTTCCTTTGGGAATTTTTCTGATGATATATTTTCCTTCTTTATCGGTTTGATTACCGAATTTTGATCCTTCGATATGAACATTCGCAGAAGAGATCGGTTTTCCTTTCTCATCGGTTATTTTGCCGGAAAGAACTCCATACGATTTCCCGAATAAAAAAGAAACCGATAAAATTGTTAGTGTTATTATTAATATTATTTTCTTCTTCATTTGAACCTCCGCTTAAAATCATAACTCATATTTTTTTAGATTAGTAAAAATGCAAGGGAAAAATATTCTTGTTTTTTGAAAAAAACTTGAGTCAAGGTTTCAACCAGGTTGAATCCTTGACTCAATTTTCAATGTTCAATTAAGATGATCGAGTTACTCCATCAGGATCATCTTCTTTGTTAAAGAGTTTCTCTCGGTTGTCAGTTTATAGAAATAAATACCGGCACTGACATTTCTTCCGGAATTATCTTTCCCGTCCCAGATTAATTGAGTATTTCCTTTATCAAATTCCCTGTCTGCCAGTGTTTTCACGATCTGTCCTTTGATGTTATAGACAGTTAGATTAACTTTGCTCTCGAAAGGAAGCGAGAAAGAAATCGTAGTCGCAGGTTTGAAAGGATTCGGATAATTTGATAAATTGTATGCTGATGAAGGTGGTTCAAATTCGTGGTCATTTGCTATTAATGCGGTATGTTCAAAGGCGCCGATATCAGGGGCGGTTCCGAAATAATCATCTTCATCGAGATTAATGACAACGCGTCCGTCCCATTCAAAAAAAGCAGTTCCGGCATCGATGCAGGGAGAATCGTTCTGCAAATGATAATCCCCGTTTTCCGGATCGATAAAAAGCGGATTAGTTGCAAATAGATTAAAACCGCTGTCAATGACTTCTTCCGGAAGTGAATTTTCCTGGATCAGGGAATGGGAGATGGTGGCGGAAATACCATCACTCCAATCCGGAATGACAAATTCATTCTCATTATTGTAATTAATTGAATTAACTATGGCAACAGATGAATCATGGATTCTAATTCCCTCGACGGAATTCGCGACAACTGTGTTAACAATATCGAAATTTGAGTCATAAAAAATCTGTATTCCTATCTGGCAATTAGAAACGACATTTCGGAAACCGGTTACATTAGAATTTTGACAATTAATGCCCCATTGCATATTTTCAAAAAGATTTTCATGAAGATATGCCGTAGAGTTGTTCATAATGAATAATCCGTATAATTCACAGTTCTGGATAGTATTATTGGTGATAACGGGAGATGCTCCTGTCCAGAATGCCAAACCTATCATCGTGCACTGAATAATATTATTGGTGATTGTCGGAGAAGATTGTTCACCCAGGATACCGATTCCTGATTCGATGTGATTACCTGAAATAAAGGCATTCGAATTGTTCTCACATTTAATCCCGAAATCATTATCGATAATCATATTATTGGTGATATCCGGAGAAGAAGAATTAGTACAGAAAACAGCTCCGGAGTTGTTATTACCAAAATAAGAATTTGTTATCGAACATTCTGCTTGATCAAAACTGATAACTCCCAAAAAGTCATTATCAGCACAGTTTGTGATTTTATTTCCATATTCGAAATGGCAATAATTGAGGATAGAATTCGAGCCGGCAGATGTGGAGAAATAAATAACTCCCCAATAATTTTCATCACCCAAGCGAGTAAAAATGATAGAATCGAGACCAGTGCCGACGGCTTCTAATTCACCGTTTACTCTGAAAAATCCGCAATCAAAATCAGGGTCCTCATAATTGAAAACATCTCCTGTTTGAAACTTGATTGTTACTCCGGGATTGATAGTTAAAGATTGTTCTGCGGGGATAATTGCTTCACCTTCGATAATGTAAGGTGATCCTGCAAAATTCCAGTTTCCGGAAATTTCCGTACCGTCCGGAATCACGGTTTCTGCGAGCAGAATATTTGCGGAAAGCAAATATACTACTGTGATTGGAAGTAATAACTTCATCCTTTTCTCCTAAAAATGTATTTTTAAAGATAAAAAAAGTCAGGTTTTTTCAGGTAAAGATAAAGACTTACTTCAAAAGTATAACAAAATATTTCTTCTTTCAAACTCCGAAAGCGAAGAAATTATTTGTCTTTTCCCTGTCAAATGTTTTTTTGAATTAAGTATCGAAACTTACCAAATTTTTAAAATTTGGCATGTTTCATAACACGGAACTCTGTTCCGTTTATAATTTTGAATCTCCGATTCAATTCTTTTGAAAGAAAGTCCGGATGTTATTAGTAAATAGGAAGAAGCGGAGCTTCCTTATTACAACGATTCGGAGAATCGTGATACTAACGAAGAAGGGTCATTTTCTTGGTTATTATATATTTTTCTGATTTCAGTTTATAGAAGTAAGTTCCATTGGCAACCGGGAATCCGTTTTTATCTTTTCCGTCCCAGGTTATGTGGGAAAGCGATTCCGTCGCTTTTGCCGGGTTAATGCTATCCAGAGTTCTAATTTTCTGTCCTTTCAGGTTATAGATAAGAATCTCTGCGTCCTCTGTGTTCTCTGCGGTGAAATAAGAGATCGTTGTTGAAGCAGAGAAAGGATTCGGATAATTGGAAAGAATGCTCTCATTTTTTAAAGAAATTGTATTGTCTTTCGCATCGAGAGTTCCGTAGGTCATTGTATCCCTCGAACCGTTAATCCACTCTCTACCACCTTCCCAATCCATGGTCAACCGTTCGATTATATTGCCGTCTTCATAAGTGGAATAATGTGTCTGGAAATTAATCCAATTATCATTTTGCCAATTCTGTTCGAAATCTTCAATTTCATTCCAATCACCATCGTAAGTATATTGAGAATAACGGTCATTGATCCATGCCTGGAGATTCCAATTCTGTCTCAGTTTGGTTGCCGGAAAAGAGTTGCCTGCTTCTGTGTAAGTGTATTTGATAGACCAGATCCATTCGCTTTCATTTTCCCATGATTCTTCCAGGATTTCTTCCAAAAATAAGCCATCGTACGAATAGAATTCCTGAGAATCATTGAGCCAACCGGTTCCACCTACGAAATCCCATTCTTCTATTAACACATAAGTTGGATTATTGTCGGTATTATAAGTCATTGTGTATCTGCTGGAATTCATCCATTCGGTACCGAACCACATCTGGATAAGCATTTCCGTCATATTCCAATTAACATCGTAAGTATATAAAATCAATGCCGCATCTAACCAGATTTCAGAGGAAGGCTCCCACATCTGCCATAACATCTCAACAACATAACCTTCAGCATTGTTGGTCATGACCATTCTCATAGTATTCTGCCAATCTTCGTCGACCCACGCAAGAGTTAAGATCTCAATCGGGTAAGCATCGTCATCATAGGTGTAAATATCTTTCGCTTCATAAATCCAGGCATCGTTTTCCCAATATTCATAGAGAACTTCGAGAATATAAAGGTCCCGAAGATCACGAATTTGAGAACTGATTTCCCTGGCAAATTCTCCAACTTCCTTGTTGTCAGTGTTTTCAAAGTTTTGAATAAATTCGATTTTGGGATTAGCTGCCAAAATGGAAGCAAATACTAACATGCATAGAATAAAAACAGATATTCTCGTTACTCCTCCTTTTTTTGAACTGCCTTTTCTTTCAATCTTAATCAAACATTAATCAAAATTAAAAAGCATTTTAATATTGTCAATTTTTTTATAATTTCAAGAATTTTATCTTTTCCGTATCCTGACTTTCACCGAGATGATAAATTACATTAAAATCTATTTCAGGGTATAAGTTCAAAAATTTCTTGTATTTGGAATATTTGAAATTCGTAATATTGAATTTCACTTCATAAGTATATTTTCCCTCCCAAATAAAATCGACTTCATTTTGTTGTTGAGTTCTCCAGAATTTTATATTATCAAGGTCTACTCTATCCATAAATTTTCTAAAAATAAAATTTTCATATAAATTTCCTACATCCTGTCTAAAATCGATAGTATTAAAATTTCTTAAAGCTGCATTCCTCAATCCCAGGTCGAAAAAAAATACTTTTGGCATTTTTCTCAATTCTTTGTCAGGATTTCTATAAAAAGGTAAAATTGTACCGATATGAAATGACTTCCTTAAAACATAAAGATAATTTTCCATGGCAATATGAGATACATTTAAAACCTTTGCCAACGAATTTTGATTCAGCAAATTTGTAGTTTGATTGCTTAATATTCTCAATAATTCATAAACTTTTTCTTGGTTTTTAATGCCGGATTCCAGAATATCCTTTTTTGTTCAGGAGTTCAATAATTCAGATAAATATGCTTTTTTCTTTTCCATATCCTTTGTTGTAACGACTTTGGGATAACCTCCGAAGATCATATATTCATCGCAAAAACCGGAAATCTTTTTCATATCCATATAAGACAAATTATCGATCGATAACCGGTTAGGCGGAATTTTTTTAAATATACTTGCTATTTTATTTTCATCATTAAATCTCAAAAATTCATCAAAAGTCAGAGTATAAAGACTAAATATTTTTTTTCGACCTGCTAAAGAATCTTTGAATTTCAGATCAATATAAAAGGCAGAAGAACCGCTGACAACCAGTTTTATTCGAGGAGCATACTCATCGTACAAAAGTTTGAGAAAATTAGCAGGATTTTTTAAATACTGAACCTCATCTATGAGAAAATATGTTCTTTTGTTTTCAGGCAAAGGATATAATTTTAATAAATTCAATGGGTGTTTATTTAAAAAATTTAATATGTCAGGAATTTCCAAATTCAGGCAAAAAACATTTTTTTTCTTTAACTCAAGAAACTTCTTAAGTTGCATTAATAATATTGTTTTTCCTACTTGCCTGGCTCCGGTAATCAGCGAAATTTCCTTTTCTTCCAAATGAATTTTACAATCATTGAATAGATTTCTTTTTAACATTTCTTTCCTCTCTTTATTTCTGGGTACAAAAAAAATTGGATATTATTTATCTGTTAAATAAAAATTATTGAATATTTTTCATTTCTAAAATTAATAATATTGGATATTTTTCATCTGCAGCATGAAATTTCTCCTGATTCTATTTCCGAAAAACGAAAAAATTTCCTCGTTTTCATTCATTAAAAAAATGAAATTCATCAAAACTCTAAAAAAAACTTGTCTGAAAAATGCTCGAAAAATTATTGAGAGTCAAAGAAAAGAATTAAGGATTTAGTAATGAAACAATATATGATTTTTTTTATCCTGATTATTCCGATTTTATTATTCTCAGAAAATGAATTACAACTTCAAAAGAGAATCGAAAAATATTCCGGGAAAAACAACAAAGAACTTCTACATTTATTGGAAACTCAAGAAGGTGATACATTAAAATATGCGAAATTTTTATTGGAAAATTGTTCAGTAAACGATCTGGCAGTTTTAACTAAAGAATATCTTTTAAAAAATATAAGATCTGCTTTGAAAACAAAAGATTTTTTATATACAAAAAATTATTCGGAAGAAATTTTCCAACACTTCGTGCTTCCTTATCGAGTTTCCCAGGAACCTTTGGAAGATTACCGGGAACAATTTTATGAGGAATTGAAACCATTGATCGAAGATATTGAAAATATCGAGGAAGCAGCGATCCTCGTTAATCTCTGGGCTTTCGAAAAAATGACTTTCAAACAAACCCACGGTAGAGATCAAGCACCTTTGACAACTACTAAAAGAGGTTATGGTCGCTGCGAAGAAATGATGATCATTTATATTTCTGCTGCTCGTTGTGTCGGTATTCCCGCGCGTCCGTCAAGCGTTTCATACTGGAATTTTACGGATAATAATCATGCCTGGGTGGAAGTCTGGACACCTGATGGATGGAAATATTTAGAAGGAGCAGGACCTTCCAATAATCTGAATAATACCTGGTTTACGAATACAACTAAACGAGCAACTTTGATAACCTCTCGGGCATTTGGAAATTTTGCATCAAAAAACACGATTAAACAAAAAGATAATGTGACAACTATCAGTTCTATCGAATATTATACCGAATATGAAAAAATAAAAATAAGCGTTAAAGATGAAAAAAACGATCCGGTTCCGGACGCAAAAGTCGTACTTTATGCAACAACTTATGGCGGTCTGTTTCCAATGGCGGAACTTAATACGGATAAAGAGGGGACAGTCTCGATTCCGCTTGGTAAAGGAACTGTTTTTGTGACAGCAGCAAAAGATGATTTATTCGGTTCTGCTCGTTTAAATACAATGGAAAAAACAAAAATCTCCTTAACTCTGTCAGCAGATAAAACAATCGATAAAAGTACTGATTTTCTTTTTCCAATTCCATCGAGCGTTCCAATAGAACAGGATGATGTGATTGCTGAAGAAAAATTCAAACTGATGCGGGAAAATGCTGATTTGAAAAAGAAGGATAGGCTAAATAATTTGAAAAAGAGCAATGAATTCGTAAAATATTACGACCTCGTAAAAATCGAGGAAGTTCGAGACAGCACTTTTTTCGAAAAGAGAAAAGAATTTTTGGATAAAGCAGATGAGATTGCTGGAAATTCATCTCAATATTTAAAGGTGCTCCAAAAAAATGAAGATTATTCTTTGAAAACAAAAATCCTGTTAAATATGCTTATTGAATGGGATTTGAAAGAATTGATCGAAATCCCCGATTCCGTTGAGATCGAAAATGTAATGAATATTTATTATGACGGGATGATGAGATTTAAAGAATTTGTTCCTGATTCGATTTTCACAAAAAATGTAATTCACAGAACCTGGCGCTCAGCGATTCCTCCGGAAAATGGCTGGTGGATGATATTATACGATAAGATCAAAAATCTGGCAAATGATGAAATCGATAAAACAGTGTTGAATGTGATCGCATGGGTCGATACTCAAGTCGAAGTCGATTCCAACTTTGTCTGGACTTATTTTTCCGGTTCTTTGAATCCGCTCGATATCCTGAACCTGAAATATGTTCCTGAATTTTATCGCACTAAATTGCTGAATTGCTGCTTGAAAGAATTGGGAGTTCCTTTGCAATGGAAAGGCAGGCTCGAGTATTTTAATGGAACCGATTTTGTTGCCATCGAAAAAAAAGAAGAAGATACAGAAAAAGATTTTGAAGTAAAATTGAAGATTTCTATCTTTGTTGATAGAGAGCAAGTCAAAGCAGATGAATTCAAAAATTTCCTGCTCGCCAAACTGGATGAAGAAGACGGCTTGATTTCTTATATTTTTTTTGAAGGAGAAAATGATTCGCTTGAATATAATGCAACCTTTCGTCGAAAAGAAGCTGATAATATTTATCTCGAATCTTTTATTCGCAACTCAAATGGTGATGCTAATGTTGTGATCAAATCTCTAAAAAAGGAAGATGATCAAATAAAAATCGAATTATTTACACCGAATGAATTTCTCGATGCAACGGAAAAATGGAACGAGAAGACTGTAAAAAATATTCAGAAACAGGTTACTAAAATCAAAACTGAAAATAAAAAAATCATTTTTATCAGGAGTGAATTTGAGAACGAACCGGAGCAAAGGATGCTTACCCAAATTACAGAGAAACTCGACAAATTCAAAGAACATCGAACCGACATTGTTATTTATTCCGAAAATCGTGAGAATTCCGATCTTTCGGAACAAGATTTTATCCTGAAAAAAGGAAAGAAATTGATCACCGAAGAGTTCTCTGAACACGAATATCCTGTTATTTTTGTACTCGATGAACAAAATGAGATAATTTTTTCATCAAAAGGATACGAGATGGGAATTGTTGATTTACTCTTGAAGAAGGTGAAATGAAAAAAAATCTCTTTCTTATTTTCATATTCTTGATTCTTAATCTGTTTTCCGATCAAGTAAAAATCGATAGTTTACAAAATGAATTAAAAAAATCTGAAGGAAAAGAAAAAATAAAAGTTTTACAATCTCTTGCGGAAGAATATTACTATAAAAATCCTCAGAAAACAATCGAATTCGGAAAACAGGCGCTGGAATTATCCGGAGAATTCAATTTTGAAGAAGGAAAAGCCGCTGCTTTTATGGCGATCGGAAGTGGTTATTTTCTCTCGGACAATTATTCCCAGGCTGTAGTTTTTTTCTCCAATTCCCTGAAGATCAATGAAGCAAGAAATGACAAAGATAAAATAGCCAAGTGTTTGAATAATCTCGGTGATTCGTATTATTACTTGAACGACCTGGAAAAAGCCCTGGATTATTTTCAAAGATCACTTCAAATAAAAGAAAAATTGGGAATAAAATCAGGGATAGCGCGCACATTAAATAATATCGGAAAGATTTATAAAGATTTGGGAAAGTATGATAAATCTCTGGAATTTCTAAATAGATCATTAAAGATAAGAAAAGAGATCGGGGATAAAAAAAGAATTTCCTACACTTTGAATGAAATCGGAAATGTTTATTATAATTCGAGCAATTTTGAAAAAGCATTGGAATATTATCTTCTTTCAATGCAAATTAAGGAAGAACTCGATGATAAGAGAGGTGCTGCTCCGACTTTGAACAATATTGGAAATATCTATTCAGAACTTGGAAATGAAGAAAAAGCACTGGAATATTTCGAAAAATCCTTAATTATTCAGGAAGAAATAAACAACAGGTCCGGAATCGCATTTTCCCTGACATCGATCGGAGATATATATGTATCCAACAAAAACTATGAGAAATCTTTGGAACATTATCACCGGGCATTATTGATTCGTCGGGAAATTGGTGATAAAAAAATGATTGCCTCTAATTTGCTTGCCATCGGAGGTATTTATTATTATCAGGACAGCATGGAAACTGCATTAGCCCATTATTCGGAAGCCGTGAAATTGTATATGGAGATAGATGATAAAAGAGGTCTGGCGACAAATTATAAGAATCTGGGAGATGTTTTTTTAAACCTGAAAAAAAATGATAAAGCTTTGAAATATTATCAAAAAAGTATTGTTTGTGCTGAAGAAATAAATTCAACGGACAGGCTTTTATCAGGATATAAAAGTATCTCAAATGTTTTTTATGAAAAAGGAAATTACCGTAAAGCATTCGATTATTTTAAACTTTATTCAACATTGAAAGATTCTGTCTTCAGTGATGATCTCACAAATAAAATCGCAGAAATGCAGATCAAATACGAAACCGAAAAAAAAGAAAAAGAAATCGAACTCCTCACCAAAGAACAGGAAAAACAATTACAATTCAGGAATTTCCTCGTTTTCATATCAGCTCTGATTTTTATTGTTGCTATCCTTCTATTATATCTTTACCGCTTGAAAAAAAGAGAATTTATTCGGCAGAAAAATGTCGAGGAACAGATAACGGAAATCAATCGTTCTTTGGAAATCAGAGTTCAACAAGAATTAAGAAAACGAGAACATCAGCAGTCTCTTCTCATCCAGAAATCGAAATTGGAATCTCTGGGAAGACTTTCCGCAGGAATCGCGCATGAGATAAACCAACCGGTAACCCGACTTTCCCTCGGATTAGATAATATTATCGTTCGTAAATCGTTGCACAAACTCGATGATCAATATCTCGAAAATAAATGTAATGAACTTTTCTCCGATATTGAAAGAATTCGTAATATCATCGAACATATCCGGACTTTCTCTCGCGATCAGAGTTCATCCTCCATGGAAAAAATCGATATAAATGATGTTATCAAAGATTCCGTTCAACTTATTCGAACTCAATATAAAAATCATAATGTCGAATTAAATTTCGCATTGGAAGAAAATATCGGACACATTCTTGGAAACCGGTTTAAATTGGAACAAGTTATTCTGAACATGCTTTCTAATTCCAAGGATGCAGTCGATGAAAAATTCGAGAAAATTACGGATATAAAAAATAAGAAAACCATCGGAATCAGAACCTTTTCAGAAGATAATAAGATCAACATCGAAATCGAAGATAACGGACTCGGAATACCGGAAAAGGAAAAAGAAAAGATCTTTGATCCCTTTTATACTTCAAAAGAAACCGATAAAGGAACCGGACTCGGACTCTCGATATCTTACGGAATAATTAAAGAAATGGAAGGTGAAATATCTGTGGAAAGTGAAATCGGGAAATTTACGAAAATGAGGATCACATTTCCGAAAATATGAACGATGGAAACGGGAGACAGTATGATTTCCTTATTTCCATCTCGATTTCCCAGTTTCTCTTATTTGAAAAAAAAGAAAGATTTTCCTGTTTCCTTTCTCCCGTTTCCCGCTTTCCTGTTTTGGAGTTAAAATGAAAAAATTAAACATCCTTATCCTCGATGACGAACAAGGCATCAGGAACGAATTGAAAGATTTTTTTGATCTTTATGAGTACCATGTTTTTACTGCTGAAATTCCTTCAAAAGCATTTCCAATATTGGAAAAAAATCACATCGATATTATGATCCTCGATATCCAACTTCCCGAAATGAATGGTATCGAAGTCTTGAAAAAAGTCAAAACAGAATATCCTGATATCGAAGTGATTATGATCACCGGTCATGGCGACCAGGATTCGATCATCCAGTCTTTAAGATTCGGAGCATTCGATTTTTTCAAGAAACCATTTCGCACACTCGAAATCAAAAGTGCGATCGAACGTACTCAAAAATTCATCGACTTGGGGAATCGTTTAAAAGATATACAGCAAAATTATTCCCTGCTTTCTAAAGAATTACAGGAGCAATTGGGTTCAACTATCGTCGGGAAAAGCACAAAAATGAAAACCGTGATGGAATTGATCTCCAAAGTCGCTTGTTTCGATGATACATCCGTTCTCATCACGGGAGAAAGCGGAACAGGGAAAGAACTTATTGCCAGGAGTATCCATTTTTTAAGCAATCGAAAAAATACTTATTTCTATCCTGTAAATTGTTCAGCAGTTCCGGAACATCTTTTTGAGAGTGAATTTTTTGGTCATAAAAAAGGATCTTTTACCGGAGCGACAGAAAATAAAGCAGGTTGGTTCGAGATTGCTAATAAAGGAACATTATTCCTTGATGAGATCGGAGATATGCCGATGTCGCAGCAGATAAAATTCCTACGCGTGCTGGAGGATAAAAAAGTTCACAGGATCGGTTCGCACAGAGAAATCGAAGTCGATGTCAGGATCATTTCCGCAACTAACCAGGAATTGGGAAAAAAGATAGCTGAAGATAAATTCCGTAATGACCTTTTTCATCGCTTGAATTCTTTTGTGATCGACATTCCGCCTTTACGAGAAAAGAAATCCGATATTCCATTGCTGATCGAACATTTCACAAAACATTTTTCAGATAAGATGAGAAAACCGGTTAAAAATATTGAAAATTCTGTGCCGGAAATTCTTAAGAATTATGACTTTTCCGGAAATGTCAGGGAACTGAAAAATATGGTAGAACGAGCTGTTATTTTATCTGAAAACGGAATTCTTAAAATTAAAGATTTTCCTTTCCAAAAGAAAAAGATAGTCAGATCAAACCTGCAACCTGAATTGAAAGAAGAAAATTTCGACCTGGTTATCGCAGAAAAGAACCTGATCAAAAAAGCACTTTTAAGAACCGGTAATAACAAAACAAATGCCGCTAAATTGTTGAATATTTCCTGGTATGCTCTCGACCGGAAGATGAAGAAGCATAAAATTTAACATTTGGAGTGCATTAACCGTGTTAATGCTAAGCGACGAAGTCGCTTCCCCCCTAGAATGCATCAATTTCTTTGATGCTTAAGCGAAGACTTTTTCTTTCAGGAATGCATCAATTTCTTTGATGATAATCTACAAAGTCGTTTTCAAAATTGTAAAGCAGAATAACTGCTTTACTCCAAAGTACTTCTCTAAATTTCTCGCTTTTTATCAGTAAAGCGAAAGAAATACCGAAAATTATTACATTCCCGCATATTTTTATGTGAAGAATTCAAATTCAACTAAAAAATTAACCACAAAATATTATATATTTATTTCTGTTATTTTTATCTGTGTTAATCAGCATTAATCAGCAGCTAATAATTTGTTAGATCCGTGAACTGAAAAAACCTGCGAAATCGCAACAATTCTGCGAAAACAACTATGCGATATCGCAGACTTCTAATATCCAATTCTCCATAACTTTTTATTTTCCAACCAATTAACCTTCTGGCACAGCAAATGCAATTATCCTTAACAAAATGTGGAGGAACAAAAATGAATGTTCTTATCGTGGGAATGAATGAATATTTCCTGAAAGACTTGGAAGAATATTTCACAATTAATGATGATGTTCCTTATTATGCGGATAATTCTCGCGGAGCAATACAAATATTGAGTGAAACAAAAATAGATCTTGTTATCCTGGAATTCTGCATCTTCGATGAAGTTAAATTAGTAAAATACATCAATGACAATTATCCCGAAACTCAAGTTGTTTTGACAACCAGCAAAAAGATCAATGAGATGATGAAAATAATTAAAAATTCGGAATTCCGGGTTTTGCAGCACCCGTTTCGTTTTTCCGAATTAAAAAAATTGTGCAGGAGATAGTAAGATGAATTATCTATTGAAAAAAGTCTATAATTTTTTTAGAAGTTATTATGAGATTATTGTAATCGTTTTGTTTCTGATTTTTGTAGCAAACCTATTAAAAGGTCAAATGATTCACAGCGCTTTGTATTTCGATGGTGTCGATGATTATGTCGATTGCGGAAATGATGCTTCCTTACAGATCACGGATGAGATCACAATCGAAGCCTGGGCTCGTTATGATGATGTCAGCGATCTTTGGAGTAGAATCGTAACGAAGGGAAGATGGTTAAACAGAAATTATGGCTGGATGCTGCATTATTCTGATGAAGGCATTGGTAATCGCACGGGATTGATCTTTGTTATCGAAGTCGATGGAGATGATCGATCCGTAAGCATTCCGAATACGGAGATCGAAGAAGGTGTCTGGTATCACTTTGCCGCAAGTTTTGATGGTGAATTTTTACGCTTATATGTCGATGGTGTGGAAAAGAATTTCTCATATTTTCCCGGAACAATTATAGAAACAGGCGGTCCGTATAATGTCCAAATAGGAAGATCTCATCATTGGGAAGAAAATCTGCACGGTGCAGTCGATGAAGTCAGGATATGGAATAAAGCACTCGAACAACAGGAAATCCAGTACTGGAAAAACAGAATAGTAAATAATTCGCATCCGAATTGGTCGGATCTGAGAGGTTACTGGAGATTTGATGATGAAAATGACCCGACAGATGATTATTCCGATTATAATAATTTGGGATATCTACATGGACCTATTTTTATAAATTCTGATGTTCCGCTGCCGGTAGAACTTTCCTCTTTTTGTGTAAATTTTGTGAATTCAATTGCTGCAGTTTCCTGGAATACTCAATCAGAATCTAATAATCTTGGTTGGAATATTTTTCGAGGAGAAGATAAATATGCAATGCAAAATGATGAAGTTATTCAGATAAATCCCAACCTGATCGACGGAGCAGGAACGACTTCCCAACCGACCGAATATAGTTTTGATGATTACTATTATCTTATCCATGGGACAACTTATTATTATTGGATTGAATGTATCGATACTTCCGGAGATACTGAACTTTTCGGTCCAGTTACTCTGGCTATCCCGAATCATGGAACAAATCCTAAAAATCCCTTTTCCGGTGAAGAATACGGTCTTATCCGGAATTTTCCTAATCCTTTCGACACTTCCGTTTTTGGATCTCATGCAGCTACAAATATCTCTTTCAAACTGAAAGAAAAAGCAGTGGTAAAATTAACGATTCATAATATCAAAGGTGAACTGATCAAGACATTGTTGAATGAAATAGTTCCAGCAGACACGATGATCGATGTTTCCTGGAATGGTAGAGATGAAAATAATAGGTCTGTTTCCAGCGGAGTTTATTTCCTGAAAATGAGATCGAGTAAAAATATCCAAACCAAAAAAATGATGATAATAATGTAACACGCTTCACCGAAGCGTTGTTAAGAGAGACTCTGTCTCGTTCTTTCTTGATAGATGTGTTATTTATCTCCATCAATATTTGAGTTGGAGATTCAAGATTACAACGGAACAAAGTTCCGTGATACAAAACTCTAGTTAAGTGAATAAAAAAAAAGGAGCAGAAAAATGAAATTGAAAAAAAACTTAATTCCAATACTCTTAATTGGAATTCTATTCGCAGGATGCAGCAAAGATTCCGGAACTGGTCCGAGTAACGGACTCGATCAGAACCTAGTTGGAAACTGGACGCTGCAAACTTACACGGATGAGGACGGACAGCAGGATTACACCGGTTTTGTTAATATCGAAGCAAATGGTAATATGAACGGTGATTTGTCGATGAAGAAGAAAGCACAACCGCTATTTTTTCCGGCAAAGTAACAACGAGCGGCAGTACGATGACAACCGAAATCACAGAGAGTGATGCTCTCTGGATCGAAGAAGGAACTTATGATTGGGATTACCAGATCAATGGACAAGACTTGATCATGGAAGGAACAATCGATGATGAATTTCTTGTTTTGAGTTATACTCAAGGCGTTCCGAATCCGGATGAAAAAGGAAATTTAACAGGAACAGTTACGACCGGCAGAAATCCTTTGGAAGGTGTTTTGGTTCAAGTTCTTGGAACGAGTTTATCGGATCAGACAGATTCTAATGGAGAATATTTAATATCTGATATTCCAATCGGAACTTATTCCGTTAAATTTTCTAAAACCGGTTATGATGACTACACAGAAAGTGATGTGACAATTTCCGACAATCAAACTACAACTGTAAATGCTCAAATCAATCTAACCAGCGGCGGAAACGGTTCGGTCTCCGGTTTTGTTGCCGATGCGATCAATCAAACTTTAGTAGCAGGAGCGCATATCGAGATCGAAGGAACATCGTTCAGCACTACGACGAATGGGGATGGAATTTATTACATCGAAAATGTTCCTGCTGGAAATTATGTCATTAATTGCACAAAAGACGGTTTCGAGGATGCATTCCTGAATATTGAAATAATTGCTAACGAAGATGTTTCAGCAGATTTCCTCTTGCTGCCGGAAGGTTCGACAAATTATGGAAGTGTTGCCGGAATTGTTACTAACACAGATGGTGATCCGATCGTTAATGTCGTTTGCCAGGTGGAAGGACTATCTAATTCTTCACTCTCATTTGATGATGGTTCTTATGAAATTTTCTTTATCCCTGCCGGAACTTATAATATCAGTTTCACCAAACCCGGATATGAAACCCTGGTTGTGGAAAATGTCGAAGTTACCGACGGCGGAACTACCAATCTCGATGTGCAACTGCAGCAAATCAGTGGAACCGGAACTCTGATTTGTTATGTGGAAAATTCCTTCCAAATTCCTATAAACGGAGCAACTATCGAAATTCTGGGTACTTCCTTGACAGGAACAACCGGAACTCTGGGAACTTACACATTTCAAAGCGTTCCAACCGGAAATTATACTGTCAGAGTTTCCAAAACAGGATATACAACCCAGGACATCGAAAATGTCGAGATCCTGTCGGGACTGCCGCAATATATTTATGTAACTTTGACCAATTAAACGGAGGTTAATATGAAGAAGAAAAAATTACTTATTGGTTTAATATTCCTGGTTTTTGCAAATATACTTTTTGCATCCGATATGTTTGTTGCTGCTGAACTTTTCTCGTTTTCAACCTGAAATGGCTGTACTTATGCCCGGTCCGGGCTGAAAGAGTTGTATGAGAACCACGAGCGTGTTATACCAATGATCTGGCAGGGAGATACGGAAAACGAAAGTCCGAATTATGCGGAAAGAGCAGGATTTTATGGGATATTCGCGGTTCCATATGCAAAATTTGGCGGAACATCAAATTTCACTGGTGGTGGAGAAGGTAATTATGAAGAATATCTGGAATTATACAACGAACAGATAGATGAAGAAAGTCCCTTGGAAATCGCTCTCTCCTTCTATTCTAATGAACAGGATGAATACATCATTCAAGCAGATGTGGAAGTCACAGCAGAAATCGAACAGGAAGATAATCAAATTCTTTTTATACTAACAAGACGGATCGATGATGATTATTTCTGTTCGTTAGTCAGTTATGAAGAACAACCGTTTACACTCGGTTCTATCGGTGATAGCGGAACATTCGAGACCACCGTTTTTGTTGATCCGGATTGGAATTTGGAAGACCTGAAAGCGGTCGTACTCGTGCAGTCCTGGGAGAATGATCCGGGACCTTTCCGGCATGAAATTCATCAAGCAGCAATGACAGAATTTAGCGAAGAATCTTATGTTGAAAATAAAGAGATTGTAAATCCATTTCAAATCGGCAATTATCCAAACCCATTCCACTCTCAAACAACAATCTCTTTTTCCGTAACACAAACCTCCCGGTTTGTGACACTCGAAATTTATAACATCAAAGGTCAGAAGATAATAACTCTTGACTTCATCAACCAGGTTGATGCAAAAGCGACACAGTCGCTTTACTCCAAAACATGGGATGGAAAAGACGAATCCGGAAAATCGGTAGATTCCGGAATATATTTCTACAAAATCGGAAATAAGGATTTTTCCAAAATAAGGAAAATGGTCAAAATAAAATGAAAAAACGGCTCACGGATTAGCACGGATCAAACAGATATGAATTTAAAATAAAATTCGTTCAATCAGTGTAAATCCGTGAGCAAAAAAAAGAAACCACAATAAAGAAATACAAAATTAAGAACTTTGTGATTCTTTGTGACTTCGTGTCTTTGTGGTACAAAAAAAGGAGAGGAAAAAATGAAAAAATTAGTAATCATCGTATTATTCGCAGGAATTTTAGTAAATTCTATTTATGCCGGAAAAGTAACAGGAAAACTTTTCTGCGAAATGAAAATGAAGGAAATGTATCAAAACAGGGAAATCGCTAAAAAACATGAAATTAACAGGAATGCACCGGATATAAATTCCCAACTTGTTTTCATTCATTTCAAAGCAAAACCTGATCTGAGAACAATCGAAATGTTGGAACAAAAAGGAATTCAAATCTTTCCGAAAAGTTGGGTTCCGCCTTTGGAAAGACATCCAACCGGATATTTCACAGCAAAAATCCCTCTTGATATCCAACTTCTGGATGAACTCGAAAAAATCCCCCAGATCAAAAGAGTGAATACGGCGGAAGGGCAGTTCACATTCAACAATGACTTGGCTGCGGAAAACACGGGAGTTTCCGTTATCTCTTCCGAACCATATAATTTAACCGGCGAAGGAGTTAAGATCGCGATCATCGATTCCGGTTTTGAACTCGATCATGAAGATATTCCAACACCTTTGATCGCTGTCGATTACAGTAATTATACGGAAGCAGTTCCGGATAGTGACTTCACAGTTTCTAATGAGCATACGGGAACCGGACATGGAACTCATATTGCCGGTTCGATCGTTGGACAGGGAACTCTATCCGGAGGAACCTGGAAAGGAATGGCTCCCGGTGCAGACTGGATAGGTTTAAAAGTCGGTCAGGATTATACGCATGCGATTCCTACTGCTGCTCTCAATCATTGTTATAAAGCAGCCAGATTCTATTATGATGCCGATCTGCTCAATGTCAGTATTGGAGGTTGGGATGTATATCATGACGGCAGCGATGAAACCGATCAGATCGTTGATTGGATATCAAACGACGGATGTCTTGTTTTCCAGGCTGCCGGAAATTCCGGAGATGATGAAAGGCATTATTCGGGAACAGTTTCAGCCGGTTCGAGTTCCGATTTTATCGCTGTAAATTATCATGACACAACTGAAACAAGAACAACTTATCTCTTCAATCTCGTCTGGTATGACAGTCCTGACACAACAATCCAGAGACCATTGACAATGGAGTTTTATGATGATGATTATGATCCGATAACTTTGCAGATAGTTTATGATATGACCCAATCTCCAAGAGGAACTCAATCGAGATATGGAACAGCAACCATTTTGGGGAATAATCCGATCTTTATCAAAGTTTTCAATCAATCGGGAGAAACTATCGATTATCATTTGTTCAGTCAAACGGGTAATGGAATTTTTGCCGAACCTGATCCGTTTTATACAATTGAAAGTCCCGGAACTGCCGATATGGCTGTTGCGGTTGGAGCCTGGATTACTCGAAATGACTGGTATAGTTATAATTATCTTTATTGTTGGACGGATGAAATTGTTGATGATATCGGGACTTTTTCAGCCAGAGGACCAAGAATAGATGGTTTTCAAAAGCCGGATATTTGTGCTCCCGGTTCGATGATCATTTCCCTGCGTGATGACGATGCAATTTCAGGTCCTCCTTTTGGAATCTGGGGACCGTATGTTATCAGCAATGACGGAGAAACCGGACTTCCGGCTGATTACTTTATTGCCCAGGGAACTTCGTGTTCCAGTCCGATCGCATGCGGAGCCGCGGCTCTCCTGAAAGATTTTGATGCTCAAATAGATAGAGCCGAACTATATGTGAAACTGTGGAATCATGCAAATCAGGATGGTTACACGGGAGGTGTTCCCAACGATACCTGGGGAGCCGGTAAGATCGATGTAGAAGCGTCTTTATATGCTCTCGAAGAAGAATTAACTCCTCTAACTCCGGAGAATATTCAAATCGAATGTGCGAACGGAAATGTTACTATTAGTTGGGATACGGTTACGGAGACTGTCGGCGGTAGAACCATTACTCCGGATCATTATAAATTGTATGTTTATGATGAACCTTATTCTCCTGTTTATAGCACTGTTTACGATGTTTATGATACTTCGATACAATTAAGTCCGGGTGCTGATATGTATTTTTACCGGGTTTCTTGTGTTTATGAACCGTAAGAGCTACAAACCTTCCGGAGGTCTATCCCCCGCTAATCGTCCTCTCAGACCTCTGGAAGGTTTTTGTCCGATTGTGATCCGCTGATAAATCGATTTGATTTTAATCGCAGGAATTGAGTTGATTTGATTTAAGAATTTGACACACCCCACGACTAAAGTCGCACTCCTCTCGAGAGGGGATTTTTGTGGAAATCAATCCTGAAAGGATTAAATGTTAATAGCCGGAGATGGAATCTCCGGATGAGATGTGAGAAAATCCGTCCAATCCTGGAAGGATTGAATATTTAGCGTGATAATCCCACAATCAGCCCATGACTTTAGTCGTGGAAACTTTTTTATATCCTCATAATTTATTGGGAAGATAGAATAGAATGTGTGCTGTTCCATTCACTATTTCAGCAGCAGAAACTTCCTGATCTTTACCTTTTCTTTTGTCTTCAATCTATAGAGATAAACTCCGGAAGCAATATTTCCTGCTTTCCAGACTATTTTATGATTTCCGGTTTCGAGTTTTTCATCGACCAACTTAGTTACCAACTGTCCCTTGATATTGTAGATGGAAAGTTCAACTTTTTGTTTTTTGGGAATTTGAAAAGAAATTGTTGTTTCCATAGTAAAAGGATTTGGAAAAGCAGGTCTTAAGAAAAATTTATGCTCATCGATTAAACTCGATTTTACCGCAACAATACTGCTATTCACAAGTCCAGGAGTACCATGATTTTCAGATGCAGACCAGTTTTCTGCCAGAGAATTATCATAAAACGGATTTATCAGTTCGAGAGTAGGTCCATTTCCATCAGGTTCTTGGGGCCAGGGATCTGAATCATAATAATGAACAGTATCGATAAGAGTTTCATACTGGTCGAAAAGTCTAAGTAATTCACCGGCTCCGCTCAAGCCGAATCCCAAATCTCCGATGCAGTTATCAACTTCTGGAAATAAAGTTGAAAATGCAGTTAGATCCTTGCATAAAACTATAAATTCGTCAGTCTGCAGGATTGTATTTTCCGGGATTTCAAAAATATGAGCATCATTCTCATCTCTAAATTTCCAACCGGAAATATCGATCGCCTGATCTGTCGGATTATGTAGTTCGAGCCAATCTTCCGGGTCAAAATCAGCAGCGGAATTATAATTGATCTCATTGATCACAATGGAAACCGAATCCCCGGATGTTTCCTGGAAAATTGCAGTTATATTCGTATCTCCGGTGAGATTCAAGGTCATCTCCGGTTCGGGAAAAGTGAATCCTTCCCACATAACAAATTCATAACCGGCTGCGGGAATTGCCGTAACTGTAACCGGAACTTCCTCGAAATATTCTCCCTGCCAGGAAAATTCTGATATGATCCTGGAATTGATCTTGATCATTCCGGTATTTTCAGGTGAAACATCCAAAGTAACCGTATGCTTTTCATTCAATTCGAAATATGTTTGCAGGTGGTTTCTTATATAATTCAGGCGGAGAACTCCGAAATTTTCCAGGACATCGAGATTATTCTGCCAATTCCAGATATAATTTTCCCATCTCGCATTGTGCTGTGAAAATTCCGGCTGGATGGAATATACTTTTGTATCGATATGTTCCAAAACCCGCAAAGCCTGAAAACTTGTATTTAGATGATCACAGAAATAGTTGATGAAATCATTTTTAAAAGATTCATTTTCCAGTAATTTCCGTAACAATAATGTTGACCAGGGAGGATTAGGCCATTCTTGTCCATTTGCTTCAGTGGCAAATTCGAGAGTATTATACATAAAAGCATTTTGGTTGAAAAGTCCAAAACCAAAGTCTGTATCAAAAATGAGCCACTGCCATTTTCCGTTTGCAGTTCTCGGTCGCCAGAATTTGATATTATTCCCGGGCCAATCCCGATTATCAAAGTAGATCTGGGAAAGCTGATAAGTGATAAAATTATCGATATCCATCTGGGTTTGCATATATTCATAATTAGCTTGCATGCTCAAGTCGTTATTCTCTACGAAATTTATCATGGATGCATAATGTTGTGCATCACCGTGAATTACCCAACCGCCGCCTTCCAGCATATCGATATTATCCGCATCGGTCCCGGGATTATTAGCAGCGATAAAATGTTCATTCATTTTTTCTCTGATATTATGAATTCCCCAATAATAACCATTTATATAAACCACGCAAGGTCTGAAACCCGATATATCCAGACCTGTATCAGCAACTAATCCGGTCATCAAACCATCCCGCAACATGGTTGAATCCCAGTCATTGCCGGAATTCCGGAGAACAAACGCTTCGAAACTGTTAATATTTTTATCGGGAAAAAGCTGGTATGGAATTTCATTAGAACCGTAAAAATTTCGAGCGAATATAGAAAGAGATTTCTGAGGTAAATTCCGCGTCCAACCACCATAAATTTTCGCTCCGGCGCCGATACTGAACCCGGGATTGCCGTCAGGTTCAAAGAATTCTATATGAACAGGTCTTTCCCAATCCTGCCAGAAATTAGGTTCATCTCCGCTTCCCTGTACATAAATTCCAATTTCATCATCAAAGAAATTTGCCGGAGTTGTCGATAGAGAAATAACCGGAAGATTCTGTTCTTCATCGATGAAATAAGTATGAGTTACGGTTTTACTCGGCAAATTAGCAGTTTCATAAGTTTTTGCCCGGAGAACCGTTGTCGAATTTATAGGAAGAGGTTGATCATAAATATATGATGAATCAGCAGGTTCGGAACCGTCGAGAGTATAAAAGATTTGAGCGGACGGAGAATCGACAGTCATGGAAATTTCTAAATTCCCGGAATAAAATCCGCCTGCCTGAGAAAATTGCGGTTCTTCCGAAATATCCTGGAAACCGGCAGTATTGTTTGTCGTTTCCGGGGTCGGTTCATCAAAAAAGAACCAATCGTTTTCTCCGTCGGGTTGTCTTCCTTTGGAAATATCGGAAGGAATAATGCCGGTGAAAAGACTATCAAGAACATTTCCTTCGGGATCGCTGAGAATTAAAGGCTCACCTTGAGAATTGATTTTGAAGTTTGTATGTAAATGCTGGGAGGATAATTTTAAAATGTCCGGTGAACCATTCGGATCATCCGGAATTTCCGTTAATTGTAAAGTGAAAAACGGGATCAAACTCAAATCGGAAGAATAAAGATCGATATTATGAATTTGAATTGCCAGGCAATTATTTCCAATTTGCAGTAGATCTGTATTTATTTCAAAGGCTTCCGGATTTCCATCCTGGTAAATAACTGCTTCGTGCGGAAATTCAGCGGGTTGGTCATAAGCAGGAATAATTCCCGGTTCACCGATGTTGGCGCGTGCGATTTCACTGCCGTTCAAATAAGCAACAAAAGCATCATCGTAATCGATATGAAAGACGGAACTCATGATATTTTCCAGATCTTCGACAATAATTTCTTTCCTGATAAATAATGATATTGTCTGCGAAACGATCGTGTTATCATCACCATCTCCGTAACCGAAACCGCTTGCTCCTGAAAGCCATCCCGAATCATCGAAACCGGATTCATTCCAATCCGAAGGAGGTTCATTCGCTCCCACAAAATATTTCCAGTTATCTCCCCAATTTATGATCGTTTCCCAGTGTCCGCCGAAATCGTAACTATCCTTGCCGGAAGCAAAAACCAGAAGATGCTCGGCAGGCTGCATCTCGATATCAGGAAAAATCCACTTGAACTGCTCCTGCTCGTCATCGGTTATTCCGTATCCTTCAAGAGAGATGCTGGAAACACCCGGATTATACAATTCAAACCAATCAGGATGATCTCCATCTTCGTCGGCTATTGTATTGGAATTTGAGGACATGATCTCGTTGATCAATACGGTTTGGGAACATAATAAAAAGGAAAGGATAACCAGAAAAGTCAAAATTAAAAGTTTCATATTTATTACCTCTCAAAAAATTTATTTCTTTGTTTATTTACTGATTCTCTTGAATTTTTCGTCAAGTTATTTATCTTTTCTGCCGGGTAGATTTCCAAAAATTTCAATGAAATTTGAAATCTTTAAAAAACGAAAGAACTGGATATTGTCTGAAACCATCTGGTTTTTCTTCTCAGTAATATTTCCAAATGAATTTATAGGTTTCTTTGAATTGCAATTTTCAGGACAATTAGTTTTCAATGATATTCAGAAGTTTTGGAAATCTATGGAAATTTTCAAAAAAAAAATTCCTTTTAATTTGACAAAAATAATGACATTTTAGAAAAATAAATCGAAAAATTAGCGAGAAAATTATGAGTAACGAAAAAACTGCTTTTGGAATTATCACTCGGGAATTAAAAGAAGCATCTCCTTTGATCGACTTTCTCGAAAACGCAAAAAAATTCGGGCATCGAATCGATAAATTTATCATCGGTTACCAGATATCTTTCGATCCCGAAATAATAAAGTGGTTGGAAAAATATTGCGAAGTTATTCTCGTGCAAAGAGGAAATTATCCTTTCCTGGAAAATTCTCTAAAAAAGATCGGATTTTCCAACCGGGAAGTAGAAATCCTTCTGGCTACACCTTTCCTGAATAAATACGGAATGGTCGCTTACGGAACTTCACGGAATTATAATCTTTTAACCGCAATATTTTCTGATATTCATTACCTTTATTTTTTTGATACGGATATTTTCCCGAAAATTTTGAACCGAAATGAAAAGAATGATTATTTTTTTGAAGAAATCGATTTTGTCGGTTCACACTTAAAATACCTCAAACAAAATGAAGATGTAGTTGTAACAACCAGCGATTATACAGGATATTATATCATTCCGAGAATGGATTTTCCGGGTTTAAAAGAACTGCTGATCGGGGTGCAGAAAGAAAATAGTTTTGATTATATCACGAGCATAGATACTCCAGTTATTCAAGAAAAATGCCAGCAAAATATTCGACCGACTAATAAAATTCTCGGCGGGAACCTGGCACTCGATTTGAGTAAACTCGACATGATCTCTCCTTTTTTTTCCACAACTTTGGTCATCGATGATGAATGTATCAAAGGCAGGGGAGAGGACACGCTTTTCGGGCCTTTGATCAATAAATCTCACGGTCGATGCCTGGATATCGACCTGTTGATCTTTCATAATTGTTTCGGTGATTTTCCGCATAAACCGGAAATCTCAAAACAAAAAAATATCGATAGATTTTATTATGCCTGTATGGGTTGGATCATTCGTAATCCGTTTTATAACTGGCTTCATTCCGACTATATCGGTGACTTGGATAAAGTCGATACAAATGAGCGATTAGCAGCATTAAAGATTGGAAGCAAGATAGCAGCTGTTTTTTTTAAGGATAAGAGATTTTTAAAATTACCGCGAGCTTTCGAGATGGCTTATGCGAAACTCGAGAAGGATGTTGAAAATTTTTACAGGTTATTTGAAGTTTGGGAGAAAATGAAAAGGTTATTGAGATAAAAGATGTCATTCCGAGTTCTCTCTCGGCGGTTTCAGATGAGGAATCTGCAAAAACCTAATCCCCGATCCTTCTCCTGCAGGGAGAAGGGAGAAATAATGGAAATAAGTTTATGAGATTCTTTGGGAGTTTCTCTCTTTGAGAATCCTGAGAATGTAATAATAAATAAGGAGAAAAATTAATGCGAACTTATATGGTCATCCCGACCTACTGGTCAGGTCCAAAAGGAGAATGGAAAAAAGGAGATGCGGTTTACGATCACGCGACTCCTATCGATGAAAACGGAACTTTGTTGCGAACATTGAGATCACTGCAAATTCTCGATGATAAGAACTTTACACTCATCATCCTGGCTGCTGCCACGAATGATAAATATGTTGAAAAATTAGAGATCAAACTCAAAAAGATGTTGATAGAAGCCGAAATTCCTGTAAACACGATCTTGTTTACGGAGAAAAATCTGCGAAATATAAAAAAAGTCCTTTATAAAGATTTGAAAATTCCTGATGTTTTATCATTAAGAGGTTATTCCAATATCCGGAACCTGTGTATTTTTCTTCCTTATATCCTGGATGCGGAAGTTGCCGTTCTCATCGATGATGATGAAGTTTTTGAAGATCCTGCTTTTATAACTAAAGCAAAAGAATTCATCGGGAAACGATTTTACGGCAGCACGATCGATGGAGTTGCCGGATATTATTTGAATGAAGATAATGAATATTATGATAAAGTCAATATTGTTCCCTGGATGACATATTGGGACAGGTTTGGCGGGAAAAGAGAAGCTTTCGATAAGATCATCGGCAGCGAACCGCGTTTAAAAAAAACTCCTTTTGCATTTGGGGGAGCAATGGTCATCCACCGCAATTTGATGCGTATCGTTCCTTTCGATCCGAAAGTTACCCGCGGAGAGGATACTGATTATGTCATCAATTCCCGCATTTTCGGGTTTAATTTTTATCTCGATAATAAACTGGCGATCAAACATCTACCACCTCCTAAAAAACATCCGGTCTGGAAAAGATTCCGGGAAGATATTTTCCGCTTTTTATACAACAAATCAAAATTCGATAATCAATCTCCAACCACGAACCTGCACGAGATAAAACCAGCAGATTTCGATCCTTACCCGGGACAATTCATGAAACCCGATCTGGGTGATAAGATCTTCAAAACAAATATTATCCTGGCTCTGAATTACCTCGCTGATGGAGAGATCGAAGCCTGTAAAGAAACGATCAATAATATCTATCTTGCCCGTTATGATGCGATTCCGCATTACAATACATATAAAACTTACCTGGAATTTCAAAAAAAATGGCGGGAATTATTGGAACATACCAAGAGTTTCGGTAGTATTCTCAAAGATATTATTCTCGAAGGACAACACATAACATTCGATAAATACAATTTCCAGAAGAAAAAGTTATTGGAGAAAACACATTTGAAGAAAGATATCGAATTGGAAGATATCGATCTTTTCAAACAATTTACCCGGAAAGAATTGAGAAGACTTTTCTTTATTTCCGAAATTATGAATTTGAAGAAAAACGAATTTGTCTTCAAAGTCGGAGAAGATAAAAGTTGTATTTTCATAGTTTTGAACGGATTATTGCAGGTTTTCAAAAAGAATTCCTTAACCGGAGAAGAACTGATCGTTTCAGAGATCAGACAAGGAGAGCATTTCAATGAAACTTCCTTGTTCTTTTCTGTTCCGCATACGGTTTCTATAAAAGCCGTCACAGCTGTTGATCTGATGATGATCAAAAAAGAGGAATTAATGAATATCATCAAAGAAAACTCCGAACTTTCGTCAAAGATTCTCTGGATTATTTCCCGCAAATTGAGTCAAAGATTGGTACAGACAACCAAAAAATTCTCCGATTCAAAAGAACAAACTTCGGATGTTTCGGATATTTTCTAAATCAATTCAGCCCTGAAGAACACGAAGAAAACCTGAACTGTCCGGTAGTAATTAGGAGAAGAGTTAAAGTTAAAAGGATTCTGCATAACTTAATTTCTAACTCACACTCGGTCCCTCTCTTCAAAGAGAGGGATGACTTCCGTTTCCCCTTCTCTTTGTAAGAGATTTGGGTCTTTAGTCCGGCGAAGACGGATAGGGGATGAGTTAAATAATTGAAATTTCTAAAACTAATTAATATTCTCAAAAACACCCAGTTATGCAGAACTCATTTAAGGCAAACAAATAGGAGTAAACATGAAAATATTGTTAATAAATCATTTTCCGCTGCAAGGTTCCGGCAGCGGGATTTATACGATGAACATTGCCCGGGAACTGGTCAAAGAAAATCATCTGGTTATGGTTATCGACATCGATAATCGTTCAGATCAGAATGATTATCCTTTCCGTAGAAAAACAATAATGTGCGATGAATCAAAAAATGATGATCCTGATTTGAAATTCAATTTTCCCTGTTTCACGACCCATCCCCGCAGTACTTTGACTTTTTACGATCTGACCGATGAACAAATGCAGGAATATATCGAGACTTTTATCAAAATAACGAAAAATGCTGTTGAAAGTTTTAAACCTGACATCATTCATGCTCAACATTTGTGGATCACTCCCTTTGCTGCTTTGAAATCGGGGATTCCGTATGTGATCACAGTTCACGGCACAGATTTAATGGGATTTGAAAAAGATGAGAGATATCATAAATATGCACTTGCAGCTGCTGTTAATGCCAAAAAGATCATTATCATTTCACGGCAGGTTCTCAATAAAACAATGGAATTGTACGATCTTCCGGAAGAAAAACTGCAGCTCAATCCCAACGGTTTCGATGATAATATTTTTAAAGTTAAGGAAGTTGATAAAAAATTACTTTTCCAACAATTTGGGATAAACAAAGTTCCCGGGAAATTGGTTAGTTTTGTCGGAAAATTCACCGACTTCAAAGGTATAGATGTTCTGATCAAAGCCGCCCGTATTGTCAGCGATGAGATTCCGGAGGTAATGTTCTGTCTTGCCGGAGACGGACAACTTCGCAAAAAAATGGAAAATCTCAAATCGGAATTGAAACTGGACAATATTTATTTTCTCGGACATCAAAACCAGGTCGAGATAGCTTCGCTATATAATGCTGCCGAAGTATCGGTTGTTCCATCCCGCATAGAACCTTTCGGACTGGTCGCGCTCGAAGCACTTGCCTGCGGAACGCCGGTTGTTGCCACCAATGCCGGTGGTTTACCCGATTTCGTGAATGAAAAAGTCGGAAAACTCGTGGAAATGGAAAATCATCGAGCCTTAGCAAAAGCGATAATCGAAGAATTAAAAAAAAGAACTAAACTGAGTAAAGGAAAATATGCTGAAAAATATGCAAGGGAAAATTATGCCTGGCATAAGACGCTACAGAAGGTGATCGAGATTTACATGATGTCGATTTAAATTACATTTGTGGTGGTTACAGTATTACAAATAAAAAAGCCTACTTAGTTTCTATCCGTAAAGTTGTTTTTTCGGCTTGTAAGCACTGCGACGAATTGAAAAAAACTTTGTAGGCGGTTTCGAGTCGTCGTCGCAAGCTCCTTACAACTCGAATACTCAGTTAACGAATGAACTCTACTTAACTAAAAAAATTCCGTTCACATACCTTTTCTTGAAATCCAATTTGAAAGTGAAAAATTATTTGACAGAATGACCAACGGTCAGTTTTTGACTCCCATTAATTTTGCTTTTTGGAGAATTGATTGGGCATCGTCGAGAGAAAGGAAAGAGAAAAATTGCAGCGGCAGAACGATATCATCGATGCTGCAGAAGAAGTCTTTGTGAATATAGGCTTTGAAAATGCAACTATGGATGATATCGCCAGCAAAGCCGAGTTGAGCAAAGGGACTTTATATCTCTACTTTCAGAGTAAAACGGAATTATGTTTAGCCATCGTGCTACGGGGATTGAAGATTATTTCAGCAAAATTCCGGGAACTGCGATCTGTTCAAACTTCCGGGCTGGGTAAAATCCAATTGTTAGCTCGTTCATACCTGGATTTTTATAAACAATATCCAAATTATATTTTTGCCTTTTCCAATTATCGAATGCATAAAAGCGAATGCAAACACAACAGTCAGATTTTAGATGAAATAATCGGGGAAAACGAGAAAATAAATGATTCAATAAAATTCATCGTTAATACCGGGATCGAAGATAATTCCATCAAAAATGAAATCGATGCGGATAAAATTTCTTATGTTCTCTGGGGACAACTTTCCGGATTGATCCCGAACCTGGTTTTGATTGACGATTCTGAAGAAGTTAAATTCAGTTCGACGGAAACATTCAATTATATGATAAAATTAATCCAGGATGCGCTGAGAAATTGAATATTGATCACTGTGTCCGGTTTTGACTGATTGAATATTTTAAGTTCTAAAAAAATAAAATTGGAGATTTAATGAAAAAATTATTGATATTAGGTGCCGGAACTGCCGGCACGATGATGGCGAATCATCTCAACAGGAGTCTGAATAAAAGAGAATGGGAAATAACCATCGTCGATGAGCATAAAACACATTATTATCAACCTGGATTTCTTTTTATCCCGTTTGATTATTACAAAGAAAAAGATGTGATCAAATCAAAAGCCGATTTTATCCCGAAAGGAGTTAATTATATCGAGGAAATGATCGAATTGATCAAAGTCGATAATAACAAAGTCAAACTCGCTTCCGGTAAAGAACTCATTTACGATATCCTGATCATCGCGACCGGAGCGAAAATTGTTCCGGATGAGATCGAAGGTTTAAAAGGAGAAGGCTGGCAGAAAAATGTTTTCGATTTTTATACGATCGAAGGTGCAACTGCTCTACGGGATAAACTGAAAGTTTGGAACGGCGGGAAATTTGTTATTCATTTAGCCGAAATGCCGATCAAATGTCCGGTCGCTCCCCTGGAATTCATTTTTTTGGCGGACTGGTTTTTCCATAAAAAAGGAATTCGTGATAAAGTGGACTTAACTTATGTAACGCCTTTATCCGGTGCATTCACCAAGCAGAAAAGTTCGACTGTTCTCGGTTATTTATTAAAAGATAAAAAGATAAATATGATTCCGGATTTTGATATCGAGCTGGTTAATGAAGAAGAAAATTATCTTCAGTCTTATGATGATAAGAAGGTCGATTATGATTTGCTGGTTACGATCCCGACCAATATGGGAGATGAAGTTATCGAGCGTTCGGGATTGGGAGACGATCTGAATTTTGTTCCAACTGATAAGAACACACTTCAATCTAAAAAGAAAGAGAATATCTTTGTGATCGGAGACGCAACCGATCTTCCAAGTTCAAAGGCAGGCTCTGTTGCTCATTTCCAGGCAGAAACTCTTACGAAGAACATCAAGAATTTCATAGCCGGAAAAGAACTGGTCAAGGAATTCGACGGTCATACGAATTGCTTTATAGAATCCGGTTTCGGTAAAGCATTTCTGATCGACTTTAATTATGATATCGAACCGGTGCAGGGAAAATTCCCGCTGCCTGTTATCGGTCCGTTTTCACTTCTGAAAGAAAGTCGTTTGAATCATTTAGGAAAACTGGCTTTTCGTCATATTTACTGGCATTTGCTTTTAAAAGGTTTACCCATGCCTGGAATCAGTACGCAAATGTCGAAAGCAGGGAAAAAGTTGTAGAACTCACTCCCAGCCCCTCTCTTGAGAAGAAAGGGGAGTTACGGTGGAATTAGTTTTTTGTTATCCTTTCCGGCAGCTATCGGACGGAATGACTTGAGTTTAGAATTTTAAAAAAGACAATATAAATAAAAGGAGAAAAACATGCCAGCAAAAGAAATTGCAGGAAATACTGTCGATGTTAATGAAGAAGGATATCTGACAGATCAAAGTCAGTGGAACGAAGCGATCGCCGAAGCGATTGCCAAAGAAGAAGGGATTGATAGTTTAACAGACCGTCACTGGGAAGTCCTGAAATATCTGCAACAATATTTCCAGGATAATGGCACGATGCCAACCATCAGGAAGTTGAAAAAATCGGGGATTGTTCCGACAAAAGAACTTTACAGCCTTTTTCCGGGAGGACCATTGAAAAAATCTTCCAAAATTTCGGGATTAAAAAAACCGGAGAGCTGTATTTAAAAACCGATGACTCCTTCCGAAGTTTTCTTTCTCATGAAATTCGGAAGGTTTAGATGTTTCACTTAGTAAATTAGAATTGAGAGAAACTTTCCGAATCTTAATTGAGAGAATTCCTTTGTTTGAAGCTTCGGAAAATGAAAAATTATGAGTTTTTTGTTCGTATTGTTAGTTTTGTTCGTTGCTAAATCAAAAGGAGAGTAACATGGAAAATGAAAAGATCAAAAAAGTATCGATCATTTGTGCAAAAGGTGGACTCGATGAAGTTTATCCGTCATTGATCCTGGCGAATGGGGCGCGTATGGAAGGAATCGAAGCATCGATTTTTTTCACTTTTTTCGGATTGAATGCGATCATGAAAAAAATGGTCAATAAATTGAAAGTCGCAACAGTCGGAAATCCGTCTTTGAACCTGGCAATGCCGATGATGAAATTTCCGATCACAACACCTTTCCCAACGATCATGGGTGGAATTCCGGGAGTTTCCAACATGGCTACCTGGATGATGAAAAAGGAAATGGAAAACCTCGACATTCCCCCGGTCGATGAATTCCTGGAAATGATTTCCGATGCCGGAGGTAAAATTTATGCATGCAAGCTGGCGATGGATATGTTCAAATTGACTAAAGATGATCTTGTGGATCAGGTGGAGGATATTCTAACAGTCGGTCAATTTTATGAAAAATCCGCAGGTGCAGCGATAATTTTTACCTAATGATTGGAAAAAATTTATCCTGCCTGTTAAGGCGAAGCTTCAGCGAAGACTAAGTGTCCTTCTCTTTTTGATGAAAAGAAAATAGAAATTTCGAGTAGAAGGAACATTCGAAAAGCAGGAAGAAACAGACTCATCCTGCTGTCCTTCTCTTTTGGAAGAAAAATTGAAAGATGCTGCAAAGAGAAGGAATATAAGAAAAGCAGGAAGAAAATAAAAACAGGAGAAAAGTATGCATTTTAAAGTAATCTTATTAGTTTCAGTATTGATCTGTACAAATATTTTTGCTTCGGATCACGGTATGTATCTAAGAATTTTTTCGAATGTTCAGGAAAACATCGAAACAGTTTCTTCTAAAATCGAAGAAAAAATCAAAAATTCCAATATTTTCCTGCTCTATCATGAGGAAGCCGCTTCCCTGAATATTGTACGCGAAGATATTAACGAACATTGTTCATATAAAGCGAGATTATTGATCTTCTCTGCAAAAAATTATACGAGAATGCTGACTTCATTCGGGAATAAATATCTATGTGCAGGTTTTATCAGGATCGGGATTTTTGAAAATGAAAACGGAGTCCAGGTCGTACTCAGCGATCCGGAAACGATCAACAGGATAATTTTCAATGATCTTCCCGATGATAAATATGAAGAACTTGTTGCTAAATCAAAACAATACAAGTCCAACCTGATTAAGACATTACATACTCTTGAAATCGAGCATAAAGTTCAGGAAGCTCGGAAACCGATCCGCAGCGATAAAGCCCTGCGTAAAGCTTCCAAAGACATGATCATGATGGTCGGGAAAATGACTTTCTTTAAAAATGAAAAACAATTTCCGATAATTTATTCTCATAAAAGTACGGAAGGAAAAGCCGGATTGGAAAAATTGAAAAAAGAGATCTTCATGAATCTCGGGAACTTTAAACCTTCTCAAAAAGATGTCGATTATGATTGGTGTGAATCTCCCAACCAACTGCATTGGAAAGTAGTCAGCGAGATATATTCACCCGATTCAACAGCTGTTTTACTCGGAATTATGCGAGACCGGACAACTGCTCTTTCTTTTCACATCGCAGGAATGAAAAGAGAAGAAGACAATAATTCCTGTCCGGGAATAGATCATATTGCTGCTTATCCAATCGAAGTTTTGATCATGCTCGAAAACGACGAGATAATAGTGCGCACTCCTCGGGAAATGTTCAGGATGGATATGTATTTCTGGGATGCCGGTAAATGGGCTTTTATGAAATTCATGAATATGCCGAAAACTCTGGATGAGTCGATTAAAAAGGCTTTATTTGGGGGATAGGAGATAGGAGATAGGAAATAGGAAACTTGAATTAATATTACTTAAGCTGTTTAGATTTATGTTTCATGTTGTTTGAGTAAACCATAACATCCGGAAGTTGAGATTGTAGTTCCTCGGAGTTTTACAGAATTCTAAATTTCTTTTGACAGAAAATCTTTCTCATATAATTTGAATTCAGATTAACTGAGCAAAAAATATCAATGCTCATAAGGAGTATTAAATAGAAATAAGTATTCCTATAAATGATTTTTATGACATGATAAAAGTAGCCGTTAAAGAGGTTTTTAAAGAAGAAAAATCAGAATTTATTTTAAAGAATCTTTCATCTGTATCAAAAGAAGAAATGGAAGATATTGAAAAGATTTATGGTAAACCACCGGTAAAAAAAGAAGTAGCACATATAGAGATTTTAGAAATAGAAAATTATTTCATGAATTAGTTTTCCAAACCTTCAAGATTTGTCAAACCTTGAAGGTTTTCAAGAAATAATACATCGAAATTCCGATACTGTAAAATATTTTCTTTGACATAAAACCACAATAAATTAAATTATATTCAGATCTTTTTCAAACGCATAACGGGGGTGACCTGGTTTCGACAGGGATAAAGGGGATCGCCGATGCATGTCGAGGAGATTACCTGCTCGTTAAAACGGTGATAACTAAATTTAATCGCAGATTACGATTACGCATTGGCTGCGTAAACAGCAGCCACATTCTTTGCGAGTTTCGCTGTTAGAACTGCAAAAGAATGCCATTTATAACAGCTATAAACGGCAGATGTCTATAATGTCGTTCGAAAACTTAAAGACTGGCTTTCTGTCCGGTTTGACTGTTTCTCCTGCAGAAAGCGAGACTAAAAACAACTAAACATGTAGATTCGGCTTTTGACTTATTTCTGGACGCGGGTTCGATTCCCGCCACCTCCAGTCTTCGTTTGAGCGAAGCGAAAATCGAAGATTTTCGCAGTAAACTCGTCAACCGATTAATTAATAAGGATAATCAATATAGAAATAAGCCAAATAATTAATAATTGGTTAGTTGAAGGTTTAGATGTTTTAATTTTGTGGTTAAGCCATGTTTTAATTTGTGCAAGTTTATCAAGTTATCTGGCATCACAAAAGGGATATAGTGGAATAACATGGTTTTTTATTCGCTTTGTCACAGGTATTTTTGGTTTAATCACTTCAATAGGACTTCCAAATCAAGAAATTTAAAAAATACTGAATTATACTAATGAAATAGATTTCAAACTAAACAAAGTCTTATTTTTTTTAAAAGAGCATCATGATGAAAAAACTGTGACTAACATTGAAAAAAGATGTAAACATTGTGGTGTTATAATAGAAGTAGAAGAAATACTATGTCCTAAATGTAAGTTACAACAAAATACAATAACAAGACAAAAACTAAAACTGAAAAACTAAAATGAAATTCTATTATGTTTATATCCTGCAAAGCATAAATTTTCCGGATAGATTTTATACCGGTTTCACAGAAAATCTAAAATCAAGATTAGAAAAACACAATTCTGGACAATGTCCACACACCTTAAATATAAACCTTGGAAAATCAAGAATGTGATTTCATTTGAATCTAAAGATAAAGCCATGAAGTTTGAGGAATATTTGAAGAGTCATTCAGGAAGAGCCTTTGCAAAAAAACATTTCTAAAATCCAGCAGGTAAGCCTTTAAGGGTCCGCAACAGACCTCTGCTCTTTGAAGCAAAATTAAACTAAATATTAGGACGCCTGCTGGTTTTTTATTGAATATATTTTATGAAATACATCGGAGCACATATCAGCATTGCCGGAGGAGTCGAGAATGCTCCTCTTAATGCAGAAAAAATCGGGGCAAAAGCCTTCGCTCTGTTTATGAAGAATCAGAAACAATGGCAGGCAAAACCTTTCACTGAAAAGAATATCAGAGAATTCAAAGAAAACTGCGATAAACTCGAATACAAACCTGAACACATTCTTCCTCACGATGCTTATTTGATCAATCTTGGACACCCCGAAGAAGAGAAACTGGAAAAATCGAGAAAAGCCTTTCTTGATGAAATGCAGAGATGCGAGCAACTCGGTTTGAAATACTTGAATTTCCATCCGGGAAGTCATTTACGACTAATTTCCGAAAAAGAAAGTCTGGATTTGATCGCTGAATCTATCAACATCGTTAATGAAAAAACTTCGTTTGTTACTCCGGTCATTGAAAATACAGCAGGTCAGGGCAGTAATCTCGGCTGTAAATTCGAGCAACTGGCTTATCTGATCTCCAAAGTAGAAAATAAAGACAGGATAGGAGTTTGTCTCGATACCTGCCATTTATTTGCTTCCGGATATGATATCAGGTCAAAGGAAACATTCGAGAAAACATTTGCAGAATTCGATAAAATCGTTGGTTTCAACTATTTGAAAGGAATGCATCTGAACGATTCCAGGAAGGATTGCGGAACGCGAGTGGACAGGCACGAAAGTATCGGCAAAGGTTTTATTGGATTGGACGCTTTTCGGTTTATTATGAACGATGAGAGATTCGAGGAAATGCCATTGATCCTGGAAACTCCCAACAATGATATCTGGGCGGATGAGATAAAGTTGTTGTTTGGAATGAATAAAAAAAATTAATTATAGAGATAATTTTTTGACTCTAAATATCATGTAATTTCAGTAATAAAATTTTCTGCTTCTTTAATAATCTTTTCGACATTTTCTTTATCAATCTCTATGAATTCTCCATAATCTTGACTTTGCTACAAGTTCAAAATTCTTCTTCAGAATTTTGAGAAATGTTTCAGAAAAATTCCTTTTTTGATAAATTCTCGATCCAATAGACTTAAAACTCTACTATGTTTTGATGTTCCCAATGTTTGGGTTGCCAGAAGTGCAAGAACAGAATAAAACATGGAATAATAAGCTCTATTTATAGAACCACGATAGGATTTCGCTTTAAATTAGATTCTTGCTTCCTCTAAAGTTTCCTCTGCTTGTTTAATCCGATATTTAATCAAAGTTTTAAGTTGATCCTCTTTCATAGCTTTATACCTTCATTTTGGATTTGAAAGAAAATCGGACTCACCCCAACCGGACCATCAGATATTTGTTTGGTTGTTGTAACATAAGTCGAAATGATCCTATCCCACTCGTAACCAATTTCCCAGGCGAGATTATATATTATTTCCCTAATTGAATAATCCAATTCATCGGTTTCAATAAAAATATCAAGGTCGGAATCTTTTGAAAAGTCTCCTCGTGCCCTTGAACCAAAAATCCTGTAATCGAAAACCGGAATGAATTCTTCCAATTTTTTTTTGAATCTTGTCGCTATCTCTCTATCTGTCTTGTTTATCATGATTTCCTCGATATTTAACTCTCCAAATTCATATTTTCAGATATTTTTTTTTGAGATAAGGTCAAGTTGTTTTTCCTTTTTACTCACATAAAATTTGGCTTATTCCCTGAACTTATAAACCTGGAAAACATTCACGATCGTATCTTTATCGAGATAAGCATCTTTGGGAAGTCCGGCTTTATGAGCGCACAGGTTTTCCAAAAATGTTTTCCTGTCCCAACCGGTCTCGGTAGCAACTTGCGGCAGGAAAACTCCGCTGTTAAATCCTTTTGCGATCCAGACTCCGTCGATTCCCATCCTGATCTTTTCCGGATCGAATATCCTTTCTGGAGGAGTTAAGATCGAGATCTCGATTTCAATATTTTCCAATTCAGTTTTTGCCACCGGACTGAACCTGTAATCATTGAAAGCAGCGGAATTTGCCATCTCCGAAACAGCCAGGTAGAGAGGACCTTGCGCCATCAATTGCCCGATACAACCCCGCAAATTATGGTCTTTATTCAAAGTCACAAAAACTGCCAGATCCCGATTCATAATCTCGGATTCAGGTTTAGGTGGAATATATTGTTTCCTGTTTTCGAGATAATATGCGATACTGGTTCTTGCTAAATGCAAAAGGTATTTTTCCTCATCTTTCGTAAGACTAAAATCCTTCATTTTTTTTTCTCCTTTTTCGGGAAATACAACGGAACAATAACCCACAACTCGATCGGAATTCGTGTCTCCCATAGCATCTCCGGAATTTGCATATTTTAAAAATACTCCTTCTCCATTTTGGAAATATGACATAACTTTTTGAAAAACATAAAAAGAATAATATCCGCAGAGTTCGCTATTATCTGTCAAAATATTATTTTTCAAAACATCCCATTTTTTCTCTAAAATCAAGTCGATCGTGCCTTTATCGATAGCACAAGCTCTATCATAATCATGATAATGAGACATATCGGTGCTGTTCACAACGAGGATTTTCTTTTTGGATTTTTCGATGATCTCGATCAGATTATCCGCTGTTTTTTCTAACAGGGAAAAATCTCTCGTTGATGTCAGGATGGGAACGATCTTAAAATCTTTCATCAAATATTGGAGAAAAGGAACTTGTGCTTCCAAACTGTGTTCCGGTTCGTGTATTGCTTTTTCAAACACGATTTTTTTATCTTTTTTGATAATCACGGAAGCAAGTTCTTTATCGACGGGAACATTTCCCAGCGGAGTTTTGTAAAAATCTCCGTTATAAACAGAAATCACATTTTCCAGGTAATGATGACTTGTTCCCAACAAGATGATAGTATCGAAATGTTTATCTTTCAGGAGTGAATATCCGTAAGCAGCAACCTGCCCTGAATAAATAAATCCGGCGTGCGGTGAAACGATGCCAAATGGTTGGATACTTTCTGATTCATCATCCAAATCTATTTTTTGGAAAAAATCATTCAGCATTTTAGTCAGTTCTTTTTTATTGGAAGGATACCATCTTCCCGAAACTGCCGGTCTTCGTGTTTGGGAGATCAACAATACTTTGAAAATTATCATCAAAATTATTATTGTCTTTTTCATCTTCACCTCCAATTTTGGAAATTTTGTGAATGGTTGAAGTCCGTTTAATTCGTCATCGATTCACCACAATGTCCGTCAAAAGCCGGAGTAAACAATTGTGGTGCTGTTCTGAATTCCAAAAGTCGGTATGGATTTTATACATCTTTCTAACGCCTGCTACAATCCGTAATTTTTAAATTTTATTCAGAACAACACCCGATTTCAATCGGGTGAAAACAGAATACTGCCTATCCATAACCGTTTCAACGGTTTCCAATAAATAAAGACACTTATAAAATCGCAAAAAACTAATCAACAAAAAAATTCCTGAACTTCATTCTTAAGATAAGATTCATGATTAAAATTACCATTAAGAATGCAATTATTTCCTTGATCCCCAAAAAAGGAAGCAGGAAAAATCCGAGAACAAATCCTCCGGATGTTGCACCCAGAGTATCGAGAAAATAGAAAAAAGTTCCGATTTTTGAGGTTTCCTGAGTTTTTATTTCAGAGAGATTTTTGGAGAGGATCAAACCTTCCAAAATCGCAAAAGATGTATTAAAAAGAAAGATCATAATTAAAGGTAAAACAGAATGTGAAACAAGAAACAATACAAACAGGATAAAAATGAAAATTAGAAAAAGTAAGGAGATCGAGAATCGAATTTTTTCCGAAATGATAAATCCAAAACTCAAACCAAGCATGAATGTAATGGTAAAAATCGCGATCACAAAATAGACGAATCCGAAATTGATCTGGATCAAATAGATGAGCACCAGTTCGGAAATAAGGGCGATAAAACTAATGGAAAAGATGTTGAAATTTTGCTTGAAATTTATCGTATTTCCAGAAATCTTTTTGGATAAATAAGGGATCAAAAATATGAAAATCAGGATCAAGAAAATCAAAATTAATCGGTTGATTTTTAAGAAATTCACAACATTTGACAGTGAAATATTCAGATGTTTAGTCCAGAATAAGATCGTCAGCAAATATGCTTTCGGATTCAAATTCGTGTTTTTTACCGGATCGAATCGAGAAATGCTTCTCTGAAAATCTTTCAACCTGAATTCATTGCAGACATCGTCGATCAAAGCGGAATTGAACCAGTTTCCGGTTTTATCTCTTTGCTCCATTCTCTGGATCAAAATTCCGGGATCAGGGGAAATATAATTATTGGAACTTCCAATATAAATACATTTTTTCGCGGGGATTACAACGGTGTTTTCAAAAATTTCGGAAAAAGTTGTTTTGATGATGGAGTTCAATTCCGCCAGTTCAGGTAAAAGGAAATTGGCGGAATTACTGACCGTTATCAAAAAAACAGATTTTTCATTTTGTAAATGGCTTTTTAGAAAAGTGAAAAATTCCGAAGTATAAAACCGGTTCAGAAAAATCGAGGACGGATCAGGAACATTTACATAGATCAGATCGTATTTTTCAGAACTATTTTTTAGATATTTTACCGGGTCTTGTTTGATGAAATTTACTTTTTGTCTGGATTTTACTTGTGGGAAATTTTCTTCGTAAAATTCGATGATATTTTTTTCCATTTCCAGGTAATCGATTTTATTCAGAGAATTTTCTTTTTGCAATTCCCTTAAAAATCCATTTAATAATCCTCCGATTAAAAGGATTTGTTGCGGATGCGGATGTTGGAGTAGAGCAAAGTTTACCATTTCTTCCGCATAATTTTTATTTTCGGAATTTGCGAGAAGCATGCCGTTCCGGAAATAATTCTGCTGCTGTTCCGAGTCGGTAACATCGAATCTTCCGTAATGAGAATCTTGCGAGGAAACCAGGCTTTGCGGAATATAATGAGCTGCATAATTTTTAGAAAAAATCGAGTTAGAAAATAGCAGTAAAATCAATAGAAAGACAGCAATTACCAGGAATTTAAGTTTTCTTTCGTAAATCCACAAATAAAAAATTGAAATGAAACTCATTAAAACTAATAATGGGAAATTTCCCATAAAAAGAATAAAAAGGAAGAAGTAGATTCCACCTAAAATCATACCGAAACATTCCAGGATATAGACTTTGTGAACCGGGTTTTGCAGGTTAGAAAATAAACGACAATTAAGCGGAAATAAAAATCCGATGAGAAGACATCCGGGTGTGAGAGTGATAAAAGCGATCAAGATCAGAGTTGGAATATCGATGATCAATCCTGAAATGAGTGATAATTTTAAAGTCAGGAAATGGATCAATAAAAATTGAATAGGAGAAAAAAGAAGCAAAAATAAGATCAAAAGACAGATATTTTTCCTGGTAGTTTTTTTGATCTTAATAATTTTATGAAGAAATGTTCCGAAAGCAACCAGCAGCAGCCAGATCGAAAGAAAAAAGGAAAAAATGATCTCATTTCCGTTAACTGCGATCATCAACTCGCGCAACAGGATAACCTGAGAAACCGATGAGATAAAACCGGAAATTAAGGGAAAATGGATGGGCATACTTTGCGGTAGTTCCCAAGGAGAAATTCTTGTTACTAATTTCTGCAAAAATACCACCAGACAACACTCCTTTAAATCTTTGCGGAAGTTCCGACATAAGAATTTCAGAGAAGATAACTTTCGCAAAGTACAGGTTACTCAAAAACTCCGGAAATCTCACTTCCGCAAAACCTGCATTTTCCATTCTCCAGAAATTGCGATTTGATCAAATACCCTGAACGGTCGATGATTTTTTCCTCACAAATCGGACAAAATGTATCCTCGTATTCAGTTGTGATATTTCCAATATAAACAAACTGAATTCCGGATTCGAGAGCAATATCTTTTGCAGTTTCCAGGGTTTTCAGAGGAGTTGCTGGTCGATTCAGCAGTTGATAATTCGGGAAAAAGCGGGAAAAATGGAGTGGATAATCAAAGCCGAGATTTTCTCCAATCCAGTTGCACATTCCTCTGATAATTTCCGGATCATCATTCGCATCCGGAATGACGAGATTGGTTATCTCAAAAAACAGGCTTTCTTGTTTTGCTGTTTTCAGGCAATCGAGAACCGGCTGCAATCTTCCGGTTGTATAAGTCTGATAAAATTCTTCGGAAAATCCTTTCAGATCGATATTGGCAGCATCGAGATATTGACAGAGTTCACGCAGAGGTTTTTCATTAATATATCCGCAAGTTACCCAAACCGTTTTGATGTTCTTTTGTTTTGCCAGTTTAGCGATATCGAGCATATATTCATAAAAAATCGTTGGTTCCGTGTAGGTGAAAGCAATGCTTTGACAATTATTTTCCTTAGTAATTTCAATAATCTCTTCTGGAGTTTTCTCGTAAGCCCGAACTCCTTTAGGTCTCGATTGAGAAATTTCCCAATTCTGGCAGAAAATGCAGCGCAGGTTACAACCGACAGTTGCTAATGAAAGGATTTGAGTTCCAGGTAAAAAATGATACAAAGGCTTTTTCTCGATGGGATCGATATGAATGGAAATCGGTTTGTTGTAAACCAGTGAGTAAAGCGTTCCTTCGATATTCTTGCGCACTCCGCAAGTCCCGGTTTCTCCAGATCCAAGCAAGCAATAATTCGGACAGAGTTCGCATTTTATGTAATTTTTATCCAGTTTGGAATAATAGAGAGCTTCTTTCAAGATCTCTGTTTTTTGGGCGTAAACCAGGAAAAACAGAGATATAATTATGATCAAAATAACTGATATTTTTTTCATTTTTGTAAAACGAGATTCTAATCTCGTACTTTTTCTCTTGTTCAAAATTCCATTTGGGAACAAAATTGTTCAGAAATTTTATCTCCACTTTTTCAATCTCATCATAAATTTAAAGTAAAACTTTTTTTGTTGCCGCTTTCTCCCGAAATATGGGTAATTTGAATTGCTCGCTTTCAAATTTTATAGATCTCAGATATTGTTCGGAAGCAACTAATAATAAGTCACCAATGGGACTTACAATCTTTTTGAAATAAGTACTATTTTTCATAAACTGAAAGAAAAAAAAAGGTGAAATATGTCAATTGATTTGCGAGTTTTTTCTAAAAAAACCGGCTTGAAAACAAACCGGTCAATTATCTCAGGATTTTGGGAACACTTAATCCGTTTGATACCTGTAAGCGAATTTATGGACATTATAACTTTCCACATCATCGATCCAAAAAGCATTATCATCATCTTCCGGGATGGAGAGCGAGACGCGTCCGGTAACTGCATTCTGATTGAAAAAACCACTTGTAAGTTCAACTAAATTCCAATCCGAATTAAGAACTGCTTCTTCACTATATTCGTTAACAACCTTGCCGTTTTTATCAAAAGCCAGTAAATGCAATATTACTGATTTTGAGGTTGGTTTTTCCGATTTGATCTGACATTTGGTATAATAAACGGATTGAGAATTTAAAGAAAATTCGTCGGAGATCAAATAAGTTTTTTCAAAGGAATTTCGGATCTTAATGCACTTATCTTGTTGGTCATCGGCTTCAACCTCCCAGACAATAGAATTTTCCATTTCATTGGATACAACCCATCCTTCCGGCTGATCGGAAAAATATGATTCTTTCTTTTCAAAACTGGAATTTGCTATGACATTCGTTTTTCCTTCAGTGTATTTTTCAGAAAACCGGGAAATTGTTCCAAACGCGCAACCTGATAAAACGGCTATTATTACGAGTAAAACTGTAAAACTTTTCACCTTACCTCCTCGATTATTTTTCTTTTCACATCTATGCACTATCTACAAACAATAGATTGCACATTTTATGCCATTTGAAATTCACGATCTTCTTTTTATTAGTGTGTCGTTAATTGACTGGGATAAAGCGAGATAGCGAAAATATTAAATTCATCGCTTTGGAAAGAATACTATACAAAAAAACTTATTGTGGGACAATTTTGGGACAGTAAAAAAATAAGCGGATAACGGGACTCGAACCCGCGACACTCAGCTTGGGAAGCTGATGTTCTACCAGCTGAACTATATCCGCTGAATCTCTGCTACTTTTTGGATTTGAAAAATCCAGCAAAGGCAAATTCCCAAAAATGTTTTTTACATATTATGACAAGAAAAAAAATTGACAAACGAACTGTTTTTTTAAAGATAGGTATTGATTGTTATTTATGAAACTAATAATAATCGGATATAATATTTTTTAGTAAAGTAGGAGCACGAATGCAGCAGATACAACTTTCACAGTTTAAAAAGAATTTCAATTATATTATTGAAATGATAAGTAACACTCATAAACCAATAGCAACTGCTAAAAAGGGAAAATTATTTTTAAAATTATCCCTGTTTTTTCTTCAAAAAATGATTCATGGTTAGGTTGTATGAAAGATTCAGGGAAAATTATTGGTGATATTATTTCTCCTGTGACTGAATTAAATTTATGGGAAGTTTTAACAAAATGAAATACCTGTTTAGTTACTCATATCTGGTTATGGAGTTTATTAGAGCCTGAAAAACTTACTCGAATATTACTGAAATTCTTATAAATAATAGTAATGAATTTTACATATCACCAGTTTCCATTTGGGAATGTATGATTTAGCAGAAAAGAACAGAATCAAGCTCCATCCAACACCGGAAAAATGGATTTATCAAGCTTTAGAAAATAGTCCAATGGAAGAAGCAGAATTAACCAATGAAATCGCAATTGAAAGCAGATTTATAGATATTCCGCATCAGGATCCCGCCGTTAGATTTATTGCTGCAACCGCTTTAGTAAATGATTTTATACTGATCACAAAAGATGAAAGAATGTTGAGATCAAAACAAATTAAAATCTTAAAATAAAATAGAATTGAGTCATAATTAAAGTTGTTTCAAATTCTCCAAAATTTTCTCAAATGTCGATTCCAATCCTTCTCTCAACCTTAAAATCCTATCCTCAAAAATCTCTCCGCTCCATTCTTCCATAAATATTTTTTTGAACTCGATCGCTACGCAGCAAGCAGAATCAGGAAATGTTCTGTGGATCCAGCGTGAAAAATTTCCACCCGGGAATTTGATATTAAATCGTACATCGAGCTGTCTGCCGAAATAATCGATTTCCCGCAAGTCATCCTGAATATTATGCACAAGCGGCAGCCATTTTTCAGGCATATTATTTGTTCCTAAAATGATTTCCGGATTCAGTTCCGGATCAGCGGGAGGTTTATCGTGTCCCTCTCTTCGATAATTGTAGGAGTGTATATCATAAACAAAAAATTCCCCGAATTTGTCTTTCATTTTCCGGAATCGTGATTCAACCTCTGCATAGAATTTTCGATATTTCTGTAAGGATTGGTCGAATTCGGCTTTTGTCGGTGTTCGTTTTCTAACTTTTAAATTCCATGCTTCTTCCGGTTTTAGATAAATTGTTTTTTCCGGAGTTCTATTCAAATCGATCTCGAACCTGCTGGTTCTTCCAATAATTCTATTTGAACAGATTTCAGCAAAAAATTCCGTATTAGAATCTTCCTCTTTCTGCCTGATAATTTCCGGAACTGCCAGGTTTTTTTCAATATTTTTACTGATAAAATGTCCGTTATGAATAGCAGTACAGACTATTGGTATATCATATTTAAAATGAAAATCTGCGATATTATCTAATTTCATGAGCTCATGTTTTTTTGTGTCATTCTGTCCGGCAGCTGCCGGATGCTTTTCTCTCGAAGAATCTTATAAAATTATTCCCACAATTTCTCCCTTCTCCTCGCAGGAGAAGGATTGGGGATGAGGTTTTTTAGATTCCTCGCTTGAAGCCGTAGTAAGAAACCTCGGAATGACAGAGATTGGACTCGACTTGCTACAAGTGCGAGTTGAGAACAATCTTGTATGGTTTCACATTTCATTTTTTGTTCCTTTTTATGGCTATTCATTCCACCATTAATTCCACATCTTCATTTGGTTCGGAAATGATCAAAGCAGTATTTTTGAAATATTTATTAGCAACACGCTTAATATCTTCAGGGGTTATCTGCTTCATCAATTCAGAACTTTTATCAATAAAATCATATCCCAATCCCATCATTTCATAAAAAGACATATAGTTAGGAAGCTGATTGTCAGTTAAGAATGTCTCCATGATCTTCTGCTGCTCTTCGACTGCCAGATTTATTTCATCAACAGTTATATCTTCCTGTTTAAGTTTTTTTATTTCGTTTTGCAGAACTTCAATTAATTCATCCTTTTTATCAATGGATGTCTGACTTGTTAGTCGGAAGAATCCATAATTAGGATAAAAGTCATAGGAAGCATTAGTAAAATATGCCAGATCATTCACACCGCGAGTAGCTTTATGTAGTCTTCCGCGAGCACCTCTCAAAATACTCTCGATCACCATCATCGTCCAAAAAGCAGGAGAATTTATTTTGGGAGCGATGAAGTTCAGATTAATGTTAACCTGCTCAAAATCATAAATGTTGATAAATGTTTCGGAAATATCAGGAACTTTCAAAAAAGTTTTTTCGCCTTTGATTTTCCCTTTTGGAATTTTTTTAAAAATCTCTTTCGCATATTCTTCTGCTTCTTCAAATTCCAGATCACCGAAGATAGTAATTAGAGCTTCTTCTGTCCTAAAATATTTATCATGAAGATTGATCAATTCCGGTCGATCCAAATTTTGTATGATCTCGATTTGTTTCTCTTTGGAAAGTCCGTCTTTCTGTCCGGAATACAATTGCTGCGATCTGAAATCGCTATGTAAATAACCAGCTCTGCTTTGACTTCTGTTATGGTTTTCAACGATTTCATCTTTGATAAGATTGATTTCCGATTCCGGGAAAGTTGGATTGTTAAAAGCATCGAACAGCATGTCTTTAAATTTGGGATAATCATCTTTTAAGCACTTAAAGGTAATCCGCATAAAAGTGCCGACCGATGTCCAGAAAGTAACAGCGTGGTCTTCTTTCCATTCGGAGATATCGAGCGGATGATAATTTTCGGAGCCTTTGAACATCAGTTTGGTCATAAAAGAAAGTGTTCCAACATTTTCGTTGGTTTCATAATCTTCTGTTATCGGCAGACTAACAATTCCCCTGATGATCGGTTTTTCCGTATTTTTCTTATAGATCAAGGTCAGGTTTTTGTTTAATTGGAATTTCTCAGGTTCTGTTTGTTCTGCAATAATTTTTTCTTTTTCATCCAACACGGATTTCGAACCTTTTGGAAATGCATAAAATACAACTCGATTCTTCGGCAAAAGATGTTTTCTGAGAGCATTTTGGATAATTTCCGGTGTCAAAGATTCATACTGATCCAAGAGAGATTCATAATTATCAGGAATTCCGTATCTCATCAAACTCCAGCCGATCCGATTGCATTCCCGGTCAGCATCAGGAGTTGATAGAAGTTTTTGTGCTTTCCGGCGCGTAATAAAGTTATCAATATCTCGTGTAGATATTCCTGAGATAGAAAACTTCTTAATGTCCTCATCGATAATATTGATGATCTCCTGAACTCGAACAGGATCTTTGGCTTCAAACCTGATATTGACCGTTCCTTCGGGTGAGTTCTTGGAAATTTCTGCATATCCGTAAATATAATTTACCAGTTTCAATTCTTCGATCAATTTATAACGGATAGGAGATTTTCTTTTGGAAAACAATATATCCATTGCTCCGTTCAAAGCAACTGCATCCTCATAGTCAGAACCGGGGATGATTGTTGAAATAAAAACCATTGGCTGCTGAATATCAAATTCTTCGATAAATTCCAGATTGCCGGTTCTGATATTCTGTGTCGGAAGATAAACCGGATCCAATTGTTTTCTCGAAAAATCCTGAAATGTATTTTCGAGTTTGGTCATCATCTCTTCTGCGATAAAATCACCAACTGCGACAAAAACCATATTGTTGGGAGCATATCTCTGTTCGTAATAATCCTGCAATTCATCGCGGGAAATCGTCTTGAATAATTCCGGGTAACCGATGACCGGGTATTTTTTGTTGGAATTTGGAAAAGTCAATTCCTGAGCGCGTTGATATACTTTTGAGCGTGACGGTGTCGATCGCATAACAATTTCTTTTAAGATAACTTCTTTTTCCCGGGCAACTTCCATCGAGTCACAAATACAGAATTGCATTTGTTCGGAAAGGATCTTCAACGCTTCATCCTCGTATTGTTTATCGACAATAATATGATAAGCAGTTGCATCGTAAGTTGTGTAAGCATTGACTAAGGCACCCATTTCTTTACCTATTTGTTCATATTCTTCTTCGCTGCGGAACCTGGTCGAACCACTGGAAACAACATGCTCGAGGTAATGAGAAATCCCTTTTCCTAAATATCTTCCTTCATTAACCGAACCGGTTTTCACAAAACAATAGAAACCGACAGAAGTGTTATTCGTGTTTTCCTTTACTGCTATTTCCATTCCGTCGGGAAGTGTTTTGAATAATATCTCGCTGGAAAGAAGAGTAAAACACAAAAAACAAAGAACGATCATTAAGATTACATTTTTCATAAAATCTCCAATTAATTTTTTCGTCTAACATATTTTTGCTGTTTTTTTGTAAATGATTTTTTGTTTTTCACGATTATCACCACTCATTTTGATGATTAGTAAATTTTTTGAAAAATCAATAAAAAAAAATTTGGAAAAATTTAAAAAAGTGTTTGACAGATATTTCCTTAAAAAGAGTTTTGGTAAGCAGAATTTTTCAATAAAAAAATTAGGAGGGTATATGAAAAAGTTAGTTTTGGTTTTTAGTTTTTTGGTTTTAACTATTTTAATCTTTGGACAAACTACAATTGATTTTGAAACAGAAGGTGATGGTTATACACCTTCAACAACTTTCGGTTCAGGTACTACTGATGTTTTTAATCGTGTAAATCCTGATATTGGTGGAAACGCAACTTATTTATGGGCTGCTGAGGATATCTCTGGTAACCCATCGATTGTTTTAGATCAAATTGATATTACAGGAGCAACTACATTTTCATTCTCAATCGACTTTCTTACACCAAATACCAATGATTGGGATTCTACAGATGAACTTCTAATTACTTTTACTGTAGATGGTGGAGCAAATCAAAACTTGATGTGGGTTCAACATATCCCAGATGATGGTTATAACGAACCAGCAGCTTTAGATTTAGCTTTTGACGGAGATGGTGATGTAGGAGAAGAATTACCCGCAATAACTGATGGTCATGGTACTGGAGTTGGAAGTGATTTTGAAACATTTTCCAGATTAGATATACCTGTTAGCGGTTCCGGACTTGATATTACTTTACAATTTAATAATCTAACAAGTAATGATGAAGGAATTTATCTAGATAATATAACCATAACTCAAGGATTTGGAAATGCACTTCCTGTCATTGCAAATATTGTTCAAACTCCAGCCGCTGATATCACCTCCTCAACAACAGTTTCAGTATCAGCCGATGTTACGGATTCAGACGGAACGATAACCTTAGTTGAGTTACATTGGGGCTTGGTTTCAGGAAGCTTAACAAATACTATCAATATGTCAAATTCCGGTGGGGATACATATACAACAGATTCTGACATTCCAGCTCAGTCTGATGGAACCACAGTTTATTATGAAGTTTACGCCGAAGATGATGTACCCGAAAGTTCAACTTCAGCAGAATTAAATTATACGGTTACTGATCCAGCAACAACAACAATTCCTTACTATGAAGATTTCTCCTCTGGTTTTGGTGATATTTACACTTATGATGTCTCTGGAGACGACTACTGGTATGTTACTTCGGGATATGCAAATATAAATGGTTATCCTAACACTGATCCGATCGACGAGGATTGGATGATATTACCAAGCATCAATTTTGGTAATTATTCTGATGAACAACTAGCATTTGATGCATGGTGGAGATATGGAAATCAAGATGCGGACAATTATTTAAGATTATATTATTCCACCGATTATTCTGGTTTAGGTGATCCCACAGGTTCTACCTGGATTGAGTTATCATTCACTATTCCTCCTGTCGAAGAAACCTGGACACCGACTACAGTCGATCTTTCTTTGCTTCCTGCTAACAGCATTTATCTGGCTTTTAAATATTATTCTGACGATGCTGCTCGTTGGTGGGAAATAGACAATATCGCTATTACTGAAGAACCACCATTAGCTGTTACATTGAGCGAATTTACTGCCCAATATGCTTCCGGAACACTTTCACTTTATTGGACGACGCAAACCGAAACAGAAAATGCCGGATGGAACATCTATCGCGGAGATAGTGAAAATGCTGAGCAATCCATTCAAATAAACTCCGGATTGATTGATGGTGCAGGAACAACATCAGAACCAACCGAATATGTTTTTGTCGATGAAAGTGAAGTTATGGAAGGTTCAACCTATTGGTACTGGATCGAAAGTCAAAGCAATTCCGGAGAAACCGATATTTACGGTCCAATTTCCTTAACAATTCCTATTGAAGGTGAAGATCCTGATGGTCCTGATTCTGAAAGGTATGGATTATTCCAGAATTATCCTAATCCTGTTTCGAATAGAACAACGATCAGTTTTAGTTTGACCGAAGAAAAAGTATGTAAATTATCGATTTATAATACAAAAGGTCAGACAATTAAAGTTCTTTATCAGGGTTCGTCAAAAGGAGATTCATTTGTCTGGGATAGAACGGATAATTTCGGTAATGCTGTTGCTTCAGGAATTTATTTCTATAAATTGGAAGCCGGAACTGAAGTTTACACGAAAAAAATGATTGTGACAGAATAGATTTTTCATAGATAAATTAATTGAATAGCCCTGAATTATTTTCAGGGCTATTTTTTTTATCTAAAAAGTTAAAAAATACTTGTCATGATAGACCGTATTTGGAGTAGTGCAACCATGTTTCATTTTGAGATGCTTGCATCTCATTGATCGGGAAGCAACTTTGTCGCTATGAACCAACACGGTTGCTTCACTCCCAAAAAAGAGGAGAATTAAATGCTAAGAACAAAAGTCGGAATTTTAACAGCCGGAGGAATTGCGCCGTGTCTATCAGCTTCGATCGGAATGTTGATAAAAAAATATACGGAAATAATACCGGAAGCGGAAATAATCGGCTATTTGAACGGATATAAAGGACTGCTTCTGGGAAATTCCATTAAAGTAAATCAAAAGGTAAGGGACAATGCGGAACTACTTTATGAATACGGTGGAAGTGTGATCGGGAACAGCCGCGTGAAATTATCCAATGTCGAAGATTGCGTTAAGAAAGGTTATATCAAAGAAGGAGAAGAACCATTTCAAGTAGCGGCAAAACAACTTGAAAAAGACAGGATCACAATCCTTCATACAATCGGAGGGGATGATACCAACACCGGAGCAGCTGAATTAGTTAAATATCTGGCAAAAAGCGGATATAAACTTACAGTCGTCGGTATTCCCAAAACTGTTGATAACGATGTTTATCCAATCCAGCAAACTTTAGGTGCTTGGACTGCTGCCGAGCAGGGAGCATTCTTCTTTGAAAATGTTGCCAATGAGAACACGACCAGTTCCAGGCAATTGATAATTCATGAAGTTATGGGCAGGAATTGCGGTTGGTTAACTGCGGCAACAGCTCTGGAATATCGGAAAAGGCTGGAAAAGAAATCATTCCTGCCGGATATCTTACTTTTCAAAGAGCGTTGGGATATTGATGCGATTTATATCCCGGAAATGGAATTGGATATTTCCAACGAAGCAGAAAGATTAAATAAAATAATGGACGAAAAAGACGGAGTAAATATTTTCTTGAGCGAAGGAGCGGGAGTTGAAAGTATTGTTGCGGAAATGGACGCGAACGGGGAAGAGGTCATTCGTGATGCTTTTGGACATGTCCGTTTGGATAAGATCAATCCCGGGCAATGGTTCGCGAAAAGATTTGCCAAGATGCTGAAAGCGGAAAAAGTTCTCGTTCAGAAAAGCGGATATTTTGCCCGTTCTGCTGCTCCCAATAAAAAGGATCTGGATTTGATTTTCAGAACTGCGGATCTTGCTGTGCAATGCGGTTTGGATGGACAAAGCGGAGTTGTCGGTTTGGATGAAAATGATAATAAATTAAAATGTATTAAATTCGGACGGATAAAAGGTGGAAAACCGTTTGATTTCAAAAAGGTTTGGTTTCAAAAAATGTTGCAGGAAATTGGTCAGTTATGAGGTTGATATGGATATAAAATTCAGAGATGTTAGTTCCGGAATTGTGGAAGCACGAGCGATTATTGAAGTTGCTCAAGGGATTTTTATAAATGAGATTACGATCATTAACAGGGCAGGTAAAATCACGGTCGAACTTCCGCAGAAGAGTTTTAAGGGAAAAGACGGGAGAATGCATTACCTCGATGTCTTGACTTTTGTTAATGAAGACCGGAAAATATTATGGTTAATGGAAGTTAAAGACGCATATTTTGACTGGAGAAAAAATAACAAACGAGTTTTGGTTTATGAACCGGATAAGGAAAATAGTTTATGAGTGAATCTGAAATTTCTTAAAAATGAGAAAAAAATCAATTACAAATTACGCATATTATCCAAAATCGAGAGCGTACACTTAATAATTTAGAAGAAATAGATGCAACGACATTGTTTAAGTTTGTTTAATAATATAACTAACATTTCCCACTTCAAATTAACGCAACTTGCTCATCGAATCTGTTGATA